>DASWPG010000001.1:0-67359 GCA_036404115.1 Cellulomonas sp.
GGACTTGCCGATCTGGCCGATGCCGAACGGCGGCTTCTTGCGGCTCGTGGTCAGCACGTTGGCGAAGTTCACGAAGATGCCCTGGGCCGTCTCGGGGCGCAGGTAGTGCAGCCCGGACTCGTCCTCGACCGGGCCGAGGTACGTCTTGAGCATCATGTTGAAGTCGCGCGGCTCGGTCCACCGGCCGCGGGTGCCGCAGTTCGGGCAGGCGATCTCCGCCAGGCCGTCCGCGGGGGCGCGGCCCTTCTTCTCCTCGAACTCCTCCAGCATCTGGTCCTCGCGGAACCGCTTGTGGCAGGACAGGCACTCGGTCAGCGGGTCGGTGAACACCCCGACGTGACCGGAGGCGACCCACACCTGTCGCGGCAGGATCACCGCGGAGTCCAGCCCGACCACGTCGTCGCGGCTCTGCACCACGGTGCGCCACCACTGCTTCTTGATGTTCTCCTTGAGCTCGACGCCCAGGGGCCCGTAGTCCCACGCGGAGCGGGAACCGCCGTAGATCTCTCCGCTCTGGAAGACGAAGCCGCGCCGCTTGGCGAGGGAGATCACGGAGTCGAGACGGGACGGTGCTGCCACGGTGAGTGCTCCTGGTGCCGGTGACCCCGCGCCTGGGTGGTGCGGGGAGGATCGCTGGACAGGCTACCGCCGGTCCCACCGGGCCTGCGGCCACCCGACCGCCCCGGCCGCGCCCCGCGGCGGCCCGGGAGCGCGCAGGACGGTCTCGTAGACTCGGCGCCGTGACGGACGTGGCGGCGGCGTACGGGATGACCGGCTGGCCGTTCTGGGCGGTGATCGGCGCGCTGTTCGTGATCGTGCTGGGGCGCTCGCACCTGATCTACTGGCTCGGGCGCGGCGCGTTCAGCGGGGCCGCCGCGCTGGCCGGTCAGATCGCCCGCGGCCACGAGCCGCACCAGCCGGAGGTGCCGGCCCAGCACCGGCACCGGCAGGAGCACGACGCGCCCGAGCCCGTGCCTCCCGCGGGCACCGCCGGCCTCGGGACCGCGCCCGGCGGTCGGCTGCACCGGCTGCTCAGCACCCGCACCGCGCGGCGCGGGCTGCGGCTGGTGCACCGCTGGGGTCCGGCCGCGGTGACGCTCGCCTACCTCACGGTCGGGCTGCAGACCGCGGTGTTCGCCGGCGCGGGGCTGCTGCGGATGCCCTACCTGCGGTTCACGATCGCGTCGGTGCCCGGCAGCATCGCCTGGGCGTTCGTCTGGGGCACCGTCGGGCTCGGCGCGCTGTGGGCCGCCGTCACCCTGGCCACCCGGTCGCCCTGGGCCCTCGCCGGAGCGCTGCTGGCGCTCCTCGCGCTGGCCGGCTGGCTCGTCGCCCGCCGCCGTACCCGTCGCGCGGTCGGACCGGAGGACGCCGGCGCCGAGCCGCGGCCCGTCGAGGCGGACGAGCCCGCCGTGCGCTGACCCGGCGACCGGACGGTCGACGGCCGCGCGGCTCGGGCGCACCGCACGTCCGGGCCGTGGCTCCGCACCGCACGTCCGGGCCGGCCGCACCCACGACCGCCCCACCTCACCCGACCCTCGCGGACCGCCCCGCCCTGACGAGGGCCTCCGCACCGCACCGGGCAGCACCGCACCGCACCGCACCGCACCGCACCGGGCAGCAGATCCCGGGCCGATCGAACGTGGCACCCGCTCAGGGCGTCCCCCGCCGCGCCGCCAGACGGTCGTGTCAGTGGTGCCAGGTAGAGTCGCTAGATGGCACCTGACCTGCATAGACGCTCGGACCGGACCGGGTCCGGCACCCGGTCCGGACGCGTCGGCGCGCCGGGGGCACGACGGGACTCGCCGGTTCGTCCCGCACACCGGCAGCGGCTCCGGCGGATCGCCGGGCGGCGAGGCCGCAGCGCTGTGGGACGCGCTCGGCACGGTCGATCCGTCGACCTCGCGGCGCCTGCCGGACGGCGCGACCCGTCCGAGCCCGGAGGAGTGTTCGACCCGTCCCCGGCCCGCGGGGGGTTCGACCCCGCCGAGGCCCACGGGTGGGTCGACCCCGCCGAGGCCCAGCAGCAGTGCGATCCCCCGGGATGGCTCGGGGCAGAGCTGCCCGACGACGAGCCTGCGTGGGTGACCGCGCTGCGGATCTGCTCCCCGGGGGCGACGCTCACCCACGTCCCGCCCAGGAGCTCGGCGCCGCGCACGACTCCGAGCGCTCCCCCACCGCACGGCTCCGCACCGGATGACGCACCAGCAGCCGATCCCGACGTCGATGCCGATGCCGATGCCGATGCCGATGCCGCATCGGACGACGCCGGGACGGACATCGCCGATCCGTCCACCGATCCGGGATCAGCGGCCGACGCGCTGTCCCGGGTGCGACCTGGGCCGGACCTGCTCGCGGTGCTGCTCGGCACGGCCCCGGGAGCGACTGCCGACGCGGTCGTCGTCGAGGTGGTCGCGGCCTGGTCGCGGCTGGGCTCCTGGGTGCACGCGCAGGCCGCCGGGTGGGCGTGCGTGCTGTCCGGCCGCGAGTCGATGAACCCGGTCTGGTCCGATGCCGCCGGCGGCGCGCCGGCCCGGTCCTCGGTGGCGGGCGACGAGCTCGCGATGCGGCTGGCGGTCTCGCGCCGCGCGGCGACGTCGCTGGTCACCGAGGGCCGCGCCTACGCCGGTGCGCTGGTGGCGACGGGCGACGCGTTGACGGCGGGGCGGATCGACCCCGCCCGCGCGAAGCTGCTGGTCGACCGGTTGGGTCCGCTTCCGCTGCCGGTGACGCTGGCGGTCGAGGACCGCGTGCTGGCGGGTGCGGAGCGTCGCACCCTCGGACAGCTGCGCCGGGACATCGAACGCGCGCTCGTCGAGGTCGACGGTGCCGAGGCCGTGACCCGGCACCGTCGTGCGAGAGCCGGGCGTCGGGTGGAGCACCCGCGCCTGCTGCCCGACGGGATGGCCGGGATGTGGTGCGTGCTCCCGGCCGGCGACGCCGCCCGGGTCGACGGCGTGCTGGACGGGACGGCCCGGACCTGTCGCACCGCCGGTGACCCGCGCACCCTCGACCAGCTCCGCGCCGACCTGCTGCGCGACCTGGTCGTCGACGACCGCCGCCCCCGTGATCCCGGTTCCGCGCAGGGCCGGTGGCACAGCGGCGGGCCGGCACCGGGCAGCTCGCGTTCCTGCGAGCCCGGCCCGGGCGACCCACGAACGTGCACGCCCGCACCAGCCGATCCGCGACCCTGCGAGGGGGCACCGGGCGGCTCACCCTCGTGCGAGCCGGCATCGGACGGACCGATCCCGCGCGGTCCGGCCCCAGGCGGACCGCCCCCGCTCGGTCCGACCCCGAACGACCCGACCGCGGAGGACCCGACCGCGCACGGCTGCGCACCGGACGGCCCGGTCGCCGGGCGGGTCACCTCACGGGTGGAGGTCCAGGTCACCGTGCCGCTGTCCACCCTGCTCGGCTGCGACGACGGTCCCGGGCACATCGCCGGGCTCGGTCCCGTCGACGCGGTGCAGGCGCGCGCCCTGGCCGCCGGTGGCGTGTGGCGCCGGATCGTGACCGATCCGCTGACGGGCGCCGTGCTGGACGTCGGGCGCCGCCGGTACCGGCCGACCGCGGCGATGATCGCGCACGTCCAGGCCCGGGACGTCCGCTGCGCACGGCCCGGCTGCGACGTCGACGCACGTCGAGCGGACCTCGACCACACCGTCGAGTTCCACGCACCGCCAGGCGTCGCCGTCGGCAGCACGGCGACGGAGCAGACACGGCCACGCAGCGGCGAGCCCGGCACGGGCACCACCGCTGTGCCCAACCTCGGCCCGCTGTGCCGGCGCGACCACCGCCTCAAGACCGACGGCGGACACACCCTGAGCCAGCCCAGCCCGGGCCTGTTCGAGTGGATCACTCCCACCGGGCACACCTACCGCCTCCGGCCCGGCGCCGACTCCGCCTACCAGCACCGCACGGGCACCAGCACGGGGCTCAGCACAGGCGCCGGCACGGGTCTCGGCGTGGGCGCGGGTCTCGGCATCGGCGCGGGCCACGACCAAGCCGAGAGCCCCGCCCCTCGCCCCGTGCCGGGCAGGACCGCGCGGGCGGCGCCGACGCCACCGCGGACCGCGGACGACGACCCGCCCCCCTACTGATCGGCGCCCCGGTCGGTCCCGGTGCCCGACGGCCCTCCGCGAGATCTGCCGGGCACCGACGGCGGCACCCGCGTCACGGCATGAGCAGTCAGGCGCTCTCCTTCTGGGCGAGGCAGAACTGGTTGCCGTCCGGGTCGGCCAGCACGGTCCAGCCGAAGCCGGGCATCTCCTGCTCAGCGATCAGCGTCGCCCCGTCGGTCAGCAGCGCGGCCGCGGTCGCGGCCCGGTCGGGCACGTTCAGGTCCAGGTGGATCCGGTTCTTGCCCGGGGTCGGGTCAGCGACCTTCTGGAACCCGAGGACCGGCCCGCCGTCGGGGAGCGCCACGGTGACGAACCAGCCACCGTTGCCGTCCTGCACCTCACCGCCGACCTGGCGCGCCCACCAGCCGGCGAGAGCGACCGCATCGGTGGTGTCGAAGGTGATCATGCCCAGCTTCAACGTCGTCATGGCGCGAGCCTAGGCCGCCCGGACGCACCTCGGCGGCGGTTCCGCACGCGGCCCGGTCCACCCCGGGCGGCGACCACGGATCGGTCGTGGTCCGTGCTGGACGCTCAGCCCTCGGCCGGTCGGTCCACGGCTCCGCCGTACCGCCGGTCGCGCCGGGCGTAGGTCTCGATCGCCCGCCACAGCGTGGTGCGGTCCACGTCCGGCCACGGGTCGTCGATGAAGACCATCTCGGCGTACGCGGACTGCCAGATCAGGAAGTTGGACGTGCGCTGCTCCCCGCCGGTGCGCAGCAGCATGTCCACGTCCGGCATGTCGGGCTCGTCCAGGTGCCGGGCGATCGTCTTCTCGCTGATCTTGTCCGGGCGCAGCCGCCCGGCCGCGACCTCGGCGGCGATCGCCCGGGCGGCGTCGGCGATCTCCGCCCGCCCGCCGTAGTTCACGCACATCGTGAGCGTGCAGGTGGTGTTGCCGGCGGTCAGCCGCTCGGCCTCCTCCAGCTCGCTGAGCACGGACCGCCACAGCCGGGGTCGCCGGCCGGCCCAGCGCACCCGCACGCCCCAGGAGTTCATCACGTCCCGTCGGCGCCGCAGCACGTCCCGGTTGAAGCCCATCAGGAACCGCACCTCGTCCGGCGACCGGGACCAGTTCTCGGTGGAGAACGCGTAGGCGGAGACGTGGGTGACGCCGATCTCGATCGCCCCCGCGACCACGTCCAGCAGCGACGCCTCGCCGGCGGCATGGCCCGCGGTGCGCGGCAGACCTCGGGCGTTCGCCCACCGGCCGTTGCCGTCCATCACGATCGCGACGTGCTTCGGCACCAGGGCCTTCGGCAGCACGGGCGGGCGGGCACCGCTGGGGTGCGGCGGCGGCGGAACCGGCATCAGACCCTCTCGACCATCGGCAGCGAGCGCAGAGTGCGCTCCAGGTGGAACTGGGAGTACGCGGAGACCAGGCCGTTCCCCTCCCGGCGGTGCCGTTCGGCGCTGGCGTCCGCCACCGACCAGTCGCCCACCAGCAGGGCGGCCAGCAGCGCGAACGTCTCCGGCGCCGGCGAGGCCGCCCCCGGGGGACGACAGGCGAGGCAGACCGCCCCGCCCTGGGCCACCGCGAACGAGTGGTGCGGCCCGGGCCGCCCGCAGCGGGCGCAGTCGGTGAACGACGGCGCCCAGCCCGCGATCGCCAGCGCGCGCAGCAGGTAGGAGTCGAGCACCAGCCCCGGGGCGTGCTCCCGACCGGCCAGCGAGCGCACCGCGCCGACCAGCAGCCAGTACTGCTGCAGGGCGGGCTCGCGCTCGGCCTCGACCAGCCGCTCCGCGGTCTCCAGCAGCACGGTGCCCGCGGTGTACAGCGCGTAGTCCTCGCAGACCGCCCGGCCGTAGGGGTCCAGCGTCTCGACCTGCGTGACCACGTCCAGCGAACGACCTGTGCTGAGCTGGACGTCGATGTGCATGAACGGTTCCAGCCGGGAGCCGAACCGCGAGGTGGTCCGGCGCACGCCCTTCGCGACCGCGCGCACCTTGCCGTGGCTGCGGGTCAGCAGGGTGACGATCCGGTCCGCCTCCCCCAGCTTGTGGGTGCGCAGCACGATCGCCTCGTCGCGGTAGAGGCTCACCGGAGCATTCTCCCCCGTCGGACCGACACGCGCCGACGCCACGCCCTCCCGCGCACAGGATCTCCGTGCCGCTCCGGGGCCGACCCGCCCGGCGGCCCGGGTCCGACCGACCCGGCCTCAGCGCGGGTCGGGTCCCCGGCCGGCGGCGGCCCGCCGACGCGTCAGGACCAGCACGGTCCCGAGCGCGAGCACGCCCACGGCCGCGGCGCCGCCGACCAGCAGGTCGGACCCCGTGGTCGCGAGCACCGAGCCCGGCGTCGTGGTCGCGACCGCCGCGGTGCCCCCGCCCGTCGCGCCGGAGCCCGTCGTGCCCGGCTCCGTCGGGTCCGTGCCCGGGTCCGACGTGCCCGGGTCCGTCGGGTCCGTGCCCGGCGGGACCACGGCGGCCACCGTCACGGTCGCGACCTCGCTGACCGCGGTGCCGAGGCAGTTCGTGAAGACCGCCCGGTAGGACGTCGTCGCGTCCGGCGTCACGACGAGCGCCGGGTCGGTGCCCGCCGGGACGTCCGTCCAAGTGCCGTCCGGCTCGGCGGCCTGCTGCCACTGCACGGCCGCGACCGGGTCGGCGCTCGCCCCGGCCGTGAGAGTGGTTGCGACCCCCACGGCCACCTGCGTCGCGACCGGCTGGCTGATCACGACCGGCTCAGAGCCGAAGGTGAACTCCCCGACGGCTGCGGTCTGCGCGCGGCCGAGCTGCGTGTACCGCACCTGCACCGGGACGGTGCCGCAGGCGTGCGCAGGGCTCAGCACGCTCCAGGCCGCACCCTGCGAGGTGAGGCCGGTGCCGGCGGTCTCGCCGAACAGCACCGCGTCGACCTGCACGGTGGTGATGTCGACCGGGGTGGTCTGGGCGGCGCGCACCTCGCCGTCGCCGAGCTGCCCCGCGTCATTCGCGCCCCAGGCCCACAGGTGGCCGTCGGCGTCCAGGGCGAAGGACCCGTAGCCACCGGCAGACACCGCGACGAACGGCTGCTCCGTGCCGACCCGCACCGGCACGTACGACGCGGTGGTGGTCCCGTCGCCGAGCGACCCCGACCAGTTCAAGCCCCAGGAGTAGACGCTGCCGTCCGCCGTGATCACGAGCACGTGCTGCAGCCCGATCGTGACCGCCGTCGCGCGCGCCCCGCCCGGCAGCGGGACCTCGACGGGCGTCAGGGCGACGTCCGTCGAGCCGGTCCCCAGCGTGATCTCGCTGCCCCAGGAGTAGACGCTGCCGTCGGCGGCCAGCGCCACCGTGCCCAGGAAGCCGGCGGACACCGCGGTGAACGCGACCCCGTCCGGGGTGTCCACCGGCACCGGCGTGTGCGCGTCGGTCGTGGTGCCGTCGCCCAGCTGCCCGACGTTGTTGTAGCCCATCGCGTAGATCTGCCCGTCGGCGGCCAGCGCGAGGGTCAGGTCGCCCGAGGCAGCCACCGCGGTGAACGTCGTCCCGGCGGGCATCGGCACCAGACGGGGCTCCGGGACGCGTTCCCGTGTCTCGCCGGTACCGACCTGGCCGTAGCTGTCGTTGCCCCACGCGTAGACCTGGCCGTCGGAGCCGAGCGCGACCGAGTGGTAGTCCCCGGCGTCGATCGCGGTGAAGGTCACCCCGGCCGGCATGGACACTGCCACCGGGGTCGTGCTGCTCTGGTCCGACCCGTCGCCGAGCTGGCCGGCGTCGTCGGCGCCCCAGGCGTAGGCCGTCCCGTCGGAGGCGAGTGCCAGCGAGTGGGTCAGACCGGCGGCGACCGCGGTGAAGGTCAGCCCCGCGGGGGTGGCCGCCTGCACGGGGATGGTCGAGGACGTGGTGCTGCCGTCGCCGAGCTCGCCGACGGGGTTCCTGCCCCAGGAGTAGACCAGCCCGTCCGAGCCGACGGCCAGGGTGTGGAACCAGGCGGCGTCGACGTCGACGACGGTGACGCCGACCGTGCCGGACACCGTGGCGCCTCCGGCGGTCGGGCCCGTCCCGGGGTCGACCGAGGAGGCCGCGGCCGGCAGCGCGAGGGCCGTCAGGACGGCGGTGGCCAGGAGCGTCGTGACGGTGCGGGACCGCCGTGGGTGTCGGTGCATGGGGAGATCTGCTCTCGTGAGGAGGGGGTGTGACGCGCGGGGTCGGGCTACTTGCCGACGTCCCGGCAGATGCCCTGCTCGATGCCGTGCTCAGGGCTGTAGCGGTAGACGAGGTCCGACGAGGACGGGCTGCTGGTGGCGGCGCCGCGGCCGTAGCGCAGGTTGACGCACCAGGACGCACGGCTGGTGTCGGTCGGCACGTAGACCTGCGTGGTGGCGACGGCCTGGGTCTGGATGGTGCTCGCCGGGAACACCGAGAGGGACGACAGATCGATCGGGTCGCACCACTCGTCGGTCACGAGCGTCTGGCCGGTGCCCGCACCATTGACGGCCTGGTAGCGGCCCTTGTCGCACAGGGCGTAGCCGTACCGGTCGCCCGAGGCGACCGCGGCCGCCGACATCCCCACGCCCGGTCCCAGGTCGACGCCGAGGTACAGGTCGTCCGGGTCGGCGCCGTCCAGGATCGCGGCCTGGACATGGACGGCGACGGTGCGCAGGTCCGACCGCACGGTCGCGGCGCGGGCCTTGGTCTGCTGGTTCAGGTACAGCGGGACCGCGACCGCGGACAGGATCCCGAGGATGATCACGACGACGAGCAGCTCGACGAGGGTGAACCCGGCGTCCGGTCGTGCTTCGGGCAGGCGGTCGCGCACGGTGTGCTCCACGGGTGAGGTCGGACGGGTGCGTCGGCCCCCGCCGCGACGGGGCGGGCCGCGAGAGCGACCCCGGCGGGAGCGACCACCCAAGTAGAGGCCCGCGAGCGCGACCCCGACGGGCGGGATGTGGGTTTCTACCTACGCGCCCCTGTGGCGGCACTCACCTCGCAGGCCTGCCGTCAGATCGTGGGCGTGCCCAGCACCGCCGTGTGCCGGTCGCGCCCGTCCCGCTCGGCCGCCCGTACCGCCTCGCGCAGCGCGGCGACCTCGACCAGCACGGCGTCGCCGGTGATCTGGGAGCGGGCGCCGTTCACGGCCTTGACGTCGTCGACGTCGACGCGGAGCGCGGTCAGCGGTCCCCGGGCGGCGTCGATCCGCGCCTGCAGCGTGCAGCGGTTGCCGGCCCCGGTCGGGGCGTCCAGGTGGCTCGGCTCGGTGGCCTGGTCCCGCCCGGCGAGCAGCTCGTGCGGTCGGATCCGGGTGCGGGCCGTGCTGATCCATCGAGGCGCCGATCACGCCGAGCCGGGCCATCGACTCGGAGCAGCCCGCGAAGCCGGGCAGCCCGGACCGGTCGCTGCGCGGGACGAACCGGCGCAGCAGGGCGTCGCTCTGCTCGTACAGCTCGACCCGGCGCAGCGCGTCGTCCGTCATCACCGCGGCGGGCACCTGGTTGTCGACCCGTCCGTCCGGGTGGCCGACCAGCACCCAGATCTCGGCGAGCAGGTCGATCACGGCGTGGTGCACGCCCGTGCCGCGCGGCGCCATCGCGCGCACGCCGGGCGTCGTGGCCCGCCGGAACGGCTGGGCGTCGGTGGCGGCGCACTGCTCCAGCGGTGCCGCGACGTCGGTGGCCTCCCGGCGCCGGGCGGGCGACCGCCTCAGCGCTCGGCGCGGTTGACCGCCGAGATGATCGCCTTGAGCGAGGCGGTGGTGATCGACGGGTCGATGCCGACGCCCCACAGCGTCCGGTCGCCGACCGCGCACTCGACGTAGGCCGCCGCCGTGGCGTCGCCGCCCGCGGACAGCGCGTGCTCGGCGTAGTCCAGCACCTGCACCCGGACGCCCACCTCGTCCAGCGCCGCGACGAAGGCCGCGATCGGACCGTTGCCGGCCGCGTGCACGGGGCGCTCGACGCCGCCGTCCACCAGGTCCACGGACAGGTCGGCCCGGCCGTCCTCGGTGGTGGTGATGCTGGTCCCCCGCAGCGCGAACCGGCCCCAGGGCGTGAGGTCGCCGTCCGGCTCGGCCGGCAGGTACTCGTCGGTGAACACGCGCCACAGGTCGTCCGCGGTGACCTCGGCGCCGCTGGAGTCGGTGTGCCGCTGCACCACCTGGGAGAACTCGATCTGCAGCCGGCGCGGCAGGTCCAGGTCGCGCTCCGACTTCATCAGGTAGGAGATGCCGCCCTTCCCGGACTGCGAGTTGACCCGGATGATCGCCTCGTAGGAGCGGCCGACGTCCTTGGGGTCGATCGGCAGGTACGGCACCGCCCAGACGATGTCGTCCACGCCCACGCCCTCGGCGTCCGCGCGGGCGGCCATCGAGTCCAGGCCCTTCTTGATCGCGTCCTGGTGCGAGCCGGAGAACGCGGTGAACACCAGGTCGCCGCCGTACGGGTGCCGCTCGCCGACGGGCATCTGGTTGCAGTGCTCCACGACGCGCCGCACGTGGTCGATGTCGCTGAAGTCGATCTGCGGGTCGATCCCCTGGCTGAACAGGTTCATCCCCAGCGTCACCAGGCAGACGTTGCCGGTGCGCTCGCCGTTGCCGAACAGGCAGCCCTCGATCCGGTCCGCGCCGGCCAGGTAGCCCAGCTCGGCAGCGGCCACCGCGGTGCCACGGTCGTTGTGCGGGTGCAGGGACAGCACGACGTGCTCGCGCCGGTACAGGTGCCGGCCCATCCACTCGATCGAGTCGGCGTACACGTTCGGGGTGGCCATCTCGACGGTGGCCGGCAGGTTGATGATCACCGGGCGGTCGGCCGTCGGGTCGAACACCTCCAGCACCGCGTTGCAGATCCGCACCGCGTACTCCAGCTCGGTGCCGGTGTACGACTCCGGGCTGTACTCGTAGTAGACCGCGGTGCCCGGGATCGTCTCCTCGTACTTCTTGCACAGGTGCGCGCCCTGCACCGCGATGTCGACGATGCCGTCCTCGTCGGAGCGGAACACCACCTCGCGCTGCAGCACCGAGGTCGAGTTGTACAGGTGCACGATGGCCTGCTTCGCGCCGGCGATCGCCTGGTAGGTGCGCTCGATCAGGTGCTCGCGGGACTGGGTCAGCACCTGGATCACGACGTCGTCCGGGATCAGGTCCTCGTCGATCAGCTGGCGCACGAAGTCGAAGTCGGTCTGCGAGGCGGACGGGAAGCCCACCTCGATCTCCTTGTAGCCCATCTGCACCAGCAGCTGGAACATCTCCAGCTTGCGGGCGGGGCTCATCGGCTCGATCAGCGCCTGGTTGCCGTCGCGCAGGTCCACCGCGCACCACCGGGGGGCGGTCGTGATCTGCCGGGACGGCCAGCTGCGGTCCGGCAGGTCGACGCGGAACTGCTCGGCGAACGGGCGGTACTTGTGCACCGGCATGCCGGAGGGCTGCTGCGGGGTGCTGGCGTGGTAGCTCATGGGGGCGTTCCTTCGTCCTCGATCGCGAGGGGTCTCAGCTGCTGGGGGATCAGCCGGCGCACCGAACACCGCGACGAGGATCCGGCCTAGAAGGCCTCGTCGCGGCGGCGAAGGAGGAGGTCGTTCCGCACGAGCACCCGGTCACTGTACCGCGCAGCCGGCGGCGCACGGCAACCGCTCACCATGCGGACAGCGCGATCCGACGGACCGGCCCCGGGCGCTCCGCGGGGCGGGGCACCGCTGTGCCGGGCGCAGGAAGGCCGGTCGGCGCAGGAAGGCGAGGCGCCGGAGGGTGGGGCGCAGAGGACAGTGCTCGGGACGATCGTGCTCAGGAGGACAGGTCGATCGTGAGCGCGTGGTCGCCGAACGCGATCACCGAGCCCTCGGCGAGCCGCACCCTGCGGTCCGGCAGGCAGATGATCCGCTGGCCGTCCGGCAGCGTGACCAGGGTGCCGTTGGTGGAGCCGCGGTCGACCACCCACGGGCCGTCGTCGTCCCGGCCGATCATCAGGTGGGTCTTGGACACCGACCGGCCCGGGTCCGGCACGGCGAGCACCCGCACGCCGGGCGACGGGTCGGGGTGGCGACCGACCAGCAGGGGCACGTCCAGGGCGAGCAGCGTGCCGTCCGGCTGGCGGACCGCCCAGCCGGCGGCGCCCGCTCTCGCCGCGCCGAGCGGCCCGCCGGGTTCGGCGACCGGGAACAGCAGGGCCGCGCGGAGCTCCTCCGGTGCGGTGGCGACGGAAGGGCCGGACCGGCCGTCGCCGAGCCGGACCGTGCCGTCCGGGGCCGGGTCGTCCGAGGTCAGGCTGTGCCGACCAGCGCCGTGCTGAGCAGCACCCTCCTCGTCGGCGTCGAGGACGATCGGGATGGCCCGGGTGTCGGAGGTCAGCCCGGGGGCGATCGGCGGCAGCACCAGGTCGGGCGGGTCCAGCCGGCGGTCGACCGCCAGGGTGCCCCACCGGGTGCGGGGCTGCTCCTCGTCGACCGGGACCGACGGCGCCGGCGGGGCCTCGGGGGCGCCGCCGTGGGCGGGGACGTCGCCGTCGGTGGGTGCGTCGCCGTCCGTGGGGACGCGCGCGGGGGCAGCCAGCCGGGCGAGGCGCTCGGCGGTCGGCAGACCACGCACGTCCACCACGATCGCGTCCGCGACCCGGTCGTGCCAGCCGCGGTGCCGCCCGGTGGGGTCCAGCAGGATCGAGCCGAGCACCACCAGCTGGCCGACGGCGCAGACCAGCCCGCCGAGCGCGAGCACCAGGAACCGGCCGAGGGCACGGCCGAGGCCGAGCGGCCGACCGGTACGCACGTCCAGGGTGCGCAGCCCGAGCAGGCGGCGACCGATCGTCCAGCCATGGACGCCCTGGCACCACCACTGCGCACCGGCCCAGGCGACCAGCAGCACCAGACCGGTCACCAGCGGGGCCGGTGCGGCACCGCGGGTGGCGCCCTCCTCCGACGGGAGCAGGACCACCGGCAGGAGGGTCGCCCCCAGCGGGGCGGCGCACAGCGAGGTGAGCGCGCCGTCGATCAGTCCGGCGGCGATCCGGCGGCCCAGCAGGGCCGGCGGGGCCCCGGGGGCGGGCGTGGTGCTGGTCATCGATCCTGCTCCTCGGTGGTCGTCCCCGGTGCTGCCGAGGGGGTCTGCTGTGCGCCGGGACGTCGATCGGCGGGGGCGCCCGGACCCGCACCAGCGCCTCGATCGGCGCGCGAACCGTGCCGCGCCCGGCCGGCGACGCGTGGGCTGCCGGTCCCCGCAGCGGTCGAGCCCTGCCGCCGGCTCCCCCGCAGCGACCGGGTGCTGATCCGCAGCCGCCAGCGCTCGCGCCGGGTGGATGCGGCGCGCATCCCGGCCAGCACGACGTCCACCTGCTCCCAGACCTGGCGCGCCTGGTCGGCCGTGGGCTCCCCCAGACCGAACACGACGGCGTCGGCCTGCTCGGCGAGCGTCCGGACGCCCTCGGCCAGCGGGAGTGCGGCGCCGGGCACCGGATCCGCCCGGCATCCGGCGGCCAGCGCGACGGCGCTCTCCCGTCGGGTGGCAGCCGGGGCGACCGGGCGGCGCAGGTCGACGGCGAGGTCGAGCACCTCCTGCCAGCCGCCGGCCACCCGTGCGGCGGGCGCACCGGCCCGGCGCCGACGCCGACGCCGGTGCGCCTTGAGCGCGGCGACCGCCACGGCGGGCGCGCGCAGGAGCAGCAGCACGCCGGCACCGGCCGCCGCACCGCCCACGATCCGGGTCCACACCGGGTTCGGCGCCGGTTCCACGCTGTCCTGGGTCTGCGGCTGCTCGGCGTCGTCCTCGGGCGCCTGCACGGGGTCGGCAGGTGGCGGTGGCGGCTGCACGACCTGCGGCTCCGGATCGGCGGGGCTGGTCTGCTGCTCCTCCTGCGGGGTCTGGTCCTGCGGCGGCGTCGGGTCGAAGGCCACCCAGCCGTGACCGACGAACGAGATCTCCACCCAGGCCCGCACGTCCCGGCCGGTCACCACCACCGGGCCCTCTGAACCGTCGGAGCCGTCCGCGGTGCTGGCGGTGCTGTCGTCGTCCCCGGGCACGAAGCCGAGCACCACCCGGGCCGGCAGCCCGACCTCGCGGGCCATCAGCGCCATCGCGGAGGCGTACTGCTCGTCGTCGCCGACCATCAGGTCGCCGGCCAGCAGCGCGGTCATCCGGTCCGCGCCGTGCCCGGACAGCGACGGGTAGTCCCCGGAGCCGGTGATCCCGTGCGAGAAGTAGCCGCCCTCGGCGAGCGCCTGCTCCAGCGCCCGGGCGACCTCCGCGGGGGTCTGCGCGTCGCGCACCGCGTCGGCGGCCGCGGTGACCACGGCGTCCGGCACGTCCAGCAGCTCGGGCAGATCGAGGTCCGAGGTCTGGGCACCGGCCATCTGCTCGTCGTCCGGCACGGCCGGGACCACCGTGTCCAGCGTGTACCGGGTGCCCGCGACCAGGCCACCGGTCAGCACGGCGGCCCCGGTGGCGTCGTTGAACCGGAGCTGGCTCGCGGTGCCGGCGTCCGCGAGGTCGATCGACACCGCGTCGCCGACGGTGGGCAGCCACACTCCGTCCAGGTCGTCGATCTCGACCTCGACCTGCACCCGGGTGCCACCGTCGGCCACGGCCTCGCCCGCCGCCGCCTCGGCGTCCGCGCTCAGGACCGCGCCGACCCGGCGGAACTCGCCGGACGCGCTCGACGACCCGCCCCCCGCCACGTCCCACACCACCCCGTCGTACCGGTCGAGGGTGGCCAGCCGGATGCGGGCGCCCGCAGGCAGGCCGGTGACGGTGAAGAGCGCGCGGCTGTCGTCATCCTTGACGTAGGCGCGGAAGGCGGACAGCGGGCTGGCCTGGTCCCGCAGGTCGAACGGGGGCACGAGCGCGTCACGCAGCACGTACCGGTCCTGCCGCTCGGCGAGGAGCGGGGCCGCGACGAGGCCGGCACCGGCCGCGACGGCGACCAGGGCGAGCAGCGCGACCGGGCGCCGCACGCCCCGCCCTCCGCCGCGGGACCGCCCACCGCCCAGCCGTCCGCTGCCCGACCGGCCGGCACGCCAGGAGGCCCAGACCAGCAGCAGCACCGCGAGCGCGGTGCCGACCGTGGCGGGCAGCACGGTCCGGTGCGTGCCGAGCAGCACGGCACCGGCCAGCACCACCGGCGGCACCAGCGCGGCGGCGGGGGCGGTCCGGTCACGTCCCAGCGCGATCCGGACCGCGAGCGCCGTGCCGACCAGCGCCAGCAGGTAGGGCGGCACGAGCAGCCAGCCGGACCCGCCGAGCGGTGGTTGCAGCGTCAGCACGTCCTTCCAGCCGCGAGCCGCGCCGCGCACCAGGTCGGTGACGGAGCCGGCGGTCGGCAGCAGGCCGACCGGCGTGCGCGCCGGCGTCGCCAGCGGGCCACCGGCCAGCGTGCCGACGAGCAGCAGCGCGACCGTGGTGGTCAGGGCGGACCAGCGCCGCCGGGCCGAGGCCGCGGCGGTGCCCGCCCCCAGCAGCCCGCCGCCGAGCACGGGTGCCAGCAGCACCGTGCCGCCGTACACCGGCTGCAACGGAATCAGCGCCACCGCCACCGCGATCGCGAGCAGCAGCACGTCCGCCGTCGCGCGCAGCGTGCGCCGGCCGCCGGACCGGGCGGCACCGGGGACGGAACCGGCAGCGGCACCGGCACCGGCACCGAGGGCAGCACCGGGGACGGCCGATGGCGCCGCCGGAGCCGACCTGCGGCCGGTCACGCCGCCGCCAGCCGCAGGACACGGGGCAGGTCCGCCAGCGCACCGAGGCGCACCAGGCTCAGCCCGCCCCGGGTGCGGACCTCGGCGGAGGCACCGGGCGTGCAGCTCAGCACGACGGTGCGGGTGCCCTCCGGCACGTGCCGGGCGGCGGTGCGCAGGTCCGCGTCCGACGGCACCGACCCGGTGACCAGGAAGGCGAGCGTGACGTCGGGGGCCTCGCGAGCGATCCGACGCCCGAGCACGGCGGTCGCCGCGCCCTCGGGCCCGCAGGCGATCGCGGCGCAGTCGTCCAGGAAGGCGCGCCGGGCGGTGCTCCGCACGCGGTTGCCGGCCGCGCTGACCACCAGCGGGTGCTCCTCGGTCAGCACCCGCACCCCAATCGAGGCGACCACGGCGACCGCGAGCTCCAGCTCGGCGTCCGGCTCGTGGTCCCCGCCCCGCTGCCGGTAGTCCCGCGGGTCGGTGGCCAGCGCCACGACGGTCTGGGTCCGCCGGGTGTCCTCGTACTGCCGGACCGTCAGCACCCCGCGTCGGGCGGTGGTGCGCCAGTGGATCGACCGCCGGTCGTCGCCGACCACGTAGTCCCGCAGCGCGTGGAACGCCAGGTCCGACTCGGAGGGGTCGCGGGTGGCGCCGCCCTCCAGGTCGCGCAGCAGGCCGGCGTCGGCGCCGGTGAGCAGGACCAGCTGCGGGTGCACGTACAGCCGCTCGGCGCCGGTGGTGGCCGCGTGCCGCACGGCCAGGCCGAGCGGGTCTCCGCGCACCACCCGCACCGGGCCGACGGTCAGCACGGCCCGTCGGTCGGTAGGCACCGCGAACAGCTCCTCGTGCACGCCGCCGGGGCCGAGCGCGGGGACCGCGAGCGCGGCCCGACCCGAGCCGACCTGCAGATCGAGGCGCACCGGTCTGGTGCGCCGGCCGGCCGGGGCGGTCACCCGCACGCCGCCGAACGCGCGCTGCCCGACGCGCACCCGGTGGTCCGCCAGGTCGAGCCGCACGGTGTGCGGCAGTCGTCCTGCGGTCATCGCGACCGCGACCAGCAGCGCGGCGAGCACGGCGCCGGCGGCCGCGGTCAGCTCGACCCAGCCGAGCAGCAGGCCTGCACCACCGCCGGGCACCGCGAGCAGCAGGGCGCCGAGGCCGACGCCGGACAGCCGGGTGCGGGACGCCCCGGCGGCACCACGTGCTGACCGCACCTCGTCACCTCGCTCCCTCGTCGTCACGCCCACCGGTCCCGTCCCGCCGTTCCTGCGCCGCTCCTCGGCTGCGCCCCGCCCAGCAACCGCGACGACCCGCCGCGCCCGGTCAGGCCCGCTCCGCCGGCGGCGGGGTGCGCTCCAGCACCCGATCGACCACCTGGGTGGCGGTGGCGCCGACGAAGTCCGCCTCGGGGTCCAGCACCAGGCGGTGCGCCAGCACGGGCACCGCCAGGCTCTTCACGTCGTCCGGGATCAGGTAGCCCCGCCCGTCGGCCGCGGCGGCCACCCGTGCGCACCGGACCAGCGCCAGCCCGCCGCGCACGCTCGCGCCCAGGGCGGTCTGCGGGTCCGCGCGCGTGCCCTCGATCAGCCGCGCCACGTAGTCCAGCACGGCGCCGCCGGCGTGCACGGTCTGGGCGAGGTCCGCCATCCGCACGATCTCCGCGGTGCTGACCACCGGCTCCAGCCCGACGGTGCGGTCCCGCGCCCCGGCCAGGATCTCCACGGTGGCGGTCCGGTCCGGGTAGCCCAGCGCGGTGCGGACCAGGAACCGGTCCAGCTGCGCCTCCGGCAACCGGTAGGTGCCGGCCTGCTCGATCGGGTTCTGCGTCGCGATCACCACGAACGGACGGCCCACCGGGTGCCGCTCCCGGTCCACGGTGACGTGCCCCTCCTCCATCACCTCCAGCAGCGCGGACTGCGTCTTGGGCGAGGCCCGGTTGATCTCGTCCGCCAGCAGCACCGAGGCGAACACCGGGCCCTGGTGGAACTGGAACGTCCGGGTGGTCTGGTCGTAGATCGTCACGCCGGTCACGTCGCTGGGCAGCAGGTCCGGAGTGAACTGGATCCGCTGCTGGCTGCCCTGCACCGAGGCCGCGATCGCGCGCGCCAGCGAGGTCTTGCCGGTGCCGGGCGCGTCCTCCAGCAGCACGTGCCCCTCGGCGACCATCGCGGTCAGCACCAGCCGCACCGGACCGTCGGCGCCCAGGACGGCACGGGACACGTTCGCCACCAGCGCGGCGAACCTCGAGGCGAACCACGCGGACTGCTCGGGGGTCATGGGGTGCTCGTCTCCGCTCGGATCGGGTGCTGCTCGGACCGGGGTGCTGCTCGGGTGGTGCTGATCGGGGGCGGTGCGCGGTGCGGGCCGGGTCGCCGGCCCCGTGCTCAGGTGTCCGTGGCGGGCAGCCAGTCCAGCACGGCGCTGCGCTCCGCCGTGCCGCCGGCCCCGACCGAGGTCGAGGCCGTCACCCGCACCCGGACCGGGACGCCCTCGGCGATGCCGCTGACGTCCACCAGCGTGCTGGTCGCGGTCACCGACCCGGCGTGCACCTGGACCCAGCCGCCCGAGGTCTGCTGCTCCACCACCACCGCGTACGACAGCCGGTCCCCGCCACCGGTCGCGACCGCGGCCCAGCCCAGCGACACCTGCACCGGCTGGCGGTCCTGGTAGGAGGTGACGGTGGCCGTGACGGAGGCGGGGTCCACCGCGCCCGGCAGCGTGACCGGGGTGAGCGTCGCGCCGGTCCAGCCGCTCCAGCCCGCCGCGTTGTGCGCCCGCACCTCCAGCAGCACGGCCGTGCCCCCGACCAGGCCGGTCGCGGTGAAGGCCGGCTCGGTGGCAGCGACGGCGGCGGCGCCGTCCCGCCGGACCTCGTACCCGTCCACCGGCGATCCGTTCCCGGCCGGCGGTGACCAGGCGATCCGGGCCCAGCCGGCGCCTGCAGCCTCCGCCTCGGACGTGCTCTGCCCGGTGATCGTCGGCGTGGCCGGCAGCCCGAACGCGGTGGCCTGCCCGGTGCCCGCCGCCGACCAGCCGGCCTTGTTCGCGGCGGTGAGCTGGACCGTGTACGGCGTGCCGTTCGTCGCGTCGGTCAGGGTGTAGCCGGTCGCGGCCCCGCCGAGGTCGACGGTGCGGGTGCTGCCGCCACCGGTGATCACCAACCGGTACGCGGTGAGGTCGGCGCCGTTGCGGGACGGAGCGTCCCAGCGCACGGCGATCTGGCCACCGAGCGCGGTGTCCACCCGCTCCGCGACGGGTGTCGGGGCGTCCGGCGGGGCGGCCGGCGCGGCCCGGTCCGACGACGGGCTCCACGCCGAGGGCTGCGCGGCCCGGTTGTGCGCGCGGACCTGCACGGTGTACTCGGTGCCGTTCTCCAGGCCGGTGAACGTGATGCTGGTGCCGATGACCCCGGTGACCGTCCCGCCGCCGCCCGGCGGTGCGGGCGAGAGCTGCACCGTGTAGGAGGTGATCGGCGACCCCGCGCCGGCGGGCACCGACCAGGTCGCGGTGACCTGGCCGTCCCCCCAGCCGAGCACGGGCGCCGCCGGCGCGTCCGGCACGGCGTCCGGCCGCGCGCTCGCCGAGGCCGGGCTCGGGTCGGACCAGCCGACCGCGTTCTTGGCCGCCACGGTGAAGGTGTACTCGACGTCGTTGGTCAGGCCGGTGATCGTGCAGGTGGTGCTGGCGCACGCGGTCTGCTGGCCACCGGGCTGCGCGGTGACGCGATACCCGGTGATCGGCTCGCCGCGGTTGTCCGGCGCGGTCCAGCTCAGCACGACCGTGCCGTCGCGGACCTCGCCGACCCGGGGGGCGGTCGGGGTGGCCGGCGTGCCGCGCACCCGGAGCGTGAGGGTCGCGGCGACCTCGCGGGAGCTGTCGTCGGTGGCGTCATGCACCCGGACGCGCACCACCATCGTGCCGACCAGGTCGGCGGCCGGCCGGAGCACCACCGAGCTGCCGGACACGCTCGCCGTGCCGGCGCCAGGGGTCTCGACGCTCACCCCGACCACCCGCAGCGGCACGTCGGGGAACGGGTTGTACGCACCGGACAGCACGTCGACGACGGTCTGCGCGCCCTGCACCCCGTCGGCGATCTCGCGGCTGACCACCGTGGCGACACGGCGGGTGCTGGCGATCGTGCGCACCTCGACCTGCACATCCATCGATCCGGACCGGCCGTAGCCCAGGGTGAGCTGCAGGGTGGCCCGGCTGCCCTTCGGGGTGCCGGCAGCGCTGGAGACGGACAGCCGGGTGCCGTCCAGGGTCGCGGTGAAGCCCGCGGGAACGCCGGAGGTCAGCTGGAACCGGTAGTCCTGCTGGCTGCCGGCGGCGCCCTCGACCCCCGCGGTGAACGCGCGCAGGTCGACGCTGACCGCAGGCTCCCCCGGCGCGACGGACAGCACCGAGGGCACGAAGACCGGCGGGTAGTCGTCCTCGGTGTAGACCGTGATCGGCAGCGTGATCACGCTGGTGCGGGCGCTCGTGTCGTCCGGACCGGTGGCGTCGGTGACCGGCACGGTGATCGAGGCGGGGCCGGCGTAACCGGCGGCGGAGGTGAACCGCAGGGTCGAGCCGTCCACCACCAGCGCGGAGCCGTCGGAGCGGTTCGCGGTGACCGCGCCCGCATCGGCGATCGTCGCGGTGCGCCCGGGTGCGACCTGCACCTGCTCGTCCAACGAGATGGTGATCGGCTCACCGCTGGCCACCCGCAGCTCGGCGGCGTGCGGCCGGGCGGTCGGCGGGAAGAACCCCAGCGCGGGCACCGTGATGAAGGCGTACGACCGTGCGGAGGTGTCGGTGCTGTTGGTCAGCAGGTACGGCACGGTCTGCGCGCGGTCGGTGAGCGTGACCGTGACCACGCCGCCGCGGACGGCGGCGACGTCCGCGGCGCTGCTCGGCACCGAGACGGTCAGGTCGCCGACCGGGCCGCTCGGGTTCTGAGCGACCGCCAGCACGTCCACGTCCACGCTGGTCCGCCCGACCGTGTCCACCGGCGGGACCACCACGTCCTGCGCCACCGGCGCCCGCACCGGGGCGTCGCCGTCCACGGTGACGGTGAGCACGGCGTCGGCCCGGGCACCCCGGCTGTTCGCAGCGGTGTAGCCGATCGGGTACACCCCGGCGGCCACCGCGGAGACCACCACCCGGTTCCCGGCGGCGCTCGCGGTCGCACCGGCCGGCACCTCCAGCACGCCCGCCAGGGTCAGGTCCCCGCCGGACATGTCCACGTCGTTCGCCAGCACCCGGACCTCGACGGTCTGCCCCGGGCGCACGGTCGCGGTGTCGTCCCTGGCCACCACCCGATTGCTGTCCGCCGGCCGGGCGGCGATGCCGACCCGCACGGTCGCGACGGCCCGCTGCCCGGTCCAGTCCTCGACGGCGTAGGTGAAGGTGTCGGTGCCGGACTCCCCGGCCAGCGCCTGGTACTCCAGGTAGTCGGCACCGACCGCGGTGACCTGGCCCTTGCTGCCGGCCGAGTCGATGCCGAGCAGGGTGAGGCCGTCGCCGTCGTCGTCGATGCCGACCAGCGGGACCGGGATCCGGACCGTGTCGCCGGCGAACACCCGCGCGACCAGGGTCTGCGGGCGGGGCGGCGACTTGGTCGCGGCGTCGGACGCGTGCACCTGGATGGTCACGGCGGCCGCGGTCTCGTTGCCGGTCGCGTCCCGCACCACGAAGATGGCCCGGACCGTCGTCGCGGTGGCCGGCGCCTGGTACCGCAGCACCTCTCCCGCCACGAACATCAGCCCCTCGCCGGAGCCCAGCGGCTCGGCGAGCTCGGTCACCAGGCTCAGCGCGTCGCCGTCCGGGTCGTAGGCCGTCCACCAGCACCGGGATCGTCACCACACCACCCGTGCGGACCTGGGAGGTGACGTCCGGCACCACGGGAGGCTGGGAGCCGCTGGACGCCGGCACCGGCGAGACGGAGATCTCCCCCGTGGCCGAGGCGACGCCGTTGGACACCACGTACTGCAGCGTGACCGGTCCGGACAGCACGCCGATCGCCGAGACCTGCACGAGCTCGTGGTCCTGCACGGCCACCCGCAGGCCGTCCGGCGTGGTCACCGACACCAGCACCAGCACCCCGCCGGCCGGGTCGGAGTCGTTGGCCAGCGGCGCGACCGTCACCTCGCCGCCGGCGGGCAGCCAGGCCCGGTCGTACACCGCGACCGGCACCTGCGCCTCGGTGCTCTGCTCACGCACGTCGATCCGGGCGAGCCCGGTGGCCTGCTGCGGGGCCGCGGTCACGGTGAAGCTCACGTAGTAGGTGCCCGGCTGCACGGCGCTGAAGGTGAAGGTCCCCTGGTCCAGGTCCGGGGTCACGGTGGTGCCGGCCAGGTCCGTCACGCCGGCGAGCCGGGGCTGCTCGGTGCCGTGGCTGCGCACCGCGGTCAGCGGCTGCACGAGCACCTCCTGGCCCACGGAGGTCACGGCGTGCACCGGGTCGACCTGCAGGTCCAGGGTGCCGCTCGCCCGCACGTCCACCGCGACGACGCCCTCGGTGGTGCTGGTGCCGTCCGAGACGCTCACATGCACGACGGTGGCGCCGAGCGAGCCGTCGTCGGCGACGTAGGTCAGGGTGCCGTCCTGCCGGAACCGGGCGGTGCCCTGCTCGGCGACCGCGCCGACCAGCGTCAGGTCGTCGCCGTCCGGGTCGCGGAAGTCCGACAGGACCGGGTAGGTCACGCTCGCGCCCTGCTCCACCCGGAGCTCCCCGGTGCGCAGCTGCACCGGCGGCTCGTCCAGGGCGGTGTCCCGCACGGTCAGCGTCACCTGCGCGGTGGACGGGGCCGTGGTGCCGCGCCCGTCCGAGATCGAGTAGGAGAACGTGACCGATCCGGTCGCCCCGGCCGCCACCTCGAGCTGCAGGGAGCGCCCGCCGTCGACCTCCTGCAGCGTGCCGAACCCGGCCGGGACCGCGTCCAGATCCGAGACCACCAGGATGCCGCAGCCGGAGGAGGTGTCGTTGTCGATCACCGGCAGCAGGGTGGTGCGCCCGGCCCGCACACCGAAGCTGTCGTCCGCCGCGTGCGGGGCTGCGCCGGCCTCCGCGCAGTCGGCGACCAGCTGCTGCGTGGTGCGCTCGCCCTCGCTCTGCTCGCTGTCGTCCTCGGGCTGGTCCTGCGGCACGATGTCCGCCCAGTCCGGCTCACGCAGCCCGGTGTCCTGCATCGGCAGCCAGAGCCGGCCGTCCACGGTCTCGTTCAGCGCGACCACCTCGCGGTTCACCCGGAACACCAGGTGGTCCGCCGAGGTCACCCCGGCCAGGTCGAGCACCTGGGGGGCCTCGTCGTCGCAGAGCAGCAGGTAGTTCGCGGTACCGGTCGCCCACGCGGCGTGCGCGCAGCTGCCCACCCGGACCGGAGCCGCCGGGGTGCCGCCGCCCGCGTCGTAGGTCGCGGCGACCTCGCCGGAGGACAGCCGCACCTCGGCCAGGGCGTCGGAGCCGGCGACCAGCACGGTGCGGGCGGCCGGCCCGGGCTGCTGCAGCACCGGTGCCGACAGGCCCAGGACCTGCGAGCCGCCGGAGGTGCGCACGGTGTCGCCGTCCAGGCCGACCACCTCGTCGCCCACCGTGGTCACCTGGTCCACCGGCCCGTCCAGCCCGGCCTGCGCCACCGCGACGGTGGCCGCGCCGGTGGTCGGGGTCAGCCGGGTCACCTCGCCGGTCGCGGCGGCCACCGCGAACGCCGCGCCCGTGCTGGCCACCACCACCAGGCCGTCGTCGCCGACCACCGCGTCCGCCGGGTCGGCGGTGGACAGCAGCGGCAGGTCGTCCAGGGTGCGCACCCAGACCTGCCCGCCGCCGTCCATCACCGCGACGGTGCCACCGCCCGTCGCCACCTGCGCCCCGCTGGGCACCGCGACCTCGGCCGTCACGGCGACGGTGGCCGGGTCGACCACCGAGACCGTGCCGGGCTCGACCAGCAGCACGTCGCCGGCCTCCTGCAGCACGTCGAACTCGGTGCCCGTCGCCGTCAGCCCCGCGTTCAGCTCCTCCACCTGGGCGTTGTACCGGCCGAGCTGCAGCGTGCTGGTGGACGTCAGCCAGACAGCACCGTCGTTCAGGTCCACCTGTGCGAGCGGGAAGCCGGGGTTCAGCAGCGCCATGGTGGCCAGCACGGCCGGCACCGTCACCGCGGCGGCGGCCGAGACGGTCCGACGGCGGTCCCACGGCCATCTCATGGCACGCACCCCTCGGCGGGCGTCGCCGAGGCACGCCGGTCCGCGCGCACGATCGACACCTCGATGCAGACCTCGCCCTCACCGTCCGGGGTGACCACGGCCAGCGCCTGGTCCGTCGGCGACGCGAACGACGTCTCGCCGACGGTGCTCAGCACGCCCCACAGGTACCGGTCGCCGTCCTGCGGGTCCGGGTTGGTCCAGGTGAACTCGACGGTGCCGGCGGCGGTGCGGGTGCCGACCAGGCCGGTGGGGCTCGGCACGGTTCCCGTCACGGTCGGCCGGACGTCGGCGAACCCGTCGGTCGCCGCCAGCTCGGGAGCGTCGCCGGAGCCGCCGATCAGCACGACCGCCAGCACTGCCCCGACCAGCACCAGCACGGCACCCGCGCCGGCGAGCAGCCGTCCGGTGCGCCGGGGGTGCGCGGCACCGCTCACCCGGTCCTCCGGCGACGGCCGGCGCCCGGCCGGGGGCGGGGGCTCGGCGTGCGCCGGCACCTCACGCACCGGGCGCAGCCGGGTCACGTCCGGTGCGTCGACGTCCACCGGCGCGCCCGGCGGGCCGGTCGGTCCGTCGTCCAGCTCCAACGGCGTGATCGGCAGCCCCAGGTCGCCCTGCACCGCCTGCAGGTCCCGACCCAGGTCGACCGCGCGGGCCGGCCGCTGCCACGGCTCGCGGGCCATCGCGCGGGCCAGCACGGTCCGCAGCCGGTCCGGCAGGTCCTCGCGGTCCGGCGGGCTCGGCGTGCCGCGCTCGATCCGCCCGACCAGGTCCGCCGGCTCGTTGCCGCCGCCCGGCCGCTCGAACGGCGAGCGCCCGGCCAGCACGGAGTGCAGCGTCGCCGCCAGCGAGTACACGTCGGACCGCTCGTCGCCGTGCGGCCGGGCGGCGAGCAGCTCGGGCGCCGCCCACGGGATCGACATGCCGACCGCGACCTCCTGATCGCCGGACGCGGTGGCGATGCCGAAGTCCGCCAGCACCGGACGGCCGAAGTCGCTGGTCAGCACGTTGCCCGGTTTGATGTCCCGGTGCAGCACCCCGGAACGGTGCACGGTCTCGACCGCGGCCGACAGCCGCACGCCGATCTCCAGCACCTCGGCCACCTCGAACCGGTCGGACCGGTACCGCTGACCGAGCCCGGGACGCGCGCAGTGCTCCATCACCAGGTACGGCCGCCCGTCGTCGGCGACGCCCGCCTGGAACACCGAGACCACGCACGGGTGGTGCGCGACCCGCGCGGTCAGGTCCGCCTCACGTGCGAACGCGGCCCGCTCCTGGGCGTCCGCACCGGCCCGCAGCACCTTGACCGCGACCAGCCGGTGCGGGTGCTCCTGCTGGTACAGGAACACGTCCGCCGAGCCGCCGCCGCCCAGCCGCCGCAGGTGCGTGCACCCCGGGATCAGCGGCGGACGGGCGGGTGCGGCTCCGGGGTTCACGCACCCGGCTCCACCACGAACGTGACGCCGTCGCCGAGGTCGACGACGTCCCCCGCCTGCACCGCGACCGGCTCGCCCGCAGCGATCCGACGCGGGGCGAGCCCGCCCCCGGCCACCGAGACGCCGTTGGTCGAGTACAGGTCCGTCACCAGCACCCGACCTGCGACCAGCTGCACCTGGGCGTGCGAGCGGGAGATGTCCTGCTCCGGGCTCGGCACCGCGACCAGGTGGGCGCCCGGCAGCGCCCGCTCGGACTGCGGGGCGCGGCCGAGCAGCACCGGGCGGTCCAGCGGGACGACGGTCCCGGTGGACAGCACCAGCCGGGCGACCGGTGCGGCCTCCGGGGCGGGCGGCTCGGCGCGGCCGTGCCGGCCGGGAGCGGCGGGCGCGGTGGGCGCCTCGGTCACGGCGGGAGCGGCGAGTGCGGCGGGAGCAGCCGGCGCACCCGGCACGGGCGCGAGCACCGCTGCCGGCAGCACGCCGGACGGTCGGTCGCCGGTCTGGGACACCGCCCAGGACGGCAGGCTCTGCCGGATCGACGCGAGCTCGCCGGACAGGATGGTCAGCCCGTCATGGTCGTCGGCCCCCGCCGGGCCGGGCAGGGCCGGGGGTCCTTCCTGCTCCTGCTCCTGCGACGACCCGGGCTCGTCCGCGGGCAGCGGCTCGAGCACCGGCACCGGCTCGAGCACCGGCACCGGCGCGGCCACCAGCACCGGGTCGATCGCGAGCACCGCTTCGTCCGGCGCCACGGTCGGGGTGCCTGCCCGGTCGAGCACCCGCACCCGGACCTGCGAGGCTCGAACCACGCCGCTCACCAGCGGCAGCGTCGTCCCGCGCGGGCCGCCCGGCACCCGCACCGTGACCTCCTCGGCGGCGCCGACAGCCCGCTCGGACCAGCTCACCACGTCCGGTGCGGTCAGCACCTCGGCGCGGTCGCCCCGCACCACCTCGACCTCGACCCCGCCACGCAGCGCGACCTGCACCCCCGCGCCGGACGACAGGTCCACCGCCGCGAACGGGTGCAGCCCGGCGATGCCCTGCCGCACCAGCACGTCCAGCCGGCGGCCGAGACCGCCGTGCTCGGGCGTCGATGCCCAGACGTCCCGCACGACCTCGGGCGGGGTGCTCGGTGCGAGCAGCAGCACGACCCCGTCCGCCACGACGGCGTACCAGTCACCCGGGGTGTACTCCGCCACGCTCACCGTGATCCTCCACCTGCGTCCTCGGCCGCGGGATCGTCGCCCCGTCGATCGTCTCGTCCCAGGACCTATCGACAGGTCCGACCTCGAATCCAAGCCATCGCGCGGAACCGCCTGCGGCCGCGTACGCGTCCACCACCACGGCCGTGGCGTTGTCCCGTCCACCGGCCTCGACCGCGAGCCGGACCAGCGTGCCGGCGGCGGCGGCCGCACCACCGCTGCTGGACAGTACCTGTGCGATGTCGGTGGGCGCGAGCTCGTTGGTCACCCCGTCGGAGCAGATCAGCAACCGGTCCCCGGGGTGCGCCGGCATCAGCCAGTAGTCCGGGTCCGGGTCGGCACCGGTGCCCAGGGCGCGGGTGAGCACGTGCCGCTCCGGGTGCTGCTCGGCGGCCGCCCTGGTCAGGGCCCCGCTGTCCACCAGCTCCTGCACCACCGAGTGGTCCACCGTGAGCTGGACCAGCTCGCCCGCCGTCCAGCGGTACACCCGGGAGTCGCCGACGTTGAACACCAGCCAGTGCGCGACCCCGTCGTGCTCGCCGAGCGCCACCCCGGCGACCGTCGTCCCGCCCTCGCGCCGCTCGAACGTGGCACGGATGCGCTGCGCCGCGTGCAGGAAGCTGGCGTGCAGGTCCGCGGGATCCACCGTGGTCCGCCCCGCGAGCCGGGCGAACTCCTGCACGGCGAGCCGGCTGGCCACGTCGCCCGCCTCGTGCCCGCCCATGCCGTCCGCGACCAGGAACACCGGCGGGTGGGCCAGCAGCGCGTCCTCGTTCAGCGCACGGACCCGCCCGCGATCGCTCGCCGAACCCCAGCTGGTGCGCACCGCGCCTCCTCGTCCGTCGCTGAGCCCCGGGCCGGCCGCGCCCGGTGCCCTGATCCGTCCCGATCTCCCGGGCCGGCTCGATCCGGGGCCGTCTCGATCCCGGGCCGTCTAGATGCCGAGCTGGTACACGCCCCAGTAGGCGAGCACCACCAGCAGCGCCACGCTGGCCGTCCCGCTGCCCCACAGCACCGCATGACCGATCACACCACGAGCGAACGGCCGACCGGACCGCCGGAGCCGTCGCAGCCGTTCCACCACCATCGCACCGGCCACGACGGCGCCGAGCCCGAGCAGGCGGACGCCGAGCCACCCACCCTGCACCACCCAGCCGTTGCGCTCATAGCCGAGCGCCAGCCGAGCCACCGCGACCAGGTACCAGACCAGCGCCACCACCGTCGCGATCGAGAGCCCGCCGAGCACGGCGAGCCGGCGGGCCAGCACCCGGTCGCGGCGCGGCACCGGTGGTCGGCCCCGCACCCGTTGCACCCCGACCAGGGCCCACCGGCCGACCGGCAGCAGCACGATCAGCCCGACCGCGCCGAGCACGAGGGCCACCACCGCGTCACCGTCGCCGAACCAGCGGGGCGTGGCCACGGGCGAGGCCCAGTACAGCTGCTCAGGCTGGGCGCCGGCGATCCGCGGCCAGGCGGAGGCCGTGTCCGGCAGCCCGAGCACCCAGCCGCTCAGGTCGGTCAGGAACGCCGGCGCCACCTCGCCGTCCACCCTGATGCCATGGTCCGCACCGCTGTAGTACCGCACGGTGTAGTCGGTGTTCCCGGCGATCGCGACATCCCCGATGATCTGCTCCGCACCCTGCACCAGAGGCATCGAGGCGTCGGCGGTGCCGTAGGCGACCAGCACCGGCTGGGTCATCTGGCGCTGGTACGGCGAGACGTCGAAGTCGGCGTACTCGAACCCGCCGCCGGGCAGCGACATGCCGACCGCGCGCGGGATCGCCCGGAACACCTGCTGCGGCACGCCGGTGTTGCGCAGGTAGGAGTCCACCGCGAAAGCGGCCTGCTCCCGCGGCGGCACCACGGGGGCCGAGACCAGTGCGACGAACGCGATCTCCGGCTGCTCGACCGCCATCACCGGTGCGATCCAGGCGCCCTCGCTCTCGGCGTACACCCCGACCCGGTCCGGGTCGACGCCGGGCATCGCGCGCAGCACGTCGAACGACTCCAGGTAGTCCGAGGCCATCGCCACGTAGTCGCGGTGCCGGATCGAGTAGGTGTCCAGCCGCTTGTCCGGCACCAGCGTCGCGATGCCGGCCTCTGCCAGCGCCTCGGCCTGCTCGACGAACGCCGCCTCGTACGTCCCGGTGCCGGCGCCGTGCACGAACAGCACCGCCGGCACGTCACCGGTCACGCCGACCGGCATCTTCAGCTGGGCCTGCACCTCGGCGCCGTCCAGCTCGATCGTGATGATCGAGGTCTCGACCTCGTACTGCTGGAGCTCCGGCGCCCCGGTGATCGCGGTGGAGGACGACTGGACGGTCAGCGTGTCGGTCATCGGCACCGGGTCCCACTGCGGGCCCATCAGCGCCCCGAGCGCCGCGAGGACCACGGCACCCAGCACGGCACCCAGCGCGGTGCGCCGGACCACCTCACGACGGTCGGCGCTCCGGCCGGGCCGCACGCCCGGGTCCGGAGCCTCGATCTCACCGACCTGCTCGCCCTGCTGCTCCCGGGTCTTCCCGGCTCGGCTCCGCCGCTGTCGTAGAACCATGCTCAGAACCCGAGCCGACCCAGCTGCTTCGGGTCCCGCTGCCAGTCCTTGGCCACCTTGACGTGCAGGTCGAGGTACACCCGGCTGCCGAGCAGCGCCTCGATGCCGTGCCGCGCGCGGGTGCCGACCTCACGCAGCCGCGTCCCGCCGCGCCCGATCACGATCGCCTTCTGGCTGTCCCGCTCGACGAACAGGTGCACCCGCACGTCCAGCATCGGCACCTCGCCCGCACCGACCTCGCGCGGCACGATCTCGTCCACCACCACGGCCAGCGAGTGCGGCAGCTCGTCCCGCACGCCCTCCAGCGCGGCCTCGCGGACCAGCTCGGCGACCATCACGGCCTCCGGCTCGTCGGTCAGCTCGCCCTCGGGGTACAGCGCCGGGCCCTCGGGCAGGTGCTGGATCAGCACCTGCTCCAGCACCTCCACCTGGTAGCCGGACTCGGCGGAGACCGGCACGATGTCCGCCCAGTCGCCGAGCTCGGACACGGCGAGCAGGTGCTCGGCCAGCCGCTGCTTGCCGACCAGGTCCGCCTTGGTCGCGATCGCCACCACCGGGGTGCCGCGCCGGCCACGGGTCAGCTCGGCGAGCTGCTCGGCGATGAACCGGTCGCCCGGCCCGACCCGCTGGTCCGACGGCAGGCAGAAGCCCACCACGTCCACCTCGGTCAGGGTGCCGCGCACCAGGTCGTTCAGCCGCTCGCCGAGCAGCGTGCGCGGCCGGTGCAGCCCGGGGGTGTCCACCAGGACGAGCTGCGCCTGCGGCCGGTGCACGATGCCGCGCACCGTGTGCCGGGTGGTCTGCGGCCGGCCGGAGGTGATCGCCACCTTCTGCCCGACCAGGGCGTTGGTCAGCGTGGACTTGCCCGCGTTCGGTCGCCCGACGAAGCAGGCGAAGCCGGATCGGTGGGTCATCAGGTTCTCCGTCGTCGGTCAGCGGGATGGTCGTCGGCCGGCAGCCGCTCGGGCTCCGGCGGTCTGGGGGGTGCTGCGGCCGGCGCGGCCTCGCGCCCGGACCGGTCCGGCAGCGCGGGGTCGCCGTCCTCGTCGTCCGGGTCCGGCACCCGGCTGACCAGCACGCGGGCCACCCGCTTGCGCCGACCCTCCGTGCCCTCGGCCACCAGGTGCAGCCCGTGGATCTCGCCCGCGGCACCCGGGATGGGCACCTTGCCGAGCGCCTTCGCGAGCAGCCCGCCGGCGGTGTCCACGTCGTCGTCCTCGACCTCGACGCCGAACAGCTCGCCGAGCTCGTCGCGGCCGAGCCGAGCGGGCACCCGGTAGGTGCCGTCACCGAGGTCCTCGACCTCCGGGGCGGCGGGGTCGTGCTCGTCGGTCAGCTCGCCGACGATCTCCTCCAGCGCGTCCTCGATGGTGACCAGCCCGGCGATGCCGCCGTACTCGTCCACCACCATCGCGATGTGCGAGGCGCCGGCCTGCAGCTCGCGCAGCAGCTCGTCCACCGGCTTGGACTCCGGCACGAACACCGGCGGGCGCACCATCGACCCGGCGGTCGCGTCCAGCGCGGCGGGGTCGTCCTGCACCCGGCGCACCACGTCCTTGAGGTACAGCACCCCGCGCAGGTCGTCCACCTGCTCGCCGATCACCGGCACCCGGGAGTACCCGGAGCGCAGCAGCAGCGAGAGCGCCTTGCGCAGCGGCGTGCCCTCCGCGGTGGTGACCATGTCGGTGCGCGGCACCATCACCTCGCGGGTCAGCGTGTCGCCCAGGCCGAGCACCGAACGGACCAGCTCCTGCTCGTCGGTGTCGATCGCCGGGGACTCCCCGACCCGCTCCACCATCTCGCGCAGCTCGGCGGGGCCGAGATCGGCGCCGGGGCCCGCCACGCCCCGCACCAGCGGCGAGGCGACCCGGCGCACGCCGACCAGCAGCCGGGAGGTCAGCACGAGCACCTGGGCCGGGTAGCGCTGGCCGAGCGAGCGCGGGCTGATCCGGGCGATCACCACGGTGAGGAAGGCGCAGGCCGCGATCGCGATCACCAGCTCGACCGACCACGGCAGCGTGCTCGCCGCGACGGCCAGCGTCAGGCAGACCGCCGCCAGCATCTCGCACAGCAGCCGCACCACCGAGGCGGAGGTGGCCACGGCCGCCCGGTCCTCGGTCAGCCGGCGCACCCGCTCGGCGGCCGGGCGTCGGGCGGCGAGCAGGTCGGCGACCGCGGAGCGGCTGATCCGCAGGACCGCCGTCTCGCCCGCGGACAGCAGCGCGGCGACCAGCACCGCGAGCACCGTCAGCAGGCCGAGCAGCCCGACCTCGCTCGCCCCGACGTCGCTCATCGGCCCGACAGGAAGGTCAGCAGCAGCTGCCGCTGCAGGCCGAACATCTCCTTCTCCTCCTCCGGCTCGGCGTGGTCGTAGCCGAGCAGGTGCAGGATCCCGTGCGTGGTGAGCAGCAGCAGCTCCTCGGCGGTGGAGTGGCCGGCGGCGAGCGCCTGCTCCGCCGCGACCTGCGGGCACAGCACGATGTCGCCCAGCAGCCCGGCGGGGGTCGGCTCGTCGGCCCGGCCCGGTCGCAGCTCGTCCATCGGGAAGGAGAGCACGTCGGTCGGCCCGGGCTCGTCCATCCAGCGCACGTGCAGGTCGGTCATCACATCGGTGTCGACCAGCATGATCGACAGGTCCGTCTGCGGGTGCAGGTGCATCTGGTCCAGCACGAACCGCGCCAGGGCGGCGAACTCGGCCTCGTCGACCTCGTGGCCGGACTCGTTGTTGACCTCGATGCTCATCGCGGGTCTCCCGCAGGGCGAGGAGCAGGGCGGGGTGCGGTGCGAGGTGCGGTGCGGAGGGGAGAGCTCATCGGTTGTGGTCCCAGCGTGCGTAGGCGTCGATGATGTCGCTCACCAGCCGGTGGCGGACGACGTCGGAGGAGGTCAGGCGGCAGAACGCGACATCGTCCACGTCCGCCAGGATCGACTCGACCACCCGCAGCCCGGAGGTGACGGACGAGGGCAGGTCGACCTGGGTCACGTCGCCGGTCACGACGACGCGCGAGCCGAAGCCGAGCCGGGTCAGGAACATCTTCATCTGCTCGACCGAGGTGTTCTGCGCCTCGTCCAGGATGATGAACGAGTCGTTCAGGGTGCGTCCGCGCATGTACGCCAGCGGCGCGACCTCGATGGTCCCGGCCTCGATCAGCCGCGGGATCGACTCCGGGTCGACCATGTCGTGCAGCGCGTCGTACAGCGGGCGCAGGTACGGGTCGATCTTCTCGCTCAGCGACCCGGGCAGGAACCCGAGGCGCTCCCCCGCCTCGACGGCGGGACGGGTCAGCACGATCCGGTTCACCTGCCGGGCCTGGAGCGCCTGCACGGCCTTGGCCATCGCGAGGTAGGTCTTGCCGGTGCCGGCCGGGCCGATGCCGAAGGTGACCGTGTTCCGGTCGATCGCCTCGACGTACTCCTTCTGCCCGGTCGTCTTCGGCCGGATGCTGCGCCCCCGGCCGGACAGGATGTGCAGGGTCAGCACGTCCGCGGGCCGGGCGCCGGTGCCGGCGGTCAGCATCGCGACGGACCTGGTGACCACGTCCGGGGTCAGCGGGGTGCCGGCCACAGCCGTCTCCACCAGCTCGTCCACCAGACGCGCGACCAGCGCGACGTCGCCGGCAGGCCCGGCCAGTGCGATCTCGTTGCCGCGCACGTGCACGTCGACGGCGCGGAAGCCGTCCTCGATGGCGCGCAGCACCTGGTCGCCCAGGCCCAGCAGCTCGACCATCGAGACGGTGGCGGGGATCGTGATGCGGTGCTCGACCCGTGCGGGGGCGCCGCCGGTCGCGGGGGTCCCCGGTCCGGTCCGGCCCGCGGCGGGCCGCGAGCGGTCGGGTCGGTCAGACGATGTCTCGGCCATGTGCTCGGCGTTCCGCCGTCGCGCTCCTCAGGTCCACCAGCAGGGTCGCTCGCAGTCTACCGACCACCACCGACGCCTCGCCCGCCGCGTGCACCGGGACCTCGGCCCGCGACCAGCACCGGGCCGATGGTCCCTGGCCAGGACGCGGCCCGCAGGAGCAGACTGCCGGGATAGGGGCAACGGCGCCCCGGCATCGGGAGGTGCGACGTGGCGGTCTATGTCCAGGACTTCTCCGAGGGTGACAAGGACCAGAAGGACCTGCTCGGCGGCAAGGGCGCGAACCTCGCCGAGATGACCCGGCTCGGCCTGCCCGTCCCGCCCGGCTTCACCATCACGACCGAGGCGTGCCGGGCCTACATGCGCACGGGCCACCTGCCGCCCGAGCTGCGCGTCGAGGTGACGATGGCCGTGCGCCGGCTGGAGGACACCCTCGACCGCCGGCTCGGTGACTTCCACGACCCGCTGCTGGTCTCCGTGCGCTCCGGCGCGAAGTACTCGATGCCCGGGATGATGGAGACGGTGCTGAACGTCGGCCTGAACGACGCCTCCGTGGTCGGGCTGTCGGAGTTCTCCGGCGACGAGCGGTTCGCCTGGGACTCCTACCGGCGGCTGATCCAGATGTTCGGCAAGACGGTGCTCGGCATCGACGCCGACCTGTTCGCGGACACCCTGGACAAGGCGAAGGCCGCCAAGGGCGTCGAGCAGGACGTCGACCTGGACGCCGCCGACCTGCACCAGCTGGTCGACGCGTTCAAGGACATCGTGCGCACCGAGTCCGGCCGGGACTTCCCGCAGCACCCGCGCGAGCAGCTCGACCTGGCGATCGTCGCCGTGCTGGAGTCCTGGAACACCGACCGCGCCCGCCTGTACCGCCGCCGCGAGCGGATCGGCGACGACCTGGGCACCGCCGTGAACGTCTGCTCGATGGTGTTCGGCAACCTGGGCCCGGCCTCCGGCACCGGCGTCGCGTTCACCCGCGACCCGGCGACCGGGCGCACCGGCGACTACGGGGACTACCTGATCAACGCGCAGGGCGAGGACGTGGTGGCGGGCATCCGCAACACGCTCAGCCTGGCCGAGATGGAGCAGGCCGACCCGACCTCCTACGCCGACCTGCGCCAGGCGATGCGGCACCTGGAGACGCACTACCGTGACCTGTGCGACGTCGAGTTCACCGTCGAGCGCGGCAAGCTGTGGATGCTGCAGACCCGGGTGGGCAAGCGCACCGCGCCGGCCGCGTTCCGGATCGCCACCCAGCTGGTGGACGAGCACCTGATCACGATGGACGAGGCGCTGGCCCGGGTCAGCGGCGCCCAGCTGTCCCAGCTGATGTTCCCGCAGTTCGACACCGGCGCCGAGCGCTGCCTGCTCACCCGCGCGATGGCCGCCTCCCCCGGCGCCGCCGTCGGGCGGGCCGTGTTCGACCCGGCGACCGCGCAGGCCTGGGCGGCCGAGGGCCAGGACGTGGTGCTGGTGCGTCGGGAGACCAACCCGGACGACCTGGGCGGCATGATCGCGGCGGTCGGCGTGCTCACCGCGCGCGGCGGCAAGACGTCGCACGCCGCCGTGGTGGCCCGCGGCATGGGGCGCACCTGCGTGGTCGGCGCCGACGCGATCGATGTCGACGCCGTAGGCCGTCGGTTCACCGTGGGCGGCACCGTGGTGGCCGAGGGCGACGTGATCGCGATCGACGGCACCACCGGCGAGGTGTTCCTCGGTGCGGTGCCGGTCTCGCCCTCCCCCGTGACCACCTACCTGGAGGCCGGCCTGGACGCGGCGCTGGCGCAGGCCGGCGAGGACGAGCAGACCGCCGACCTGGTCCGCGCGGTGGACCGGCTGCTCCGGCACGCCGACGAGACCCGGCACCTGCGGGTGCACGCCAACGCCGACACCGCCGAGGACGCGCACCGGGCCCGGGCGCTCGGCGCGCAGGGCATCGGTCTGTGCCGCACCGAGCACATGTTCCTCGGCGAGCGCCGGGTGCTGGTGGAGCGGGTGGTGCTGGCCGACGACGACGAGGAGCGCCAGGCGGCGCTGGACGCCCTGCTGCCGCTGCAGCGGGCCGACTTCGGCGCGCTGCTCGAGCAGATGGACGGTCTGCCGACCACGATCCGGCTGATCGACCCGCCGTTGCACGAGTTCCTGCCCGACCTGACCGAGCTGTCCGTCAAGGTCGCGCTGGCCGCCGAGCGCGGCGAGCCGGTGGCCGCCGACGAGCACCTGCTGGCCGCGGTGCGCCGGATGCACGAGGCGAACCCGATGCTCGGCCTGCGCGGCGTCCGGCTCGGCCTGGTGGTGCCCGGGCTGTTCGCACTGCAGATCCGGGCGATCTGCGAGGCGACCGCCGACCGGCTGGCGGCCGGCGGGCACCCGCACGCCGAGATCATGGTGCCGCTGGTCGGCTCGGTGATGGAGCTGCACCTGGTGCGGGACGAGGCCGAGGCGATCATGGCCGAGGTCGGCGCCGCCCGGGGCGTGCCGCTCGACCTGCCGGTCGGCGCGATGATCGAGCTGCCGCGCGCCGCGCTGACCGCCGACCGGATCGCCGAGGTCGCCCAGTTCTTCTCGTTCGGCACCAACGACCTCACGCAGACCACCTGGGGGTTCTCCCGGGACGACGTCGAGGGCGCGTTCTTCCCCGAGTACCTGGCGAACGGGGTGCTGACCATCTCCCCGTTCGAGACCCTCGACGCCAAGGGCGTCGGACGGCTGGTCCGGATCGCCGTCGAGGAGGGCCGTGCCACCCGGCCGGACCTCACGATCGGCGTCTGCGGCGAGCACGGCGGGGACCCGGAGTCGATCCGGTTCTTCGACGCGGTCGGGCTGGACTACGTGTCCTGCTCGCCGTTCCGGGTGCCGGTCGCCCGGCTCGAGGCCGGCCGGGCCGCGATCCAGGGGCCCGGCACCGACGTCCGCTGAGGGCGGGCGACCCGGGGGCCGTCCGGCCGGTGCGATGCCGGCCCGACGGCCCCCGGTGCGCGCGGGTCCAGCCACGCAGCCACGCAGGGCTTGCCCCGCTGATCCGCCTCGGCGCGCAGCGCAGGTCCGGCGCGGTCCGTCAGTCGCCGGGGAACCAGTCGTGCACCTGGCGGACGACGGCGTGCTCGAACGCGTCGTCGTCGTGGTGCTCGGCCACCCAGCGCAGGAAGCTCCCCGCCACCAGCTCGTCCAGCTCACGCCGGCACTGCGCCGGCTCGGTGACCGCGCGCACCAGCAGCTCGGTGGCCTCGGCGGGGGTGCCGTAGACGAACGGGTACCCCGTCGGCAGGATCGTGCGCACCCACGGCAGGTCCGGGAACACCCCCACCGCGCCGGCCGCGAGCGCCTCGACGTACTCCAGGCCGTAGGACTCCTCGGTGGCGGTGGCCAGGAAGGCGGTGGTGCGGGACAGCGCATCCCAGTAGGAGTCGCGGCTGGCGGTCAGCGGTCCGACCCAGGCCCAGTCCCGCGACGACATCCGCATCGCCATGTCGGAGGCCAGGTGCTGCTCGTGCAGCCGCGCCTCCACCCGGATCGGCGTGCGCCGGTGCACCCGGTCCACCACCTCGAGGAACAGCCGCGGCTGCTTGCGCTCGGACACGTAGATCGCCGGGTACAGCACCACCGGCACCTCCGGCTCGCGCCGAGGCCGCACGTGCTCGCGCCGGAAGCCCAGGTTCACCCAGGCCACCCGTGCCCGCCCGGCCAGCGGCTGCACCGTCCACCGGGCCACCAGGTCGCGCACCTCGGAGGCGGTGCGGGCCGAGTTCGCGAAGGTCGGGAACAGGGCGCAGGACAGCGCGGTCGCCGACCGCTCCACGTCGTGCGGGTAGCGGGCGGCGCTCCACCAGACGAAGTTCATCACGCGCGGCTCCTCGCAGGCGCCGACGTGCAGGGTCTGCCAGACGTGCACCGAGTCGATCACGTCCATCGAGATCACCACGGTGTCCCGGCCGTCGACGAACTCCAGCGGCAGCATGTCGAAGCCGGCGCACCGCCGGGGTCCCGGCCCGATCAGCACCGAGCCGTCGAACACCCTCAGCAGCCGTCGCACCAGGGTGGCACCGGCGTCGTGCCCGGTGACCACGCCCTCCTCGTCGACCAGGGCGGCGTCGTACTTCACGGCGACCTTCATCCCGAGGTCACCGCCCGTCGCCGGCCCCCGCCGCACCGGCCGGTCCGCCGGTCGATCCGGCGAGCGCGTCGCCGCTGCGAGCCACGTCGTCCGCGCCGTCCGGCTGCGTCGGCAGCCCGCCACCGGCGCCGCGGCCGGACGCGGGGATCGACCCGGAGCTGCCGGAGGCGTCGATCCCGTCGGCGCCGACCGGCTCCGCGGGCTCGTCGTCGCCGCCCGGTGCGGTGCGGATCCGCATCCCGTAGAACGACCGGTGCACGAAGAACACCGAGACCAGGAAGAACACCGCCGCCAGCACCGAGACCAGCGTGCCGCGCCCCTGGTCGGTCAGGCTGACCGCCAGGTCGACGGCCAGCAGACCGAACAGGGTGGTGAACTTGATCACCGGGTTCAGGGCCACCGAGGAGGTGTCCTTGTACGGGTCGCCCACGGTGTCGCCGACGATGGTGGCGTCGTGCAGCGCGGTGCCCTTGGCGTGCAGGTCGACCTCGACCACCTTCTTGGCGTTGTCCCACGCGCCGCCCGCGTTGGCCATGAAGATCGCCTGGTACAGCCCGAAGATCGCGATCGAGATCAGGTAGCCGATGAAGAAGTACGGCTCCACGAACGCGAACGCCAGGGTCGCGAAGAAGATCGCCAGGAACATCGTCAGCATGCCCTGCTGGGCGTACTGGGTGCAGATCTCCACCACCTTGCGGGAGTCCTGCTCGGAGGCGCGGGTGGCGTCGCCGTCCAGCCGGATCGTGGTGCGGATGAACTCGACCGCCCGGTAGGCGCCGGTGGTGACCGCCTGGATCGACGCGCCGGTGAACCAGTAGATCACCGCCCCGCCGGAGATCAGGCCGAGCAGGAACGGCGGGTGCAGCAGCGAGAGGTTGTCCAGGCCGGTGGTCAGCCCGTCGGTCAGGCCGACGATGATCGAGAAGATCATCGTGGTCGCCCCGACCACGGCGGTGCCGATCAGCACCGGCTTGGCGGTGGCCTTGAACGTGTTGCCGGCGCCGTCGTTCTCCTCCAGCATCCGCTTGGCGGGCTCCCACCGCGGGTCGAAGCCGTGCTCGGCGCGGATCTGCTCGGCGGCGCCGGGCTCCTCCTCGACCAGGGACAGCTCGTAGACGCTCTGCGCGTTGTCGGTCACCGGGCCGTAGGAGTCCACCGCGATGGTCACCGGCCCCATGCCGAGGAACCCGAACGCCACCAGGCCGAAGGCGAACACCGCCGGGGCGATCATCAGCTGGTCCAGCCCCTGCTCGCTGATCAGGAACGCCCCGCCCATCAGCGCCACGATGGTCATGCCGAGCCAGTAGGCGGAGAAGTTGCCCGCCACCAGCCCGGACAGGATGTTCAGGGACGGCCCGCCCTCGCGGGAGCTGGTGACGACCTCGCGCACGTGCCGGCTGCGCGTCGAGGTGAACACCTTGACCAGCTCCGGGATCAGCGCGCCGGCGAGGGTGCCGCAGGAGATGATCCCCGCGAGCTTCCACCACAGTCCGTCCGCGGTCGCATCCAGGTGGCCGAGCACCGCCCAGGTCGTGACGAAGGTGAGCACGATGCTCACCCCGGAGGTCAGCCAGACCAGCGAGCTCAGCGGCTGCTCGAAGTCCATCCGGTCGGCGTCCGCGTACCGGCGGCGGGTCCAGGCGTCGTTGACCAGGTAGGACAGCGCCGAGGCGATCAGCATCACGGCCCGCACCACGAACAGCCACACCAGCAGGGTCGCCTGCACCGTCGGGCTGTCCACCGCCAGCAGCACGAACGTCACCAGCGCCACACCGGTCACGCCGTAGGTCTCGAACCCGTCCGCGCTGGGGCCGACCGAGTCGCCGGCGTTGTCGCCCGTGCAGTCGGCGATCACGCCGGGGTTGCGGGCGTCGTCCTCCTTGATCTTGAACACGATCTTCATCAGGTCCGCGCCGATGTCCGCGATCTTGGTGAAGATGCCGCCCGCGATCCGCAGCGCCGAGGCGCCCAGCGACTCGCCGACCGCGAAGCCGATGAAGCAGGCCCCGGCGACGTCCGCGGGCAGGAACAGCAGGATGACCAGCATCATCAGCAGCTCGAGGCTGATCAGCACCATGCCGATCGACATGCCGGACTTCATCGGGATCCGGTGCACCGGCAGCGGGCGCCCGCGCAGCGCCGCGAAGGCCGTCCGGGAGTTGGCGAACGTGTTCACCCGGATGCCGAACCACGCCACCGCGTACGAGCCGCCCATGCCGAGCAGGCTGAACGCGATGATCGTGGCCACCCGGCCCCAGCCGAACCCGACCAGCGCCTTGTAGTACACGACGATCACCGCGGCGATGAACACCCAGAGCAGCAGCAGGAACCGCCCCTGGCGCACCAGGTAGGTCCGGCAGGTGGAGTAGATCAGCTCGGAGACCTCGCGCATCGAGCGGTGCACGGGCAGCCGTTGCAGCTGGATGTAGGACAGCAGCCCGAACCCGAGGCCGAGCGCGCACACCAGCAGCCCGGCGGCCAGCAGCGCACGCCCGGACACCCCGCCGACGCTCACCGCGCCGAGGTCCGGCAGCGACAGGCTGGCCTCACCGCCCTGCCCGGTGCCCTCCGCGGAGCCGCTGGCACCGGTCGAGCCGGTGGACGCGCAGCCGGCGAGCGTCAGCAGCACCAGGCCCAGCAGCGCGAGGGACGGCCACGGCCGGCGACCGGGCCGCCGTCGCCGAGCACCGCCCGCCGGGTCGGCGGCGCCCGAGGGCCGCGGGTGGACGTCGGTGCTGGTGCCAAGCCTGTGGATGCTCACGGTCGGTCCCTGGGAGAGCGCCATCGCTGTCCTTCTCGACGCTAGGACCGGGCGAGGCGTCCGGCATGAGACGTATGGCCCAGATCACACAGGGATCCGCGGGACCGGCAGCCGGCCGCGGCGCCGACGTCAGGCCCAGCGCCCCAGCCGCTGCGCGAGCAGTGCCAGCGCCACCGGCCCCGCCGTCGAGGTGCGCAGCACGTGCGGCCCGAGCCGGACCGCGACCGCGCCCGCGTCCAGCAGCCCCGCGAGCTCCCGCTCGGAGATGCCGCCCTCGGGCCCGACCACCACCACCAGGTCGCCGGTCCCGGGCAGCGGCACCGTGGCCAGCGGGGCGCTCGCCTCCTCGTGCAGCACCAGCACGGCTCCGCCCGCCTCGACCGTCTGCCGGACCCGGCGCACCAGGGCGCCGCCGTCCAGCGCGAGCTCCACCTCGGGCACGTGCGCCCGGCGGGACTGCTTGGCGGCGGCCCGCACGGTGCCGAGCCAGCGCGCCCGGCTCTTCGCCGCCCGGTCGCCGCGCCAGACCACGATCGACCGCTCGGCCTGCCAGGGCACGACCGCATCCACGCCGACCTCGGTGGCCGCCTCGATCGCCAGCTCGTCCCGGTCGCCCTTCGCCAGGGCCTGCACCAGCACCAGCCGTGGCGCGCCGACCGGCTCCACCACGATCTCGCGCACCAGGAGCCGCACCCCGTCCGGGCCGACCTCCGCGACCTCCCCGACCAGCCGGGTGCCCGCGCAGTCGACCACGTCCACCCGCTCGCCGGGCGCACGACGCTGCACCACACCGGCGTGCCGGCCCTCGGCGCCGCCGAGCAGATAGCTGCCGCCGGCGACGAGGCCGTCCAGCGCTCCGGGCTCGCCGAGGAAGACGGGCGCGGTCACCGGCTCAGCGCCCCGCGAGCTTGTCGCGCAGCTTGCCGAACACCCCGGTGCTGGCCGCGGCGAGCCGGGCCTCGGGGCGCTCCTCGTCGCGCAGCCTCGCCAGCCGGGCCAGCAGCTCGGACTGCTCGTCGTCCAGGCCGGTGGGCACCCGGACCTGCACGTGCACGTGCAGGTCGCCGCGGCCGCCCGCGTGCAGGTGCCCGACACCGAGGTGCTTGAGCGTCACCACCTGCGACGGCTGGGTGCCCGGGCGCAGGTCCACCTCGTGCGGACCGTCCAGCGTCTCCAGGGTGAGCACGGTGCCCAGCGCGGCGGCCGTCATCGGCACCTCCAGCGTGCAGTGCAGGTCGTCCCCCTCGCGCAGGAACGTCTCGTGCCGCCGCTCCCGGACCTCCAGGTAGATGTCGCCCGCCGGGCCGCCGGCCGGGCCGACCTCGCCCTGCGCGGTGAGCTTGATCCGGGTGCCGGTGTCGACGCCCGCCGGCACGTCCACCTCCAGGGTGCGCCGCGAACGGACCCGGCCCTCGCCCGCGCACTCGGTGCACGGCTCGGGGATCGTGCTGCCGAAGCCGTGGCAGGCGGCGCACGGCTGGGTGGTCATCACCTGGCCGAGGAAGGACCGTGCCACGCGCTGCACGGTGCCGCGCCCGCCGCAGACCTCGCAGGTCCTGGGCGAGGTGCCCGGGCGGCAGCAGGTGCCGGAGCACGTCGGGCAGACCACGGCGGTGTCCACCGGCACCTGGCGGTGCGTGCCGAAGGTGGCCTCGGCGAGGTCGATGTCCAGCCGGACCAGCGCGTCCTGCCCGCGGCGGGAGCGCGGGATCGGTCCCCGCTGCCCGGCGCCCGCAGCACCGCCGAAGAAGGTCTCGAAGATGTCCTGGAAGCCGAAGCCGCCGCCCATCCCTCCGCCGGACGACGAGTCGCCGCCCAGGTCGTACATCTGGCGCTTCTCCGGGTTGGACAGCACCTCGTAGGCCCGCGACACGTCCTTGAACCGGTCCTCGGAGCCGGCCTCCGCGCCCGCGACGTCCGGGTGCAGCTCGCGCGCCAGCCGGCGGTACGCCTTCTTGATCTGCTCGGGGGTCGCGTCCCGCGGTACGCCGAGGACCTCGTAGTAGTCGCTCACTCGTCACTTCCTGCGCTGGTCGGGGTACGTCGGGTGGTCACCGGGGCTGCCACGTGCTGCGTCACCGGGGAGGACGCGCCGCAGGGGCGGCGGTCCGGGTGCGTGCGGGGGTCATCCGGCAAGGATCCGGGACAGGTACCGCGCGACGGCCCGCACCGTCGCGATCGTGCCGGGGTAGTCCATCCGGAGCGGGCCCACCGAGCCGATCCGGGCCACCGCGGTGCCGCCGCCGTCGGCGGGACCGCCGTAGCCGGTGCTGACGAAGCTGGTCTCCAGCAGTCCCTCGTGCTGGGTCTCCCGGCCGATCCGCATCGCCACCGCGGTGTCGTCCTCCGCCATGTCGGTGAGCAGCCGGAGCAGCACCACCTGCTCCTCCAGCGCCTCGAGCACCGGGCTAATCGTCCGGGCGAAGTCGGCACCGCTGCCGCGCACCAGGTTCGCGGTGCCGGCCAGCACGACGCGCTCCTCGCTCTCCCGCGCCAGCGTGTCCTCCACCACGTCCACCACGGCGCGCACCAGCGGGCCGTCCTCCGGCTCGAAGGCGTCCGCCAGCCCGGTCAGCACGTCGTCCAGCTCCGCCAGCCGGCGGCCGGCCGCCGCCACGTTCAGCCGGGCGCGCAGCCGGGCCACCACCATCGGGTCCAGCAGGCCCGCGAGCTCCAGCGTGCGCTGCTCCACCCGGCCGTGGTCGGTGATGATCACCACCAGCAGGTGCCGGTCGCCCACCGGGACCAGCTCGACGTGCCGCAGCGCCGTGCGCCGCAACGACGGGTACTGCACGACGGCGACCTGGTGGGTGAGCTGGGCGAGCAGCCGGACCGCGCGGTCCACCACGTCGTCCAGGTCGACGGCGTCCTCCATGAACGTCTCGATGGCGCGGCGCTCGGGGGTGGACAACGGCTTGACGGTGGCGAGCCGGTCCACGAACAGCCGGTAGCCGGTGTCGGTCGGCACCCGCCCGGCGGAGGTGTGCGGCTGCACGATGTAGCCGCCCTCCTCCAGCGCCGCCATGTCGTTGCGGATGGTCGCGGGCGAGACGCCGAGGGAGTGCCGCTCGACCAGCGCGCGGGAGCCGACCGGCTCCCGGGTGGCGACGTAGTCCTCCACGATCGCGCGCAGGACGTCCAGCCTGCGGTCCTCGCTCATCGCCCACCTCCCGACCGGGACGGCCGCCCTCGTCGCGGGCCTGCCGCGGGCGGGGACGGGTAGCACTCAACCATGTCGAGTGCCAATTCTACGCGGTCGGGGAAGAGGCGCCCCGCACGGGTCCGGGCAGGTCGCGGCGACGCTGCACCAGGTCCACCACCGCGACCACGAACGCGATGGCGACCAGCACGACCGTGATGAGCAGCGCGCGGCCCGCCGCGTCCCCGCCGTCGGCGCCCTCGCTCAGCGCGGAGTAGTAGGTGGACAGCGCCAGCGCCACCCCGAGCGCCGAGCCGATCCGCTGGCCGACCTGCAGCATGCTGCCGGCCACCCCGGCCCGCTCCACCGGCACGTGCGCCAGCGTCAGGGTCTGGTTCGGCGAGATCACCAGGCCGCTGCCGGCCCCCGCGACCATCTGGGTGGCCGCGACCACCCAGCCCACCGCCGGCGGGTCCACCAGCCGGATCGCCAGGTCGCTGCCCACCAGGCCGACCAGCACCAGGACCAGCCCGACCACCACCAGGGTGCGTCCCCGGGTGGCCACCAGCCGGCCGGACTGCTGGGCCGCGACCGCCGAGGCGACCGCGAACGGCATCGCGACCAGCCCGGCCTGCAGGGCGCTGAAGCCGGCGATCTGCTGCAGGTACAGCGTCACCACCAGGAACACCGAGGTGAACCCGGCGAAGTACGCCATGCCGAGCAGCGCACCGTTGCGGAACGCCGGGTCGCCGAGCACCCGGGGGTCGAGCACGGCCGCCCCGGTGCGCGCCTGGTACGACCTCTCCCAGAGCACCGTGACCACGCCGAGCGCGGCACCGACCGCGAGCCACCACCAGCGCATCGGGTCGTCGCCCTCGCCGGTGGTCGTGACGAACGGCACCATCAGCGCGGCAGCGGTGAGCGCGACCAGCGCCAGCCCGGGCACGTCCAGCCGCATCGGGGCCCGGGCCGGTCCGGCGCCGGCACGTCGAGGAAGCCAGCGCAGCGCGAGCGGCAGCACCACCGCGATCACCGGCACGTTGACGAAGAACACCCATCGCCAGCCGTTCTCCGTCCCGGCGAGCTGCAGGATGATCCCGCCGAGCAGCGGGCCGAGCGCGGTGGAGACCCCGATGGTGGCCCCGAAGTAGCCGAACGCCTTGCCGCGCTCCCAGCCGCTGAACAGCTGCTGGATCGTGCCCACCACCTGCGGGTTCAGCAGACCGGCGCTGGCACCCTGCAGCAGCCGGGCGACCGCCAGCACCTCGTCGGAGGGCGCGAGCCCGGCGGCCAGGCTGGTCAGGGCGAAGCCGACCAGACCGACCAGGAACAGCGCGCGCCGCCCGCGGGCATCACCGAGCCGGCCGGCCGGCACCAGCACCAGCCCGAACGCCAGCGTGTACCCGGCCACGATCAGCTGCAGCTGGCTGGCACCCGCGTGCAGGCTGCTCTCGATGGACGGCAGGGCCACGTTCACGATCGAGACGTCGAGCATGGTGATGAACCCCACAGCCAGGCAGACGCCGAGGGCGCGCCAGCGGTTGGGGTCGGGCGGGGCTGCGGCCGTGGCCGGAGTGGATGTCACCGACGTGTCCTACCACGCCTGGCGCGGATCGGCACATACGGTGCACCGGTGAGCGACCGCTACGGGACCGATGTGCTGTCCGCCGGCTCGGGCCGGCCGCACCGCCGGCCGACCTCCCGCCCGCTGCCCGCCGAGCGCGGCCTGGTGGTCGAGGAGGTGACCACCGGCTGGGTCGGCGCGGTCGTCCGGGTGGAGAAGTCCGGCGGCGAGCACGTGGTCGTGCTGGAGGACCGCCGCGGCGCCACCCGGACGTTCCGGCTCGGTCCCGGCTTCTGGGTCGACGGCGAGCCGGTCGAGCTGGTGCCGGTCCGCGCCGCAGCACCGACCGGACCGGCCCGCACCGCGTCCGGCTCGCTCGCCGCCCCGCAGCAGCGCGCCCGGGTGGCCCGTGGCAGCCGGATCTGGGTGGAGGGCAAGCACGACGCCGAGCTGGTGGAGAAGGTCTGGGGCGACGACCTGCGCGGCGAAGGCGTCGTGGTCGAGCTGCTGGACGGCGTGGACAACCTCCCCGACGCGCTGCGCGACTTCGCGCCCGGCCCCGGCCGCAAGGTCGGCGTGCTGGTGGACCACCTGGTGCCCGGCTCCAAGGAGCGGCGGATCGCGGACGCGGCGATGCGGTCGGTGCCCGCCGGGACGCTGCTGGTGCTCGGGCACCCCTACGTGGACGTCTGGCAGGCGGTCCGGCCGGCGCGGGTCGGGCTGACCGCGTGGCCGACGATCGAGCGCGGCACCGAGTGGAAGCACGGCATCCTGCGCGAGCTCGGCTGGCCGGCGGACGAGCAGGCCGACGTGGCGCGCGCCTGGCAGCGGATCCTGCGCAGCGTGCGCAGCTACGCGGACCTGGAGCCGTCGCTGCTGGGGCGGGTCGAGGAGCTGATCGACTTCGTCACGGCACCGTGACCGCCGCGGCGGCCCTCAGGCCGTGACCGGCCGGTCCTGCGGCCGGCGGCAGCGGCACGCCGGCGGGCCGGCGAACCGACGGCCCGCCCCGGATGTCGCACGGGACGGACCGTCACCCCCGGATCAGCCGTCGCAGATGCCCCGCACGACCACGATGCGCGCGGGCAGGACGGTGCGGGGTGCTGCGATCAGGCCGCGATCGGCTCGTTCTGCAGCCGGCGGTAGAGGAACACCGTGGCGAGCAGGCCGACCGGCACGGAGACGAGCAGGCCGATGCCGCACAGCGCGCCACCGATCGCGTTCGCGACGTAGACACCCAGGAACAGCAGCACGACGGTGCCGAGGTTCCGGTTCACCAGCGAGAAGCTGGCCTTCAGCGCGTCCACCGCCGCCAGGCCCTTGTCGATCACGAAGTACAGCGTGAACTGCGCGAAGAACGCGAACACCAGGCCGGGCAGCACGAACAGCAGCTCGCCGATCGCGGTGCCGAGGCCGACGATCAGCGCCGCGACCAGCACCTTGCCGAAGTCGTCGAACCGGAAGAACGTGCCGAAGTCGACCGTGCGGCCGTTCGCGATCTCCACCACCGCACGGATGATCGACGCCTGCGCGAAGACTGCCAGCAGCACGATCACGGCGGTGATCAGCAGCGTGCCGAACAGCGAGCCCGCCGCACCGGCCGTGGTGGTGTTGCCGTACGCGTCGGTGGTGACGGTCGCGGCCGCACCCGCGATGGCGAAGAGGACCACCGCGACGATCCCGATCACGATCACGAAGCCGAGCACGGCGATCAGCAGGGTCAGGGCGTTCTGGGTGAACTTCGTCCAGCCCCAGTTGAACGCCTCGCCGACGCCGACCTGCCCGTTGCCGGGCTGGTACGCGGCCTGGCCGTACGGCTGCTGCGGCGGGTACGGCGCCGCGGCGGGCGGCTGCTGGCCGTAGGGGTCGGCCGTCGGCGGCGGGTAGCCACCGGCGGGCGGCCCGTACCCGGCACCGGGCGGCGGGTAGGCGCCCGGCTGGGCGCTCTCGGCCGGTGTGACGGGCGGCGCCTGCGGGGGCGGCGTCGGCTGGCCTGCGGCGGGCGTCGACGGCTCTTCGCCGTTCGGCGGAGTGGTCCCCGGATTCTCGGTCATCTGATGCCTCCCTGTTGCGGACGTCGTTCGTCCGGCACGTCAGCGAACCGAAGCCGTACCTCGCCTGTCAAGAGACGTGGCCGGACCTTGGTCCCGCAGTCCGGATGAGGACGATGGGCGACATCCTGCCCCGGAACGGCCGCTCGCGCGCGTCAGTCGGCCAGCGACCGCACCACCGCATCGGCCAGCAGCCGGCCGCGCCGGGTCAGCAGCACGCGCCGTCCGGGCACCTCGCCACGCCCGAGGGCGGCCCGGCCGTCGAGCAGCCCGTCCGCCACCAGAGCGGCCACCTCGCCCCGGGCCCGCGGCGACAGCTCGTCCACCGGCAGACCGTCGCGGAGCCGCACACCGAGCATCACGCGCTCCAGCCCGGCGGTCTGCGCGTCGATGGTCTCGCGGCCCGCGGCCGGGCTCAGCCCCGCCTCCAGCCGGCCCGCGTAGGCACGCGGGTGCTTGACGTTCCACCACCGGACGCCGCCCACGTGGCTGTGCGCACCCGGCCCGACACCCCACCAGTCGTCACCACGCCAGTACGCCAGGTTGTGCCGGCAGGCGTCCGCCGGGGTGCGCGACCAGTTGCTCACCTCGTACCAGCCGAGACCGGCCGCGGTGAGCAGGTCGTCGGCCAGCTCGTACTTCGCAGCCTGGTCGTCCTCGTCCGGCAGGGTCAGCTCGCCGCGGCGCACCTGCACCGCCATCCGGGTCCCGGCCTCGACCACCAGCGCGTACGCCGACACGTGGTCGACGCCGGTGGCCAGCGCGGCCTGCACCGAGGTCCGCCAGTCGTCCAGCGACTCCCCCGGCGTGCCGTAGATCAGGTCCAGCGAGACGGCGAGCCCGGCGTCGCGCGCCCAGCGCACCACGTCCGGGATCCGGCGCGGGTCGTGGGTGCGCTCCAGCGTCGCCAGCACGTGCGGCACCGCGGACTGCATCCCGAACGAGACCCGGGTGAACCCGGCCTGGGCCAGCTCCGCCAGCGACGCCGGGGTGACCGAGTCCGGGTTCGCCTCGGTGGTGACCTCGGCGTCCGCCGCCAGGCCCCAGGCGTCCCGCACCCCGGCCAGCAGCCGGGCCAGGTCACCGGCCGGCAGCACGGTCGGGGTGCCGCCGCCGACGAACACGGTGCGGACCGGGCGGGCCGGCAGCCCTGCGTCCGCGAGCACCCGGGCGCCGAGGTCGACCTCGCGCAGCGCGGTGTCCGCGTAGGACGCCTGGCTGGCACCGCCGCCGAGCTCGGTGGCGGTGTAGGTGTTGAAGTCGCAGTAGCCGCAGCGCACCGTGCAGAACGGCACGTGCAGGTAGACGCCGAACCCGCGATCGTCCGCCCCGTCCCGCACGCTCGGCGGCAGGGCACCGTCCTCGGGCGCGGCGTCGCCGTCCGGCAGCGCGGGGCTCACGCGACCGCCCGCGGGCGGCGAGCGCGACCGGTCACTTCTTCTTCGCGTCCTTGGGCGCCGCCGCGTCGGAGGACAGCGCCGCGATGAAGGCCTCCTGCGGCACGTCGACCCGTCCGATGGTCTTCATCCGCTTCTTGCCCTCCTTCTGCTTCTCCAGCAGCTTGCGCTTGCGGGTGATGTCACCGCCGTAGCACTTGGCCAGCACGTCCTTGCGCATCGCGCGGATCGTCTCGCGGGCGATCACCCGGCTGCCGACCGCCGCCTGGATCGGCACCTCGAACTGCTGGCGCGGGATCAGGTCCTTGAGCTTGGACGCCATCATCACGCCGTAGGCGTACGCCTTGTCCTTGTGCACGATCGCGCTGAACGCGTCCACCTGCTCGCCCTGCAGCAGGATGTCCACCTTCACGAGGTCCGCGGCCTGCTCGCCCACCGGTTCGTAGTCCAGGCTCGCGTAGCCGCGGGTGCGGGACTTCAGCTGGTCGAAGAAGTCGAACACGATCTCGGCCAGCGGCAGGGTGTACCGCATCTCCACCCGGTCCTCGGACAGGTAGTCCATCCCGAGCAGGTCGCCACGCTTGCTCTGGCACAGCTCCATGATCGCGCCGATGAACTCGCTCGGCGCCAGGATCGTCGACCGCACGATCGGCTCGCGCACCTCACGGATCTTGCCGCCGGGGAACTCGCTCGGGTTGGTCACGACGATCTCGGAGCGGTCCTCCATCGTCACCTCGTACACCACGTTCGGCGCGGTCGAGATCAGGTCCAGGCCGAACTCGCGCTCCAGCCGCTCCCGGATGATCTCCAGGTGCAGCAGGCCGAGGAACCCGACCCGGAAGCCGAAGCCCAGGGCCACCGACGTCTCCGGCTCGTAGTTCAGCGCCGCGTCGTTCAGCTTCAGCTTGTCCAGCGCGTCGCGCAGCGCCGGGTAGTCCGAGCCGTCGATCGGGTACAGGCCGGAGAACACCATCGGCTTCGGGTCGGAGTACCCGCCCAGCGGCACCTGCGCCGGCTTGCCGGCGTTCGTCACCGTGTCGCCGACCTTGGACTGCCGGACGTCCTTCACCCCGGTGATCAGGTAGCCCACCTCGCCGACGCCCAGGCCTCTGGTCGGCACCGGTTCCGGGGAGATCACGCCGATCTCCAGGAGCTCGTGCGTGGCCCGGGTCGACATCATCGCGATCCGCTCGCGCGGGTTGAGGCTGCCGTCCTTCACCCGCACGTAGGTCACCACGCCGCGGTAGGTGTCGTACACCGAGTCGAAGATCATCGCGCGCGCCGGGGCGTCCGGGTCGCCGGTCGGGGCCGGCACCAGCTGCACGATCCGGTCCAGCAGCGCCTCGACCCCCGCACCGGTCTTGCCGGAGACCTTCAGGCAGTCCGCCGGGTCGCCGCCGATCAGGCCGGCCAGCTCCTCGGCGTACTTCTCCGGCTGCGCCGCCGGCAGGTCGATCTTGTTCAGCACCGGGATGATCTGCAGATCGTTCTCCAGCGCCAGGTACAGGTTCGCCAGGGTCTGCGCCTCGATGCCCTGCGCCGCGTCCACCAGCAGCACCGCGCCCTCGCAGGCCGCCAGCGAGCGGGACACCTCGTAGGTGAAGTCCACGTGCCCGGGGGTGTCGATCATGTTCAGCGCGTACGGCACCACGGTGCCCGACCCGTCCGCCAGCCCCCACGGCATCCGCACGGCCTGCGACTTGATCGTGATGCCGCGCTCGCGCTCGATGTCCATCCGGTCCAGGTACTGCGCCCGCATGGCGCGCGCGTCGACCACGCCGGTGAGCTGGAGCATCCGGTCGGCGAGGGTCGACTTGCCGTGGTCGATGTGCGCGATGATGCAGAAGTTGCGCAGCAGCTCCGGCGGGGTGGCCGCCGGGGAGATGCGCCGGGACAGCTCGGCGCTGGGGATCGGGGACACGAGCTCCCTCGGTTTCGCAGGATCGGACTGGCACCATCGTCCCATGCCCACGACCGATGCCGGAGCCGCCGACCTGCTGGACGTGCTCGCGAGCGTCCAGCGCTCGTTCGCCACGCTGCTGGACGAGGCCGACCTCGACGCACCGGTACGGGCCTGCGGCACCTGGACGGTCACCGAGCTCGCGCTGCACCTCGGCGGGGTGCACCGGTGGGCGGCGGGCATGGCCCGCGGCACCGACGGCGACGACGTCGAGCCCACCGGGCCCCGCGAGCGCACCGCGCTGCTGGCGTTCTACCGGGAGCAGGCGGACACGCTTCGGGCCACCCTGCGCGAGCTCGGCCCGGACGCCCCGGCCCTGACCCTGGTCGGCCCCGGGCCCGCCGCGTTCTGGCACCGGCGGCAGGTGCACGAGACCCTGGTGCACCTGCACGACCTCGCGGACGCTGCCGGACGGCCGCACCCGGTGGACGACCCGACGCTGTGGGCGGACACCGTGGACGAGGTGGTCACCGTGATGGCACCCCGGCAGGTGCGGCTCGGGCGGACCGACGCGCCCGGGCGACCGGTCGGGCTGCGGGCCACGGACGGCGCGGCGGGCAGGTGGCTGCTGGACGGGCTCGGGCCGTGCGGGACCCTGCCGCGCGGAGCCGGGTCGGCGGTGGCGCCGGTCGAGGTCGCCGGACCCGCCCGGTCGCTCGCGCTGCTGCTGTGGGGGCGTACCCAGGTCGACGACCCCGCGCTGACCGTCACCGGCGACCGCGCCGTGCTGGACGCGGTGCTCGCCCGGCCGCTCACGCCCTGACGGCGTCCGTCACGCCTCGCGGGTGATCCGCACCGACACGTCCAGCGACTGGGTGCCGGCGCCGGCGAAGATCCCGCGCAGCGGCGGCACGTCCTCGTAGGACCGGCCCCGCCCGAGCACCACGTGGTGCTCCGCGACCGGCACCCGGTTGGTCGGGTCGTAGGGCGTCCACTCCCCGGCCCACCACTCCACCCACGCGTGCGACTCCCCGACCACCGTCCGGCCGGTCTCCGCGTCGCCCAGCGGGTGCAGGTACCCCGAGACGTACCGCGCCGGCAGCCCGATGCTGCGCAGCGCGCCGGCCGCGAGGTGCGCGACGTCCTGGCAGACCCCCTTGCGCGCCGCCCACGCCTCCGCCGCCGGGGTGTGCACCGCGGTCACGCCGGGCACGTACTCCATCGCGTCCCGCACCGCCGTGCACACCGCGAGCGCCGCGTCCGCCGGCGCCAGGCCGCGCGCCACCTCGGCGGCGGTCGCGGCCAGGTCGTCCGGCACCTCGGTGCTCGGGGTGTCGGTCAGGAACTCCGCGAGCGAGTCGCGCAGCGCCGGGCTGCGCAGCGTCTCCCAGTCCCCGGCCGTCCGGGGCCCGGGCCGTGGCGCCACCTCGACCCGGCTCTCCGCCCGCACCACCAGCTGCTCGTGCGGGGCCAGCACCTCGAAGGCGGTCACCGCCGTGCCCCAGTAGTCGCGGAACTCGTACGACCAGGTGTGCGGGAGCAGGTCGAGGCGCGCCTCCAGCACCGTCTGGCCGGGCTGGCCCACCGGGGTCATCCGCGCCTCGTTGTAGGACGCCGTGACCGGCCGGGTGTACCGGAACGCGGTGGTGTGGACGATGTGCAGCCGGCTCATGCGGCGTCCCTCCGGTGCGTCGGGCGGGCCGTCGGGCGGGCCATCAGACCGCCTCCCCCACCCAGGTGGTCAGGTGCCCGGACGGGAAGTACCGCAGCCGGATTGCGTCGCTGGCCGCCGCGCAGGCCCGCTGCACCCGCTCCATCTCCGCCGGCAGCGCGTCCAGCACCTCCGGCAGCGATCCGTACTCCAGGCTGGTGCGCGCGTGCCCGAGGTGCCGGCGCGCCTCCTCCAGCACGGTCGCCGAACGCACCGGCTCCAACGCGGTCAGGCACTCCTCCGCCTGCCCGAGCGCGTACACGATCGAGCGCGGGAACGACCGGTCCAGCAGCAGGAAGCCCGCCGCCCGCTCGTCCGAGGCCATCCCCCGATAGGTCCGCAGATACGCCTCGTAGGCGCCGCAGGACCGCAGCAGCGTCGTCCATCCCGGGCCGCCGGCACCGGCGAGCGCCCGTGTGGTGACCAGCCGGGCGGTCATGTCCGCCCGCTCGATCGACCGGCCCAGCACCAGGAACCGCCAGGTGTCGTCCCGCGACGCCGTGGAGTCGGTCAGCCCGGCGGCGATCGCCGCGCGCTCCCGCACCCAGGTGAAGTAGTCGTGCGGCCGGGTCGGCCGCATCTGCGCCGGCAGCTGGTTCCACGAGGTGTTCAGGCACTCCCACAGCTCGGTGGACACGATCTCGCGCGCGCGGCGGGCGTTCTCCCGCGCGGCCGCCAGCGCCCCCGCGATCGACGAGGTCGACACCCGGTCGTAGGCCAGCATCGCCAGCACGTGCTGGCGGCCCACCTGCACCTCGGGCTCCGGCGCCGGCCGGTCCATCACCGACAGCAGCGAGCGGCAGGCCAGGTCCTCCTCTGCCCACGGGTCCTCCAGCAGGATCTGCACGTGCACGTCCAGCAGGCGCGCGGTGTCGTCCGCCCGCTCGACGTAGCGCCCGATCCAGAACAGCGACTCCGCGATCCGGCTCAGCATGTCGTCCCCCCGGTCTGCTGCTGCTGCTCCATCTGGGAGCTGGTGTCGCTGGGGTTCGCCTCGATCGGCACCGAGGCGACCGGCACCGGGTGCACCGTCGGCACCGGGCGGGTGGCCGAACGGTGCGGCGCCGAGGCGCCGAGCACCCAGGTGTCCTTCGACCCGCCGCCCTGCGAGGAGTTGACCACCAGCTGCCCCTCCGGCAGCGCCACCCGGGTCAGACCGCCCGGCAGCACCCACACCTGCTCGCCGTCGTTCACCGCGAACGGCCGCAGGTCCACGTGCCGCGGGCGCAGCCCGTCCTCCACCAGGGTCGGCACCGTGGACAGCTGCACCACCGGCTGCGCGATCCAGCCGCGCGGGTCGTCCAGCAGCCGGGTCCGCAGCGCCGCCAGCTCCGCGCGGGTCGCCGCCGGTCCGACGACCAGGCCCTTGCCGCCGGAGCCGTCCACCGGCTTGACCACCAGCTCGTCCAGCCGGTCCAGCACCTCGGTCAGCGCGTCGGGCTCCTCCAGCCGCCAGGTGTCGACGTTCCGGATCAGCGGCTCCTCGCCCAGGTAGTACCGGATCAGGTCCGGCAGGTAGGTGTAGACCAGCTTGTCGTCCGCCACCCCGTTGCCGACCGCGTTCGCGATCGTCACGGTGCCGGCCCGCGCGCAGGTCATCAGGCCCGGGCTGCCCAGCGCCGAGTCCGAGCGGAACGCCACCGGGTCCAGGTAGTCGTCGTCCACCCGCCGGTAGATCACGTCCACCCGCCGCCGCCCGTGCGTGGTGCGCATCCACACCCGGCCGCCCGCGCAGAACAGGTCCCGGCCCTCGACCAGCTCCACACCCATCGTCCGGGCCAGCAGCGAGTGCTCGAAGTAGGCGCTGTTGAACACCCCCGGCGTCAGCACCACCACGGTCGGGTCGTCCACCCCCGCCGGGGCCGCCGCGGTCAGCGCCGCGAGCAGCCGGCGCGGGTAGTCCTGCACCGGGCGGATCCGCAGCGTCGCGAACAGCTCCGGGAACGTCTGGGCCATCGCCCGGCGGTTCGACAGCACGTAGCTGACCCCGCTCGGCACCCGGACGTTGTCCTCCAGCACCCGGAACACGCCCTGCTCGTCCCGGATCAGGTCGATCCCCGAGACGTGCACCCGCACCCCGTTCGGCGGCTGGATGCCGCGCGCCGCCCGGTGGAAGTGCGTCGAGGAGACGATCAGCGCCCGCGGCACCACACCGTCCGCCACCGCGCGCTGCGGCCCGTACACGTCGGCCAGGAACGCCTCCAGCGCCCGCACCCGCTGCGCGACCCCCGGAGCCACCTGGTCCCACTCCTGGCCGGAGAGCACCCGCGGCACCACGTCCAGCGGGAACGGTCGCTCCTCGCCCGCGAAGTCGAAGGTCACGCCCTGCGCCAGGTACGAGCGTGCGAGGGTCTCCGCACGCACCCGCAGCTCCGCCGCCGACTGCTGCGACAGCGCTGCGTGCACCGGGGTGTACGTCGCCCGCGGTGCGCCGCCGTCGATCATCTCGTCCCAGGCCGCACCGCTCGGGTACGCGTCGAACAGGTCCGCCATCCGGTGATCCTCGCCTTCCCATGTCACGGCCATGTGTCCGGCCGGGTACGGCGCGGTCACGCGGGCCCGTCGCGGGCGGCCCGGCGCGAGCGGGGTGCCGTCCGCCCGGTGCCCGGCGCGAGGCTCCTGGCCGGTGGTGACCGGCCTGGCACGATCCTCCCGCACCGTGGTGGGCATCCCGGGGACGTGGCCGGCGCGGGTCGGGGCGGGGTCCGGGCCCGGCCGGATCGGGTGGTGCCGGGCGGGCCCGTCCACGGGGCGGGGCGGTCCGTGAGACCGCGGTGCTCCGGGCTGGTAGCATGATCAGTCGCGTGTCCGCCCGGGTCGGCGGGCACAACTCCGGCACCTCCCGAGGGTGTCCCCACGCCCCAGTCCCGGTGCCGGATGCGCCCTCTAGACCTGTTCCGATCGCTTCGGCGAACACACGAGAGAGTCCACGACGTGGCTAACATCAAGTCCCAGATCAAGCGGATCCGCACCAACGAGAAGGCGCGCCTGCGCAACAAGGCCGTCAAGTCGGAGCTGAAGACGTACGTCCGCCGCGTGCGCGAGGCCGTCGCCGGTGGCGACAAGGAGACCGCGAGCACCGCGCTCGCCGCCGCCTCGACCAAGCTCGACAAGGCCGTCTCGAAGGGCGTCATCCACGCCAACCAGGCCGCCAACAAGAAGTCCGCGCTCGCGAAGGCCGTCAACACGCTCTGACGCGCACGCAGCCCGCACGAAGGGCGGCACCCCCGTGGGGTGCCGCCCTTCGTCGTCTGCGGGTGCCGCGCGCGTGGCGCGGGCCGGTCGCGCCGCCGCGCGGCACCCCGCCCGCACGCACCGCGCACCCGGACGCATCCGAGGGCGTCACCCCCCCTGCGGGGTGACGCCCTCGTGATCTCGGGCGACGCGCGTCGCCGGCCCACCTGCCCCGGTCAGCCCTGCTGGGCGACCTCGCTCCACGCCTCCCACAGCACCGCCGGGACCGCGGGCCGGAACCCGGCCTCGCGCAGCGCCCGGTCGAACGCCTGCGCGGCACCCGTGATGTCCCCGTGGCCGAGGAACCGGTCGCCGAGCTCCCGCCAGACCGCGGCGGACTGCCGAGACGCGGACATCATGCCGAGCATGTCGGCGGCCCACCGGTACGCCCGGGAGGCGGCCTCGACGTCGCCGTGCCCGTGCAGCGCGTCACCGAGCGCGAGCTGGGCCGCGGCGCTCTCCAGCCGCGGCTGATCCCCGAGGCGGGCCAGCGCGGCGCGGGCGAACTCCTCGGAGACCACCGCTTCGCCCCGCATGAGGTGCGCGCGTGACCGCTCGACGTCCAGCCGGGCCATCTCGACCTCGGAGCCGGTCACGGCCAGCTCGGGTGCGGCACGATCGAGCTGTTCGAGGGCTACCTCCGGCTCCGGCGGGTCGCTGCGCAGCAGCAGCCAGGCGTAGTTCAGCCGCAGACGCGGGATGTCACGGCTGACCTCGCCCTCGCCGAGCAGCGCCAGGGCACGCTCGGTGTACCGCTTGGCCAGGCCGTAGTCGTGCCGCTGCTCGGCCACGAGGGCCGCGTTCCAGTAGACCGACCCGCGTCCACGGGGCGAGCCGAGCGACTCCGCCTGCCGGATCAGCTCGGCGGCACGGTGCGTCGCGTACAGCAGGTCGCCACGCTCGACGTAGGCCCAGAGCGTGGTCGAGCCGAGCCGCAGGTGCTCGTCGGTGCCGGTCAGGCCGGCGTCCTCCAGCTCGAGGATCTGCCGGTCGCCCAGCTCGATGCCACGGCCCAGGTCACCGGACTCGACGTACGACGCGACCAGCGCCGTCGCCGCGGCGGCCGCATCCAGGTGGTGCTGCTCGGCACGTGCCTGGGCGAGCAGCGGCTCCAGCACGCCGACCGCCGACTCCAGGTCGCCCAGCATCTCGTGCGCCTGGGCGAGCGCGAGCCGAGCCTCGACCCGTACGTGCCGCGTGACGCTGTCCAGGTCGAGCGCGAGGATCCGGTCGCGGGCCGATCCGGCCTCCCCCGAGACCAGGTCGAGCCGCGCGTAGTCGAGCGCGAGCTTCGCCCGCGCCTCCGCCGGTCCTTCGTCCCCGTGCTTCAAGTACTCGACCGTCGACCCGAGCCGCTCGGCCAGCACGCTCAGCGCGGCGTCCGTCGGTTCACGCCGTCCCGACTCGATGAGGGAGATGTAGCTCGGTGAGAGAGCTTCTCCGGCGAGGGCCGTCTGGGAGATCCCAGCGGCCAACCGCGCCTGGCGGACGCGGTCAGCGATGGTCGTCATGAGTGTCACTGTACCTATGACGACGCCGTACGGCGAACCGGTCACCCGACCGAACCCCCCGGACGGCGCCTCCGGCCCCCGGCCTGCCTGCGGTCCGGAGGACCGGCAGGGCGAGCCGGGAGGCGCCGCAGGTGCTCAGAGCCGGCAGCAGCCGGTCGCTCCGCTGTTGATCGTCACGGTCCCGGCGTTCGCGACGCCCGAGACACCGAGCGTGAGGACGAGGGCGAGGGTCGCGGTGGCGACAGCCTTCAGGGAGTTGCGCATGATGTCTCCTGTCACAGAAAGATGACTGCCTGTCACGTTGATCATGACGGATGATGGTCCGCTCGCACCAGTCGAACGAGGGGTTCCGTCGATCTCCGCTCGATCGGGTGAATTTCTTCGGACTCTGCCGCACCAATCCGGGGCATCGTGCCCATGTCTACGCGCCACCCTCGTGTCATGTCACGGCGACTGTGATGTCATACATGCCATGACGAGGGGACAGGACGAGGTGGAGCGGCGTCTGGCAGCCGAGGTCGACTCGGCGATCCCGGACGACCTGCGCAGAGCATGGGACTGCCACGTGGCGCGCGAGCGTGCCGTCGTCGGGCGTCAGGGCATCTTCTCGCCGCGCCTGCACCCGTTCGGCTACGAGCTCGCGTTCCGGACCCCGGGGTCCACGGCCGCGGACGCCGGCGGCTGGACACCGCTCCAGCACGAGCGCGCGACGAGCGCCGTGCTGCGGGCCACCTTCGGCCGGGCCGACGTCGACGAGGTCGGGCACGGCCGCTGGCTGTTCGCCCGCTGCCCGCGCGCCTTCCTCACCGGTCGCCTGCCGCTCCCCCAGCGGCCCGACCGCCTGGTGGTCGAGATCGCCGGCAGCACCCGGATCGACACCGAGATCCTCCAGGGCGTCCGACGGCTGCGCGAGCAGGGCTTCCGGATCGCGATGGCCGGCTTCGTCTCGCGGCCCGACCAGCGCGCGCTCCTGCCGCAGGCCGACTTCGTCAAGATCGACGCCCGCGACCTCGACCTCGAGGGCGAGCCGGTGGTCGACCTCGCCCGCTCGCACGGCGCCCTGCTGGTCGCGGAGTTCGTCGAGTCGTCCGTCGAGCTCAGGGCCGGCCGTCGGCTCGGCTTCGACCTCTACCAGGGCAACCTGCTGGAGCGCTGCCTGCTGCTCGACCGCAGCTCCGCCCCGCTGCTCGGCCCGGACCACGACCCCATCCGCCGCAGCCGCTGACCGACGGGCAGCCGCACCCTCCGCCCGGCGCCCGCGCCCGGGTCCCACCCGTGCCGGTCGTGCGGGCACGTGCCGAGGGGCGGTCGAGTGCCACCGCCGCGGTCAGAGATCGCCGCCGCGGTCAGGGCCGGACCGCGCCGGCGATGCGCAGCACGGCGCGCTCGACGGCGAACCGGGGGTCGCGTCCGGCGCCCTTGACCTCGGCGTCGGCCTGGGCCACCGCGGTGATCGCGTCGGCCAGCCCCTCGGGCGTCCAGCGAGCGAGCTCCTTGCGGGCACGGTCGATCTGCCAGGGGGCCATGCCGAGGTCGGCCGCTCCCCGACCGCGCGATGCCGACACCTTGGCGAGCGTGCGGAGCCGGACGGCGAGGGCGGCGACGACCGGTACCGGGTCCAGGCCGGTGGCGAAGGCGTGCCGGAGCAGGGAGACCGCCTCGCCGGCGGAGCCCTCGACGGCCGCGTCGGCGACACGGAAGCCGGTCGCCTCGATCCGCCCGCCGTAGTAGCGCTCGACCACCTCGGTGCCGATCACCCCGCCGGTGTCGGCAACGAGCTGGGAGCAGGCCGCAGCGAGCTCGCGCAGGTCGCTGCCGACGGCGTCGACCAGCGCGCGGACGGCCCGGACCTCCATGCGGCGCCCGGCACGGCGCATCTCCTGGGTGACGAAGGCCGACTTGTCGGCATCGCGCTTGATCGCCTCGCAGGACACGACGGGGTGGCCACCGGCCTTGACGGCGTCCAGCAGCCGCTTGCCCCGCTGGCCCCCGCCGTGCCGCAGCACCAGCCAGACGTCGGGCTGCGGCGCGCCGAGGTAGCTGATCGCGTCGAGGATCAGCTCGTCGGTGGCCTTGTCGACCGCCTCGACCACGACCATCCGGTCCTCGGCGAACAACGACGGGCTGGTCGCGAGCAGCAGCTCGCCGGTGCCGTACGCGGCCGCGTCGAGCCGGGTCACCTCGACCTCGGGGCTGTGCTGCCGGGCCTCGGCGACCAGTCGGTCGACGGCCCGTTCGGCGAGCAGCTCCTCCGGCCCCGCGACCAGGACCACCGGCGCGAGGGTCGCCTCGTCCCAGGCGATCCCCGGGGTGGCCGGAGCGCCGCGCGCACCCGATCGAGCAGGGCGACGGGCCGAGGCGGCGGGAGGCGGAGGCACGACCCCAGCGTGCCATGTCCCGCCGACAGGACCAGCACCAGGAGCGCAGCGGTCGCACCGGTGAGCAGTGCCATCCCGGCCGCTCCCCCCGCCCAGGCGATCTGGGCCCCGGGGAGCGTCACGGTGGTGCGTGCGACCCGGGCGATCCACCAGCAGGCCGCTCCGGCGAGCGCCGCGGCCCACCCGGCAGCCGACGGCCACGCCGGAGCGAGCACGGCCGCGAGCAGGCCGAGCAGGGTGGCGGGCGCGACGGCGGGCGCGACCAGCAGGTTCGCCAGCACCGCGTAGGACGACACGGCCGGCGTGAGCACCAGGACGACGGGCGCGCACGCGGCCTGAGCGGCGCAAGGCACGGCGACCGCGAGCGCGCCGGTGCGGCCGAGCCACGGCTCCCACCGCGCGGCCATCGGCGCCGCCAGGGTGGTGATCCCCGCGGTCGCGACCACGGACAGGACGAACCCGACGTCCCGGGCGAGCCACGGGTCCACCACCAGCAGCACCAGCACGGCGCAGGCCAGTGCCGGGACGGATCGGGCCGGCCGGCCGGCCGCGAGGCCGACCAGCCCCACCGCGCCCATCACGGCCGCCCGCACGACGCTGGCGCCCGGCTGGACCACGACCACGAAGCCCACCAGCACGAGCGCGGTGGGCGGCCAGCGCCAGCGGCGGGGCACGCCGGCCCACCCGCAGCAGCCGAGCACCAGCGCGCCCAGCATCGAGAAGTGCGCACCGGAGACCGCGGTCAGGTGCGCCAGGCCCGAACCTCTCATCGGTTCGTCCAGATCGTCGACGTCCCGCACGTCGCCGACCGCGACGGCCGGCAGCAGGCCGCCGGCGTCACCGGGGACACCCGCCGTCACCTCCCGGAGACCGGAGCGCAGCCGTGCGGCGGCGCGCAGCACCGGTGACCGCACCGGGACGACGTGCACCGTCCCGGCGGGACGTCCTCGGGCGACGGCTCGCCGGGCCCGGTCGGGCTGCGCGGACAGCCGCAGGTCCACCTCGACCCGGTCGCCGTAGACGAGGCCGGACCAGACGTCGCCGGAGCCGATCACGTCCAGCGGCGCACCTGCCGGGACCGCGGTCGCACCCGGCCGCGCGACCTCGAGCAGCACCACGAGGACACGGACCTGCGTCGAGGATCCCGTGACGGGCCGCGGTGCCGACCGGACGATGCCGGACACGTGGACGGTGCCGCTCTCGTCCGCGACCGCACGCAGGTCGCCGCGCTCCCGGCAGGCGAGCTGGGCTGCGGACGCGAGCAGCAGCACGCAGACCGCCCCGAGCACGAGGGGCTGCTGCCCGCCGCCGGGCTCGGGGCGGTCGGGCCGCCGATGCCGCCCGTGCTCGGACCTGCCGTCGACGACGACGGGCGGACGGCGGGTGGACGCCCTGCCGACGGCACGACGCGCTGCCGGGCCCACCAGCGGCAGCAGCCCGAGCAGACCGGCGACGGACAGCCCGGCCAGCAGCGCCTGGTCGGACCGCAGCACGACGACGAACGCTGCGACCAGCCACACCGCGAGCGCGGCAGGCACCAGCCGGAGGTCGATCGGCTCGTCCACGTCACACCCGCACCAGGTCGCGGAGCTTGTCCAGCACGCTGGGCCCGATCCCCGAGACCTGCTGCAGGTCGTCCACGGCCGCGAACCGTCCGTGATCGGTGCGCCACTGCACGATCCGTTCCGCCAGCACCGGCCCGATCCCGGGCAGGGCGTCGAGCTGCGCGGCCGTCGCGGAGTTGACGTCGACGAGACCGGCACCGGCACCCACCGCACCGCCGCTGCCGACCGCGCCGACGTCCCCGGCCGCCCCGGCGCCGGCCGGAGCGCCGGTGCCGACCGGAGCAGCCGGCTCGGTGCTCTCCCCCGGCAGCGGGACCCGGACCTGGATGCCGTCCGTCAGCACCTCGGCGAGGTTGAGCGCGGCGAGGTCGGCGTCGGGCAGGGGCCCGCCCGCTGCGTCGAGGGCGTCCGTCACCCGTGCACCCGCCGGCAGCGTCACCACCCCGGGCGACGCGACCTGGCCGACCACGTGCACCACCACCGTGCCGGTCGCACCGTCCGACGTCCCGCCGACGACCCCGACGGCACCGGTCGAGCCGGTCGCCGAGCCGCTGGCGGGCACGGTGTCGGCGGACACGGCCTCGGCGGACGACGCGCCGGACGGCGGACCGGCAGCAGCAGATCCGGTGGCACCGGCGGACGCCTGCGGCTCGGACAGCGCCACGGCCGCTCCGGTCGGTGCCGCCGCGGCCGACCGGAGCGCCACCGCTCCGCCGACCAGCGCCAGGGCCAGCACCGCCCCGACCGCGACCCGCGGCGCGACCCGCCACCGGGTCCGTGGTCCCACCCGCCGGTGGCCGCTCGGCCCCGCGCGGCCACCGGCGGCGGGTCCGGCAGGCTCCACGCCCGGACCGGACCACCCGTCGGCCTCCGGGCGGGTCGTCTCGTGCCGGCGGGCACGCCGGTCGTCGTCCGTTGCAGGTGGTCCCTCGCCGTCGTACCAGGTCATGGTCGCGACGCTAGGGCTGCTGACCGCACATCCGTCTCGACGGCCCGGCCGAGCCTGGGGACGCCGCAGTGTCGCGACGCCTGTGGACCGTCAGCGGTCCGTGATCACCACGGCGAGCACCCCGGGGCCGAGATGCCCACCGAGCACGGCACCGACCTCGCGCACCAGCACGTCGTGCGCGGGCAGGCCGGTCGCGTGCCGGACCCGCTCGGCCAGGTCCTCGGCGACCTCCGCCCGGCCGAGGTGCTGCACGGCGACCCGCACGCCCCCCGCGGACCCGGCGGCAGCACCAGCACCACGCTCACCGCCCGCACCCGGGCCGTCCCCGACCCCGCGCCGCACGGCCTCCGCCACCACCAGCTCGACCAGCCGCTCACGCGCGCCGCGCCGGGTCCGCGCCCGCTCGGACACCTCGATCCGCCCCGCACGCAGGGCCAGCACCGGCCGCAGCCCGAGCACGGTGCCGAGCGCCGCCGCGGTCCCCCCGAGCCGGCCGCCACGGCGCAGGTGGTCCAGGCTGTCCACCAGGAACCACGCCGAGGTCGATCGGCCGACCCGCTCGGCGGTCCGGGCCACCGACGCGCCGTCCGGCGACCACCCGGCCGCCGCCTCCGCGGCCGCGAGCACCGCGAACCCGAGCCCCATCCCCGTGCTGCGCGAGTCGACTACCCGCACCGGCAGCGGCGCGAGCTGGGCGGCCAGCCCCGCGGCGCGCACGGTGCCGGACAGCTCTCCGGACAGGTGCACAGAGACCACCTCGACGGCGCCGTCCCGAGCGGCCTGCTCGTAGGCCGCGACCAGCACCGCCGGGGCCGGCTGGGACGTGGTGACGCGACGGCCGGCCGCCAGCAGGGCGGCCAGGCCGTCGCCGTCCAGGTCGATGCCGTCGCGGTACCGGGTGACGTCGGCGGCGACGTCGAGGGGCACCACCACGACGCCGCACGCAGCAGCGTCCTCGGCGGTGAGGCAGGCGGTGGAGTCGGTGACCACGACCACCCGCCGCTCGGCGAGGGGCTCCGTGGCCGGACCGGCCGCGCCGCGTCGACCGCGCAGCCGGCGCAGGAGTGCCCCGGGGAGCAGGTCCCCAGGGCGGCGCATCCTGCTGCGACCGCCTCTCAGGCCGGCACCACGTTGACGAGCTTGGGCGCCCGCACGATCACGGTGCGCACGCCGCGGCCGTCCAGCGCACGCTGCACCCCGGCATCGGCGAGCGCGAGCTCGCGCAGCACCTCGTCGGTCACTCCCGGGCCGACCTCGGCGCGCCCACGGACCTTGCCCTGCACCTGGAAGACGCAGGTGACGGTCTCCTGCACCAGGTGCTGCGGGTCGACCACCGGGAACGGCTCGTGAGCCAGCGACCGCTCGTGCCCGAGCCGGCTCCACAGCTCCTCGGCGATGTGCGGGGCGATCGGGGCGGTCATCAGCACCAGCGGCTCGGCCACCGACCGCGGCACGGCGGGCAGCGAGGTGAGGTGGTTGTTCAGCACGATGAGCTTGGCGATCGCGGTGTTGATCCGCAGGTGCGCCATGTCCTCGGTGACGTCCGCGATCGTGCGGTGCAGCACGCGCAGCGTCTCGACGGACGGCCCGTCGTCGCTCACCGTGACCTCGCCGGTCTCTTCCGAGACGACGTTGCGCCACAAGCGCTGCAGGAACCGCTGCGCCCCGACGACCGCGCGGGTCTCCCACGGGCGGGACAGGTCCAGCGGCCCCATCGACATCTCGTAGATCCGCAGCGTGTCGGCACCGTAGTCGGCGTACATCTCGTCCGGCGTGACCACGTTCTTCAGGGACTTGCCCATCTTCCCGTACTCGCGGAAGACCTCCTGGCCCTGCCAGGTGAAGCCGCTCGCGACCGAGCCGTCCTCGACCACCTCGTCGGCGGGGACGTAGGCGCCGCGGGCGTCCGCGTAGGCGTAGGCCTGGATGTAGCCCTGGTTGAACAGCGTGTAGAACGGCTCGCGGCTGGCCACGTGGCCCAGGTCGTACAGCGCCTTGTGCCAGAACCGCGCGTACAGCAGGTGCAGCACGGCGTGCTCGACACCGCCGACGTACAGGTCCACGCCGCCGACGCCGTGCGTGTCGGTCGGGTTGTGGCCGGGGCCCATCCAGTACTGCTCGACAGCCGGGTCGACCACCTGGCCGGTGCTGTGCTGCGGGTCCAGGTAGTGCAGGTAGTACCAGCACGAGCCGGCCCAGTTGGGCATCGTGTTCGTGTCGCGGCGGTAGGTCTTCGGGCCGTCACCCAGGTCCAGCGTCACCTCGACCCAGTCGGAGTTCCGGCCCAGCGGGGCCTCCGGGGAGGAGTCGGCGTCCTGCGGGTCGAAGGTGCGCGGCGAGTAGTCCGGCACCTCGGGCAGGTCGACCGGCAGCGCGGCGTCGGGCAGCGCGATCGGCAGGTCGTGCTCGTCGTAGACCACCGGGAACGGCTCGCCCCAGTAGCGCTGCCGGCTGAACAGCCAGTCGCGCAGCCGGTAGGTGATGGTGCGCTCGCCGGCGCCCCGGGACGCCAGCCAGTCGATGATCCGGGTCTTGGCGGTGGCGACGTCCAGGCCGTCCAGCGACAGCTCGTCGTTCGCCGAGTTCACGATCGCGCCGTCCCCGCCCCAGGCTCCGCCCTCGAACCCCTCGGGGGGCTGCACGGTGTAGACGACCGGCAGGCCGAACGCCTCGGCGAACGCGTGGTCGCGGGCGTCGCCGCCGGGCACGGCCATGATCGCGCCGGTGCCGTAGCCCATCAGCACGTAGTCGCCGATGAACACGGGCAGCGAGTCGCCGTTCACCGGGTTCAGCGCGTATCCCCCGGTGAACACGCCGGTCTTGCGGCCGGCGTCGGCCTGCCGCTCGACGGCGGTCTTGGCCGCGGCCTCGGCCCGGTAGCCGGCCACCGCGGCGGACGGGGTCCCCGCACCGCCGCGCCACACCTCGGGGACGTCCTCGCCCCAGGTGTCGTCGCCGCCGGCGAGGATCGCGTCCACCAGCGGGTGCTCCGGTGCCAGCACCACGTAGGTCGCGCCGAACAGGGTGTCGGGGCGGGTGGTGAAGACCGTCAGCGGCTCGTCGGCGTCGGTGACCTCGAAGTGCACGTGCGCGCCCTCGGACCGGCCGATCCAGTTGCGCTGCATCGCGGTGACCTTCTCCGGCCAGTCGATCAGCGACAGGTCGTCGGCCAGCCGGTCGGCGTAGGCGGTGATCCGCATGTTCCACTGCCGCAGCCTGCGCTGGAACACCGGGAAGTTGCCGCGCTCGGAGCGTCCGTCGGAGGTGACCTCCTCGTTCGCCAGCACGGTGCCCAGGCCGGGGCACCAGTTGACCGGCGTCTCCGAGACGTACGCCAGGCGCTGGGCGTCGATCACCCGGCGACGGGCGACGGCGTCGAGGTCGGCCCAGGCCACACCCTCGGGCACGTCGGCGATGCCGGTGGGGACCTCGCGCGCACCCGCTGCGTAGGCCGCCTCCAGCTCGGCGACCGGGCGGGCCGCACCGCGACCGCCGTCCGGGCGCACCGCGTCCTGGTCGTACCAGGCGCCGAAGATCTGCAGGAAGATCCACTGCGTCCAGCGCACGTAGTCCGGGTCGATGGTGGCGAACGTCCGGCGCGGGTCGTGCGCGACACCGAGCCGGCGCAGCTGGCGCGCCATGATCTCGATGTTGGCCTCGGTGGTGGTGCGCGGGTGCTGCCCGGTCTGCACCGCGTACTGCTCGGCGGGCAGGCCGAAGGCGTCGTAGCCCAGGGCGTGCAGCACGTTGTCGCCCTGCATCCGGCGGTACCGCGCCACCACGTCGGTGGCGATGTAGCCCAGCGGGTGACCGACGTGCAGGCCGGCGCCCGACGGGTACGGGAACATGTCCATCACGAAGAACGGTCGGGCACCTGCGCGTGCGGTGGCCCCGTCGCCGTCGGTCAGCGCCCCGGAGGGGTTGGCCGCGAAGAACGTCCCGCGGCGGGTCCACTCGTCCTGCCAGCGCTGCTCGATCTGGCTGGCAAGGTCCGCCGTGTACCGGAACGGCACGTCCTGCGACACCGGTGCGGCGGTCGCGGCAGGTGCGGTGGGGTCGGGGCGGGTGGAGGGGGCCGGGGAAGTCACCCCGGGAGTCTATCGAGGCACGGGCCTGCCCACGGACGCGGAGGTCAGGGGGTGGACCCCCGCCCGCGCACGCCGGTCGACCAGCACGGTCCCGGAGACGACGGCCAGGCCGACCGCGGTCATGCCCGCACCGATCCACGCCGGGGCCAGGTAGCCGTGCCCGGCGGCGATCACCAGGCCGCCGGACCACGCGCCTGCCGCGTTGCCCGCGTTCAGCGCGGAGTGGCACAGCGCCGCACCCAGCGACGGGGCCGTCGGAGAGAGGTCCATCAGGTAGGCCTGCAGCGCGAGCCCGAGGACCTGCGAGGTCACGCCCAGGCCGACGATCGCCAGCACCGCCGGCACCAGCCACTGCCCGACCAGGGCGACGACCACCAGGACCACGATCGTGCCGGCGAAGCCGACCAGCACGGTGCGGATCACCGACCGGTCGGCCAGCCGACCGCCGAGCAGCGTGCCGATGGTCATCCCGACCCCGAACAGCGCGAGCACGACCGGCACGGTGGCCTCGGCCATCCCGGTCACGTCGGTGAGCAGCGGGGAGACGTAGGAGTACACGGCGAACATGCCGCCGAAGCCGATCGCACCGGCGACGCACGCCACCCACAGCCGGGTGTTGCGGAGCGCGCGGAGCTCGGTGCGCACGCTGGCGTCCTCCCGCACCGCCAGTGCCGGGACCCACCGCCACAGCGCGACCAGGGTGATCAGGCCGAGGGCGCCGACCGCGACGAACGCGACGCGCCAGCCGAGCGTCTGCCCGAGCACGGTGGACAGCGGCACCCCGACCACGTTGGCGATGGTCAGGCCCGCCATCATGGTGGCCACGGCCTGCCCGCGACGGCCCGGACCGGCGACGTGCGCACCCATCACGGCGCCGACACCGAAGAACGCACCGTGCGGCAGACCGGCGACGAACCGGGCCGCGACCAGCCAGCCGGCGGTGGGAGCGAAGGCCGAGAGCAGGTTGCCGACCGTGAACGCGATCATCAGGCCGAGCAGCAGCACCCGGCGGTCCACCCGGGCCGCGATCGTGGTGAGCAGCGGCGCGCCGACGACCACGCCCAGGGCGTAGGCGGTGATGACGTGGCCGGCGGTGGGGATGGACACGTGCAGGTCGTCCGCGATCAGCGGCAGCAGGCCCATGGTGGCGAACTCGGTGGTGCCGATGCTGAATCCGCCGACGGCCAGGGCGAGCAGCGGCATCGTGGCGCGGCGGGTGACGCGGCCCGGGTCACCGGCGACGTCGTCGGGGGCGGTGCCCGGCCGGGGGGCCGGTGCGGCGTCGTCGCCGGGCGCGCGGTCGTGCGTCGTGCTGTCCATGTCTGCGCTCCCGCTGGTCCCGTGCTGGCGACCGCCGCGGACCGGCCGGCTCCCCGGTGCGCAGGGCACGGGGTGCGGGCGACGGGTGCGGCGGCCCGTGCCGGTGGCAGCGGCGGTGCGGCTCCGGAGGGTTGCAGCCTATCGGTCGGTCGGTAGGGCCGTCCTGCGGCAGGCCGGGCCCGGTTCGCGGGACCTGGGGCCCCGCGGCGGCCAGGAGACGGCGGTCAGGACGTCGCGGTCAGGACGTCGCGGCCGGGTCCTGCGCGGTCGAGGCGTCCAGCAGCACCCAGATCGCGCGGGCGGCGAGCTCGCCCAGGTCGACGACCCGGCCGGCGCCCGCGCCCGCAGCCGTGCCCGCCTCTGCGTCGGGGTCAGCGGCCGGTGGGGTGACCCGCACCGCCGTCATCCCCGCGAAGTCCCGGCGCTCGACCACCTCGACCCGCGCGTCCAGCACCACCCCCACCGATGCGAGGTACCGCAGCAGCCCGGGGTCGGAGTCGGAGATCCGTGCCACCAGCCCCGCGCCCTCGCGCAGGTCCCAGAGCATGTCGGCCGGCGGCGCGGGCACGGTGCCGTCCGGTGCGGGGATCGGGTCGCCGTGCGGGTCGCGGGTCGGGTGGCCCAGGCGGGTGTCGATCCGCTCGACCATCAGGTCGGACACGGCGTGCTCGAGCACCTCGGCCTCGTCGTGCACCTCGTCCCAGCCGTAGCCGAGCTCGCTGACCAGGAAGGTCTCGATCAGCCGGTGCC
>DASWPG010000002.1:0-73039 GCA_036404115.1 Cellulomonas sp.
CTCGCGGTCGGCGCCGACGGCCCGATCGTGCTGCACGACCACTACCTGGTGGAGAAGCTCGCGCAGTTCAACCGCGAGCGCGTCCCCGAGCGCGTCGTGCACGCCAAGGGCGGCGGCGCCTTCGGCACCTTCACCACGACGGCCGACATCAGCCGGTACACCCGGGCGGCACTGTTCCAGCCCGGGGTGCGCACCGAGATGCTCGCGCGGTTCTCCTCGGTGGCCGGCGAGCACGGCTCCCCCGACACCTGGCGCGACCCCCGAGGCTTCGCGCTGAAGTTCTACACGACCGAGGGCAACTACGACCTGGTGGGCAACAACACCCCGGTGTTCTTCCTGCGCGACGGGATCAAGTTCCCCGACTTCATCCGGTCCCAGAAGCGTCTGCCCGGGTCGAACCTGCGCGACAACGACATGCAGTGGGACTTCTGGAGCCTGTCGCCCGAGTCGGCGCACCAGGTCACCTGGCTGATGGGCGACCGCGGCCTGCCGTCCTCCTGGCGGCACATGGACGGCTTCGGCTCGCACACCTACCAGTGGATCAACGCCGAGGGCGAGCGGTTCTGGGTCAAGTACCACTTCACCACCCAGCAGGGCATCGACAACCTCACCGGCGAGCAGGCCGCCCAGCTCGCCGGCTCGGACGCCGACCACCACATCCGCGACCTGTTCGAGCACATCGCCGACGGCGACTTCCCGCGCTGGACCCTCTCGGTGCAGGTGATGCCGTACGCGGACGCGACGTCCTACCGGTTCAACCCGTTCGACCTCACGAAGGTCTGGCCGCACGCGGACTACCCGCTGATCGAGGTCGGCGTGATGGAGCTGAACCGCAACCCGGAGAACTACTTCGCGCAGATCGAGCAGGCCACGTTCGCGCCGAGCAGCTTCGTGCCGGGCATCGCCACCAGCCCGGACAAGATGCTGCTGGCCCGGATCTTCTCCTACGCCGACGCCCACCGGTACCGGGTCGGCACCAACCACGCGCAGCTGCCGGTGAACGCGCCGCACGCCGCACCGGTGCACACCTACGCCAAGGACGGCGCCGCGCGGTACCAGTTCAACGCTCCCGACGTGCCGGTCTACGCGCCGAACTCCCTCGGCGGCCCCGCGGCCGACCCGGCCCGGGCCGCGGAGTCGGCAGGCTGGGAGTCCGACGGGGAGCTGGTGCGGTCCGCCGCGACCCTGCACCCGCAGGACGACGACTGGGGGCAGGCCGGCACGCTGTACCGCCAGGTCTTCGACGACGCCGCCCGCGCCCGGTTCCTGGAGACCATCACCGGTCACGTGGGCGGGGTGAAGAACGACGTGATCCGCTCCCGCGCCGTGCAGTACTGGACCAACGTGGACGCCGGCCTCGGCGCCGCTCTGGCCGCCGGGCTGGCCCGGATCGGTGCGCCGGTCGAGACCGGGGAGCCCGCGACCGCGAGCACGCCGATCGCCTGACGCGGACCGACGACGACCGCAGCCGCGGCCGCGCAGACACGCTGCCCCGCACCCCGGTCCGACCGGGTGGTGCGGGGCAGCGTGCTGTCGAGCGATCAGCCGGCGCAGCGGCGTGCGGAGCCCTCGCGCACGCCTCACGCGGTCACAGCGCCCGCTCGGCCGCCTCGACCACGTTGGCCAGCAGCATCGCGCGGGTCATCGGCCCGACCCCGCCGGGGTTCGGTGACACCCACGCCGCGATCTCCGCCACCTCCGGGTGCACGTCGCCCGCGATCCGCGACGTCCCGGTGTCCGCGTCGACCACCCGCGAGACACCGACGTCCACGACCACCGCACCCGGCTTCACCAGGTCCGGCGTGACGATCCCCGGCACGCCCGCGGCGGCCACGACGATGTCCGCGTTCCGGGTGTGCTCGGCCAGGTCGACCGTCCCGGTGTGCGTGAGGGTCACCGTGGCGTTGACCGCGCGGCGGGTGAGCAGCAGGCCGATCGACCGGCCCACCGTCGTCCCACGGCCGACCACGACCACGTCGGCCCCGGCCAGCTCGATCCCGTGCCGGGTGAGCAGCTCGATGATCCCGCGCGGCGTGCACGGCAGCGGGGACGTCACGTCCTCGTTCACCCGCAGCACCAGGCGCCCGAGGTTCGTCGGGTGCAGCCCGTCGGCGTCCTTGTCCGGATCGACCAGTTCGAGCACCCGGTTGGTGTCGATCCCACGCGGCAGCGGCAGCTGCACGATGAAGCCCGTGCAGTCCGGGTCCGCGTTCAGCCGCAGCACCGCCGCCTCGATGTCCGCCTGGGACGCGTCTGCGGGCAGGTCCTCCCGGATCGAGGCGATGCCGACCTCGGCGCAGTCCCGGTGCTTGCCCGCGACGTAGGACAGCGAGCCCGGGTCCTCCCCCACCAGCAGGGTGCCCAGCCCGGGCCGGACGCCACGGGCGGCGAGGGCTGCCACCCGCTCCGCCAGCTCGGACTTGATCGCGGCGGCCGTGGCCTTGCCGTCCAACGTGCGTGCGGTCATCGTCGATCCCCCGAACCGGCACCCGGGCAGGCGGGAGCAGGCGTTCGTGTCGTCATGGTCGGTCCTCGGCTCAGTACTGCTGCAGGCCGGGGTACAGCGGGAACGCCTCGGCGAGCTTGGCCACCCGGGCCCGCAGCGCCTCGACGTCCGTGGCGGCCCCGTCCACCAGCGCCGTGGCGATGATGTCGCCGACCTCGGTGAACTCCGCGTCACCGAAGCCGCGGGTCGCCAGCGCCGGGGTGCCGATCCGCAGGCCGGAGGTCACGCGCGGGGGGCGCGGGTCGAACGGCACCGCGTTGCGGTTCACCGTGATGCCCACGTCGTGCAGGAGGTCCTCGGCCTGCTGCCCGTCGAGCTGCGAGGCCCGCAGGTCCACCAGCACCAGGTGCACGTCCGTGCCACCGGTCAGCACCGACACGCCCGCCGCGGCGACGTCCGGGGCGACCAGACGGTCCGCGATGATCCGCGCACCGTCCAGCGTGCGCTGCTGACGATCGGCGAACTCGTCCGAGGCGGCGATCTTGAACGAGACGGCCTTGGCGGCGATCACGTGCATCAGCGGGCCGCCCTGCTGGCCCGGGAACACGGCGGAGTCGATCTTCTTGGCGTACTCCTGCTTGCTCAGGATGAAGCCCGAGCGGGGGCCGCCGATGGTCTTGTGCACCGTCGAGGAGACCACGTCGGCGTGCGGCACCGGGCTCGGGTGCAGGTCCGCGGCCACCAGACCGGCGAAGTGCGCCATGTCGACCCAGAGCTTCGCACCGACCTCGTCCGCGATGGACCGCATCGCCGCGAAGTCCAGCTGCCGGGGGTAGGCGGACCAGCCGCCGATGATCACCGACGGGCGGTGCTTGAGGGCCGCCTCGCGGATCGCCTCCGGCTCGATCAGGAAGGTGTCCGGGTTCACGCCGTACGCGGCGACGTCGTAGAGCTTGCCGGAGAAGTTGATCTTCATGCCGTGCGTGAGGTGGCCGCCGTGCGCCAGCTCCAGGCCGAGGATGCGGTCGCCGGCGTTGATCAGCGCGTGCAGCACCGCGGCGTTGGCCGTGGCGCCCGAGTGCGGCTGGACGTTGGCGTGCTCCGCGCCGAACAGGGCCTTGGCGCGAGCGATCGCGAGGTTCTCCGCGATGTCGACCTGCTCGCAGCCGCCGTAGTAGCGGCGGCCGGGGTAGCCCTCGGCGTACTTGTTCGTCAGCACGGAGCCCTGCGCCTGCAGGACGGCGCGGGGGACGAAGTTCTCGCTGGCGATCATCTCCAGCGTGTCCTGCTGACGAGCGAGCTCGCCGTCCAGGACCGCCGCGATCTCGGGGTCGACCTGGGACAGGCTCTGGTCCAGCAGGGGGGTGGTCTCGGCGCTCATGCGTCTCCTCGGCAGTCAGCGTGTTCAACTGGCACAGTCGGCGTCGACCGACCGTGGGGTGACCGCTGGGCCCAGGCGTCCGACCCGAAGTCTGCTGCTGCGTCGCTCCCCGGTGGTGACCCACCTGCTGCGCCAGTCGCGACGCGGTCAGCGTAGCAAGGTGCTCGCGGAGGTCCAGCAGGGATCCGGCCGTCGGACGGCGGGCGGGGTGCGGAACGGTGCCGGACAGCCCTCCGACCGGGCAGCGACGGGCAGCCGGCCGGGCCACGACGAGCAGCGGAGCGGCGTCCGACGGGCGGCCGGCGCGGTCCGCCCGAGCATCGACCCGACGAGCGACCAGGGATGAGCGGGGTTCGCCCGAGCAGCGGCCCTGCGTCCGCCCGAGCGACGAGCGACGAGCGACGAGCGACGAGCGACGAGCGACGAGCGACGAGCGACGAGCGCGGTCTACCCGAGCGCCGGTGCCCGGCCGCGGGCATGTCAGTGGTCGGGTCTAGGGTCGTCTTATGGGGGCTGACCTGCGACGACATGGACGACGAGGTGCGACACGCACCGCCGTCGCCGTGCCCCCGCCTCGCGCGCGGTCCCACCGACGGGGCGTGGCGCACCGCAGCATGCGCCCGGTCGGCACCACGACGGGCGAGCCGGACCTCGCGTGGTCGCCGGACTCCGGCCTGACGTCGCTGGTGGAGACGCTCCTCCGCCAGGCGTGCCCGCCCGGACGGAGCGACGACGCGGATGACCCGCGAGACGATGCCTCCGCCTCCGCCTCCGAAGATCGTCCGCCGCTCGCCGATCTCGGTGCCGTGCCGGTCGGGCCCGACCTGGCCTCCGTGCTCGCTGGGGTGGATCCGGGCGCCGTCACCGACGCGGAGCTGGCCGACCTCGTCGCGGCAGCGATCCGCGTCCAGGGCTGGGCGCACGCCGCCGCGGCCAGGTTCGCCGCCGAGCTCTCCGACCGGGACTCCATGCACCCGACCTGGTCCGAGGCCGCGGGCGGCGCGCCGACCCCGCCCTGCGTGACCGGCGACGAGCTCGCCATGCGTCTGGCCTGGTCTCGCCGCTCCGCCACCCGGCTCGTGCGGCACGGTCGCGCGTTCCGGCAGGTGCTGTCCGACACGGGTGACGCGCTCGCCGACGGCCGGATCGACCAGGCCGCGGCACAGCTCATCGCCGACCGCCTGATCGACCTCCCCGCCGAGACCGCCCTCGCCGTGCAGAGCAGGGTGCTCGACGGCGCCGACCGCCGCACCCCCACCCAGCTGCGCCGGGACGTCGAGCGCGCCCTGATCGCGGTCGACGCCGAGGAGGCCGCCCGACGACGCGCGCACGCCCGCACCGGACGCCGGGTCGACCGGCCCCGCGTGCTGCCCGACGGCATGGCCGGCCTCTGGGCGGTGCTGCCCGCACCGGACGCGACCCGGATCGACGCCACCCTCGACGCCGCCGCCCGCACCGCGCGCTCCGTCGGCGACCCTCGCACCCTCGACCAGCTCCGGGCCGACGGCCTGCGCGACCTGGTCCTGCACACCGCCTGCGCCGCGGGCACCGCGCAGGCGACCGGGACGGCCCTCCCGTCCGCCGTCCCGTCGGAGCGCGCAGCGACCCCCGACGGCACCGCGCACCCCGATGTCACCGCGCCACGGACCATCGAGGCCACCGATCCTCTCCAGGCCGCGGGAGCCGACCCACGGGTGTCGGACGGCTGCCAGGCGGTGCCACGCCCACGCGCCCGTGTCCGCGTCACGGTGGCGCTGTCGACCCTGCTCGGGATGGACGACCAGCCCGCGGACCTCGCCGGGTACGGCCCCATCGACGCGGTCGCCGCCCGGGCGCTCGCCGAGGGCGGCATCTGGCGGCGTGTCGTCACCGACCCGCTCTCCGGCACCGTGCTCGACGTCGGACGCACCCGCTACCGGCCGCACGTCGGACTGGTGCGGCACGTCAAGGCCCGGGACGGGACCTGCGCCCGGCCCGGCTGCTCCGCCGACGCCGAGGCCTGCGACCTCGACCACACCGTCGAGTTCCACGCGGCTCCCGGGACCCGCACAGACGACGCCCCGCCCGGGACGTGCGCCGTCGGCGCGCCCGGCACCGGCACGACGGCGGCCCACAACCTCGGACCGCTGTGCCGACGGGACCATCGACTCAAGACCGACGGCGGGTCCCGCCTCCGCCAGGTCGCGCCCGGCAGGTACGAATGGGTGTCACCGACCGGGCACCGGTACCTCGTCGTGCCCGGGGACGACGGCCGCAACGTGCACCTCGGCTCCGGCCCGCCGGACCTCGGACCGCCGCCATTCTGACGTGAGCCGCCACGACCGGTGCGGCACCCGGTGCAGCGGCAGCCGCCCCGACGCGATCCCGGGCACCGCACCGCCGGAAGGCACCGCACCGCCGCAGGGCGGGCACCGCCGCAGGGCGGGCACCGCAGCAGGGCGGGCACCGCAGCAGGGCGGGCACCGCAGCAGGGCGGGCACCGCTGGAGGGCGGGCACCGCTGGAGGGCGGGCGAGAAGCCTGCGCTACGCGGTCTCGGACGTGTCGTCGTCCCCGCCGAGGATGCGACGCAGGTAGGCATAGGTGAGGTCGCCGACGGTCTGGTCGTGCTCGTGGGTGTACCCGTGCTTCTCGTACAGCGCGAGGTTCTGCACGGAGTCGCGGCCGGTGAACACCCAGATCTCCTCCACGTCCTCGGGCAGGTGCGGGAGGATCGCGAGCAGCAGCTGGGTGCCGACGCCGTGGCCCTGCTGGTCGGGCGCGACGGCGAACCGGCCGAGGGTGGCCTTCCGGCCCTCGAGCACCACGCGGATGGACCCGACGAGGCGGTGCCCGGCCCAGGCGCCGAGGGTGACGACGCCGTCGGCGGCGATGTCGGCACGGAGCTCGCTGAGCGTCTGGGTCAGCGGCGGGATGTTCGGGTCGCCGTACTGCTGCGCCTCGGTGACGAACGCGGCGCGCCGCAGCGTCAGCAGCTCCCCGGCGTCGGAGTCGTCGACGGGCCGGATGGTCACCTCGGTCTCGCTCATGGACCCATCGTGTCAGCCGTTCGCGGCGGGCGACTACTCTCGGGCCTCGTGTCCATCACCTCGGTCCCCACCACCACGTCCTGGGTGCTGTCCCTGTCCTGCCCCGACCGGCCCGGCATCGTCGCCGCGGTCGCGGGCCTGCTCGCGGAGCAGGGTGGCAACATCACCGAGTCGCAGCAGTTCGGCGACCCGCTGTCCGGGCTGTTCTTCATGCGGGTCGCGGTGACCGCGGACGGTCCGCGCGCGGGGCTGGAGGCGGCGCTGACCGACCTGGCCGGGCGGTTCTCCATGACCTGGACGCTGGACGTGGCGGGGCGGCCGATGCGCACGCTGCTGCTCGGGTCGACGGCGGCGCACTGCGTGAACGACCTGGCGTTCCGCCAGCGGTCGGAGGACCTGCCGATCGACATCGTGGGCCTGGTCTCGAACCACACGGCGCTGGCGGACCTGGCGGCGTTCTACGACATCGACTTCCACCACCTCCCGGTGACCGCCGGGACGAAGGCCGACGCCGAGGCCGGGCTGCTGGCGCTCGTGGAGGAGCTGGACGTCGAGCTGGTGGTGCTGGCGCGCTACATGCAGATCCTGTCGGACGACCTGTGCAAGGCGCTGAGCGGGCGGATCATCAACATCCACCACTCGTTCCTGCCGTCGTTCAAGGGCGCCCGCCCCTACGCCCAGGCGCACGAGCGCGGGGTGAAGCTGATCGGCGCCACCGCGCACTACGTGACCGGCGACCTGGACGAGGGTCCGATCATCGAGCAGGACGTCGAGCGGGTGGACCACAGCCGCGGGGTGCCGGACCTGGTCGCCCTCGGCCAGGACGTGGAGCGCCGGGCGCTGGCCCGCGCGGTCCGCTGGCACGCGGAGCACCGGGTGCTGCTGGACGGGCACCGGACGATCGTCTTCCGCTGACCGGGGCCCGGGCCCGCTGACCCCGCGCCGGCGCACGGTCCCACCGGCCCCGGGCCCGCTGACCGTCGACCGAGACGTCGGCCCGGGCCCGGTCGGGGGCTGCTACAGCGCGGCGGGGCGGTTCGGGCGAGGCTGGCGTGCGGTCGGGGTGATGCCGGTGATCGCGGCGATCAGGTCCTCGTAGCTGGCGTGCTCGGCGTCGAAGTCACCGTTGATCTTGCCCAGGCGCAGCACGACGATCCGGTCGGCGACGGCCTGCACGTCGACCATGGAGTGGCTGATCATCACCACGCCGAGGCCGCTCTCCCGCAGCCGCTCGACCATGTTCAGCACCTCGGCGGTCTGCGAGATGCCCAGGGACGCCAACGGCTCGTCGAGGACGACCACCCGTGGGTTCCCGACCAGGGTGCGCGCGATCGCCACGGCCTGGCGCTGCCCGCCGGACAGGGCGTGCACGGGGGCCCGCACGGACGGGATCCGGGCGGCGAGCTGGCCGAGGAGCTCCCAGGCGCGCTTCTCCATCAACGACTCGTCGAGGATGCCGCCACGGCGCAGCTCCTGGCCGAGGTAGAGGTTCTGCACCACGTCGAGGTTCTCGCACAAGGCGAGGTTCTGGAACACCGCGGCGATGCCGTGCGCCCGAGCCACCCGGGTGTTGCCGAGGGAGACCGGGCGCCCGTCCACCTCGATGTGCCCGCTGTCAGGGGCGAGGGCCCCGGACATCACCCGGGCCAGGGTGGACTTCCCGGCGCCGATGTCGCCCACGATGGCGACGACCTCGTGCGGGTGGATGTCCAGGTCGACGTCGACCAGGGCGCGCACGGCGCCGTAGTTCCGGGACACGCCGCGCACGGAGAGCACCGGTGTGCCCGCGGGGGTCGGTGCGGCCGGGGCCGCCGCCGCGTCGTGCGCGGGGCGGACGATGTCGTGGGGCGAGCTCACCTGGTCTCCTCCGCTGCGTCGTCGCTGCGTCCCGTGGCGGCCGTCCCGCCCCCGGCGCTCCTGCTCGGCCCGGCGGTCGTGGCCGCCGCCGAGAGGTTCATCCTGCCATCGCCACCGTCCCGGCAATACCTGCGTGGTCCAGCGCCAGGGCCAGGGCGCCACGGACCTCGGCCGCGGTGCCGAGCTCGGAGGCCACCACCTCGACCGGTCCGGCGGTGCTGGGCAGGGTGCGCTGGGCCAGCACGCTGCGGAACGTGTCCAGCAGGATCGGCCCCGCCTCGGCCAGCCGCCCGCCGACCACCACGAGCTCGGGGTCGAACAGGTTGCAGGTGTTCGCCGCCCCGACGGCGAGCAGCCGGCCTGCGTCGGAGATCACCCGGCGGCACCCGGGGTCGCCCTCCTGGGCACGGCTGATCACGTCGGGCAGGGTGAGGTGGCCGTGGCTGGCCTCCAGCATGCGCAGCAGGGCGGGGGCGCCGATCAGGGCGTCCAGGCAGCCGCGGTTGCCGCACCGGCAGATCGGCCCGTTGTCGTCGATGGTGATGTGCCCGAACTCGCCGGCCGCGCCGGACCGGCCGTGGAACACCCGGCCGTCGACGATCAGCCCGCTCCCCACACCGTGCGAGACCTTGAGGTAGGCGACGTGCCGGCGCCCACGGGCCGCCCCGAGCCGCAGCTCGGCCAGGGCACCGAGGTTGGAGTCGTTGTCGACCCGCACGGGCACGCCGAGCCGGCGCTCCAGCACCTCCGTGACCGACACCCCGTCCCAGCCGCGCAGGATGCCGACGGACACGATGCGACCGGTCTCCGGGTCGACCGGGGCGGGCACGCCGACGCCCACCGCGAGCACCTCGGGCATCGTGGCGTCCACGGACTCCACGAGCTCGGTGAGCAGCAGGGCGGCGCGCTCCAGGCCGGCGTCCGCACGGTGGTCCGGGGGCAGCGGCATGCGCTGGTCGGCGACCACCCGGTGCGCGACGTCGGCCACGGCCACCCGCAGCGAGCGGGAGCCGAAGTGGATGCCGCCGACCAGGCCGAGGTTGCGCGCGAGGGTGACCTGCTGGGCGCGACGCCCGCTGCGGGAGGTGGGCGCGGTGTGCAGCACACCGGCGCCGGTGAGTTCCTTGACGATGTTCGACACCGTGGCGGGTGACAGCCCCGTCACACCGGCCAGCTCGACCTGCGTGAGGGAGCCACGCTGCTGGACGGCACTCACGATCCGGGCGCGGTTGGCTTCACGGAGTGAAGACTGCGAACCCGGGGTCACCCGATCAGTGCCCACGTCCCCGAGGATACAGCGACGTGGGCCCGCTCCGGGCCACCCGCGGCGTGCGTTCACGCAGTGACGGCAGGCACGGTCAGCGCCGCGACGTGCCGGGCCGGGACGGCTTCGGGCCGCCCTCCGCGGTGGGAGGACGGCCCGGGGCCGGTGCGCCGAGCTGGGTCGGCAGGTGGTCAGCCGAGGCGCGCGGCGAGGTTCTCGTCCAGCGCGGCGAGGAAGTCCTCGGTGGTGAGCCAGGCCTGGTCCGGACCGACCAGCAGCGCGAGGTCCTTGGTCATCTTGCCGCTCTCGACGGTCTTCACCACGACGTCCTCGAGGGTCTCCGCGAACTGGGTGACCTCGGGGGTGCCGTCCAGCGTGCCGCGGTGCTTCAGGCCCCCGGTCCAGGCGAAGATCGACGCGATCGGGTTGGTCGACGTGGGCTTGCCGGCCTGGTGCTGGCGGTAGTGCCGGGTGACGGTGCCGTGCGCGGCCTCGGCCTCCACCGTCTGGCCGTCCGGGGTCATCAGCACCGAGGTCATCAGGCCGAGGGAGCCGAAGCCCTGCGCGACGGTGTCGGACTGGACGTCGCCGTCGTAGTTCTTGCAGGCCCAGACGTAGCCGCCCTCCCACTTCATCGCGGAGGCGACCATGTCGTCGATCAGCCGGTGCTCGTAGGTCAGGCCGCGCTCGGCGAACTGCGCCGCGAACTCGGCCTCGAAGACCTCGGCGAAGATGTCCTTGAACGCACCGTCGTACGCCTTGAGGATCGTGTTCTTGGTGGACAGGTACACCGGGTAGCCGCGCTGCAGGCCGTACGCGAACGACGCCCGCGCGAAGTCGCGGATCGAGTCGTTGAAGTTGTACATGCCCATCGCGACGCCGCCACCCTCGGGGTACGTCACGACCTCCTGCGTGATCGGCTCGGAGCCGTCCGCCGGGGTGTAGGTCAGCGTGAGGGTGCCCGCGCCGGGGACCTTGAAGTTGGTGGCCTTGTACTGGTCGCCGTGGGCGTGCCGGCCGATGATGATCGGCTTGTTCCAGCCCGGGACCAGGCGGGGGATGTTGCTGATGATGATCGGCTCGCGGAACACCACGCCGCCGAGGATGTTGCGGATCGTGCCGTTCGGCGAGACCCACATCTTCTTCAGGCCGAACTCCTCCACGCGCGCCTCGTCCGGGGTGATCGTCGCGCACTTGACCCCGACGCCGTGCTCCTTGATCGCGTGCGCCGCGTCGATCGTCACCTGGTCGTCGGTCGCGTCCCGGTTCTCGATCGACAGGTCGTAGTAGCGCAGATCGATGTCGAGGTAGGGGTGGATGAGCCGGTCCTTGATGAACTGCCAGATGATCCGCGTCATCTCGTCGCCGTCGAGCTCGACGACCGGACCCTTCACCGCAATCTTCGCCATGCGCGACAGGTTACTTGACGTCGAGAGACTTCGCGGGCGACCGGCCTGCCGCGGGCCCCCGGTCCGTGCCAGGCTGGGGACCTGCGCGCTCCCGGGTCGTCCCCAGGCGACCCACAGCATCCGGTGGCACGGTGGGTCGACGTGCCCGCCGCTCGCGGGACGCCCCTGACCTGGGGCGACCGTGGCGCGACCGACGACGAACGGAACACGATGTCCCAGGACAAGCCCGAGACCGACCACCCGGCCACGACCCCTGCCGAGCCGACGTCTGCTGAGCCAGCTGCTGCTCAGACGGCTGCTGCCGAGCCGGCGACGGCGGTCGAGCCCACCGCGGCCGCCCCCGCTGCCCCGACGACGGCGGCACCGAAGACGCCCGCGGCAGCGAAGCCGGCACCGGCGCAGGCCGCACCGGCGCAGGCCGCACGGACGGAGGCAGGGGAGCCTGCTGCCGAGCCGGTGGCCGACGAGGCGGTGACGGCGACGACGGACGCCCCGGCCGCTGCCGTCGCGGCATCCACGGTGCCGGCACCGGCGTTCACGGGCTACCCGGCCCCGACGGCCGGGGTGGACGCGCCGGTCGACGCGGAGACGGCGGTGCTGGCCACGGTCGGCGGGCCGTCGCTGGTCGCGCGGATCGGGGCCGAGCTGTTCGGCACCTTCGTGGTGCTGCTGGCCGGGTTCGGCACGTTCCTGTTCTCCTCGTACAGCGGGGCAGGGACCCTCGGTGTCGCGCTCGCGTTCGGCTTCGGCACGATCGCGGCGATGACGGCGGTGGGACACCTGTCCGGCGGACACTTCAACCCGGCGGTGACGCTCGGCAGCGCGATCGCCGGTCGCACCCGCTGGGCGGACGTCCTGCCCTACTGGCTGGCCCAGCTGGTCGGCGGCGCGCTCGCCTCGGCCGTGGTGTTCGTGGTGCTGTCGTCGTTCGCGCCGTTCGAGGGCGCCGAGCGCACGCAGTTCTCCGCGCTGGCCAACGGGTACGACATCCACACCCCGCTGGTGCGCTCCACCGACGGCAGCACGGCCATCGCGGGCCTCGGTCTGCTCGGTGCCCTGGTGCTGGAGGCCGTGCTGACCGCCGTCCTGGTGGGCGTGCTGCTCTCCATCACCTCGCGCCGGAAGTCGGAGCGCGTCGCCCCGGTGGCGGTCGGGCTCACGCTGTCGCTGACCATGCTGATCGCGATCCCCCTGACCAACGGCGGCCTGAACCCGGCGCGCTCGCTGGCGGCGGCGCTGTTCTCGGACTCGTGGGCCTGGGGTCAGATCTGGGTGTTCGTGGTCGCGCCGCTGGTCGGTGCCGCGCTGGCCGGTCTGCTGTTCCGGGCGTTCTCCTCGCCGCGCATCGACGAGGACGACCTGCTGCTGGACGACGAGGACCTGGAGCTCGAGGAGCTGGACGCGGAGCTCGAGGTGCGCTGACCGCCTCGGCGGTCTGTGCTGCGCCGAGGGCGCGGTGTGCGTGAGGGGTGGGCCCGACGGGTCCGCCCCTCACGTCGTCCAGCGGGACGGGTCGTTCACGGGGGCACGTCGTCCAGCGGGACCGGTCGTCCGGCGGGGCACGCGTCCACCTGGGCCGGACCGTCCACCGAGAGACGGGCGTCAGCTCGCGGACGGCGGCAGGAGCTGGACCAGGACCACGAGGGCCAGTGCCAGCCCGGCGAGGATCGTGACGTCCACGGCCCGGCGCCGCACGACCAGCGCCGCCGGGCCCGGGCCGCGCACGACGCCGCGCACCACGGCGGAGCAGGCGAGCAGGGCGGCCATGGTGAGCACGCCGGCCGGGGTGCCGAACGCGACGGCCACCGCGACGCTCGCCAGCACGCCGACCGCGACCACCCAGAGCGAGGCGTTGCGGCCCGCGTCGAGGGAGGCCCGGGCGATGGCGCGGGGGTCCAGGGGCTGCCCGTCGGGGCCGAAGCGGGCGTCCGGGTCGTCCAGCGGGTCGGGGGTCGTCGGGGTGGCCTGGCTCACGTGCGTGCGCTTCCTTCCCACGACGACCCCGCCGGGGCCTGCGACCCCCGAGAGGGCCACGGCGGGTGACCACGAAGGGGGACGGGCCGCAGCGCGCGGCTCGTGATGTCCGGTCGGCCGACCCGGCCGCCGCGGTCGAGACTACCGTGACCAGGTGCCCGGTCACGATCCAGCCCCGATGCCCGCCCCCGACCTCGATCCCGCTCTCGACCTGGGGCCCGCCGTGCCGGCACCGGTCGCACCGCCGGTCCCGGACCTGACGCACGTGGTCGTGGTCGGGGCGGGGCTGGCCGGGGCGCGCACAATGGTCGAGCTGCGCGCGCAGGGGTTCACCGGGCGGGTCACCGTGCTCGGCGCGGAGACGGTGCCGCCGTACGACCGGCCGCCGCTGTCGAAGCACCTGGTGGACCGGCCGGCCCCGGCCTGGTTGTCCGACGAGCTCGCCGTGGACGCGCTCGGGCTCGCCGACGCGGTGCGGCTCGGCACCCCCGCGACCGGGCTGGAGGTCGCCGACGACGGGGTGGTGGTGCGGGTCGTCGATGGAGAGGTCACGGCGGACGCGGTGGTGCTCGCGACCGGGGCGGCGGCGGTCCGGCCTGCGGTCTGGGACGGCGTGCGGACGCTGCACACCGCCGCGGACGCCCGAGCGCTGCGGGACGGGCTGGGGCTCGGCGTCGGGTCGGGGGGCACCGGCGGCCGTCGGCTGGTGGTGATCGGGGCGGGGTGGATCGGCGCCGAGGTCGCCACGGTGGCGGCCGCCGCGGGGGTGGACGTCACCGTGGTCGAGGCGCTCGCGACGCCGCTGTCCGGGGCGCTCGGCAAGCGGGTCGGGGCGCTGACGGTGCCGTGGTTCGCGGCGGCCGGGGTGCACCTGGTGACCGGGGTGCCGGTGGCGTCGGTCGGACCGCTCGGCAGCACGGACGGGACCGTCGTGGCGCTGTCCGACGGGACGGTGCTGACCGCGGACGTGGTGCTCGCGGCGGTGGGGGCGCGGCCGGCGACCGGCTGGATCGGCGACGCGCTGCCCCGGGAGCCCGGCGGAGCGGTACGGGTGGACGAGGGGCACGCGCCGGTCGGCGGCAGCGCCCGGGTGCGGGCGGTGGGCGACGTGGCCCTGCGACGGTCCGCGCGGCACGGCTGGGTGCCCGGCGGGCACTGGGACGCGGCGCTGCGCGGTCCCGCGGTGGCGGTGGGCGCGCTGCTCGGCACCGCGGACCCGGCGGCGACCGACCTGGCGCCGTACGTGTTCTCCACCCAGCTCGGGCACGAGCTGGGCCTGTACGGGCTGCCGGGGGCCGCGGACGAGGTGCTGCTCCGCGGCGACCCGGCGGGCCCGACCGGTGCAGGCTGGTCGGCGCTGTGGTTCGCCCCGGGCACGGACCGGCTCACCGCGGTGCTGGCGGTGGACCGGCCCCGGGACGTCGCTGGTGCGCGCCGGCTCTTCGGTCGCGCCGAGCTGCCCGTGCTGGACCGCGCACGGGCGACCGACCCCGGCGTGCTGCTGCCGGCGACCGTGCGGGACTGACCGACCGACGCCGCTGCACCGGCCGACGCCACCGGGCGGACGCCTCCCCACCGACGCCTCCCCACCGACGCCTCCCCACCGACGCCTCTGGTCGGGTGCTACTGGTCGGTGCCGGTGGTGGCCTCCTCCGAGACCTCGGGGGTGGCGGACGCGTCGGGGGTCGGTGTGGCGGTCGCGGTGGCTTCGGCGGACGCGGCGGCCTCCTCGCTGAGCCGGGAGGCGACGTCCCCGATGAACGTGGTGAGGGCGTCGGCATCGTCCAGGGCACCGGTGTACTGCTCGCCGCCGATGATCACGACCGGGCTGGTGGTGACGGTGCCGACGTCGAACGGCACGCTCTGCGCGGCGCGGTCGGTGGCCTCCTGCGCCCAGTCGGTGAACGAGCCGCTGGTCACGCAGTCCGCGACGGTCTCGTCGGTGACGCCGGCGTTCTGCACCAGGGCGAGCAGGTCGTCGTCGGCGAGGCCGGCCTCGGTGAGGTCGGGCTGCGCGGCGAGCAGCGCGTCGTTCACCGCGAGCGCGCTGTCCGGCTGGGTGTCCGCGACGCACGCGAACGCGCCGGCGGCCCGGGCGGAGTAGTCACCGGTGGTCTGCATGGTGCCGAGCAGCGAGTCGGGGTCGGTGGTCGGTGCGGCGGTGGTCGGTGCGGCGGTGGCCGCAGCGGTGGCGTCGGCGGTCGGCGAGGACGTCGCGGCCGGGGCGGTCGTGACGGTGGTGCCGTCGAGCAGCGCGAGCGGGTGCAGCTCGAGGGTGGCGTAGCCGGCGGTGACCCACTGCTCGACCGCGCTGGAGGCCGCGGTCCAGAACGTCGCGGCGTCCGGGGAGCGGTAGTCCTGGTAGACCACGATGTCGATCACACCGGCGGTGCGGTCCACCACCGTGGAGCTGGCATCCTCCCCCGCCCCGATCGCGCTGGTGCGCTTGGCGGTGATGGTGCTGCCGTCGCCGGTGAGCACCAGGCCGTCGCTGAGCATGTTGTGCGGCCCCACCGCCGCGGCACGCGCCGAGGACTGCAGCACCAGCGCCGTGACGACACCTGCCGCGACCACCACGGTGCCGGCACCGGTCCAGCCGAGACGCCGGTTGCGCCGCCGCCGGGCCACCTCGCGCTCCCGCTCGATCTTCGCGAGCTCCCGGGCGAGGGCCTTGCGGTCCTTCTTGGGAAGCTTCTGCTGGCCGGACGGGTGAGCGCTCATGTCGACGTGGCTTTCTGTGGCGGTCGAGGACGAGGGACCGCGGCGCACCGCCGTCACCAGGGGTGATGGTGCCACGCGGACCTGCCCGCGCGCTGGGACCACCCTGGGACGGGGCTGTGCGCGGGCCGGGACCGCCCCGACCCGCGCACAGCGGCTCCTCAGCGGGCGAACCGGAGGGTCACGAGCTGGAACGGGCGCAGGTCGAGGTCCACCCCGGCCCCGACCGCCGTCCCGTCGCCGCCCGCTCCCGGGCCCACCGCACCGACCTCGGCACCGGCGGCACCACCGGTCGCGGCACCGGTCACGGCACGCGGCGGCACGGTGCGCTCCAGCAGGTCCGTCTCGGTGACCGCCCCGACCGCGAAGCCGGCGCGGACCTGGGCCCGCGAGCGGCGGCCGTGCGCCTCGTACAGCCGCACCACCACGTCTCCCGACCCGTCGTCGGCCAGCTTGACCGCCTCGACCACCACCCCGGGCGCCGAGACGGTGACCAGCGGATCGACCCCGCGCTCCCCCGCGACCTCGCGCACCGGCAGGTTGGTCCGGTAGCCGTCGACCACCGCGTCCGCGATCGTCGCCCCCACGTGCAGCACGGTGCGGAACACGTGCCGGCCCTGGTCGGCCTCTGGGTCCGGGAACAGCGGTGCGCGCAGCAGGGACTGCCGCACCACCGTCGCGGTGCGGCCGTCCTGGGTCACGGTGCGGGTGACGTCGTGGCCGTAGGTGGCGTCGTTGGCGACCGCCACGCCGTAGCCGGGCTCGCCGACGTGCAGCCAGCGGTGCGCGCAGATCTCGTACCGGGCCTCGTCCCACGAGGTGTTGGTGTGGGTCGCGCGCTGGACGTGGCCGAACTGGGTCTCGGCGGCCGACCGGTCCGCATGCACGTCCAGCGGGAAGGCGAGTTTGAGCAGCCGCTGGCGCTCGTGCCAGTCCACGTCGGTGACGATGGCGATCTCCCGCACCCCGGGCAGGAAGGTGAGCTCCTGGGTGAGCGTCGACTTCCCCGCGACCCGCACGGAGCGCAGCACCACCCGGTCGACCTTCTCCACGGCCACCTCGACAGCGGAGGCGTCCACCAGGTCCTCGACGGTGCGGCGGTACTCGGCATCGATGTCCCAGGCGTCCCACTGCCTCGGCACGTCGCGGTGCAGCTGGAGCAGGTTCGCCAGCGACCCGGCGGGGACCACCTCGCGGTCGGCGACCAGGTCGCGCAGCGAGTCGATCTGGCCACCGGCGGTGAGGTGCACGTCGAGCACGTCGGTGACGACGCGCAGGGTGCCGTCGGGCTCGCGGTGCAGAGCGACGGCGCCGGACGGGCTCCCTCCCACGGCGCCGCTCCCGCCCGCCACGCCGCTCCCGCCCGCCCTGCCGGCCGCGCCTGCAGTGCCGGCCGGGCCGTCGTCGCCGTCCGGGCGGACCGCACCGCCGAGGGCGGCGATGCCGTCGCGGGCGTGCGGGGCGGCGTTGAGCGCCACCGTGCGGTCGCCCTGCCCGACCAGGGCCGCGAGCGCCTCGGTGACGATCGCCTCCAGCCGGACCTCGATCCGGGCGTAGGCCTCCTCCGCCTGGCGGTACACCCAGCCGATGGACGAGCCGGGCAAGATGTCGTGGAACTGGTGCAGCAGCACCTCGCGCCACAGCCCGCGCAGCTCGGCGGCCGGGTACTCCGCGCCGGTGCGCACCGCCGCGGTGGCGGCCCACAGCTCGGCCTCGCGCAGCAGGTGCTCGCTGCGCCGGTTGCCGCGCTTGGTGCGGGACTGCGAGGTGTAGGTGCCGCGGTGGTACTCCAGGTACATCTCCCCGGACCACACCGCCTGGTCCCCGGGACCCGCTGCCCCGACCACCCCGGGGGCCCGGCCCGGCCCGGACGCCTCGTCGAGCTCGGCGAGCTCCGCCTCGGCGCGGGCGAAGAAGGTGTTCGGCGATCCGAGCTCGACCTGCGGCACGCCGTCGACGGACCGGAACCTGTCGGCCGAGGCCAGCATCTCCCGGGTCGGGCCGCCGCCGCCGTCGCCCCAGCCGAACGGCACCAGGGAGATGCTGGAGGTGGCCTTGTCGGCGAAGTTCCGCTCGGCGTGCACCAGCTCGCGGGCAGACAGGTCGGAGTTGTACGTGTCGACCGGCGGGAAGTGCGCGAGCACCCGGGACCCGTCGATGCCCTCCCACCAGAAGGTGTGGTGCGGCATCCGGTTGGTGTCGTTCCAGGAGAGCTTCTGCGACAGGAACCACCGCGACCCGGCGGCTCGCACCAGCTGCGGCAGCGCCCCGGTGTAGCCGAAGGAGTCCGGCAGCCAGACGTCCTGGGTCTCCACCCCGAGCTCGTCCAGGAAGTACCGCTTGCCCTCGACCATCTGCCGGGCCAGGGCCTCGCCGCCGGGCATGTTGGTGTCGGACTCGACCCACATGCCGCCGACCGGCACGAACTGCCCGGCGTCGACCTTCGCCCGGATCCGCTCGAACAGCTCCGGCTGGCGCTCCTGCACCCAGGCGTACTGCTGGGCCGAGGAGCAGGCGAACACGAAGTCCTCCCGCTGGTCCATCAGCGCGACCACGCTGGCGAAGGTCCGGGTGCACTTGCGCACCGTCTCGCGCACCGGCCACAGCCAGGCGGAGTCGATGTGCGCGTGACCGGTGGCCAGCACCCGGTGCCCGCCCTCGGCGGCGGTCACGGCCAGCACCGGGGCCAGCACGGCCCGGCCGGCGGCGGCGGTCCCGGCGACGTCCTGCGGGTCGACCGCGTCCACCACCAGGTCGGCGGCACGCAGCGCCCGTGCATACCGGGTGCTCGTCGGGTCGAGCACCCCTACCAGGCCCTGCACCGCCACGATGTCCTGCCACAGCTCCCACACCTGGACGTCCCGCAGCGCGACGTCCGCCGTGCGCAGGGCGTACAGCGGCTCGGTGCCCGCGGTCATCGGGTCGCCGAGCGGGGTCGGGGCGTACCAGGAGCCGCTGCCGATGTCCGGGTTCCCCGCGGCCTCGACCAGCACGTCCACCCTCTCGCCGGTCCACGGCACGGTCTGGTTGAACGGCGACAGCCCCTTGACCGCCACGCCGTCCGGGCGCAGCACCAGGCCCTCGGCCTGGAAGCCGGTCTGCGAGGTGGTGAAGCCGAGGTCGATCACCAGCTCGACGGCGTACCGGCCCTCGTCCCCGTCCGAGGCGCTCGAGGCGGTCCACGCGGCCGGCACGGCGCCGGTCATCCGGAACCAGGTGGTGCTCCACGGCGCGCCCCACGGGGTGCCGAGCGGGGCGGGGCGGTACTGCTGCGCCACCGCCTCGGCGAACGGCACGGGCTCGCCGGGGACGTCCCACGCGGTCACCTCCAGCGGCACCCGTTCGGGGTGCACGGCGGGCAGCACCCGCTCGTGGGTGAACCGCTCGAGGCGCTGGAGCACGCGGGCTGCATCGGTCTGCATCGCACGACCTTCCGGGTCGGGGGCGCGCCCGGGTGCGGACGCGCGGGAGCAAGGTGGTGGGGCGGGTCCGGTCAGCCCTTGACCGCGCCGGACATGGCGAACGAGCCCCCGGAGAACTTCTGCACCACCAGGTACAGCGCGAGCACCGGGACGGAGTAGAGGAGGGAGAACGCCGCGAGCCGGCCGTAGGCGATGGTCCCGTAGGTGCCGAAGAAGCTGTAGATCGCCACGGCCGCCGGCTGGTTGTCCGGCGAGAACAGCAGCACGAACGGGACGAAGAAGTTCCCCCACGCCTGCGTGAACACGAAGATGAACACCACGGCGATCCCGGGCCGCATCAGCGGGATCACGATCCGGCGCAGGGCGGTCATCGACCCGGCGCCGTCCACCCACGCGGCCTCCTCCAGGGACACCGGCACGGAGTCCATGAAGTTCTTGGTCATCCAGATCGCCATCGGCAGCGACGTCGCGGCCAGGAAGAAGATCGTGCCGGGCACCGAGTCCAGCAGCCCCAGGTACACGAACAGCGCGTACACCGGGACCATCATCGCGGTGATCGGCAGGCAGGTGCCGAACAGGATCGCGTACAGGAACGGCTTGCGGAACCGCATCTGGTAGCGGGACAGCGGGTAGGCCGCCAGCAGCGAGGCGAGCACCGTGAGCACCGCCGTGCCGCCGGAGATCACCGTGGAGTTCCACAGCGGCCGGAACGTCTGGTCCCAGGTGAGGATCTGGCTGAAGTTGTCCAGGGTGAACGTCTCCGGCACCTTCACCGACACGGTCGCGGCGGGGTCGAGGGATGCCAGGACGATCCAGGCCAGCGGCACCAGGAACGCGACGCCGACGGCGACCAGCGCGACGGCGACCAGCGCCCGTCCGGTGCGCCGCCGGGGCGAGGCGACCGAGGGGGTCCGTCGGGCACGGCGGACCGGGGCCGGGACGGTGGGGGCGGTGAGCGCGGCCATTCAGTCCACCTCCGGCTTGAGCACGCGGATGTACACGATCGAGAACAGCGCGCCGACCAGCAGCGTCACGGTGGCGATCGCGGTGCCGTAACCCACCTGGGCGAACTTGAACGCCTCCTGGTAGGCCAGCACCGGCAGCGTCGAGCTGCTGGTGCCGGGGCCGCCGCCGGTCATCACCCAGATCAGGGTGAACACCCCCAGGGTCTGCAGGGTGGTGAGCATGAGGTTGGTCGAGATCGACCGGCGCACCATCGGCACCGTGATCCGGAAGAACCGCTGCGGTCCGGTGGCCCCGTCGATGGCGGCGGCCTCGGTGATCTCGGGCGGAACCTCGGCCAGCGCGGCGTCGTAGACCATCATCGAGAACGCCGTGCCGCGCCAGATGTTCGCCAGGATCACCGCGAGCATCGGGAAGGTGATCAGCCAGGTCGGGCCGGTCAGCCCGAACCAGGCCAGCACGTTGTTCAGCGTGCCGTCGGTGGAGAAGAACGCGTACAGCGCGAACGCCGCCACGATCTCCGGCAGCACCCAGGCCACCACGACGATCGCGCTGACCACCGAGCGCAGCACCCGGTTCGCGGCCCGCAGCAGCAGGGCGAGGGCCATGCCGAGCACGTTCTGCCCGATCACCGCCGAGGCGCCGACGAACACCACGGTCAGCACCACGGCCTTCCAGAACTGGTCGTCGGCGAACAGCGACCCGTAGTTGTCCAGCCCGACGAACTCCGGCGCGGCCGCCCGGTACCCGGTCAGTGCCTGGTTGGTCAGCGAGCCGTAGAACGACCACACCACCGGGCCGGCCAGGAACACGAGCATCAGCAGCACGGCCGGCAGCAGCGGTGCCAGCCGCAGGGCGGCCCGGCCGGGGCGGCGGCGAGGTCGACCGACCCCGCCCGCCGCCCGGCCCTCGACGGTGACGGACGTCATCAGCCCGCGGCCTGCGTGCTGTCCTCGCCGACGATCGCGACCAGACCCTCGTCGTAGGTCTTCGCCGCGTCGGCGGCCGACGACTGCCCGGTCGCCACCGCCTCCGCCGCCACCTGGATGTTGGAGGAGATCTGCGAGTAGTCCGGGGTCGCCGGGCGGAAGTGCGTGTACTCCACCAGCGAGGAGAAGAACTCGAACGACGGGTTGTAGCCCAGGTACTCCGGGTCCTCGGCGACGTCGCTGCGCACCGCGATCTGGCTGTTCTCGGTGTCGTACTTCAGGGAGTTCTCCCGGTTCAGGGCCACCGCGATGAAGTCGAACGCCTTCTGCGGGTCCGCCGCGTGCGCGCCGACCGCGAGGGTCCAGCCACCCGACATGGAGGTGAAGCCCGGGTCGCCGCCGTCCTGGGTAGGCATGGCCGCCATGCCCATGGTCTGCTCCCACTCGGGCCAGGCGTTGTCGCCGCTGATCCAGCCGCCGGGCAGCCAGGAGCCGTCCACCGCCATGGCGAGCGTGCCCTCGGGCAGCAGCTCGCTGCTCACCCGGGCGCCGACCGAGGCGTCCAGCGCGATGTCCAGCGACGGGGCCAGGCCCTCGGAGTAGATGGTCTCCAGGAAGCCGAGCGAGTCGGTGAAGCCTGCCGAGCCGGTGACCCACTTCTGGGTGTCGGCGTCGTAGAGCTCGTCGCCGGTGCCGTACATCAGCATCTCGAAGCCCTGCATGGTGGTGGCCTCGCCGGCCGCCTTGCCCGCGTACACGTTCAGCGGGGTGACGTCGGGCAGCTTCTCCTTGATCGTGCGGGCCGCGGCCAGCACGTCGTCCCAGCTCTCCGGCTGCCAGTCGGTCGGCAGGCCTGCCTGGGCGAACAGGTCCTTGTTGTAGTAGATCCCACGGGTGTCGGTGCCCATCGAGACGCCGTAGGTCTTGCCGTCGTCGCCGAGGCCGGCCTGCTTGGCGGTGTCGAGGAACTGGTCCCACTCGTCCCAGGCGTCCACGTACTCGTCGATCGGGGCCAGGTAGCCGGCCGCGGCGTCAGACCGGATCTGGAAGGTGTCCTCGTAGATCACGTCGGGGGCCGTGTCGGCCGAGCCGTTCATCAGGGCGAGCTTGGTGAAGTACTGGTCCTGCTCGGCCTCGATCGGCACCAGCTCGACGGTGGTGCCGGGGTTCGCGTCCTCGTACTCGGTCTTGGCCTTCTGCATCAGGTCGTCGAGCTGGAAGAACTGCGCGGTCTTCTGGTAGGCGACGGTGATCGTCGAGTCGTCGTCCCCGCCGCCTCCGCCGCCGGACGAGCAGGCGGTGAGGGCGAGGGCGAGGACTGCGGCCGAGGCCGCGGCGGTCTGCAGACGCATGGATGCTCCTTTGCTCCACGTGCACGGTCCGGGCGGCGCTGCCCGGTCGTCCCGCGAGGTACCGCGCTCGGCGGGGACTGGATAACTACATCGACTCGATGAATTGCTGTCAAGGGCTGGCGGCCACCGATCCGCGCACCGTGACGCAACCGTGACGAACCGGACCTACCGGACGACGACGCTGCCGAGGCGGCACACCGGCGCCGGCGACCGCGACGACGGCGACGGCGACGGCGACGGACGAACCGCGTGCGGGGACGGCGCGGGGTCAGCTGACCAGCAGCAGGTCCGTCGGACGCGGTGTGAACGCGCGCCCGAGGAGGATGCACCCCGCCCCGACCGCACCGACCTGGGCCCCGAACGCCGAGGACGCCACCGTGACCGGGTGCGCGCCCGGTACCGGGTGCAGCGCCATCTCCGCCTCCAGCGCCGCCGTGGCGTGCAGGGCGATCCGGTCCCACAGCGGGCCGCCGACCAGCACGGCGGGCACGTCCAGCAGGTCGGTCAGCACCCCGGCGGCCATCGCCACCCGCCGCCCGGCCAGCGCCAGCACGCCCCGGGCCGCCGGGTCGCCCGCGTCCGCCGCCGCGGCCAGCGCCGTGACCGCCTCGTCGACCGCGCGCGGGTCGGTGCCGTCGCCCCAGTCCGGCAGCACGACCCCCGCGGCCCTGCCCTGCTCCGCGAGCGCCTCGGCCCGCAGCACCGCGCCCAGGCAGCCGCGCCGCCCGCACCAGCACGGCGCGCCGTCCGGGTCGGTGACCAGGTGCCCCGACTCCCCCGCGTTGCCGGAGACCCCGCGCACGACCTCGTCGTGCAGCACGGTCGAGACCGCGACACCGGTGCCGAGGTAGAAGAACACGAAGTCCGACGCGTGCTCCCCCGGGTGCCACAGGTGCGCGCAGGCCGCGGCGATCACGTCCTTGTCCAGCACCGCCCGCAGGCCGGTGCGCTCGGCGACCGCGTCCCGCAGCGGCACGTCGTGCCAGCCCGGCAGGTGCGGCGGGTCGAGCACGACGCCCGCCTCGGTGTCGATCGGCCCCGGGGCGGCGATCCCCACACCCAGCACCCGGTCCCGGTCGACGCCGGCCCCGGTGATCAGCCCCTCGATCTCCGCGACCAGCCCGGTCAGCACCGCCTCCGGGTCCTCGGGCACCGGCGTGGGACGCTGCGCGCGGGCGATCACGGTGCCGGCCAGGTCCAGCAGCACGAAGGTCATGGTGGCCGGGTCCAGGTGCACCCCGACCGCGTACCGGCCCACCGGGTTCAGCCGCAGCAGCGTGCCGGGTCGCCCCGGACCGGTCCGCGCGGTCTCGCCCTCCTCGACCACCAGGCCGAGGTCGAGCAGCCGCCGGGCCACGTTGGTCACGGTCTGCGCCGACAGCCCGGTGCGCCGGGCCACGTCCGCCCGGGGCAGACCGCCGCCGGCCCGCCGGATCACGTCCAGGACCACCGTCTGGTTGAAGTCCCCCATCCGGGGCAGGTTGGTCCCGCGACGCATCGCCGTCTCCCGTCACCGCCTCCGTCGCCGCACCCCGCACTCCCGGCGGGGCCGCCGCACCGTCCGGCGCGGCGGTGCGCCCGGGTCGGTGCCTGCATTATCACCGGATCGAGGCGTGCGGCGCGGCAGCCCCCTCGGCGCCCCACCTGCTCACCGGCGGCTACCGCCCGTCACCCGGAGGTGTGAGCGACCGACGTCCCCGTCACCCGGACGGCCCGGCGGCCAGGGTGACGGCCATGACGACCACCGACCCCGCCCGCCGCCGTGACCGCGTCGCCCTGCTCGTCGGCGTCGCTGAGCACTTCGCGGAGCTGACCGGGCACGCGGTGTGGATGTGGATCATCGAGCTCACCCGGCGCCACCTGCGCAACCGGATCACCCACGAGCCCGACGCCGAGGTGTCGGTCACCTCGGCCGGCCCGCTGACCCTCCGCCCGCGATCGATCCGGAGCACCGGGCGCCGTCGCCTCGGTCAGTGCGCGAAGTGCCGGGTGCCGGTCAGGTAGAGCGTGACCCCGGCGGCGGCCGCCGCGGCGACGACCTCCTCGTCCCGCACGGACCCGCCCGGCTGCACGACGGCGCGCACCCCGGCGTCCAGCAGCACCTGGAGCCCGTCGGCGAACGGGAAGAACGCATCGGAGGCCGCGACCGCGCCGCGGGCCCGCTCGACGTCACCGGTGTTGGCCCGCTCGACCGCGAGGCGGCAGGAGTCCACCCGGTTGACCTGACCCATCCCGACGCCGACCGACGCACCGCCGTCGGCGAGCAGGATCGCGTTGGACTTCACCGCCCGCACCGCCCGCCAGGCGAACTCCAGGTCCGCGAGGGTGGTCTCGTCGGCCGCCTGGCCCGCGGCCAGGGTCCAGGTGGTCGGGTCGTCGCCCTCGGCGTCCACCCGGTCCACCGCCTGCACCAGCAGCCCGCCGCTGATCGGGCGGGTCTCCACGGCGTTCGACGGCGCGCCGTCCACCACCAGCAGGCGGATGTTCTTCTTCCGGCTGAGGATCTCCAGCGCCTCCGGCTCGAAGCCCGGGGCCACCACGACCTCGGTGAACACCGGGGCGATCTGCTCGGCCGCCGCGACGGTGACCACCGCGTTGGCCGCGATCACGCCGCCGAACGCCGAGACCGGGTCGCAGGCGTGCGCCTTGGCATGCGCGTCCGCGACGTCGGTGCCCACCGCGATGCCGCAGGGGTTGGCGTGCTTGATGATCGCGACCGCCGGGCCCTCGTGGTCGTGCGCGGCGCGCCAGGCCGCGTCCGCGTCGACGTAGTTGTTGTAGCTCATCGCCTTGCCGTGCAGCTGGGTGGCACGGGCCAGGCCCGGGGCGCCGTCGCCGGCGGTGTACAGCGCCGCACGCTGGTGCGGGTTCTCGCCGTAGCGCAGCACGTCGGCGCGCTCCCAGGTCGCCCCGATCCAGACGGGGAAGCCGGTGCGCACGCCGTCGACCTCGTCGGTGCTGGTCGCCACAGACCCCATCCACGAGGCCACCGCGACGTCGTAGCTCGCGGTGTGCACGAACGCCTGCGCGGCGAGCCGGGTGCGCTCGGCCAGCGTGAAGCCGCCCGCCTGCACGGCCGCGACCACCGCGCCGTAGGCGGCCGGGTCCACGACCACGGCCACGCTCGGGTGGTTCTTGGCCGCCGCGCGGACCATCGACGGGCCGCCGATGTCGATCTGCTCGACGCACTCGTCCGGGGTGGCGCCGGAGGCCACGGTGGCGGTGAACGGGTAGAGATTCACCACGACCAGCTCGAACGGGGCCACGCCCAGCTCGTCCAGCTGGGCCAGGTGCTCCGGGCGGCGGGTGTCGGCGAGGATCCCGGCGTGCACCCGCGGGTGCAGGGTCTTGACCCGCCCGTCCAGGCACTCGGGGAACCCGGTCAGGTCCTCCACCCGGGTCACCGGCACGCCCGCGGCGGCCACGGTCGCGGCGGTGGAGCCGGTGGAGACGAGCTCGACGCCGGCGGCGTGCAGGGCGGTGGCCAGGTCCACCAGGCCGGCCTTGTCGTAGACGGACAGCAGCGCGCGCCGCACCGGGCGGCGGGTGTCGTCGGCCGTCGGGTCGGCGACGGTGGGCAGAGCGGCGAGGTCGTGGGACATGAGGTCCTCCGGGTCGGCGGCACGCCCCCGGACGGGACGTGCGGTTCAGGACCCGGGCACCCAGGCGATCGGTGCGACGGAGCGTCGTGCTCGCGGTCGCTCCCCGGTGGTCAGTTCCACCTCTCGCCAGTCACGACCCGGGGACGAGACTACCCGAGGCCCGCATCGTCGGACGGAGCGGTCCCGACCCGCACGGTGCGGCCGTCCACCTGCAGCCCCCCGGCGACGATCCGGCCCACCCACTCCACCAGGAGAGAGCGCTCGGCGACCTTGATCCGCTCGTGCAGGGCGGCCTCGTCGTCCCCGTCCAGCACCGGCACCGCGACCTGGGCGACCACCGGTCCGGTGTCCACCCCGGCGTCCACCACGTGCAGGGTGCACCCGGTGACCCGGGCCCCGAACGCCAGGGCGTCCCGCACCGCGTGCGCACCGGGGAACGACGGCAGCAGCGCGGGGTGGGTGTTGATCACCCGGTCGCGCCACCGGTCCAGCACCGGGGCGCCGAGGATGCGCATGAAGCCCGCCGAGACCACCAGGTCCGGGCGGAACACCCCGACCGCCTCCGCGAGCGCCCCGTCCCACGCCGCACGGTCCGCGAAGTCGCTCGGGGCCACCACGGCGGTCGGCACCCCGGCAGCACGTGCCAGGTCCAGCCCGCCGGCCGAGGCCCGGTCGGCCACCACACCGACCACCCGGGCCGGGTAGTCCGGCGCGGCGTGCGCGGCGAGCAGAGCGGCGAGGTTGGTGCCTGCGCCGGAGACCAGGACGACGACCCGGCCGGCGGGGCGGGTCACGGGACGGGTCGCGGGACGGGGCGGCGGGCTCGCGGTCATGGGCGGAACCCTAGCCCGGGGGTCGGCAGGGCCCGGTGGTGCGCGAGAATGAGCCGGTGAGCAACCCGTACGCCCCTCCGCCGCCCGGTCGCGGGTCTGCTGCACCTGACGCGGACGCGCAGGCAGGGTCGGGCACGGAGGCACGCCCGGCCGGCGGCGCACGCCCGACCGGCAGGGACGCCCGGACGGGCGACGGCGACGCGAACGGGGCGCGTGGGCGCCAGCAGCCGCGGTACCCCCGGCCCGGGACGACGCCCGGCGGTCCACCCCGGCCCGGCGCAGCCGGCGGGCCCGCCGGCTCGGGCGGCGCGGGCAGGGAGGGCGGGGGCAGGAACGACGCGGGTCGTCCGGGCGGAGCCGGTGGCCCGGTCCCGGGGGCGGTACCGGTTCCCCCTCCCGACCCCGAGCTGGTCGCGCGGGCGGGGCGGACGGTCCGGCTGTTCGGGGTGCTCCTGGTCGCCTCCGTCCTGGTCAGCGCCCTGCCGCTGCCGTGGCGGGTGGCGGCGCTCGTGCTCGCGGTCGGCGCGGCCGTCGCCGGCGTCCGCGCCCTGGTGGCCGCGAGCCGCGCGCGCCTGGCCGGAGGGCTGGTGCCGATGCTCGCGGTGGGCGTCGCGCTCACCCTGCTGCTCGCGACGTCCACCCTGCAGACCGTGCTCCCCTGGTCGGTGCAGGTCGAGCGCGAGGACTGCCTGCGCGGTGCCCTGACGCACTCGGCGCAGGCCGGGTGCGAGCAGGACTACCAGGACTCGGTGCAGGACTGGTTGACCGGTCTGCGCGACGGGGCCGGGTCCGCGGGCTGAGGCGCTCGCGCCTCGACAGGCCCGGGCGGGTCAGGCCGGACGGCCGGACGGTCGTGTCGGTCCCGGTCAGCCCCGATCCGACCCGGTCGGTCCCGGTCGGTCCCGGTCGGTCGTCGACGCGGCCGGTTCGCGGCGGAGGACCGCTGCCGTCGTGCGGCGCGCGCCCCCGGCGACCACCGCACGCACGTGCGGGTCGCCGGGCAGCAGCACGAGCAGCGCGCCGAGCCCCACCCCCGCAGCGACCGCCAGCGCCACCATCACCGGTGCCGGGCCCAGCTGCTCCATCCGGCCCGGGCCGACGCCGCCGCGGGCCAGTGCGCCGAGCACGCCTGCTCCCAGACCTGCGACCAGGGCCATGACCACAGCAGCGACGAAGGGATCCCGGGCCCGGGTGGTCGCCAGCCGGCGGCGCAGCACCGCGGCGACCCCCAGCCCCACCAGCACGGTCACCACCGGCACCACGCGCAGCACCCCGCCGGCCACGTCCGGCGCGGGCAGCGCACCGAGCAGCGGCACGGCGGGCAGCGCCCCGGCGGTCACCCCGTCCACGGCGAAGGAGGTGTCCGTCCCTACCTGGAACCCCGGCCCGACCAGCCAGGACAGCGCCCAGAGCACCAGCGTCGGCAGGTACGCGAGCTCCCCGACGGCCAGCACGGCTCCGCCCACGGCGTCCAGGCCGAGCCCGGCGACCACCTCGCTGATGGTGGTCCGGCCGGTCACCACCCACACGGCCGTGAGCAGGGCGGCCACCAGCACCAGGGTGGACAGCGCGGCGACCCCGGCGAGCGTGCCCCGGTACACCGACTCGGGCAGCCGGGCGCGGACCGGCGCCACCAGGTCCCGCAGCCGCGGGGCCTCCGGGCGCCGGAGCAGACCGGTGCCGAGCCCGAGCACCGCCACGACGGCACCGCCCAGCACCCCGACCCCGAGGTGCAGCAGCGGTACGCCCGAGAACAGCCCGACCACCACGAGCACCCCGACGTAGGCGGTGACCCCGGAGGCCAGCGCCGAGCGGGTGGCGTAGCCGGACCGCCGGGCCGAGGCGTAGCAGCCGAACAGCGCGAGAGCGGTCAGGCCGAGCGGCACCAGCGTCACCGAGGGCGCGGCGGTCAGCGGCACGCCGTGCCCGAGCAGCCACAGCCCACCGGCGACCCGCAGCGCCTCGGTCCACGGCACGCCCTGCGCGGTGGGCGTGGCGGAGGTCGCCACGTACACCGCGACGGCAGGCAGCACGACGACCAGCAGCGACAGCAGCGCACCCTGGAGCCCGGCAAGCATGCCGCCCACCCAGCGCGGAGCCCCGTCGAGGTCGCTGACGAAGAACGAGCCCGTGGTCGGCCGGTCGTCGAGCACCCGCCGGCGTCCACGTCCGGACGCCCGGCCGTCGGGTCGGGTGCCGGGCGGGTTGCTCACCCCCCCATCGTCGCCGCCAGCCACCCCCCGCGCCCCCAACCTCCCCGGCGCGCCGCGACAGCGCCGCACGACGCCGAGACTGCGCCCGATGTCGTCATCCGACGAGAATGGCGACATCCAGCGCAGTCTCGGCGCTGCCGGAGGCGTGGATCACACGAGCAGGGCGCGGGCGAGCTCGGCGGTCTCGGTGGGCGTGGTGCCGACCGTGACGCCGGCGGCCTCCAGGGCCTCCTTCTTCGCCTGGGCGGTGCCGGCCGAGCCGGACACGATCGCTCCGGCGTGGCCCATAGTCTTGCCCTCGGGGGCGGTGAATCCCGCGACGTAGCCGACGACCGGCTTGGTGACGTGCTCGGTGATGAACGCCGCCGCCCGCTCCTCGGCGTCGCCGCCGATCTCACCGATCAGCACGATCAGGTCGGTCTCCGGGTCCGCCTCGAACGCCGCCAGCGCGTCGATGTGCGTGGTGCCGATGATCGGGTCGCCGCCGATACCGACCGCGGTGGAGAACCCGAGGTCCCGCAGCTCGTACATCATCTGGTAGGTCAGCGTGCCGGACTTCGACACCAGGCCGATCCGGCCCGGCCCGGTGATGTCCGCCGGGATGATCCCGACGTTGGACTTCCCGGGGCTGATCAGGCCGGGGCAGTTCGGGCCGACCAGCCGCACGCCCCTGTCCTGGGCGTAGGCGAAGAACTCGGCGGTGTCGGCCACCGGCACGCCCTCGGTGATGATCACGATCAGCGGCACGCCCGCGTCGACCGCCTCGATCACCGCCGCCTTGGTGAAGGCCGGCGGCACGAAGATCACCGAGACGTCGGCACGGGTGGACTCGACCGCGTGGGCCACCGAGCCGAACACCGGGATCGCCACGGTCAACCCCGAGCCGTCGCCACGCGGGAACTCCACGCTGGTGCCGGCCTTGCGCGGGTTCACGCCGCCGACCACGGTGGTGCCCGCGGCCAGCATCCGGGTGGTGTGCTTGCTGCCTTCGGAGCCGGTCATGCCCTGGACGATGACCCGGGAGTCCGCGGTCAGGAAGATCGCCATGTGCGTGTGTCTCTCGTCTCTGAGTCTGTGTGGTTCGGGGCGGTCAGGCCGTGGCGGCCAGGCGGGCGGCCTCGGCCGCTCCCCCGTCCATCGTCTCGGCCAGCGTGACCAGGGGGTGCGCTGCATCCGTGAGGATCCGTCGCCCGGCCACCACGTTGTTCCCGTCCAGCCGCACGACCAGCGGCTTGGTGGCGTGGTCGCCGAGGATGCCGAGCGCCGCCACGATGCCGTCCGCGACCGCGTCGCACGCGGTGATCCCGCCGAACACGTTGACGAACACCGACCTCACCTGCGGGTCGGACAGGATGATGTCCAGCCCGGCGGCCATCACCTCGGCCGAGGCGCCGCCGCCGATGTCCAGGAAGTTCGCCGGCTTCACGCCGCCGTGCGCCTGGCCGGCGTAGGCGACCACGTCGAGGGTGCTCATCACGAGCCCCGCGCCGTTGCCGATCACGCCGACCTCGCCGTCCAGCTTCACGTAGTTCAGACCCTTGGCCTTGGCCTTTCCCTCCAGCGGGTCGACCGCGGCGGCGTCCTCGAGCCCCGCGTGGTCGGCGTGCCGGAACTCGGCGTTGCCGTCCAGGGTGACCTTGCCGTCCAGCGCGACGACCTCGCCGGCCTCGGTGAGCACCAGCGGGTTGACCTCGACCAGCGTCGCGTCCTCCTCGCGGTACACGTCCCAGAGCCGCTGCAGCACGGCTGCGACCTTCGGCGCGACCTCGGCGTCGAACCCGGCCGCCGCGACGATCTCGTCGGCCTTCGCCGCGTCGATGCCGACCCGGGGGTCCACCGCCACCTTGGCGAGTGCGTCGGGGCGCTCGACCGCGAGCTGCTCGATCTCCATGCCGCCCTCGACGCTCGCCATCGCGAGGTACCGGCGCTCGGCCCGGTCCAGCAGCAGGGAGAAGTAGTACTCCGTGGCGATGCTGGCGCCTGCGGCGACCATCACCCGGTGCACCGTGTGGCCCTTGATGTCCATGCCGAGGATCTTCTCGGCGCGTTCGGCGGCCTCGTCGGCGGAACGGGCCAGCTTGACACCGCCGGCCTTCCCGCGGCCACCGACCTTCACCTGCGCCTTCACGACGACCACGCCGGTCGCGCCGTCGGCGCCCAGCAGGGTCTGTGCGGCGGCGCGGGCCTCGGCGGGCGTCGTGGCGACGATCCCGCCCAGGACGGGCACCCCGTGTCGCTCGAACATGTCGCGTGCCTGGTACTCGAACAGGTCCACGTGCTGCGGTCCTTCCGTCGCCCTGCGTCCCTGGTGGGATGGCTGCTCTGCCGCGCTCGATCGTAGCCGCGACCCGTCGAATTATCTCCACGTCGAGAGACCCCTGCTCCGCCGTCTCGCGACCGGGCCTCGTGGGCGTCAATCGCTGTTGACACACGACGTCGTTGTCAAGCATGGTTGACGCATGACCGAACTCCCCGCCTCCGTCGGCGACGCGACCGCGGCCGACCCGGCCGTCGGGCTGCGGGCCGTCCGCTCCCTGCGCATGCTGGCCGATCGGCTGGAGGCGCTCCAGGTCGCCCGGGCCCGCGAGCTCGGCTGGTCCTGGCAGGACATCGCGACCGTGCTCGGCGTCAGCAGGCAGGCCGTGCACCAGAAGCACCGCGACCGCACCGTCTGACCTGCACCGATCAGCAGCCGCACCCGACCGCACCGTCGCACGCACCATCCGAGACCGAGAGGGCACCGCCATGTTCGAGAGGTTCACCGCCGCCGCCCGTGCGGCCGTCGTCACCGCCCAGGAGGTCGCCCGCGAGACCGGCGCGACCCGCATCACCACCGCCCACCTCACCGTCGCCCTGGCCTCCGGCACAGGTGCCGCCGCCGAGGAGCTCGCCACCCGGGGCGCCGACCGCGCGGCCCTGCTCGCCCGGCTCGGTGCCGACGACGGCCTGGATGCCGAGGCCCTCGCCGCTCTCGGCATCGACCTGGACGCCGTCCGCCGCCAGGCCGACACCACCTTCGGCGCCGGGGCGCTCGACCGCGGCACCCGCCACCCCGCGAGCCGCGGCCGGCACATGCCGTTCGACCCGGACGCGAAGAAGACCCTGGAGGTCGCCCTGCGCGAGGCGATCCGCCTCGGCGGCCGCCGGATCGAGGCCGGGCACGTGCTGCTCGCCGTCCTGCGCCTGGACGGCACCGACGGCCACGCCCTGCTCCTCGCCTGCGGCATCGACCCGACCGAGCTCGGCCGGGCGGTCGAGCGCCGGCTCGCGGACCCCGCCGCCGCCTGACGGGAGTCGCCGGCGCGGCGTCGCCGAGCGGTCAGGCCGAGGCGACCGGGTAGCCCTCCGAGGGCTGGACGACCACGAAGCCCGGGCCGTGGAACGCGTACTGGAACGCCTCCCCGGTGCCACCGCGCAGCAGGGACGTCATGTTCATGCTGGACACCACGCCCGGCGTGAGGTTCGCCGACCAGCACACCGCCGCGTTCGGGTCGACGAAGGTCGGCTGCTGGGAGCAGTCCAGGATCATCGGCGCGCCGTGCGAGGTCAGCGCGACCATGCCGTGGCCCTGGACCAGGGTGTTGAACAGCCCGCCGGTCATCATCCCGGCACCCTTGGTGCGGTGGATGTCCCAGTTCAGGCTCGAGTCGAAGGCCAGCAGGGACGCACCGCCGACGCTGATGCCGTCGCCCTCGAGCTGGAGCAGGAAGATCTGCTCCGCGGACCGGGCGAAGAACGCCTCGCCCTGGCCGGACACCCGCATGAGCGGCTGGTCGTCCGTGCTCACCATCCGCTTCGCCAGCCGGGCCAGCGAGCCCGCGGACTCGTGGGTGAAGGTGACGGCGCCCTGGTAGGCGACCATCGACCCCTTGGCGGCCAGCACCTGTGGGCCGAGGGTCACCTTGAGCATCTTGGAGCTCTGCAGCGCGAACCGCTCGGCGGTCTGCACCTCGGCGTGGGCCTGGTCGAAGAGGGGGCTGCGCATGGCGTCCAGCCTGCCAGAGTCAGAGCCGGGTGACCGGGGAGAACCGGAGCAGCAGGCGCTTGGTGCCCTCGGAGCCGAAGTCCACCTTCGCGACGGCGTTGTGCCCGCCGCCCTCGACCGCCACCACCGTGCCGAGCCCGTAGGCGTCGTGCGTGACCCGGTCGCCGACCGCGAGGGTCGGGATGGCGGAGTCCGGGCGCGGGGTCGCCGAGCCGAACGTGGCACCGCCGGACGCGGCCGGGGTGCGCGCCGGACGCTCGGAGCGGGACGGCCCGTCCTTCCGCCAGCTGCTGGTGCCGCTGCCGGAGCCGGCGCCGTACCCGGTGCGCGGGCCGCCCACGAACCCGCCGGGGCCGCGCAGCCGGTCGGCGCTGGACTCGCGCCGCCGCCAGTCGATCAGGTCCTCGGGCAGGTCGTCCAGGAACCGGCTGGGCGGGAACTCGTTCGGCACGCCCCACGCGGTGCGGACCGCGGCCCGGGAGATGTACAGCCGCTCCCGGGCACGGGTCAGGCCGACGTACGCCAGCCGACGCTCCTCGGCGAGCTGGTCGGTGTCGGCCAGCGACCGCATGTGCGGGAAGGTGCCGTCCTCCATGCCGGTGAGGAAGACCACCGGGAACTCCAGGCCCTTGGCGGTGTGCAGCGTCATCAGCGTGATGACGCCCTGGTCCACCTTCGGTGCGTCGTCGCCGTCGTCGTCGGACGGGATCTGGTCGGAGTCCGCGACCAGCGAGACCCGCTCCAGGAAGTCGGTCAGGTCGCCCTCGGGCTCGGACTCCTCGAACTCGCTGGCCACGGCGTGCAGCTCGGCGAGGTTCTCCACCCGGGTCTGGTCCTGCGGGTCGTCGCTGCCGCGCAGCTCGGCGAGGTAGCCGCTGCGGTCCAGCGCCGCGCCGAGGATCTCGGCGGGTCCGGCCTGGTCCTCCACCAGCCGGCGCAGGTCGCCCATCATGGTGGCGAAGGCACGCAGCCCGCTGATCGCGCGGGTGCCCAGGCCGGGGACCTCGTCGACGCGGTCGAGGGCGGCGCCGAACGAGATCCGTTCCCGCTCGGCGAACCCGGCGACCATCGCCTCGGACCGGTCGCCCAGGCCGCGCTTGGGCACGTTGAGGATCCGGCGCAGGTTGACGTCGTCGTCCGGGTTGGCCACGGCGCGCAGGTACGCGACGGCGTCCTTGATCTCCTTGCGCTCGTAGAACCGGGTGCCGCCGACCACCTTGTACGGCAGGCCGACCCGGATCAGCACCTCCTCGAGCGCCCGGGACTGGGCGTTGGCCCGGTAGAAGATCGCCACGTCGCCCGGGCGCACGCCGTCCGAGTCGCCCAGCCGGTCGATCTCCTCGGCGACGAACCGGGCCTCGTCGTGCTCGTTGTCCGCGACGTACGCGACGATCTGCGCGCCCTGGCCGGAGTCGGTCCACAGCCGCTTCGCGGTCCGGCCGGGGTTCCGGCTGATCACCGCGTTCGCCGCCGACAGGATGGTCTGGGTGGACCGGTAGTTCTGCTCCAGCAGGATCGTGGTGGCGTCCGGGTAGTCCGCCTCGAACTCCATGATGTTGCGGATGGAGGCGCCGCGGAACGCGTAGATCGACTGGTCCGCGTCACCGACCACGGTGAGCTCGCCGCGCAGGTCGGCCGCACCGGGATCGGCGGCGACCGGGCCGGCACCGGCCAGCTCGCGCACCAGCACGTACTGCGCGTGGTTGGTGTCCTGGTACTCGTCGACCAGCACGTGCCGGAACCGGCGCCGGTAGTGCTCCGCGACCGCGGGGAACGCCTGCAGCAGGTGCACCGTGGTCATGATCAGGTCGTCGAAGTCGAGCGCGTGCGCCTGCCGCAGGCGCTGCTGGTAGCGGGTGTAGACCTGCGCGAGGTTCTGGTCGAACTCGTTGCCGCCCGAGCCGCCGCTGGTCGCGGCGTACGTCTCCGGGTCGACCAGCTCGTCCTTGAGGTGGGAGATCTTGGACGAGAGCGCCTTGGCCGGGTACCTCTTCGGGTCGAGGTCGAGCTCGCGGGCCACCAGCGTGAGCAGCCGCTGGGAGTCGGCGGCGTCGTAGATCGAGAACGACTGCCGCAGGCCGAGCGTGCCGGCCTCCCGACGCAGGATGCGCACGCACGCGGAGTGGAAGGTCGAGACCCACATCGCCCGCGCGGACGGACCGACCAGCTCGGCGACCCGCTCGCGCATCTCCGCGGCGGCCTTGTTGGTGAAGGTGATCGCCAGGACCTCCCCCGCCCGGGCCCGCCGGGTGGCGAGCAGGTACGCGATCCGGTGGGTGAGCACGCGCGTCTTGCCGGAGCCCGCGCCGGCCACGATCAGCAGCGGCCCGCCGTGGTGCAGCACCGCGGCCCGCTGCTGCGGGTTCAGGCCGACCAGCAGCGCGTCCGCGTCGACCGAGGGCGTGGCAGGGGTCGGGAGGTCGGGGCCGTCGTCCCGGTCCGCACCACGCGGAGGCACGGCAGGGAGCCGGGCGAGGTCCAGTCCGGGCAGCGGGAGGTTCTCGAAGAGCGTCATGGCGGGAGCCAGCCTAGGCGCCCGCGCCCACACCGCCGCCTGCGGGCGGGCCGCCGGGCCCGGCGGGCGTGCCGGGCGCCGGGAGGTCGGCCGGACCACGCCCCCGAGGGCACTGGTCAGACCGGCAGGGCGGCCGGCGGGCGGCCCCGGTTGCCGCGCTGTTACGGGCCGTGTCCGCGCGGTAACAGTTCTCGCACACACCTTGACCACACCTTGTATCCAAGCGAATGCTCGATGCAGGACCAGCGACGAGGAGACACAGCATGACGTCCGACCAGGACACCAGCCAGGCCGAGGCCGCCTACCAGCGGCTGCGCGGGCTGGTCCGCGACGGCACGTACGACCCGGGCGACGTGCTGAGCGAGAACGCCCTCGCCGCCGAGCTCGGGATGAGCCGGACCCCCGTCCGCGAGGCGGTGTCGCGGCTCACGCACGAAGGCCTGCTGGTCCGGCTGCCCCGCCGCGGGGTGGTGATCACCACGCTCAGCGTCGAGGACGTGCGTGACCTGTACTCGGTGCGCGAGGCGCTGGAGGCGATGTGCGCCCGCACCGCCGCGGTCTCCATGCCCGAGGACGAGGTGCGCGGGCTGCGCGACCAGCTGGACCAGGCCGACCGGCTCGTCGCCGAGGGGATCAGCTGGCGGGAGTACCGCAAGGTCGACCGGCAGTTCCACGCCACCCTCTGGGCGGCGGGCCGCAACAAGCGCGCCGAGAGCCTGCTCGACGCCAGCCACGACGCCGCGATCCTGGACCCCTGGTTCCACAAGATCGCGGACATGTCCGGGCAGTCCGCCCGCTCGGTGCGCGAGCACACCGCGATCGTCGAGGCCATCGAGGCGCACGACCCGCAGGCCGCGGCCGCCGCGGCGAGCGAGCACGCCCAGTCCTACCAGCGGGCGCTGGCCGAGTGGCTGTTCGGGGACGCCGACGGAGCCCGGCGATGAGCACCGCCCCGCCGCCGACCACGACCGCCCCGCCGGGGCCGTCGGCCCGCCCGGTCCCGCCGCGCATCGAGCTGGACGGCATCCGGATGAGCTACCGCACGCCCGCGCGGCGCGGCCGCCCCGCGACGGAGCTCGTCGCCATCGAACGGGTGGACCTCGTCGCGGAGCAGAACGCCTTCGTGAGCGTGATCGGCCCCTCGGGCTGCGGCAAGAGCTCGCTGCTGAAGGTGATCTCCCGGGTGGTCGGTACGGCCGGCGGCAGCGTGCGCATCGACGGCGAGCCGATCGCGGACGTGGACCTGACCGGGCGGCTGAGCTTCATGTTCCAGCAGCCGCTGCTGCTGCCCTGGCGCACCGTGCTCGACAACGTGCTGCTGCCCGTGCAGGTGCTGCGCCGGACGAGGCCCGCGGCCGGCCGGGCCGAGGCGGTCCGGCTGCTCGAGGCGGTCGGCCTGGGCCAGGTGCTCGACCAGCACCCCGCCCAGCTCTCCGGCGGGATGCGCCAGCGGGTCGCCCTGGCGCGCGCCCTGGTCACAGCCCCGGAGATCCTGCTGATGGACGAGCCGTTCGGCGCCGTGGACGAGATCACCCGCGAGACCCTGCAGGAGCAGCTGCTGCAGGTCTGGCAGGAGACCCGCACCACGATCGTGCTGGTCACCCACCAGATCGAGGAGGCCGTGCTGCTCTCCGACTCGGTCGTCGTGATGTCGGCCGGGCCCGGCACGGTGCTGGAGGTGATCGACGTCGACCTGCCGCGCCCGCGCGATGCCGACGTGCGGCGCACCCCGGAGTTCCACCGCCTCGTCGACCACCTGCGCGACCTGCTCCGCCCCGGCACCGGCACCGCGGGCCCCACCACCCCGGGAGGCGAGCCGCGATGAGCCTCAAGCCCTACGCCCTCACGCTCGTGCTGCTCGCGCTGTGGGAGGCCGCCGTGCGGCTGCTGGACGTCCCGGCCTACCTGGTGCCGGCACCGTCGGCCGTGGCGGTCGAGCTCTGGACCCGGCGCGCCTACCTGCTGACGAACACCCCCGCCACCGTCTACGAGATCTGGGCCGGGTTCGCCATCGCGCTGGTGGTCGGGATCGCCCTCGCCGTCCCGGTGGCCCTGACCCGGTTCGGGGACCAGGCGATCATGCCGGTCCTGGTCGCCACCCAGTCGGTGCCCAAGTCCGCCCTGGCACCGATCTTCGTCATCTGGTTCGGCTTCGGGCTGCTGCCCAAGGTGATCGTGGCGGCGCTGCTCGCGTTCTTCCCGATCGTGGTGAACATGGTTCGCGGGCTGCGCGCCGTGGAGCCGGAGATGGTGCAGTACCTGTCCACCCTCGGCGCCCGCCGCACCGACGTGTTCCTGCGGCTGCGGCTGCCCAGCTCGCTGCCGTACCTGTTCGCCGCGATGAAGGTCTCCATCTCGATGGCGACGGTCGGCGCGATCGTCGGCGAGTTCATCGGCTCCGACCAGGGGCTCGGGTACGTGATCCTGCGCGCGATCAGCAACTTCGACACCACGGTGATGTTCGCCGGCCTCACCGTCGTCAGCCTGATCGGCGTGCTCTCCTACGGCGTCATCTCGCTGGTCGAGCGACGCGTCCTGGCCTGGCAGCCCGATGCCGTCGAGGCCACCGCCGGGAGCGCCTGACCGCCGCCCGGCACGACCGACCGCCCGCGCACCGCGACGACGCCCGACCCGCACTCCACCGCCCGACCGCCGCACCCCGCGGCCGGTGCCGGTGCACCCGCTGCCCGGTTCCCCCGGACCGGCCGGCCGGCCCCGCCACGGCCGCCGCACGGCAGCGCACCACCACCCGCCCACCCGACAGGAGACTCCCGTGCACCGTGCCACCCGACTGTCCGCACTCACCGTGATCGCCGTGACCGCGCTCACCGCCTGCTCGTCCGGATCGGACGACGCGACCAGCAGCACGTCATCCGGCAGCAGCGACGAGCTGACCACCGTCAGCCTGCGCCTCGACTGGACCTGGGGCGCCGAGCACACCGGCTACGTCGTCGCCGACCAGCTCGGCTACTACGCCGACGAGGGGCTCGACGTCCAGATCTCCGAGGGCGAGGGCTCGACGGTCACCGCCACCCTGGTCGCGAACGGGGACGCCGACCTCGGCGTGGTCTCCGCCGGCGAGGTGCTCTCGGCCGTGTCGACGGACATGCCGCTGCAGGCCGTCGCGACCGTCGTGCAGTCCAGCCCGACCGCGATCATCTACGACGAGGCGGCGTTCGACACCGCCCCCACCAGCCTGGAGGACCTGTACGGCCACTCCCTCGGCGTCGTCACCGACTCGTCCACCTACAAGGAGTGGCAGGCGCTGGCCTCGCTCGACGGCATCGACACCTCGCAGATCCAGGAGGTCGCCGTCGGCGACGCCGTGGTGCAGTCGATCCTGACCGGCCAGGTCGACGCCATCGTCGGCTGGACGTTCAACCAGGGGCTGCAGGTGCAGACCGAGGGCGGTGACGTCGGCTTCCTGAAGTTCGGTGACCTGGGGCTGGACATCCCGAACTCGACGATCGCCGCGAACACCGACCTGATCGCGTCCGACCCCGACCTGGTCAGCGCGTTCGTCCGGGCCACCGCCAAGGGTTGGGAGTACACCCGCGAGCACCAGGACGAGGCTCTGGCGATGCTGTTCGACGCGCAGCCCGAGATCGACGTCGACTACAACACCGCGAAGCTGCCGCTCGTCCTGGAGCTGATGGGCGAGGCCGACGACTTCGGGGCCTTCGACGCCGAGTCGTGGCAGCGGCTGAAGGACCTGTACGACGAGCAGGGCCTGCTCGACTCGGACGTCACGCTGGACGGACAGGTCTACACGACGGACCTGCTCGGCTGACCCCGCACCCCGCACCCCGCCGTGCCCGGCACCGACCGTGCCGGGCACGGCACACGCCCCGCAGACCCGCACCACCCGAGAGGCACCCCATGTCGATCGTCCGCATGACGCTGTACGGCGTCCGACTCCCGCAGCGCCGCGAGCACCGTTGGCGCACCCTCACCGAGGGCGTGGGCAGCTACGTCCTGGTCGAGCTGACCGACGGCGACGGGATGTCCGGCTGGGGCGAGGCGACCGCCCTGGGCAGCTGGGGCGGCGATCACGGCCAGCACGACGGAGAGACGCCGGAGGACGTGGTGCACGTGCTGGCCGACCTGGTGGCCCCCGCCGTGCTCGGCCTGCCGCTGCGGCACCGGCACCGGGTGCTGTCCGCCGCGCAGGGCGTCGTGCGCGGCCACCCCTATGCTCAGACCGCCTTCGAGTGCGCGGTGCTGGACCTGACCGCGCGACGGGCCGGCCTGCCGGTGCACGAGCTGCTCGGCGGGCGACGCCGCGACCGGGTGCCGATCGCGCACAGCATCGGCCTGATGGACGACGACGCCGCGCTGACCGAGGCGGAGCAGGTCGTCGCGGAGGGCGTCACGACCCTCAAGGTGAAGGTCGGCGAGGACCCGGACCGGGACGTCCGGCTGCTGCGGGCGCTGCACGACCGGCTCGGTGACCGGGCGGCTCTCGCGGTGGACGCCAACCAGGGCTGGGGCACCGCGCTGCAGGCGGAGCGGGTGCTGCGCCGGCTGCTCGACGTGCCGCTGCGCTACGTCGAGCAGCCCGTCGAGGGTCTGCGCCAGCTCGAGCACCTGGCCGGCCGGGTGCCGCACCCGGTGATGGCCGACGAGTCGATGTGGAACGCCTTCGAGATGGCCGAGCTCGGCCGGGGCGGGGCGGTCCGGCTCGCCTCGGTCTACACCTCGAAGGCAGGCGGGCTGCACCGGGCGCTGGCCGCCGACGCGGTCGCGCACGCCTTCGGGATCGGCACGAACGTCAACGGCTCGGGCGAGACCGGCGTGGGCAACCTGGCGAACGTGCACCTGGCAGCGGCCATGACCAGTCTCGCCGAGGGCTGCGTCATCCCGGTCTCCCGGCGCCGCGAGGACGCACCGACGCAGGTCGCCGGCGCGATGTACACCGACGACGTGCTGGCCACCTCGTTCAGCTACGTCGACGGCGCCGTGCTGGTCCCGGACGGGCCCGGCTGGGGCATCGAGGTCGACCGGGACCGGCTCGCCGAGCGCACCGTCTGGTCGCGCTCGGTCACCGTCGAGGACCTGCGATGAGCACGCCCACGGCCCGCCCGGTGACGGCTGTCGTCGGCACCGGTCCCGGCGGCTGCGCGGCGGCGGCTCTGCTGTCGCGGGCCGGGCACGAGGTGCGCGTCCTGGGGCGGGCGTCGGCCCGGGGCGAGGCGGTGGCCGCGGCGGGCGCCCTGCGCCTCGTCGAGCCCGAGAGCTCCTGCAGCGTGACCGGGCTGACCTTCACCACCGACCCCGCCAGCGCCGTGACCGGGGCGTCCCGGGTGGTGCTGCTCGTTCCCACCTCCACCATCGCGGCGTACGCCTCGTCGATCGCACCGTGGCTCGACCCCGGCACCCGGGTGCTGCTCGCGCCGGGGCACACCGGTGGCGCGCTCGTGTTCCGCACCGCCGTGCGAGCGCACGACCCGGCCCTCGCCGCGGCGCTGCCCGTCGCCGAGACCTGCACGCTGCCGTTCGTCGCCCGGATGACCACGCCCGCCGAGGTCACCGTGTGGCGGCGGACCGAGAACCTGCTGACCGGGGCACTGCCGGCCGCGAGCGCCGATGAGCTCGTCGCGGCGTTCTCCGGGGTGTTCGAGCACCTGCGCCCGGTCGGCTCGGTCCTCGAGAGCTCGCTGTCGAACCTCAACGCGGTGCTGCACCCGCCGGGCATGCTCGGCAACATCGGCTGGATCGAGAGCACCGGCGGCGCGTTCCGGTACTACAGCGAGGGCGTGACCCCCGGCGTCGCCGCGATCATGGACGCGATCGACGCCGAACGGCTCGCGATCGCCGCCGCCTTCGGGCTCGACCTGCCGCCGTTCATCGACATGTTCCATGCCGCCGGTCTGGTGGACGACGCCGTGCACGCCACCGGCGACACCTATCAGGCGGTGCACACCAGCGGCCCCAACCTGCTCATCCAGGCGCCCGCGTCGCTGACCGACCGGTACGTCGCGGAGGACGTCGGATCCGGCCTGGTGGCCCTGACCGCGTTCGCGCGGGCGGCCCGCGTCGCGACACCCGTGATGGACGGACTGATCGAGCTGGCCTGCGTGGTGAACCGCACCGACTACCGACGCGTGGGCACCACCGCGACGGCCATGGGCCTGACCGGTCTGGACCGCGACGGGGTGCTCGCCCTGGTGACGTCGTGAGCCTGGAGTTCGGGGTCGCGGTGCACCCCGGGCCGGACCACGCCGCGGTCGTCGCCGCCGCGATGAGCGCGCAGACGCTGGGCTTCGACCGGTTCTGGTTCCCCGACCAGGGGCTCGGCACCGATCCGTTCGTGATGCTCACCCGGCTGGCGGCGCAGACCCGGATCGACCTCGGGCTCGCCCTGACCAGCCCGTTCAGCCGGCACCCCGTGCAGATCGCCCGGGCGATGGCTTCCGTCGTCCAGCTCGACCCGCACCCGCGGGACTGGGTGCTCGGGCTCGGCAAGGGCAACTCGAACCTGGTGCTGCACCCGCTCGGCCTGGACGCCGCGGCGACGCCCGGCCGGCTGATCGCCGCGGTCGACCTGGTCCGGCGGCTGCTGCACGGCGAGACGGTGCTGCCCGAGGACGAGCCCGGCGGCTTCCTGGCCGCACCGGTCACCCTGGAGTCCGGCCTGGCCCGCTGCGCCGTGTACCTGGGCAGCCGTGGTCCGCAGACGCTGCGCCGCGCGGCCGGGGTGGCGGACGGCTACCTCACCGAGTCGATGTCCACCCCGGGGCTCGTCGCCTGGGCGCACGACCTGGTCACCGGGCCGTTCGGGCCGCCACGCCCGCACGTCGCCTGGCAGTCCGTGCAGCTCCTCGACGCCGGCCAGCCGATGCCGGCCCGGGCTCGCCGGTTCGCGGCGATGCTCGCTCGCACCACCTCCCCCGACCTGCTGGACCGGCTCGGGGTGAGCGACCGGACCCGCGCGGCGATCGCCGCGGGCACGCTGACCGCCGGCGACCTGCCGAACGAGGACGTGCGCCGCTTCGTGGTGGTCGGCACGCCGACGCAGGTCGTCGACCGGGTGCTGGCCGCGCACCGGGCCGGCGCGACCGGCTGGTCCTCGATCCTGGTGGGCGACGAGGACCCGCTGGTCGCCCTGCACCGCTTCGCCCGACATGTCATGGCACCGGTCCGGGCCGAGCTCGGCCTGCCGCAGCACCGATCCGAAGGTGGTCCCGCATGAGCAATGCAGCAGCCGCACGCCTGGCCGCCGGCCTCGACGCGCTCGGGCTCGACGCGCTCGTCCTGCTGTCCCCGCAGTCCTTCACCTACGCGACCGGCCTGCGGGTCCCGACCCACGCGGTGATGCGCTGGCGGCACGCCGCAGCCCTGGTGACCCGGACGGGCGTCGAGGCGGTGCTCACCGTGGACATGGAGGAGAGCACGGTGCGCGCCGGGATCACCGACGCCGCCGTGCACGTGTGGAAGGAGTTCCGCGAGGACGCCATGGCGGCGCTGGCCGCGATGGTCACCGACCACCTGGGACCGGGCCCGCTGCGGCTCGGCGTGGAGACGGACTTCGTGCCCGTCGGGGCGATGGACCGGCTGACCGCGCTGCTGCCCGAGGTGACCTGGGCGCCGTGCGAGGAGGTCGTCGCGCGCGCCCGGACCAGCAAGACGCCCGACGAGCTCGCCACGGTGCGCTCCCTCGCGCAGGCCTCGGACGCGGCGCTCGCCGCGGCACTGACGGCCAGCGGGCCGGGCGACAGCGAGCACACGGTGGGCAGGCGCATCGTCGAGGCGCTGTACTCCGCGGGCATCTCCGAGCACCGCAGCCTGATCGTCGCCAGCGGCGAGCGGTCCTGGTTCCCGAACGTCGGCCCGTCCGACCGGGTGCTGCGTCCCGGCGACGTGGTGCGCGTCGAGACGTTCGCAGGCGCGGGCGGGTATCAGGCCGGGGTCGCCCGCACCGCCGTGGTCGGCGGACCGAGCGCGGAGCTGCGGCGCGCGTGGAGCCTGGTGAGCGGTGCCCGGGCCGCGGCGCTGGACCTGCTGCGGCCCGGCACCGACCCGACGGCGGTGTACCGGGCCTACGTCGAGGCGCTCGGGCCGCTCGGCGACCGGGCGATCGTCTTCTTCGGGCACGGCATGGGGCTGGACCTGCACGAACCGCCGTACCTCACCGCGACCTCGACCGATCCGCTGGAGCCCGGCGCGATCCTGGGCATCGAGCCGTTCGTGATGGTCCCGGGCTCGTTCGGCCTGCAGGTCAAGGACGTCGTCGCGCTGACCGAGGACGGCTGGACGATGCTCTCCGACCGGCTGGACGGCGGGGAGCTGGCCGTGATCGGCGGCTAGGGCCCTTCCTCGACCCTGAGGCCAGGCGTGCGCGGGGCTCGCTGTCGATCTGCCCGGTGGTGACGGACGCCCTGGTGACCGCGCCAGAGCCCTGGGCGAGCACGACGGGCGTGCCCCGTCAGGCGGAGAAGAACCCCGGCCGCGGCATGGCTCGTGCCCACAGAGGCAGATCCGGGGAGTCTGAGACCATCGCAGCTCACGTTCGCCATGAAGGGCACCGTCGGACGACCACCACGTGATCGCACCGGACCGTGCCATCTCGCCCGGTTCGGGACCCACATGACGGCAGGGGGCGGCGACCGGACGCGGACCCGCGAGCTGTCCGTGCGGGACCGCGACCTCACGGAGCGGTTCGCGCAGGGGTCGCGGGTCCTGGCCGAGCTCGGTCGGCGTCCCTGACCGGCCGAGCCGGACCGGTCGGCGTCGGCCGCAGGATCGGCCACCCGCGACGACGTCCGCGCGGTGATCGACCGCGGCGCGATCGTCCTGGGAGCGATCGTGCGCTGCCTCGATCGGTGCGGAGACGCACCCGAGGCGCGCCCGCGACGGGCCGCGTCAGCGCCAGAGGACGGCGACCGCCACGTCGGCCAGCGTCAGGCCGAGCGTCGCGGCGACCCAGCCGCGCGTGACCCGCTCCGGACGCCGCGACCCGGCCCAGATCAACGCCGTCACCACCATCGCGACCACGAGCTTGACCGTCATCTTCGCGTAGTCCGGCGCCTCCAGGCCGCCGACCCCGGCGGCCCGCAGCCCGACCATCACCAGGCCGGTGACCACCGCGGTCAGCGCCCCGTGCAGGGCGCCCTTCGGGAAGGCCGCGTCGCGCATCGTCACCAGGCAGCCGCCGAGCACGATCGCCCAGCCCACCAGGTGCAGCACGACCAGCAGCCCGTACACGACGTCCATCGGCGAGTCCTCTTCCTTCTCGTGCTGGGGGGTGGCACCACGGTAGATCCGCGCGCGGCACCGCGGGGGCGCTTCCGTCGGGTGCTCGTCGGGAGGGGCCGTCCGGGGCGCGCGCAGGGGCCGCCGGGGCTCGTCGGGAGGGGCCGTCCGCGGCGCGTGCAGTGACGGCCGGGTGCGCTGGGGCGGGTCGCGCCCGGGCGTGCACGGAGGAGGTGGCCGCGGGCGAGCGGAGGGGGCCGGGGTGCGGGGTGGAGGGGTGCGGGGCAACCCCCTCACGGCGACGGAGCGGCGGCGAGGGGTGGGGTAGGGTCGCGCCAGCCGCGTACGACCCCTGCCCTTCCCGACGGAGAAGTGGATGTCATGCCCGCGGCACAGCCGACCCCCGCGCGAGCGCGGACCGCCCAGCACCCCAGCGCCCGACCCGCTCCCGTGCGGCCGCCGAGCGCGGACCGTTCCGCCGTCCCCTGCTGACACCCGCACCCGACCGCAGACGGCCACGCCCGGACCACGCTGCGCAGTGCCCGGCCCAGCCCTGCACAGACCCGTCCCGCCCCGCCCTGCACAGAGACGAGGACCCGATGTCGACACCGTTCATCCCGCCGCCCGGCGACGCCGAGCCGAACCGCGCCGAGCAGCACGAGCCGCAGCCGCCTGCCCCGCAGCAGCCCGACCCCCAGCAGCCCGACGCGTCCGCACCGTTCCAGCCCGCCGCCGGCCCGGACGACGCCTCCCGGCCCGCCGCCGACAGCACGCAGCCGTACCCGGCGTCGGCCCCCGCGCCGTCCTCGCCGTACGAGCCGTCCTCCGCCGTCCCCTCGTCGCTGTACCCGACGGGCCCCGTCGCCCCGGTCGGGCCCCCGCAGCAGTACGCGATGCCTCAGCCCGGCTACGCCCAGCCCGGGTACGTCCAACCCGGGTACGTCCAGCCGGGCTACCCCCAGCCCGGGCAGCCCTACCCCTATGCCACGGCGCCGGTCGTGGTCGCCCCGCAGCGCAGCATCGCGCTCGCCATCGCGGGCATGGTGACCGCACTCGTCCCGTGCATCTCGCTGGTCGGGCTGGTGCTCAGCATCGTCGCCCTGGTGCAGGCACGGAAGGACGGCCGGGGTCGGGGCATGGCCGTCACCGGGACGGTGGTCGGCGCCCTCTGGGTGCTCTTGGTGGTGTTCTCGCTGATCTGGAGCTCGTTGGAGCAGTCGCGGATCTGCGACGGGCTCGGGTACGGCACGCACGACGTCGACGGCACCCTCTACACCTGCGGCTGAGGACCGGACGGCGCCTCAGAGCAGCCGGCGGGCGGCCGCCCAGCGGGTCAGCTCGTGCCGGGAGGAGAGCTGCAGCTTGCGCAGCACCGCCGAGACATGGGTCTCGACGGTCTTGATCGAGATGAACAGCTCGGACGCCACCTCGCGGTAGGAGTAGCCGCGGGCGATCAGCCGCATCACCTCGCGCTCGCGCGCGGACAGCCGGTCCAGCTCGTCGTCGCCGATGGCGACGTCGCCGGCCGCGGCGCCGAACGCGTCGAGCACGAAGCCGGCCAGTCGCGGGGAGAACACCGCGTCCCCGCCGGCCACCCGCAGCACGGCGTCGCACAGGTCCGGCCCGGAGATCGCCTTGGTGACGTACCCGCGGGCGCCGGCCCGGATCACCGCGACCACGTCCTCCGCAGCGTCGGACACCGACAGCGCGAGGAACCGGGTCTCACCGAGCAGGTCGGTGCAGGCGCGGATCACCTCGGCTCCCCCGCCGCCGTCGCCGCCGGGCAGGTGCACGTCGAGCAGCACCACGGGTGGTCGGTGGGCCCGCACGACCTGGATCGCCTCGTCCACGGTGGACGCCTCGCCGACCACCCGCACCCGGGCGTCCAACGATGCCTTCACCCCGGCCCGGAACATCAGGTGGTCGTCGACCAGCACCACGTCGACCGCCGTGTCACTCATGCCTGTCCGGTCCTCTCCTCGTCCACGGCCCCGACCGTCGTGGCCGCGGTCCGGTCCTGCGTGCCGGGCCCGGCCGCCTCGCCCGGCGCCTCTCGTGCGTCCGGGGTCCCGGACGAGTCTGCCGGACCCGCCGGCACCGGACCGGGCTCCGCCGCGAGCAGCGGCATGGAGAGCCGCACCTCGGTGCCCCCGCCGTCCTTGCACACCACCGCTGCGCGCCCGCCCCGCCGCCGCACCCGGCCGAGGATCGACTCGCGGACGCCGAACCGGTCCTGCGGCACGGCGTCCGGGTCGAAGCCCTCGCCGCGGTCGCGCACGAACACCTCGACCTCGTCCGGGCCGACCTCGAGATACAGCGAGACCGGCGGGCGCCCGTGCCGCACGGCGTTCAGCAGCGCCTCGCGGGTCGCCTGCAGCAGCGCGTCGGTGCTCGGGGTGGGCTCGCAGTCGCCGACGACCACGGTCTCGACGGTGACGGCCTCGCCGTCCGGACCGGTGCGGGTGTCCTCGATCTCCGCGACGATCGCGGCCAGCGCCGCCGCCACCGAGGTGCCGGGGGCCGGCCGGTCGTCGTACAGCCAGGTGCGCAGCTCGCGCTCCTGGGCCCGGGCCATCCGGGCGACCTCGGTCGGGTCGTCGGCGCGCGCCCGGATCAGCGCGAGGGTCTGCAGCACCGAGTCGTGCAGGTGCGCGGCGATGTCGGCCCGCTCGGACTCGCGGGCGCGGGCGGCCCGCTCGTCGCCGAGCTCGCGCACCAGGCGCAGCCACCACGGGGCGAGCACCAGGGCCACGCCGGCGAGCACGGCGATCGCGGCGAACGTGGACTGCAGCAGGGTGCCCAGGTCGGACTGCTGGCCGACCAGCAGCAGCACTCCGGCGCCGGCGATCACCAGCCCGCCGAGCAGTCGCAGCCGGCTGACCGGCTGGCGGGCCGTGCCGCTCCTGCGCGCCCGCTGCGCCGAGTCGAGCTGGCTCCAGGCCAGCGCGGTGCCGGCGATCAGCAGCAGCAGCGGCACCAGCCACGAGGCACCGATCTGGCCACCTCCGCGCACGGCCAGCAGCGTGACCGCACCGGCGATCAGGGCCACCCCGACCGCGATCGCGGTCCACGGCAGCCGGCGCAGCCGTGCGACCGGGTCGCCCGCCTGCGGCCGCGCGATCCGGGACAGCGCGGCGGGACGTGCCGCGCTGGCGACGGCGCACGGGTCCCCGACCGGCACCGTGACCCACCAGAAGACGTAGAGGAGAGGGCCGGCGCCGGCCAGCGGGGTGAGCAGCAGGAACAGCACCCGCACCAGGCGCACGGGCAGCCCGAGGTGCAGCGCGACGCCGGCCGCGACGCCGCCGACCAGCCGGCCGCGGTCCGGGCGGCGCAGCGGCAGTCGCGTCGGGGAGTCCATGCCCTGATCGTCACACGGCACCCGGGTCCTCGGGGCCGCGGGCGGAACGGATCAGGGGCCGCCCCGACGACATTCAGGGGTGTCTCAGGGGGGTGCCGGATGCCCCGCTGCTCCGCGTGCGGCCAGGATCGAACCATGAGCGACGACCGCGACGGCTACGGGCCGACCCCTGCGTCATCGGGCCCCGCCGGCCCCGGCCCCGTGCCGCCTCCGGCACCGCAGCCCCGGCGCGGCGCCACCGACGGGTTCTTCGAGGCGATCCGCCGCTGGGGCATCACCCGGTCCTCCGACCGGTGGGTCGGTGGCGTGGCGGGCGGCCTGGCCCGGCGCTTCGGCGTCGACCCGCTGCTGATCCGCGGCGCCGTCGGCGTCACCATGCTGATGGGCTTCGGCTTCGTGCTGTACGGCCTCGCCTGGGCGCTGCTGCCCGAGGAGTCCGACGGGCGCATCCACCTGGAGGAGGCGCTGCACGGGGCCTTCGACGTCGCACTGCTCGGCGCGATCCTCCTGGTGCTGATCGGTAGCCAGGCGGGCGACTGGTGGTTCGGCTGGGGCCCGTTCGACTCCGGCTGGTTCCCCACCCTGGCGTGGATCGCGGCTGTGGTGGCGGTGATCGCGATCCTGCGGAACGCCCGGCACCACCGCACCGGTTCCGCACCACCACGGTTCCCGACCCCGTCGGGCCCCGCTGACGCCCCCCGCACGGAAGGCAGCACCACGACCATGCCCGTCACCGATCCACGACCGGCCGCCACCCAGCCGTCCCCGCCGCAGACCCAGGCCGCCGCACCGACCTCCGCGGGCCGGCAGCACCCGGGCCAGGCCTACGCCGGCCAGCAGCACGCAGGCCAGCAGTACCCGGGCCAGCCGCAGCAGGGCGCGTCCTCAGCGTCCGCCGGGGGTGCCGTGCCGCCGCCCGGCCGCGGCTGGGCGCCGCCGCCCGTGACGCCGCCCCGCCCCTCGAAGCCACCGAAGCCGTTCGTGCGCGGTCCGGGCTCCGCCATCACCGGCGTCGTCGTGGCGCTGGTCCTGATCGGGCTGGCCGCGCTGCTGCTGGCCGATCGCACCGGCGTCTACGACGGCCCGATCGCAGCCGTGGCGCTCGGCGGCGGCGTGGTGCTGGTCGGGCTGGCGATCGTGGTCAGCGGGCTGCGCGGCCGCCGGGCCGGCGGCCTGACCGCCCTGGCCATCATCGGGGTGATCGTGGCCCTGCCCACGGCGGTGGGGTCGAGCAGCGCCTGGTGGGAGCACCAGGACCGACGGGTGGTCTCCGACCAGGACCTGGTGGTGACCAGCCGGGTCGACGCCGCCGCGGGCTACTCGTTCGGCATCGGCGACGCGACCCTCGACCTGACCGACCTCCCGCTCACCGGCGACACGCTGACCGTGCCGATCAGCGCCGGCATCGGCGACGTCACGATCGAGGTCCCGAGCGGCATCGCGCTGCGGGCCGACGTGACGTCCGGCGCCGGCGAGATCACCTGGGAGGTCGACGGCCAGTCGCAGACCTCCAGCGGGATCGGCCAGAACCGGACGTTCAGCAGCGACGTGCTCGCCGAGGGCCAGCAGGCGGACCTGGTGCTGTCGATCGACCTCGGCCTCGGCTCGGTCACCATCGAGGAGGACTGATGACCAGCACCGGACCCGCGACCGGGAGCGCGCCCGAGCCGCAGCCGGCCGCGACCGACGAGACGCCGCGCACCGGCACCGACGGTACGACCCGCACCAGCACCGAGACCCCGGGGACCACGCGGCCCGGATCAGCCACCGAGATCGTGGAGACCATCGTGACCGACGAGAGCACCGGCACCGGAGCGGTCCCGGCCGTGCCGCAGACGCCCGGACCCGCCACCGAGCGGATCACGACGACCGCCGGCGACGCACCGACCACCGAGCTGCCGGCCGCGACCGTCGAGCAGACGGCCGTGCTGGCCGTCGAGCCGACCGCGGTGCTGCCTGTGCCGCCGGCCGTCGGCACGCCGTCGGAGCAGCCGGTCTCCCCCGGCGGACCGACCGACGCGACCGACGAAGCGTCCGCGGCAGCGGAGCCCCCCGTCGCCGTCCCGGCACCCGCACCAGCACCCGCACCAGCACCAGCACCAGCACCAGCACCCGATCCGGCACCCGCTCCGGCACCCGCTCCGGCAGCGCCCGCCCCGGCACCGGCACCCGCGCCCATTCCCGCCGGCGCCGGCTCCCCGACCCCGGCCGCCGCGTGGACGGCTGCCCCCGGTCCGGCACCGGCACCGGTCACCGCCGCGGGTCCGTTCCCCGCAGCAGCACCCGAGCGCCCGATCGCCCGCGAGCCCCGCGCCGGCACGGTGGTCTGGGGCCTGGTCGTCGCGGTGTGCGGCATGGGGATCCTCGCGCTCGCCGCCGGCCTCCGGATCGACGTGGACCTGGCTCTGATCGTGCTGCTCGCCGCAGCCGGGATGGCGCTGCTGGTCAGCTCGGTGGTCAGCACCGTCCGCCGGCGGCGAGAGCCGGCGCCGCGCGGCTGACCGGCGCGGGGAGCGTCGCAGCCGTCGTCGGCCGGAGGGGGTCGACGACCTCCGCGGTGCCGGGCCGGCGCCGCGGGACGACCGACGGGCCGGGACCTCGGTGGTCCCGGCCCATCGGTCGTCGTGCTCAGGCCGTCTGGCCGGGCTCCGTCGGTGCGACCGGCTCGCTGGCCGCGCTCGCGGCGGCGACGCGGCGGCCCGCCAGCGCGAATACCGCGTAGCCGATCAGGATGAACAGGACACCGAGGCCGATCACCAGCGCAGCGACGCCGAACGCCACCACCGAGGTGAACAGCGAGCCCCGCAGGAACGAGGCCGTCATCGCGGTCTCGCGCAGCGGGTCGTCCTGGTCCAGCTCGGCGTAGGTCTTGCCGTCGGTCGCCTCGAGGGCGTGGTGCTCGATGATGTCCGCCTGCGCGTACGCGGTCCACGGCGAGTTGACCTTGGATCCCGCGAAGTAGGCCGCGTCGTCCGAGACGGTGATGTTCTGCTCGTCCAGCTTGCTGGAGACCATCCCCCAGGTGACGCCGCCCGCGATGATCATGACGAGGCCGGCGACCGCCGAGATGATGCCGATGACGCGCGCAACCTTCGATCCGCCCGTTGCTGCCACGGTAGACATGAGTTGAGTCCTTTCCGGATACCCCCGAACGGGCCGACCTGTCAGCCGCCCCGGTGGGACCTGTGCCGCCCACGGGTCAGAGCCTGGGGCACGACCGCCCCGAGACGTGGGACGTCGTCCCCGCGCGCCCGTCGCGGCGGCGGTGCACGACCCCGGTCCTCCCCGCACCAGACCCCGGGGGATCAGCTCGATCACCCCGGGGACACGGTCCCATGCCGCGCGACGATCCGCACCACGACGGCGTGGCGCCCGCACGCAGCCGTGCCGGACCCCGCTCGGGCGCGAGGCCCGGCCCGAGCGCGGTGCCCGGCCCCGCCGCCCGCCGTCAGTGCGCCTGCGGGTGCCGCCGGCCCGCGCCGCCGTGCTCGCGCGCGGCGACCCGCAGGCGCCGCTCGATCTCGCGGGCCACCTCGCCGGCCGTCATGCCGTCGGTCAGGGTGCGGATGGTGGCGACCTCCTCGTAGACCTCGCGCCGCTCGCGCATGATCTCCAGCCAGCGCTGGCGCGGGTTGCCCATCAGCAGCGGCCGGGACTCGTCCAGCCCGACCCGCGGTGCGGCGTACTCGATGCTGACGTCCAGGAACACCACCACCCCACCGGTCGCCACGTACGCGGCCAGCTCGTCCTGGGTGTCTTGGCGCAGCACGGCCCCGCCGCCGAGGGCCAGGATCCCGCGGTGCTCGGCCAGCGCCGCCGCGACCGCCTCGTGCTCCAGCTGACGGAACGCCGCCTCGCCCTGGTCCAGGAAGATGTCCGGGATGGCCGCCCCGGCGTTCAGCTCGACGTCCTCGTCCGTGTCCCGCAGGTCCACCGACCAGCGGCGGCCGAGCGCCTGGCCGACCGTCGTCTTGCCCGAGCCCATCGGCCCGCACAGCACCACCAGCGGGCCGTGCTCCGGGGCGTGCGGCAGCGGGACGGTGTGGTCGCCGCGGGGGGCGGGCGTGGACGGCATGGTCGCGGTTCTCCCGGTCGTCAGGGGTGTGCGGGGCACGAGGACGAGGTCGGGCGCGACGCTGCGGCACTGCACCTCGGCACCGCGCCACGGCGCGCCGCATCCCGGCGGGAGCGTACCAAGTGGTCCATACTGCTGGCTCCCGCTTCTCGGCCCGTGGGCCGGGGCGGGAGCCGATCCGTCCGCCGCACGACCCGCCGGTCTGCGGCACGTCCGACCAGAGGCACCGCCATGCATGCACGCCCGACCACCGCGGCCGACGACGACCCCGACCTGCGTGCCGGGGTCGCCCGGCGGGACCCCGAGGGCACCCGGCGGGAGATCCTGGACGCCGCGATCGAGGAGTTCTCCACGCACGGCCTGCTCGGCGGGCGGGTGGACGCCATCGCGGAGCGGACCCGGTCGACCAAGCGGATGATCTACTACTACTTCCGCAGCAAGGAGGACCTGTACGCCGCCGCGCTGGTCGAGTCCTACCGGCGGATCCGGGCCACCGAGGTCAGCCTGCACCTGGACGCGCACGACCCGGAGGAGGCGCTGCGGCTGCTGGTCCGCTCGAACGTGGCGCACCACGAGCAGAACCCGGCGTTCGTCCGGCTGGTGGTGTTCGAGAACATGCTGCCCGCCGGGGCGATCCACCTGATGGGCGACGAGGTGCGCGAGGCGAACCGCACCGCCGTGACGATCATCGACGACATCCTGCACCGGGGCCGCGAGCAGGGGCTGTTCCGCAGCGGGCCGGACGCCCCGTCGGCGCTGGACGTGCAGGAGGTCATCTCCGGGCTGGCGTTCCAGCGGGTGTCGAACCGGTCGACGTTCCGCGAGCTGTTCGGCCGGGACATGCTCGGCGAGCAGGAGTCCGCGCACGTGCGCGCGATGATCGAGGACGTCGTGCTGCGCTTCGTGCTCGCCACCCCGGCCGACCAGCCCGAGCAGCCCGGTCGGCCCGCGTAGGCCGCGCCGGTCTCAGGCCAGCCGCTCCGACGCCGGCTTGCGGACCACGAACGCCGCCACCGCGGCCGAGACCAGCGACCCCACCATCAGGTAGGTCGCCACCGGCCACCAGTGCCCGCCCGCCGCGTTCAGCATCGCGGTGGCCACGAACGGCGTGAAGCCGCCCGCGATCGCCGAGGCGACCTGGTAGCCGACGCCGGCCCCGGTGTTCTGGTCCGCCCCGCCGAACATCTGGGTGATCAGCGGCTGCTGCACCGAGACCGCCATGTCGTGCGCGACGTTGATCAGCAGGATCGACACGACCACGATCGCCAGGAACGACCCGGACTCCATCGCGAAGAAGAACGGGAACGCGCAGAGGGCGGCCACCAGCGAGCCGACCACGTAGTTCCGCCGCCAGCCCTTGCGGTCCGAGACGTAGGCGAACACCGGGATCGACACGATGCCGAGCGCGCCCACGATCGCGGCCACGTTCACCATCTGCTCGCGCGGCATGTCCAGGTGGCTGTCGGCGTAGGCCACCGCGAACGTGGTCACGATGTACATCGTCAACAGCTCGACCAGCCGCAGGCCGATGATCTCCAGGAACGCCCGCGGGTTCTGCCGGATCGCCGACCAGACCGAGCTGCGCGGTGCGGCGGCCACCTGCGGGTCCTTGGGCCGCTCGACCATGCCGGCCCGGATCCACAGGCCGACCACGATCAGCACGACCGCGGACCAGAACGGCACCCGCCAGCCCCAGACCTCGAAGTCGTCCCCGGTCAGGTAGCTCATCCCGGAGACGGCGGTCGAGGCCGCGACCAGCCCGACGGCGTAGCCGATCTGCACCCCGGAGGAGTAGAACGCCCGCCGCCCGGCCGGCGCGTGCCGGACGGCGAGCAGGGCGGCCCCGCCCCACTCGCCGCCGACCGCGAACCCCTGCACCGACCGCAGCAGGGTGAGCAGCACCGGCGACCACCAGCCGACCTGGTCGAAGGTGGGCAGGCAGCCGACCAGGCCGGTGCAGACGCCCATCACCGTCATGGTGATGATCAGCACCCGCTTCTGACCGACCCGGTCACCCATCCGGCCGAAGAACAGCCCGCCGAGCGGGCGGAACAGGAACCCGATGCCGAGCGTCGCGAACGACGCCAGCAGGTTCATCGTCGGGCTGTCGAACGCGTAGAAGTGCCGGTTGAAGACGGTGGCGGCGACCAGCCCGAAGATCAGGAAGTCGTACCACTCGATCACGGCGCCGACGAAGGCGCTGACGGCGGCCCGGCGGGCCTGGCCCGGCGTCACGTCACCGGGCAGGTGGGTGTCGAGTGCGGTCATCGTGCGTCCCTGGGGGTCGAGGGGCTGGGCGGGCACTGCGGGGGCGAGCCCGTGCCCGGCGTCAGGCGGCCACGGCGGCGGGTCGGTCCTCGGCAGCCGCGACGCTGCGGGGGAACACCCGACGGTGCCGGATCAGCACGAGCGAACCGAGCAGGACAGAGGCTACTGACACCACGAGCCCCACCCAGACCACGCTGGTGTAGCCGGACCCCTTGTCCTCGGCGGAGTCCACCAGCCAGCCGGACAGGTACGGCAGCGCGAACGCCGCCAGGCCCGAGGCCAGGCCGATCATCGAGGTGACCACGCCCTTGCGGACCGGGAAGAACTCGGCCAGCACGACCACGGTGAGCTGGAACAGGCCACCGGCGGCGAAGTAGCCGATCACGAACGCGAGCACCGGGTAGAGCGCCGCGTTCTGCACCGTGACCATCAGCAGGTAGGCCACCGCGGCGGCGACCGGGTTGACCACGAGGAACGTCACCGGGCGGAACTTGCGGGCGACCAGGGTGGCGGTGATGAACACCCCGGCGAACGAGCCGATCGCGTACCAGGAGATCAGCTCGCGGGCGGAGGACTCGCTCATCCCGGCCATGTACTGCCCCGCGGACGGCAGGGAGTTCTGCGCGAGCCAGAACATCGCGGTGGCGGTGAAGCCGAACAGCACCAGCGCGACGCCCTCGATGCCGATCTTGGCGCCGGTGTCGCCGACGGTCTCGGCGTTCTGCTCGATCGCGGCCTTCTGCTCGGCGGCCAGCGCCTTGTAGTCCGGGAACGGCACCTTGAGCATCACGAGGAAGATCAGGGCGAGCGCGATGGTGGCGCCGATGAACGGGATGCCCCAGAAGTGCCCGGAGGCGGCGAGCCAGGTGATGATCAGCGGCAGCACCAGCTGGCCAGCGGCGATGGCGGCCTTGACCAGCATGTTCGCCGAGCCGGCGGTCTTCGGGAACGACTCCATCAGGGTCGGGTAGGCACCGACGTCCATCACGGCGTTCGCCAGGCCGAACCAGACCGCCAGCGCGAAGCCGACCTGCCAGGTGGGGCTGACCAGGATGCCGACCATGAACAGCATGTACATCGCCAACGAGATCAGCACCATGGCGCGGCGGCCGATCTTGTCCGACAGGAATCCGGAGAACGAGGGGCCGATGATCTTGCCGATGCCGATGCCGGAGATCGCCATCAGCACGTTCCCCTCGGTCGCTCCCCACTGCTCCTGCAGGTGGGCGGAGTTCTGCGAGAGAATGATGACGGCCATGCCGTACAGGAAGAAGAACAGATAGACCGAACCGGCCGTGGGGGCGTAGCGGTTCTTCATGACGAACCTTTCTTCGTGCGACGCTGCCGAAGGGGGACGCGCGTCGAGGTCGGGCCCTGACGGGCGTAGGTACTCACCTGGTAGTACATACTCCCGGCCTGCGGCCCGTGCGGCAGGGTCGAAGGTCCCGGACTACGGGACAACTTTCACAATCCCGGACCGGAACGCGGCCGCCCGTCGGCCGCACGTCCCGCCGAGCAGCAGTTTCATAGCCCTGACCTGCATGTTTGTCGGATCACAACCCCGCCGAGGACGTTGGTCCCTCGAACGCCCCGACCCGCGCTGCCACGCTGGCGGAGGTTTGTACGAACTAGTGAGTACGACGCCGCCGTCGCCCCGCCCGGGGTCGCACCGTCGTCGCCCACGTCATCGAGGAGGATGCCCGTGCTGGACCACAAGCCCGCCACCGAGGAAGAGTTCGCCGGCTATCTCGCGGAGATCCGTGAGCTCGCCGAGGGCCCGTTCGACGAGATGCAGAAGGAGATCGAGCACACCAACGTCTTTCCCGAGGAGTTCTTCGAGCTCTCCCGGAAGCACAACCTCTACCGCTTCTACCTGCCCGAGCAGTACGGCGGCTGGGGACTGTCCACCAAGCAGATCTTCCAGGTCCAGGAGGAGTTCTCCCGCGGACCCGGCGGCATGCGGATGCACCTGCACCACGCCGCAGGCCTGAACTGGCGGATCATGGACGACTTCGGCCAGGCGGACCTCAAGGCGTGGGCCATGCCGCGGTTCGCCGACAAGACCCTCTACATCAACTTCGCGCTGACCGAGGCCGAGGCCGGCTCGGGCGCCGACATCAAGACCTCCGCCGTCCGGGACGGCGACGACTGGGTGATCAACGGCGAGAAGACCCTCATCTCGCACACCGACTGCTCCGACGGCACGTACCTCATCACGCTCACCGACCCGGCCGCGGACAAGGACCACCGCCTGACGGCGTTCTTCGTCCCGACCGACACCCCCGGGTACGAGATCGTCGAGATGGAGCACATGATGGGCTGTCGCGGGGCCGGCCACGCCGGCCTGCGCTTCACCGACTGCCGGGTGCCCGACCGGTACCGCCTCGGCGAGATCGGCGAGGGCTACCACGTCGCGATGTTCTCGCTCGGCCTGTCCCGCGCCCACATCGCCGACTCCAACCTCGGCATGGCCCAGCGGATGCTGGAGATCTCGATCGCCCGCGCCAAGGAGCGCGTGACCTTCGGCAAGCTGCTGTCCAGCCGCCAGGAGATCCAGCACATGATCGCCGAGTCGGGCACGCACATCTACGCGCTGCGCCAGATGGTGCACGACACCGCCGAGCGGTACGACCGGGGCGAGGAGGCCGACACCTTCGCCGCGATGTGCAAGCTGTTCTCCATCCGCACCGTCAAGCTCGTCTCCGACAACTGCCTGGAGATCCTGGGCGGCATCGGCTACTTCGAGAACTGCGAGTACGGCCCGGTCGAGCGGCTCTACCGCGACTGCCGCGCCATGTGGCTCGAGGAGGGCCCGCCCACGGTGCAGCGGATCACCGCCGCGCGCGGGCTGCTCGCCTCCTCCGGCGACACGTTCTGACGAGGAGCGCGCGACGATGAAGCCGCTCGCAGGTCTGCGGGTCGTCGACATGACGGCCTTCCTGGCCGCCCCCACCACCCAGCGCGTGCTGGGTGAGTGGGGGGCGGACGTGATCAAGGTCGAGCCGCCCCGCGGCGACCCCGGTCGCACCCAGGGCACCGTGTTCGGCACGCCGTGCACGGACGACGAGAACCCCGGGTTCGACATGGCGAACATGAACAAGCGGTTCGTCACCGTCGACCTGCGCACCCCCGGCGGCCGGGAGGTGATGGACCGGCTGCTGGCCGGCGCGGACGTGTTCGTCACCAGCACCCGGGTCCGGTCGCTGGCCAAGCTCGGCTACGACTGGGACTCCCTGCACGCCCGGTACCCCCGGCTGGTGATGGCACAGGTGCTCGGTTTCGGCGCCGAGGGGCCGCTCAAGGACGCGGCCGGCTTCGACATGACCACGTACATGTCCCGCGGCGGGGTGCTCGCCACCACCCGGGACCGGTCCAGCGGCGCCATGCTGCCGCCGTCCGGGTACGGCGACTTCCAGGTCTCGTTCGTTCTGGCCGCCGGCATCCTGGCGTCCGTCTACCAGCGGGACCGCACCGGCCAGGGCGACTACGTCACGGCCAGCCTGCTGCACTCCGGGGTGTTCATGCTGAACCAAGCGATGATCGCCGCCCAGTACGGCGTCGAGTACCCGAAGGACCGCCGGCAGGTGATCAACCCGTTCAACAACACCTACCTCGGCTCGGACGGCGGCCTGATGGCGCTGTGCGTCGCGGAGTACGACCGGGACTACGACGCCGTGATGCGGCTGATCGGTCGCGAGGACCTGGTCGGCGACCCGGTGCTCGGCGTCTGCGTCGCGATGAACGACGCCGGCCGGAACGCCGAGGTGGTGCAGGCGCTGGACGAGGCGTTCGGCACCCGGCCGGCGGCCGACTGGCTGGCCGCGTTCGGCGAGCGGGACCTGCCGATCGCGCCGTGCCAGCTGCCGACGGACGTGTACGACGACCCGCAGGCCCGGGCCAACGACGTGCTGCGCACCGTCACCTACCCCAACGGGGCGCAGCGGATGCTGCCGACCAACCCGGTCCGGTTCGCCGGCCAGGGCGACCCGGAGCTCACGCTGTCCCGGCCGCAGGGCGCCGACACCGCCGAGGTGCTGGCCGAGCTCGGCTACTCCCCGGCCCAGGTGCGCCTGCTGCTGCAGGACGGCGCGGTGCACGGCCCCGCGGTCCCGGCACCGACGGACCGCACCGGCACCGCGACCGTGCCGCAGCCGCGCTCCTGAGCCCTCCCGCCCCTCTCCCCCACCCCCGACGACCCGCCCGAGGCGGGCAGCAAGGAGGCCACCGTGGCCCTCATCTACACCGAGGAGCAGACCGAGCTCGTCGAGATGGTCCGCGACTTCGTCCGCAAGGAGATCGCACCGCAGATCGCCGCGTGCGACCAGGCCGGCGAGTGCCCGCCCGGGTTCTTCGACAGCGCCTTCGAGATGGGGCTGCACATGCTGGAGATCCCCGAGGAGTACGGCGGCGGCGGCCTGGACTTCGAGACCACCGCGATGGTGTTCGAGGAGCTCGGCAAGGTCGACGCCGGCTACGCGATCACCCTGGTCTCGACGTTCGTCGCACTGCGCAACGTGATCCTGGCCGGCACCCCGGACCAGGCCAAGCTGTTCGCCGACCTGGTCGCCCCCGGTGGCCTGGGCGCGTTCGTGCTGTCCGAGCCCGGCGCCGGCTCCGACGCGGCGTCCATCCGCAGCACCGCGGTGCGCGACGGCGACGAGTACGTGCTGAACGGCACCAAGACCTGGATCACCAACGGCGGCATCGCCAAGGTCTACGCCGTGCTGGCCAAGACCGACCCGGCGGCCGGGCACAAGGGCATCTCCTGCTTCATCGTGGAGACCGACCGGCCCGGCGTCTCCTGGGGCACGCACGAGGACAAGTGCGGGCTGCGCACCTCGAACACCTGCGACGTCGTCTTCGACGAGGTGCGGGTGTCGGTCGACCACCGGGTCGGCGCCGAGGGCGAGGGCTTCCGGATCGCGATGCGCGGGCTGGACTTCTCCCGGGCGTTCATGGCCACGATCTGCGTCGGCATGATGCAGCGCGCCCTGGACGAGGCGGTCGCCTACGCCAAGGACCGCAAGCAGTTCGGCCAGCCGATCATCGAGTTCCAGCTGGTGGCCAAGCTGCTGGCCGACATGGCCGCGATGACCGAGGCCGCCCGCTGCCTGGTGAACAACACCATGCGGCTGATGGACGCCGGCCGGCCGGTGCCCAAGGAGGGCGCCATCACCAAGATGCTGGTCACCGACATGCTGCAGGACGTCGCCAGCAAGGCGATCCAGGTGCTCGGCGGCAACGGCTACACCAAGGAGTACCCGGTGGAGAAGATCTTCCGGGACGCCAAGGTGTTCCAGATCATGGAGGGCACCAACGAGATCCAGGCCCTGGTGATCGGCAAGGCCCTGGCCCGCGAGGGCGCGTGATGGACGAGGACGTCTTCGACGCGATCATCGTCGGCGGGGGCTTCGCCGGCCTGGCCGCGGCGTACCGGCTGGCACAGGCGGAGAAGTCCGTGCTGGTGATCGAGCGCGGCAGCACCTGCGGCGCGAAGAACCTCACCGGCGGGCGGATCTACGCCTACGCGCTGCGCGAGCTGCTCGGCGACGACTGGCGCGAGGCGCCTGTGCAGCGCGAGGTGAAGCGGGAGGTCATCTCGCTGCTCACCGAGCAGGACGCGGTGAACATCGACGCCACGCTCACCTCGGTGCACGAGGAGTCCTACACCGTGCTCGCCACCCCGCTGCTCGAGTGGCTGGCCGCCCGGTGCGAGGACCTGGGCGCGATGGTGATCACCGCGACCACGGTCGAGGAGCTGATCGTCCGGGACGGCACGGTCTGCGGCGTCCGGGCCGGCGAGGACGAGCTGCTGGCCCGGGTGGTGATCGACGGCGAGGGCATCAACCCGCTGCTGCTCGAGCGCGCCGGGCTGATCCGCCCGCTGGACCCGCACGCCGTGGCGGTCGGCGCCAAGTACGTCTACCGGTTCGGCTCGTCGACCGACGTGGACCGGGTGTTCGGGGTCCGGCCCGGCGAGGGCGCGGCGGTGCTCGGCATGGGCGCGGTGACGCACGGGGTGTTCGGCGGGATGTTCTGCTACACGAACACCGACTCGGTCTCGCTCGGGCTGGTGCTCGACTCGGCCGGCTGGCAGGCCTCCGGCCGCTCGATCCTGGAGACCGCCGAGGCGCTGCGTGAGCACCCGGCGGTCGGCCGGTACGTGGCCGGCGCCGAGCTGGTCGAGTACGGGGCGCACCTGGTGTACGAGGGCGGCTACGACACGCTGCCCGAGCTCGCCGGGAACGGCTGGCTGGCCTGCGGAGACGCCGCCGGGCTGTGCCTGAACCGCGGGTTCACCATCCGCGGGATGGACTACGCGGTGATGAGCGGGATCGCCGCCGCGGCGACCGTGGTCGAGGCGCTGGACGCCACCGCCGGCACCGCCGCGATCGACGCCGCGGGCCTGGCCGGCTACCGGCGCCGGCTGGACGACGGCCTGCTGCGCGACTTCCGGGCCACCCGGGGCGCGCACGACTGGATGGCCGGCACCCCCGACCTGTTCACCGTCTACCCCCGGCTCGCGGTGGACGCCATGACCGAGCTGTACCACGTCGGCCCGGAGCCGCTGGCCCCGGTCGGCGGCACGCTGTGGCACGCCGCCCGGCAGATCAAGAGGCCGGTGCGGACCGCCCGCACCCTGCTGAAGGGAGTGCGGACGCTGTGACCACCGTCGACGTGCTGCTCGCCACCACCCGGTTCGAGACCGACGAGCACCACCCGCACATCGTGATCGACCCGGTCGCCTGCCGGACCTGCCCGTCGGACCGGGCCTGCGCGACCTCCTGCCCCGCCCAGCGGTATGTCTGGGACGAGGCCGCCGACGTGATGGGCTTCGACCACGTCGGGTGCCTGGAGTGCGGGAACTGCCGGATGGTCTGCGACCGGCTGCGCTCCGGCGCGCCCGGCTACTCCTGGGACTACCCGGTGGCCGGCGCCGGCGTGTCCTACCGGCAGGGCTGACCCCTCGTGCACGGGACCGTCACCGTCGCACCGGCCCGGCGCACCGCGCTGCGCCGGGCCGGGCTCTGGGGCGACGCCTCGCTGGACGACCACTGGCGGCTGGCCGCGCTCACCGCGCCGGACCAGGAGGCAGTGGTCGACTCCCGCGGCACCCGGCTCAGCTACGCCGAGGTGGACGACCGGGCGGCCCGGATCGCGACCTGGCTGCGGGCGTCCGGCATCCGGGCCGGCGACGTGGTGTCCGTGCAGCTGCCCAGCTGGGCCGAGCTGTGCTGCGTGAACGTCGCCTGCCTGCGGATCGGCGCGGTGGTCAACCCGGTGCTGACCGCCTACCGGGAGAGCGAGCTGCGCCACGTGCTGCGCACTTGCCGGTCCCGGGCGCTGCTGGTGCCGACCCACTTCCGCGGCACCCGCTACGAGCCGGTCGCGGTGCGGCTGGCGGCCGAGCTGGACCACCTGGTCGCGGTCGCCGCGGTGCCGCACGACGGCGTGCCCGCGGCCGGGCTGCCCGACCTGGCCGACCTGGTGGCCGAGCACCTGCCCCTGCCCGAGCACGACCGCACCCCCGGCCGGTCCGCGGACATCGCCGCGGTGCTGTTCACCTCCGGCTCCGAGGCCCGGCCCAAGGGGGTGCTGCTCTCGCACGACAACGTGCTCGCCGCCGAGCGCACCTTCGCCCGCGCGCTGCACCTGGACGCCCGGGACCGGATGTTCATGCCGGCGCCGCTCGGCCACGCCACCGGCTACCTGCACGGGCTGACGCTGCCCTACCTGATCGGCGGCACCGCGGTGCTGCTCGACGTGCCGACCGGCCCGGCCTCGCTGGCGATGATCCGGGCAGAGCGCGCCACCTGCGGGATGGCCGCCGCCAGCGTGATCCGCTGCCTGCTGGACTCCTGCCCGCCGGGCGAGCGGCTGGCCGACGACCTGCGGCTGCTCGGCTGCGGCGGATCTCCCGTGCCGCGCTCGCTGGCCCGGCGCGCGCTGGACCACGGCGTCCGGCTGCTCAGCGTGTACGGCTCCACCGAGAGCGCCCCGCACACCCTGACCCGGCCGGAGGACGACCTGGAGCGCGTGCTCACCACCGACGGCCGGCCGGTGGACGGGGTCGAGGTGCGGATCGTCGACCCGGTGACCCGCCGCCCGCTGCCGGTGGGCGAGGTCGGCGAGGAGGCGTCCCGCGGCCCGCAGGTGTTCTCCGGCTACCTCGGCGAGCCGGCCCTGACCGCCGCCGTGCTGGACGCGGACGGCTGGTACTACTCGGGCGACCTGGCCCGGCTGGACGCCGACGGCTACCTGCGGATCGTCGGGCGCGCCAAGGACGTCATCATCCGCGGCGGGGAGAACATCTCCGCCGCCGAGGTCGAGCAGGTGCTCCGCGAGCACCCGGGCGTGCGCGAGGCCGCCGTGGTCGCCGCGCCCGACCCGCGGCTCGGCGAGTGCGTGTGCGCCTACCTGGTGCTCGACCCCGGTGCGCCGGTGCCCGACGTCGCCGCGCTGCGGGCGCACTTCCTGGCGCGCGGCCTGGCCAAGTACAAGATCCCGGCCCGGGTGGTCGCGGTCGCCGAGCTCCCGCTCAGCCCGGCCGGGAAGGTCCGCAAGGACGTGCTGCGCGAGCGTGCCGCCGCGCCGGCTGCGGTCACGGTGCCGACCCGCTCCCCCTGCACGCCGGCGTCCCCCGCGTCGTAGTCCCCACGAGAGAAGGAAGCAGAGATGCAGATCGCAGTCCTGGTCAAGCAGGTCCCCGACGACCTGGCCGGGGTCCGGCTGACCGCCGGCAGCACCGTCGACCGGTCCGCCGGCCCGGCCGTCACCGACCCGGTGGACCGCAACGCGCTGGAGGCGGCGGTGCAGCTGGTCGAGGCCGCCGGCGGCACCGTCACCGTGGTCGTGCTGGGCCCGGCCTCGGCCAAGGCCGTGCTCAAGGAGTGCGTCAGCGTGGGCGCCACCGCCGGCGTGCACGTCAGCGACGACGCTCTGGTCGGCTCGGACGCGCTGGCCACCGCCCGGGTGCTGGCCGCCGCCGTGCGCCGGCTCGGCACGGTGGACCTGGTGCTCGCCGGCGCCCGCTCGTTCGACGGCGGCACCGCCGCCGTGCCCGCGATGGTCGCCGAGCTGCTGGACCTGCCGCAGGTCACCCAGGTCACCGCGATCGAGGCCGACGGCGACGCGCTGCTGTGCACCCAGGTGCTCGACGACGGCCACGCCCGGGTGCGGCTGCCGCTGCCCGGCGTGGTCAGCGTGGACGAGTACATCAACACCCCGCGCTACCCCTCGGTGAAGAGCAAGCTCGCGGCGAACAAGGCCGTCTTCGAGGTGCTCACCGCCGCCGACCTCGGCGTCGCGGAGGTCGGCGCGCCGGCCGCGCACGCCGTGCTCGTCGCCGCCGAGGTGCCGCCCGCCCGGGAGCCCGGGATCCGGATCACGGGCGCCGATGCCCGGGACACCGCCGAGAAGCTGGTCGCCGCGCTCGCCGGCGCCGGCGTGCTGTGAGGAGGACGAGATGAGCTGCACCCTGTGGGTCCTGGTCGAGTCGTGGCGGGGCGTCCCCGCGGAGGCCGGCCTCGCCCTGGTCACCGAGGCGCGCCGCCTCGCGGACGCCGACGGCGGCACCGTGACCGCCGTCGCGATCGGCGAGGACCTGGACGCCGTGGTCGAGCGGGCCGGGCAGGCCGGTGCGCACACCGTGCGCCGGGTGTCCGGCGGCTACGCCGAGCACTCCACCGAGGCGTGGACCGCCGCGCTGCACACCCTGGTCACCCGGGAGCGGCCCACCGCGCTGCTGGTCGCCGGCACCACCTACGGCGCCGACGTCGCACCCCGGCTGGCGGCCCGGCTCGGCACCGGGCTGATCGCGGACGTCGTGGCGGTCGAGTGCACCGACGGGGTCGTGAGCGGCGTCAAGACGGTGCTCGGCGGCACCCGCACCACCCGCAGCGAGGTGCGCGGCGGCCTGCCGGTGCTCACGGTCCGCACCGGCGTGCTGCCGCCCGCGGCCGGCACCGGGGCGGCGCCCGAGGTGGTGGTCGAGGACCTGCCCGCGGTCGCGTCCCGCACCATCCTGGTCGAGCGGGTGCCGACGGCCGGCACCGGCGAGGTCGCCCTGGAGGACGCCCGGATCGTGGTGTCCGGCGGCCGGGCGATCGGCGGTGCCGAGGGCTTCGCCGTGCTCCGCGAGCTGGCCACGGCGCTCGGGCCGACCGCCGCCGTCGGGGCCTCGCGCCCGGCGGCCGACGCGGGCTGGGTGCCGGTGCACCTGGAGATCGGCATCTCGGGCAAGAAGGTCGCCCCCGACCTCTACCTGGCCTGCGGCATCTCCGGTGCCAGCCAGCACCTGGCCGGCATGTCCGGCTCGCGCACGGTGGTCGCGATCAACAAGGACCCGGACGCCCCGATCTTCCAGGTCGCGGACTTCGGCGTGGTCGGCGACCTGTTCGAGCTGGTGCCCGCCCTGACCGCCGCGGTGCGGGCCCGCACCGCCTGACCGCCGGGGTCCGGCGTGCGTGCGCCGCCGCCGGACCCCGCGCGCAGCGGCCCACGGACGTGTCGCGGAGCGCGCGACCTGGCACGATGCCGTCGGTCCGAGGGGCGGTGCGGGGAGAGCGGCCGACCCGCGTCCCCGCACCGTCCGGTCAGGCGAGCCGGCCGCGCTGCGTCGCCCATGCCACCTCGGCGCCGGCCCCGGCGCCGCCGGTCGCCTCCGCCTGAGCCCGGGCCACCGACTCGGCGACCGCGGCATAGCCGGGGCTCACGCTCGCGTACACGCCGCCCCACTCGGCGGCGTCCGCGCGCGCCCAGGTCCGCTGGAGCTCCGCGGCCGTACCGAGCACGTCGACGACGGCGACCCCAGCACGGCTCAGGCGCTCGATGGAGATGCGCTGCGCCTCGTCGGAGTAGGTGCCGGAGGCGTCGATCACCGCGTACACCTGGTACCCGTCGGCGAGTGCGGCGAGTGCCGGCTCGACGACGCAGATGCTCGTCATGATGCCGGCGATGACGAGCTGGTGGCGGCCGGTCGCGGCGACGGCGTCACGGAACCCCGCGACGTCCCAGGCGTTGATCTCGCCGTGCCGCTGGACGTAGACGGCGTGCGGCGCGTTCTCGAAGACCTCGGGGATCAGCGGGCCGTTGGCACCCTCCGGGACGGACGCGGTCGCGACGACCGGCACACCGGCGAGGGAGGCGGCCTTCGCCAGGGTCGCGACGTTGTTGCGCAGCTCGCGCGGGCTGGTGTGGTTGACGATCTGCAGCAGACCGCTCTGGTGGTCGACGAGTAGGACGGCGGCATCCTCGGGGTCGATCAGCGTCTCGAGCGACATGGGAACTCCATTCGGTTCGGTCTCGCCGGGACGTCGGATGCGCCCGGCTACCCTGCTGCAACGGCACCCGCGCGCCGCTGCTTCCCGTTCGCAAGTGATGATCCGCGATAGGCCTGATCTCGAAAGGAGATGGCAGAGATGGACCTCCGTCAGATGGAGTACGCCGTCGCGGTCGCCGACGAGGGTGGGTTCAGCGCCGCCGCACGTCGGCTGCACGTGGTGCAGTCGGCCGTGTCGAGCACGATCGGCGCCCTCGAGAACGAGCTCGGCAAGCGGCTCTTCGACCGCACCACGCACCGGGTCGTGACGACCGAGGCAGGCGACGCCTTCATCCCGGCCGCGCGCGCCGCCCTGCTCGCGGCCCGCGAGGCGAGGGACTCCGTCCGCGACGACAGCGACGAGCTGCGGGGCCGGGTGCGCATCGGCGTCATGCAAGGCCTGCACGCGGGTCTCGACCGCGCGCTCGCCGCGCTCCGTGAGCAGCACCCGAAGGTCCAGGTCCAGCTCCGGCAGGCCGCCGCCTCCGACATCGTCGAGGCGCTGCGCGACGGCCGCCTCGACCTCGCTGTCATCGCCGTCGACCGCCCGGAGAGATTCGGGCTGCCCACCCGGACGCTGCTGCGTGAGGACCTCGTGCTCGTCACCGCTCCCGGCTGCGACATCCAGCGCCAGACCCCCGTCACCGTCCACGATCTCGCCGGGCACCCCCTCGTCGACTTCTCGCCCGGCTGGGCGATCCGCACCGCCGTCGACCGCGCCTTCGCCGAGTGGGGCACCGATCGGCAGGCCGCCTTCGAGGTGAACGACGTCCTCACCGCCGCCGACCTCGTGCGTCAGGACCTCGCGGTGTGCATGATGCCGGCCTCCCTCGCCGCCCGCTTCACCGACCTCGACGCTCGGCGGTTCGCCGAACCGGTACCGGGCTGGACCATCATGGTCGTCCAGCCCGCCGCCACGCCCGCCCCCGCGGTGACCGCCCTGCTCGAGCACCTCTGACCTGCGGCTGGACGCGAGCACCCGGGCACGCCGTGGGACGGGCCTCGGCCCCTGGTGGTGGGCACGCGGATGGTTCCACGCGCCGAGCGTGAGCGCAGCCGCGTGGTGGGCGTTCCCGTCGGCGAGGGGGCGCAGGTGTCCGCAGGCCGAGCGCCGTCGGCGGGCGGTCCACGCGGAGACCTCGCAGCGGACGGCGTCGGGCTCGGGCCAGCCGTTCGCACCGGCGACGGTCTCGCGTCCGAGCGAGGCGTCGGGTGCCCGCCCCGACCGCCGCGGTCCGGGCCCGCACCGCCTGACCGCCGGAGCCGGCCGGGCGCGCAGAACGGCCCCGTCGTCCCAGGTCCGGGACGGCGGGGCCGTCGTGCTGCCGGGCGGACCCGGCACACCCGCCGCTCCGGCGCCCGGGCCCCCGTCATGGTCCCTGGCGCCGGCGGCGGGTCGATCGTGCGCGGCCGGAGCGCGGGCGGGACGTCCCGCCGCCACGCCCCGTGCCGGTCAGCGGGGCGCGAGCACCCCGCGCGCCTCCAGCGTGAGCAGCACACCGCGCCCGCCCGCGGTGGCGTCGATGATCTTGCCGCCGCCCGCCGAGTCGCCGACGTCCAGCACGTCCACCCCGGTGCCGTCGAACGCGGTCGCGAGCGCGGCGTAGCTGGACCGGTCGCCGCGCATCCCGAGGCAGACGAACGTCGCCGCCCCCGGCAGCCGGCGGCGCGCGCCGTCCGGGTCCTCGACCTCCACCCAGCCGTCGCCCACCTCGGTCAGCGAGGTCCGGGTCAGCACCCGCACCGCGTGGGTGGTCAGCATCTCGCGCATCTGCATCCCGGTGATCAGGTCCAGGTCGCCGGCCACCCGGTCCATCCGCTCGACCAGGGTCACCTCGGCGCCGACCGCGACGCAGGCCTCCACCACGTCCAGGCCGACCGCGCCGCCACCGATCACCACGACCGGCCGACCGGCCAGTCGGGGCAGCTCGTCCACGCCGTCGGTGGCGCCCAGGATCGAGAACACCTCGGTGCCGGCCACGTCCACCCGTTCCCGCAGCCCGGGCACCGGCGGCAGCAGCGGCTGCGAGCCGGTCGCGTTCACCACCAGGTCCGGCGCCAGCTCGCGCACCAGGTCCACCGTGGCCGGCGTGGCGGTGCGCACCTCGACGCCGGCGCGGGCGGCCCGGCGCACCAGGTGGTCCAGGAAGGTCGCGATCCGGCGCTTCGCCGGCAGCCGGACGGCCTCGCCCACCGTGCCGCCGACCACGTCCCGCGCCTCCAGCAGCACGACGTCGCAGCCGACCTCGGCCGCGGTGCAGGCCGCCTCCAGCCCGCCGACACCGCCGCCGACCACGACCACCCGGGTCGGCCGGTGCACCCGGCGCGCCAGGTACTCCTCGTGCCCGACGATGTCCGGGTTCACCGTGCACCGGATCGGCCGGTCCAGCCGGATCCGGTGGTCCGCGCAGCCGATGTTGCAGGAGATGCAGTCCAGGATCCGGTCCGCGCTGCCGCCCTGCACCTTGCGCACCCACCACGGGTCGGCGATCAGCCCGCGCCCGATCGCGACCAGGTCCGTGTCGCCGTCGGCGATCACCCGCTCCGCGACCCGCGGGTCCCGGAAGTTCCCGCTCACGATGGTCGGGCGGTCGAACTCCTCGCGGAACACCCGCGCCATGCCGGACCGCCAGCCGTCCGGCAGGTCCATCCGGTCGATCTGGTACTGCAGGTTGCCCGCGAGCGCCGCGGACACGTCGATCACGTCCACCTCGTCCACCAGATAGCGCATCAGCTCGACCGAGTCCGCGATCGTGCTGCCGCCCGCCACCAGCTCGTCCGCACTGATCCGGAGCAGCACCGGGAAGGTCGGCCCGACCGCCGCACGCACCGCGAGCAGCACCTCGCGCGCCAGTCGCGCCCGGTTCTCCGGGCTGCCGCCGTACGCATCGGTGCGGTGGTTGTACAGCGGGGACAGGAACTGGCTGAGCAGGTAGGAGTGCCCGCCGTGCACCTCGACCGCGTCGAACCCCGCCCGCTTCGCCCGCAGCGCCGCCGCCGCGTACCGGGCCGGCACCTCGGCGATCTGCGCCAGGGTCATCGGCACCGGCGTCGCGCTGCCGGGCTTCGACGGCACGTCGGAGGAGGACAGCGCCGGCACCCCGGTGCGGGCCGGGTTCGCCGACGCGCCGGCGTGGTTCAGCTGGATCGCGACCTTCGAGCCGTGCCGGTGCAGCCGCTCGGTGAGCTCCCACAGCCGCGGCACGAACCGGTCGTGGTCGATCCGCAGCTGGGTGGTGCCGTTCGAGCCCGCCGGGAACGCCACGCAGATGTTCTCCACGATGATCAGGCCGGTGCCGCCGCGTGCCCGCTGCTCGTAGTACGCCAGCTGGGTGTCCGACACGCTGCCGTCCGGCGTCGCCAGGTTCGAGCCCATCGGCGGCATGACCACCCGGTTGCGCAGCGTCATCGAGCGCACCGTGAACGGCGAGAGCAGGTGCGGGGTGCCCGGGGCAGCGGGCCGGGGAGCGACCTGCACCACCAGGGGCGCGGGACGGGTCCGGCGGGTGCGAGCGGCGGACGGTGCGGGGGGCGCGACGGTCACGAGAGGTCCTCTCCGAGGCGAGCTGCCGAACTAAGTACCGATCTGGTTAGTTAGTAGCGTCTCGCGTCCGACGCCCCCGCGGATGGGACTTTGTGACCAGATTCCGTTGACGTGCGTCCGGGCGCGCCGGATCGGCGCACGACGGCGGTCGACGGGCGGTGCGGCAGTGCGGTCGGTGGACCGGGAGGTCAGGCGGGGTCGGCCAGGACCAGGCGCAGCACGGTGTCCTCGATCAGGAAACGGATGTGCGGGCGGGTGTCCTCGGCGAGCATGTCGCGGCCGAACCACTCCCGGAACGTCGACCGGTTCGCGGTGCGGAAGAACGCGAGCGCGCTGAGCACCTGGTGCACGTCCAGCGCGCTGGGTGCGTCCGGCCCGTCCCGGAACACGCCCTCGGCCCTCCCGCGGGCCAGGATGTCGTCCACGATGTCCAGCGCCGCACGGTTCAGCTGGTGGATGTCCTCGTCGAGGTTGCCGACCCGGCCGTCCTCCAGCAGGTTCTCGAACAGCACCAGCCGGACGAACGGCCCGTTCTTCGCGTCGTAGCAGAGCGTGGAGCGCACCAGCTCGCGCAGCGCCTGCTCGGGCGGCATCCCGTCCAGGCCGAGCGAGGCCTCGCGCTCCCGGGTGCCGCGGTAGGACTCCGCGATCGCGGCCTCGTACAGCCCGTCCTTGGAGCCGAAGTAGTAGTAGATCATCCGCTTGGTGGTGTGGATGCGCTCCGCGATCGCGTCCACCCGGGCACCGAGCAGCCCGCGTGCGGAGAACTCCTCGATCGCGGCGGCCACGATCTCCTGGCGGGTCCGTTCGGCGTCCCGGGGCCGCCGGGCCGGAGCGGCGTCGGCGGCGCCCTGGTCTGCGCCGAGAGCCTCGTCGCCCTGCTCCGCCGTCGCCATCACGCACCCTCTCGTCACCGCCAGAACCGCCCTGCTCACCGCATCATCGCAGGACCATCGGCCCGGATGCGGGCACGACGTCCCGCCAACAATGAACTACCAAGTACGTCCATCACTCGTCGTCGCAGGACGACGAGCGCCACCGACCAGCCGGCCACCACACCGCAACCGCCGCACCACGTCACCCTGGGAGTCCCGATGCCCGACGGCACGATCCGCGCCATCACCGGCCACACCGAGCTGCTCGGCCTGATCGCCTACCCGATCCGGCACAGCCTGTCGCCCCGCATGCACAACCTCGCGCTGGCGGAGCTCGGCCTGGACTACGCGTACCTCGCGTTCGAGGTGGACACCGAGGGCCTGGCCGAGGCCGTGGCCGGTCTGACCGCCCTGCGGGTGCGCGGCTGGAACGTCTCGATGCCGAACAAGATCGCCATCGTGCCGATGCTGGACGACCTGTCCCCCGCGGCCCGCATGGTCGGCGCGGTGAACACCGTGGTGAACGACAACGGGCACCTGACCGGCCACGTCACCGACGGCACCGGGTACATGACCGCCCTGCGCGAGAACGGCGTCGACCCGGTCGGCAGCCGGATCACCCTGATCGGCGCCGGCGGCGCGGGCACCGCGATCGCGATCCAGGCGGCCCTGGACGGCGTGGCCCGGGTCGACATCTTCAACCGGCGGGACGCGGTCTGGCCGGTCGCCGAGCACACGGTGCGGACCATCGCGGCGAACACCGAGGCCACCGCCGTGCTGCACGACCTGGACGACCTGGACGACTTCCGGGCCTGCGTCGCGGAGTCGACCGTGCTGGCCAACGCGACCAACGTCGGCATGGGCAAGCTGGTCGACGTCTCGCCGCTGCCGACCACCGACGTGCTGCGCCCCGACCTGTTCGTGTCCGACGTGGTCTACAGCCCGCCGAAGACCCTGTTCCTGACCCAGGCCGAGGCCGCGGGATGCCGCACCATGAACGGACTGGGCATGATGCTGCATCAGGGTGCCGCCGCGTTCGAGCTGTGGACCGGCAAGCCCATGCCCGTCGACCACGTCCGCGCCGAGCTGTTCGGCTGAGACCGGCGACGGACCGCCCGAGACCGTCCGAGGAAGGACCCCTCATGACCAGCACCACCCCGGTGACCGTGCGCGGCGTCGCGATCGGCACCGGCCGCCCGAAGGTGATCGTCCCGCTGACCGGTGCGGACACCGCCGACCTGCTCGCCCAGGCCGGTGCCGCCGTCGCTGCCGGACCGGACCTGGTGGAGTGGCGGATCGACCATCTGGGCGGGGGTACCGCCACCCCCGACGAGGTGGTGGCCGCCGGACGCGCACTACGCGCCGCGCTCGACGACCTGCCGCTGCTCGCCACCATCCGCACCGCCGCAGAGGGCGGGCTCGCCGACGTCACCGACGAGCAGTACGTCGCGGCCTACCGCGCGGTGCTCGACGCCGGCCTGGTCGACCTGGTGGACGTCGAGGTGCTGCGCGGCGAGCAGACCGTCCGGACCCTGATCGACCTCGCGCACGCCGCGCAGGTCGCGGTGGTGGCCTCCAACCACGACTTCGACGCCACCCCCGCGCAGGCCGAGATCGTCCGCCGCCTGCTGCTGATGGCCGAGCACGGCGCCGACGTCCTGAAGATCGCCGTGATGCCGCAGGACCCGGGCGACGTGCTCACCCTGCTCGCCGCCACCTGGCAGACCTCCCAGCAGACCGACCACCCGCTGATCACCATGTCGATGGCGGGCACCGGGGTCGCCTCCCGGATCACCGGCGGGGTGTTCGGCTCGGCCGCGACGTTCGGCATGGTCGGGCGGGCGTCCGCCCCGGGCCAGGTCGAGGCCGGCGCGCTGCGCGCCGCGCTCGACCTGGTGCACCCGGCGGGCTGACGCCCCCCGTCGCTCTGCGCAGACGCCGACGGCCCGGTCCCCCGCGCAGGGGACCGGGCCGTCGCACGTCACGCGTCACTCCCACTCGATGGTGCCCGGCGGCTTGCTGGTCGCGTCCAGCACCACCCGGTTCACCTCCGGCACCTCGTTGGTGATCCGGGTGGAGATGGTCGCCAGCACGTCGTACGGCAGGCGGGTCCAGTCGGCGGTCATCGCGTCCTCGGAGGACACCGGTCGCAGCACGATCGGGTGCCCGTAGGTCCGGCCGTCGCCCTGCACGCCCACCGAGCGAACGTCCGCGAGCAGCACCACGGGGCACTGCCAGATCTCGCGGTCCAGGCCGGCACGGGTCAGCTCCTCGCGCGCGATGGCGTCGGCGGCGCGCAGCACGTCCAGCCGCTCCGCCGTGACCTCGCCGATGATCCGGATGCCGAGGCCCGGCCCGGGGAACGGCTGACGCCAGACGATCGGCTCCGGGACGCCCAGCTCCAGCCCGACCGCGCGCACCTCGTCCTTGAACAGGGCGCGCAGCGGCTCGACCAGCTCGAACTGCAGGTCGTCCGGCAGGCCGCCCACGTTGTGGTGGCTCTTGATGTTGGC
>DASWPG010000003.1:0-29623 GCA_036404115.1 Cellulomonas sp.
CGATCGGCGGCGGCGACATGCCCGTCGTGGTCTCGATGCTCAACTCGTACTCCGGGTGGGCGGCGGCCGCGGCCGGCTTCATGCTGAACAACAACCTGCTGATCATCACCGGCGCCCTGGTCGGCTCCTCCGGTGCGATCCTGTCGTACATCATGTGCCGGGCGATGAACCGCTCGTTCATCTCGGTGATCCTGGGCGGCTTCGGCGCCGAGGGCGGCACGGTCGCGGCGGCCACCGACACCGACTACGGCGACTACCGCGAGGTGCAGGCCGCCGACGTCGCCGAGATGCTCAAGAACGCCGGCAGCGTCGTCATCACCCCCGGCTACGGCATGGCGGTCGCCAAGGCGCAGTACCCGGTCGCGGAGCTCGTCTCCCGGCTGCGGGCCTCCGGCGTCGACGTGAAGTTCGGCGTGCACCCGGTCGCCGGGCGCCTGCCGGGCCACATGAACGTGCTGCTGGCCGAGGCCAAGGTGCCGTACGACATCGTCCTGGAGATGGACGAGATCAACGACGACTTCGCCTCGACCGACGTCGTCCTGGTGATCGGTGCCAACGACACCGTGAACCCGGCCGCGCTGGAGGACCCGGGCTCGCCGATCGCCGGCATGCCGGTGCTCGAGGTGTGGCACGCCAAGCAGGTGGTCGTGTTCAAGCGGTCGATGGCCACCGGCTACGCGGGCGTGCAGAACCCGCTGTTCTTCCGGGACAACACCGCCATGCTGTTCGGCGACGCCAAGGACCAGGTGGAGAAGATCATCCAGGCGCTCTGACCGGCACCGACGACCGAGCCGACGGCCCGGCCCCCGCACGGGGCCGGGCCGTCGTCGCTCCCGGCCCGGCGGCGCGCCCGCAGGTCACGAACGGTTCACCGGCCGCTCGCCAAAGGTCCCACCGGCGTTCCGGCGAACCGGCACTAGGCTGAGGTCGCAAGACCCCCATTCGTTGTCTGTCGAAGGAGCACGCATGGCCAGCATCGAGGCCGTCGGCGCGCGCGAGATTCTTGACTCGCGCGGCAACCCCACCGTCGAGGTCGAGGTCGCCCTCGAAGACGGCACGATCGCCCGCGCGGGTGTGCCCTCGGGTGCCTCCACCGGTGCGTTCGAGGCTGTCGAGCGCCGTGACGGGGACAAGTCCCGTTACCTGGGCAAGGGCGTGCAGGACGCCGTCAACGCGGTGATCGACGAGATCGCCCCGGAGATCATCGGCTTCGAGGCCACCGAGCAGCGCCTGGTCGACCAGGCCCTGATCGACCTCGACGGCACCCCCAACAAGGGCAAGCTCGGCGCGAACGCCATCCTCGGCGTCTCGCTCGCCGTCGCCAAGGCTGCGGCCGACTCGGTCGACCTGCCGCTGTTCCGCTACGTCGGCGGCCCGAACGCCCACGTGCTGCCGGTCCCGATGATGAACATCCTCAACGGCGGCTCGCACGCGGACTCGAACGTCGACATCCAGGAGTTCATGGTCGCGCCGATCGGTGCCACCACGTTCCGCGAGGCCCTGCGCACCGGCGCCGAGGTCTACCACTCGCTGAAGTCCGTGCTGAAGAGCAAGGGCCTGTCGACCGGTCTGGGCGACGAGGGCGGCTTCGCGCCGAACCTCGAGTCGAACCGTGCCGCGCTCGACCTGATCCTGGTCGCGATCGAGAAGGCCGGCTTCGTGCCCGGCAAGGACGTGGGCCTGGCGCTGGACGTCGCCTCGACCGAGTTCTTCTCCGACGGCGCCTACCAGTTCGAGGGCAAGGCCACCTCGCCCGCCGAGCTGATCGCGTTCTACGAGAAGCTGGTCGCGGACTACCCGCTGGTCTCCATCGAGGACCCGCTGTCCGAGGACGAGTGGGACTCCTGGTCCGAGCTGGTCACCAAGATCGGCGACAAGGTGCAGATCGTCGGCGACGACCTGTTCGTCACCAACCCGATCCGCCTGGCCAAGGGCATCGAGCTCAAGGCCGCCAACGCCCTGCTGGTCAAGCTGAACCAGATCGGCACCCTGACCGAGACGCTGGACGCCGTCACCCTGGCGCAGCGCAACGGCTTCACCACGATGACCTCGCACCGCTCCGGCGAGACCGAGGACGTCACGATCGCCGACCTGTCCGTCGCGACCAACGCCGGCCAGATCAAGACCGGTGCCCCGGCCCGCGGCGAGCGGATCAACAAGTACAACCAGCTGCTCCGCATCGAGGAGGAGCTGGACGACGCCGGCCGCTACGCCGGCGCGAGCGCCTTCCCGCGCTGGAAGGCCTGAGCAGCCACTGCTCGAACCTGGAGGCCGGTGACCCACGAGGTCGCCGGCCTCCGGCGTGCCCGGGGACGTCGACCCGGCGGGTCGAGGGCGTCGGCCGGGCGGGTCGGGGTCGCCGACGAGGCGCCGTCAGGACGGGGCCGGCGGGCCCGGGACCACGTCGGCGAGGCCGGGACACGGGCGGGCAGCCGGCAGCCTGCCGCCTCGCAGCGGGACCAGCCGTCGCAGCGGGAGCGGTCGTCGTGAGAGGCCGCCGCGCCCGCACGTTCCGTGCAGCGTCCGAGCATCCCGCGCAGCTCCACCCCGCGGGCACCGGCACCCCGCCCGCCGGCGCCGCGGGTGCACACCGCCACCTCGGCGGGCTCGCGCCCGGCCTCGTCCCGCCCGTCGACCCGGCCCGACGCGGGTGGCCCGGGCGGCGGCCGTGGCGGGCACGGTGGCGCCCGCACCGAGTCGGTGCAGCAGCGGGTGCCCCGGCTGTTCACGGTGCGCGCCCTGGTGCTGCTGGTCGTGCTGTCGATCGCGTTCGTGCTGGTCTTCCCGACCCTGCGGCAGTACCTCGACCAGAAGGTGCAGCTCGACGAGCTGTCAGCCCAGGTCGCCGCCGCCGAGCAGAGCAACGAGGACCTGCAGGCCGAGCTCGACCGCTGGTCCGACCCGGCCTACGTCGAGGCGCAGGCCCGGGAGCGCCTCGCGTTCGTCATGCCGGGGGAGAAGGCGGATCCGGGTGTCCGACCCGGAGGTCGTGCAGGACGACACCTCGTCCAGCAGCACCACGACCGGCTCTGCTGCACGGATGGGTGGCGGCTGCGGCTTCGACCCGTGCGGGTCCGAGTCCCGCCGGGGCACCCGACGCGCCCGGCCCGACGACGGGCCGGGGACCGCGGCTCGTCCGCGTCCCCGACCCGGCCCGGCGCCGCCTACGGGGTCGCGTACGAGCTGATCAGGTCGTCGACCATCCAGTCCTCCCGCTCCGACCGCGCGGCGCTCCCGGTGAACCCGGAGTCCGGGATCATCAGGTACTGGTCCGGGGTGCTCGAGTCGTTCCACGTCGGGTCGACGGCGAGCCACTGGCCGTCGATCTGCACCTTGTTCCACGCGTGCCCCCCGCCGTCGAACACGTACCCGGTGACGACCACGGACTCGACGCCCGCGGCGTCGGCGAGCGCGTGGAACGCGTCCGCGTACGACGCGCACACCCCCGTGCCGTCCAGCAGCACACCGGCGGCGTTCCACGCGTCCTCGTAGCCGTCGGGGACGGTGTAGCCACCATCCTGCTGCCACAGGGTGAACGCCTCGTAGTCGTACTCCGTCGTGCTCGCCAACCAGTCGTTGAGCGCGGTCACCTTCTCCCGGTCCGTCATCGAGTCCGTGACCACGCTCGACACCGCGGCCTCGACGGCATCCTGGATCGCCGCCTGCTGGGCTGCCGCCACGTCGGCCGAGTCGGAGTACGAGATGTACAGGGTGTCGCCGTCGGAGCTGATGCCGACACCAGTGACCGACGCCGCGTACGGGTTCTGGACCTGCGCCTCCTGCGCCGCGTCGAGCAGATCGGGCGCGCCGGGCTGGTCCACGTAGTCGGAGACGTCCACGGCGGAGTCGTGCGCGATCATGTGCGCGGCGATGAACGTGGTCAGGTCGGTGCTCCCGAACACCGGGTAGGACACGTCCGGCACCTCGCTCGATGCCTCGAGCTGCTCGTCGACGGGCGCCGTCAGCAGCGGGAACGTCGCACCGCCGGTCGCGGGGGCGGATTCGAGCGCCGCGGTGTTGAACGCGGCGACCTGGGCCGCCACGTCGGTGACCGACGACACCGGGACGGCCATCCACATGCCGAGCGTCGTGCCCAGCGCCATCAGCGGCAGCGTCACGAGGTCGCCGGAGACGACGGCCTGCGAGGCGTCGATGGAGGTCACCGCCGACCTCGTCGCACCGTCCAACGACGTGAACGGGAGCGCGGTGGGCAGGTCGGCGATGTCGGCGACCGTCAGGCTGGACGTCCCCCGCAGGCTCGTCAGGGTGCTCGTGGCGAGCTGGTACGGCAGCGAGCCCAGCTGTGAGGCGATGTCCGTGCTCTGGTAGGCCGAGAACGCGGTGCCGTCCGTGGCGACGACGCCGATGTCCCAGCTCGAGGAGCCGGCGTCCCACCCCGCGTAGCCGGCCTGGGCGTCGTCGGCGCTGGACCCGGTGTACGCGACGAGGCCGTCGTTCTGGCGCGACGGCCACGGGGCGGACGGGTCGATGACGTACACCTGGTCTGAGCTGTCCCAGCTGGTCGAGGCGGTCTGACCGAGGACCTCGAACGACCGGCTCTTCGTCGACATCTGGGAGCTGACGATGATGTAGCCGGTGGCCCCGGCCACCGGGTCCCAGGTCAGCGTCACGTTCCCGTCCCCGGCGTCGGAGCCCACCTGCACCGACGGCGTGTCCATGGCCGGCTGCACCGTGAACATCGTGACGATCGGCTTGGCGAGCTCCGCGCCGGACGAGTCGACCCGCTGGACCAGGTAGTACGTGTCGTGCAGGGACCAGTCGTCGCGCGACGTGGTGATCTGGACCTGGCCGTCGTCGGAGGCTGCGGAGCTGAGGTCGCCGGACGTGATGTAGACGGTGTGGTCGTCGTCGCCCAGCCCGAGCTCCGACGGCTGGTAGATGGAGGCGCCGGCGTCCTCGGTCAGGTCGGCGTCGAAGTAGACCTGGTACGCCCAGCTCGGGATCACGTCGGCGCCCGGGTCGGTCGCGTGCGCGGCGTTGACCGTCTCGAGGTCGAAGGTCGCGTCGAACTGGAACTGGTGGTCGCGCTCCAGGTCCAGCATCGGCTCGGTGTAGTCGTAGACGTCGGAGACGTCCGTGGTCAGCTCCGACGGCACCGGGTCGGACGAGCCGAAGATCGCCAGCGGGCGGACGACCACGACCAGCGCGACGACGACCGCCAGGGCGGCGGCGGACAGGCTCAGGGCGAGCGCGAGCCGCCGCCGGCGCCGGCGGCGCGGGGCCGGTGCCGCCGGCACGCCCGGCAGGCCTCCTGGTGCGCCCGGAACCGGTGCGCCCGGTGCCGTGGGGGCCGCCGGCTGCGCCGCGTGCGCGGGCAGCGGGGCGGTGGCCGGGGTCCACCCGGCGCCGTCCCAGAATCTGAGGTTCGGGGTCCCGGCCGGATCCGGGTACCACCCCGCCGGTGCTGCGCTGCTCATGCGTCGACTGCCCCCCGCAGGCCTTGGAACGCCCACCGTCGACGTCGGTCGAGGTGGCGATGCGCGTCGTCCCGGAGCCCATGGCTTGTGTCCCGGCGGCTCCGGACGACGCAGTGCTGACCAGGTGAGGCTACCCTTCGGGTCTGTACGGGCCCCGGCGGACGCCGCGGAGCGGGTCGCTCGGCCGGTGGGAGGCGGTCTCGGGGGACGGCGGGGCCGGGTCAGGTACGGCGCCCCGGTCAGCCCGCGACGACCGCGCAGGCACCGACCGGTCCGGTGGTGACGCCCACGTCCACCCACACGCGGAAGCCGTCGGTGGTGGTGGTCCCGTCGGTGGTGGTGCTGTCGGGCTCCGCGAGCCAGGAGGCCGCGATCACGAGCGTGCCGTCGGCCGGCACCGTGCCGTCGGGCAGGGTGATCCGGAACGAGTGGTCGCTGCCGATGCTCAGGGTGGTCCCGGTGGCGTCGAGTTCGGTGTACCGGCCCTCGGCGCACTGCCCGCCGTCCGGCACGAAGGTGACGTCGGCCGTGATGCCCGTCGCCGCCAGGGCGCGCTCCAGGCCCGCGGCGTCCTCGATCCGGTCCACGGTGATGTCCACCTCGCCGGTCGCGGTGCCGGTCACGGCCCAGGCCGGGTCGGCCAGCACGGTCGGCACGACCAGCACCGCACCCGCCGTGACGGCGGCGGCCGCGACCCCGACGGCCCAGACCGTGCGGCGCGGGCGCCGGGCGGCCGTCGGCGCGGCGTCGGCGGACGGCACGACGGTCGGCGGGGCGACCGGTCGGCCCTGGTCGACGACGGTGCGCAGCTCGGCGAGCAGCCGGGTCTCGAAGGTGTCCAGCGGGTCCATGGTCAGTCCTCCAGCGGTTCGGTCGAGGCGCGGCGCAGGCGCAGGCGGGCACGGTGCAGCCGCACGCGCGCGGCACCGGGGCTGATGCCGAGCACCTCGGCGACCTCGGTCAGCGGCAGGTCGTCCACCACCACCAGCTCCAGGACGTCGCGCAGGCCGTCCGGCAGCGCCGCGAGGTCGTCGTACAGCCGGCGCGCCCGCGTCGCGGCGTCGATCTGCTCGTGCAGCCGCTCGTAGGCGTCGGCGTCCACCAGGGCGCGGCCGTCGATCCGGCGGGTGGCCTCGTCCGCGCGCCGCACGGCCCGGTGGTGCGCCGCGATGACGTGCCGGGCGATGCCCAGCAGCCACGCGACCGGCCGGCCCGCCTCCGGGCGGTAGCCGTCGGCGGACTCGACGGCCCGGACGAAGACGTCCGCGGTGAGGTCCGCCACCACGAACGGGTCGCGGACCCGGCGGGCCACGAACAGCTCGACGTCGCGCACGTGGGCCCGGTAGACGGCCTCCAGCGCGTCGGCGTCCTGCCCGATCAGCCCGCACAGCTGCGCGAGGTCCGGCGGTGTGATCGTGCTCATGCCCCCTCTTGCTCGACCGGACCGCCAGCGTTACACGTCCCGCTCGCGGCCGACGGTCAGGCCCGGGGCGGCGTGCCGCTCCGGCTCCCGGCGGCGAGGCTGCCGGGGGTCTGGCCGGTGACCCGGCGGAACACGGCGATGAACGCGCTCGACCTGCGGTAGCCGACCGCCCGGGCGGTGGCGTGCACCGAGGTGCCGTCGGCGAGCAGCTGGACGGCGGCCCGGACCCGGACCTGGGTGCGCCAGCCGGCGAAGGTGCGTCCGGTCTCGGCGCGGAACAGCCGGGACAGGGTGCGGACGCCGGCGTGGACGTGGTCGGCCCAGGCGGCGAGCTCGCGCGGGTCGTCCGGGTGGGCGATCAGGCGCTCGGCGATCGTGCGGACCCGCGGGTCGCGGGGCATCGTGGCCTCGAGGCGCTGCGCGGGCAGCGGGGTCAGCAGCTGGAACAGCAGCGTCTCGGCGGCCGGGCGGGTGGGGTCGTCGCGGGCGGCGCGGTCCAGGTGGGCCATGATCTCGGCGAGCAGCGGGCCGACGGCGAAGCTGGTGGGCTCGGTCCAGGGCAGCGGGAAGCACCCCGGGGCGAACGCGATGGTCATCATCTCGCCCGCGTGCAGGTGCAGCGCCTCGTGGTCCAGGGCGGTGTCGCGGTCGAGGCTCAGCACGGGGGAGGGCGCCACCGGCACCGGGTTGGCCGGTTCGGGGTACTGGCTGGCCGCTATGCGCACGACGGCCAACCTGGCCTGCCGGCGACGGAGGTGGCCCGAGCCGAGGAGACCCAGATGACCGAGGTGCTGACCGAGCCCGCGCGCGAGCCGTTCTCGCCGGCGCTGCGCCGAGCGATCGGCGTGGTGATGATCGGCGCCTCGCTGTCCTTCCTGGACACGACGATCGTCAACGTCGCGGCGCACAGCCTCGCGGTGGACCTGCACGCCGGGCTGAGCGCGGTGCAACGGGTGGTGACCGCCTGCCTGCTCGCGCTCGCGGCGGTCATCCCGGTGACCGGCTGGGCGGCCCGCCGGTTCGGCGCCCCCCGGCTGTACGTCGTCGCGCTGGCCGTGTTCACCCTCGGGTCGGTGCTCTGCGCGTGCTCGCCGAACCTGGGGACGCCGGTCGTCGCCCGTGCGCTGCAGGGCGTCGGCGGCGGGGCGATCATGCCGGTCGGCACGATCATCTGGACCGCGCAGGCGACGAAGTGCCAGATGGGCACGGTGATCGCCCTGCTGGCGCTCCCGATCATCGTCGCCCCGGCGCTCGGCCCCGTGCTCGGTGGCCTGCTGATCCAGGGGATCGGCTGGCAGGCGATCTTCTGGCTCAACGTCCCGTTCGGCGTCCTCGGCATCGTGCTGGCCCGCCGGCTGCTGCCGCGGGAGGCGGGTCGCGACGCGGGGCTGTTCGACGCGTTCGGCCTGGTCCTGGCCGGCTTCGTGCGGCACGCCTTGCGGGTGCCGCGGCCGATGCTCGACCTGCGGCTCTACACCAGCCGGGAGTTCACCGCGGCGTCGGTCGCCACGTTCGCCCTCGGGGCCGCCAACTACGGCGGGATGATCCTGATGCCGCTGTACCTGCAGACCGTCCGCGGCGAGGACGTGGTCGTCGCCGGGCTCCTGGTCGCACCGACCGCGCTCGGGGCGCTGATCGCGGCGCCGTTCACCGACCGCTACGGGGCCGGGTTCACGTCGTTCGCCGGAGCCGTGGTCCTCGCGGTGGGCACCGTCCCGTTCCTGCTGCTCACCGCCGGCACCTCGTACCGGCTGCTCTGCGGAGTGATGGTGGTCCGTGGCATCGGGTTCGGGCTGTCGACCATCCCGGCGATGACCGCCGCGTACCAGGCGCTGCGGCCGGAGCAGATCCCCGACGCGACCCCGCAGCTCAACGTGCTGCAGCGGGTCGGCGGCGCGATCGGCACCGCGGTGCTCACCGTCGTGCTCTCCGGGCGGCTGAGCGGCGCGGGCACGGCCGCCGCGCAGGCCGCCGGCTTCGCCCGCACCTTCTGGTGGGTGCTCGGGATCACGGTCGTCGCCGCCGTCCCGACCCTGCTGCTCGCCGGCACCGAGCGTCGTGCCCGCCGTCGGGCCGGCGCGACGCCGTGAGCCCCGCCGGTGGTCAGCCCCGGACCAGGCCCGCCCCGGCCCGGAACACCGGGTCGACGGTGTCCCGCGGGACGTCCGGGCGGGACGCGCGCACCGCGTCCATCGACCGCGGGATGTCGAACGGCAGCCGGCCCCGGGATGCGTGGATGTCGTGCCGGTCACGGGACACGGGCGCGCAGCCTGCGGCCTCCGAGGTCGGTCACGGGGCACAATCGGAGCCATGCCTGCCGCCCGTCGTCCCGCCGCGCCCTCCGGCGCCCGCGGTGCGGGGGGCGCGCAGCCCCGGGGGTCGGCGAACGGCCAGAGCAGCGACGCGGGCAGCGGCCAGCCGACCGGCGCTGCGGGAACCCCCCAGAGCGGAGGCGGCTCGGCGGGCTCGCGAGGCGGTGCGGCGGGCGGCGCTCGACGTGCCAGCGCGGCCCGCTCCCCCGGTTCGACGGGCGACGTGCCGGTGCGCCGGGAGCCCGTGACCCCGGCGCGGGCGGTCCAGCGGCCGACCGCCCCACGCGGCACCGGGTCGCAGCCGACGGCGCCCCGCCCGGGCGCGTCCCGTGCGTCGAGCTCGTCCTCGGCCGCCACCAGCAGCGGCGCCTCCCGGCCTGCCACTCCTCGGTCTGCCACGCCCCGGCCCCCGACCCCGCGGGCCTCGGCTCCGCGACCGCCGGCGCCACGGGTGCACAGCACCTCGGCCGGTGCACACCCGTCGTCCTCGCGCCCCTCGACCCGGCCGGACGCCGGTGGCCCCGGCGGCGGACGCGGCGGGCACGGCGGAGCGCGCGCCGAGTCCGTGCAGCAGCGGGTGCCCCGGCTGTTCACCGTGCGGGCACTGGTGCTGCTCGTGGTGCTGTCGATCGCGTTCGTGCTCGTCTTCCCGACGCTCCGGCAGTACCTCGACCAGCAGGTGCAGCTCGACGCGCTCCGGGCCGAGGTCACGGCCGCCGAGCAGAACAACGAGGACCTGCAGGCCGAGCTCGACCGCTGGTCCGACCCTGCGTACGTCGAGGCCCAGGCCCGCGAGCGGCTCGCGTTCGTCATGCCGGGGGAGCGGGCGCTGCGGGTGTCCGACCCCGAGGTGGTCGAGGGCGACTCCACCACCACCACCGACACGACCACCGACACCACGGACGAGACGAGCAGCACGGAACCGTGGTACGCACAGATCTGGGACTCCGTGCAGGTCGCGGGCGCGGCCGGCACCGGCACCACGACGGACGAGGAGCCCACCGGTTCGGGGGACAATGAGTCGGCGTCCACGGACGACGCCACCGACGGTGCCACGCCGTCGTCCACGCCCTGACCCGCGAGCTCCGGACCTCCCGGTCGTCGCCGGCCAGCCCCGACACACCCGAGGACCCGTCGTGACCGACCTGCCGCCGACCGCCGTCCAGCCCGCCGAGGTGCCTCAGGCCCGGCGCGACGCCCCCGTCGCGACCGAGCAGGACCTCGCGGTGCTGCGCGAGCAGCTCGGTCGACCTGCCCGTGGTGTCGCCGGGATCGCCGCCCGGTGCGACTGCGGCCGGCCGCTGGTCGCCCGGACCCTGCCCCGGCTGGACGACGGCACGCCGTTCCCCACCACCTACTACCTGACCTGCCCGCCCGCCGTCGCCGCCGTCAGCACCCTCGAGGCCACCGGCCTGATGAAGGACCTCACGGCCCGCGTCGCCGCCGAGCCGGACCTCGCCGCCGCCTACCGTCGCGCGCACGAGGCCTACCTCGCCGACCGGGCCGAGCTCGGCGAGGTGCCGGAGATCGCGGGCATCTCGGCGGGCGGCATGCCCACCCGGGTGAAGTGCCTGCACGTCGTCGTCGGGCACGCGCTCGCGGCCGGCCCCGGGGTGAACCCGGTCGGCGACGAGGTGCTGCTGCGGCTCCGCGACACCTGGCGGCCGGATCGCTGCACGTGCTGACCCGTCCCGCCGGTCGCCAGCCGCGGTCGGCGGGCGCACGGCCCTGCGCGGGGATGGGAAGATGGCCCGCGTGACGCGTGTGGCTGCCATCGACTGCGGGACCAACTCGATCCGGCTCCTGGTGGCCGACGTCGACCGCTCCGCCGGGACCCTGCACGACATCGACCGGCGGATGGAGGTCGTCCGACTCGGCCAGGGCGTCGACCGCACCGGCCGGATCGCGCCCGAGGCGATGGCCCGCACCCTGGACGCCGCCCGCCGGTACGCCGCGATCTGCACCGACCTCGGCGTCGAGGCCGTCCGGTTCGTCGCGACCAGCGCCTCGCGCGACGCCGAGAACCGCGACGAGTTCGTCGCCGGTGTCCGTGACGCGCTCGGGGTCGAGCCCGAGGTCGTCGCCGGCGTCGAGGAGGCCGCTCTCTCGTTTCGGGGCGCCACCGGCGCGCTCGGCACCCGGCACCCGGACCCGTACCTGGTCGTCGACCTGGGCGGTGGCTCCACCGAGCTCGTGCTCGGCAGCACCACCCCCGAGGCCGCCTGCTCGATGGACGTCGGCTGCGTCCGCCTGACCGAGCGGCACCTGCGCTCCGACCCGCCGACCGCCGCCGAGATCGCCGCCGCCGAGGCCGACGTGCACGCCGCCCTGGACGCGGCCGCCGCCGTCGTGCCGCTCGGTCGCACCGGCACCCTGGTCGGCCTCGCCGGCTCCGTCACCACCGTGACCGCGCACGCGCTCGCCCTGCCCGCCTACGACCCGTCCCGGATCGACGGCGCCGTGCTCCCCGTCGAGACCGTCGTGCAGGCCTGCGACGACCTGCTGTCCCGCGACCGTGGCTCCCGCGCTGCCCTCGGCTTCATGCACCCCGGACGGGTGGACGTGATCGGCGCCGGAGCCCTCGTCTGGCGCACCGTCGTCCGCCGCGTGCAGGCCGAGGTCGCCGCCGCCGGTCGCGAGCTCACCGAGGTCGTCACCTCCGAGCACGACATCCTCGACGGCATCGCCTGGACCCTAGCCCCCGCCTAACCCCCCCACCCCGCGCCGCCTGCCCCGCCCCGCCTGCCCGACGCCCGCCCCGCCACTGCCCGCGGGACACCTCCACTGCGAAGTCAGCGCGTACGCACCGGACGCGTCTCGTTCACACTCGCTGGACACCCTGCCGGCCCGGCGGCCCAGCCCGCCCGCCAGCCACCGCTCCCGTCACCCTGCCGCCCCGCGCCTCGCCCGACCCGCCCTGCGCCTCGCCCGCCCCGCCGCGCGGCGAGTGCATACGCGACACCTCGGGTGAGAGGTCAAGGCGTTAGCACCGGACGCGTCTCGTGCGCGTGTCTGGGGTGGGGTGGGGGCGTTGGCTAGGGGTATCGAGTTCTCCCTAGTACTGCGCATTCTGTAGTACCGTGTCTCCTGCGGGAGTCGAGGAGGGTCGATTCCCGCACCAACGGGGCGGTGGTGCGACGGTCAGGGGGCCCGTCGCGCCACCGCTCAGGATCGCCGGCGCGGGCCGGCCGGTGACGGGAGAACCGGAGATGGACACGACGCAGCTCCTCAAGGGGGTGCTGGACGTCGCGGTGCTCGCCGTCGTCGCCGAGGAGGACGGTTACGGCTACGACGTGGTGCGACGGCTGCGTGCGGCGGGGCTGACCGAGGTGGGCGACGCGTCGGTGTACGGGACGCTGCGGCGGCTCTACTCCTCGGGCGCCCTGACCTCGTACGTGGTGCCGAGCGACGAGGGCCCGCATCGCAAGTACTACGGCATCAACGCGCAGGGGCGGGCCATGCTCGCCGCTCAGCGCAAGGACTGGCGCGCGTTCGCAGGGACGATGTCGCGCCTGCTGGACCTGGAGGGGGCAGCGTGAACGGCACGGCACGCACACCTGCGGACGCCGACGGCGGCGTGACCGCGGTCGCGGAGTACGCAGCAAGGGTGCGTGCGCACCTGGTCGGGATGACCGCCGAGCAGATCGACGACCTGACCGACGGTCTCGAGGCGGATCTCGCGGACGCCCTCGCCGACGGGCCGACCACCACGGGCCTGGACGAGGACGGTGCGCCGCTGGACCTGGTGGCACGGTTCGGCGAGCCGGCGGACTACGCCCGCGAGCTCCGTGCGGCCGCGGGACTGCCCGAGCCGGACGCGCCGGTGCGCACGGGTCGGATCCGGTCACGCCTCCGGGCCGTCGTCGCCCGGGTCCGTCGGTCGCGGGCGCGGGTCTCCGCCCGGCTGGCCGCGCAGCCGGGCTGGCCTCCGGTGCGGGACCTGCTGGTCTCGATCCGGCCGATCTGGTGGCTGGCTCGCGCCTGGGTCGCCTACCAGATCCTCGCGGCCGTGGCTGGTACCGGCCGGGGCTGGGTGCCGACGACCTTCGGGGCGGTCGTCACGTTCGTGCTGCTCGCACTGGTCAGCGTGCAGTGGGGGCGTGGTCGCTGGCTGCCGCGGGCGGCGGGCTGGGTGACGCCGGTCGCGAGCGTGCTGGCAGTGCTCCTGCTGCCGGGGGCGCTGATGATGGCGCGGGACGGCGCGTACCGGTGGCGCACGGAGTACGTCTACGAGTCGAACGGGTCGAGCGCGACCGCACCGGAGGACGGCGTGTGGGTGGACGGGATCCGGGTGAGCAACCTGTTCGTCTACGACGAGGACGGCGAGCCGCTGGACAACGTGCAGATCTACGACGACCGGGGCCGGCCGGTGCGCACCACCACGGACAACGGCTGGGGAACGTGGGAGCTGCCGGGCGTGACGACCCCGTGGACCTTCGTCGCGGCGCAGGACGAGGACGGCCGTCGGCGGTGGAACGTGTACCCGCTGCTCGGCGCCCCGAGCGAGGACTTCGACTGGGACTCCCCCGGCGGGGACAACCTGACGCCGACGCTGATGGAGGGCGAGGCGCGCACCCCGCCGCGACCGTTCGCGAAGGCCCCCAGCCTGGTGGACCCGGAGGACGAGGAGGCCGCCGACCCGGATCAGGCGGGGTCCGAGACGACCGCGAGCGCGAGCCCCGCGCCCGATCAGGCGACGACGGACGGTGAGACGGCCGCTGCGACTCCCTGACGGTCGATCTAGGACTTTGTGCCCAGAATCACGTGAGCCGGTCTCGCTGTGAGCCGGTGGTCGGACGTACGGTGTTAGGTATGCCTCACTCGACCGTCACGACCCCCGCGCCGACCCCCGGATCCACGCCGGGCAAGCCGCGCAAGGTCCCGCGCATCGTCATCCTCGGCGGTGGCACCGTCGGCCTGTACTCGGCACGGCGGCTGCGCCGTCGGCTCGGCAACCGGGAGGCCGCGATCGTCGTGGTCGATCCGCGCCCGTACATGACCTATCAGCCCTTCCTGCCCGAGGCCGCCGCCGGCTCGATCGACGCGCGGCACGTGGTCGCCCCGCACCAGCGCGCGCTCAAGGGCATCGACGTGCTGCAGGGCAAGGTCAGCGAGATCCGGCACACCGACCGCACGGTCGAGATCACGCCCGAGGAGGGCGAGCCGTACTGGATCTCCTACGACCACCTGGTGATCGGCCTCGGCTCGGTCGCGCGCACGCTGCCGATCCCCGGGCTCGCGGAGGAGGCGATCGGCTTCAAGAACGTGGAGGAGGCGATCGCCGTCCGCAACCACGTGCTGGGCCGGATCGACCTCGCCTCGTCCACCTGGGACGCCGACCTGCGCAAGCGCATGCTGACCTTCACGTTCGTCGGCGGCGGGTTCGCCGGCGTCGAGGCGATCGCCGAGGTCGAGGACATGGCGCGCGAGGCGATCCGGCAGCACCGCACGCTGGACCCCGAGCACCTGCGCTTCGTGCTGGTCGAGGGGTCGCGGCGCATCCTGCCCGAGGTCTCCGAGGAGCTCGGCGGCTACACGCTGGAGCAGCTGCGCAAGCGTCGCATCGAGGTGTTCCTGTCCACGTTCCTCAACTCGTGCGTGGGCGGGCACGTGGTGCTCTCCGACGGCACCGAGTTCGACTCGGAGACCATCGTCTGGACGGCCGGCGTCAAGGCCAACCCGGTGCTGGCGAACTCGGACCTCCCGCTGGACAAGATCGGCCGGGTTACCACGCAGGCGACCCTCCAGGTGGCGGACGCGGACGGGGTCGTCGTCCCGGATGCCTATGCGGCGGGCGACTGCGCCGCGGTGCCCGACCTGTACAACCCGGGCGGGTTCTGCCCGCCGAACGCCCAGCACGCCCTGCGCCAGGCCAACCACCTGGCCGACAACCTCGCGCGGGTGCTGCGCAGCGCCGAGCCGACGCCGTACCGGCACCGGAACGTGGGCGCGGTCGCGTCCCTCGGCATGTACAAGGGCGTCGCGCAGATGTTCGGCACGATCAAGGTGCGCGGCTTCTTCGCCTGGGTGCTGCACCGCACCTACCACGTGTTCGCGATGCCGACCATGAACCGCAAGCTGAGCATCATGGTCGGCTGGACCGGCAACCTGCTGTGGCGGCGCGAGGTGGTCGCGCTCGGCTCGCTGCACGACCCGCGCGCGGAGTTCCGGGCCGCGGCGCTGCCCACGAAGCCCCGGCCCGCGGAGGCCGAGAAGCCGGCGGAGCCCGAGAAGCCGGCTGCGGACGCGGAGCCCGCCACCGCGCCGGCCCGGGAGACCTCCCCGGAGCCGGCCCCGGCCGTCGCCCCCGAGGGGAAGTCACCGGCCACCACGGCCTGACCGCCGCCGCCCCGCTCCGGCGGATCGCCACGACGCCCGCCCTCCCCGTCCGGAGCGGCGGGCGTCGTCGTCCCCGGTGGCAGGATGGGCGCCGCGCCCCCGTAGCCCAACCGGCAGAGGCAACCGGCTTAAACCCGGTCCAGTGCGGGTTCGAAACCCGCCGGGGGCACCCGAGGCAGGGTCCTCGTGCGCCGGGCTCAGCAGGTCGGCTGCTCGACCTGGTCCGTGCCGGGCGGGGCGGTCCGTGGAGGGCTCACCGGCCACGACCCGGGCGACGCAGGTGCTGGGCCAGGACGAGCGCGGCGCGGTCGAGCGCCTGGTCGGACTTGTCGAGCTGTCCGACGAAGGACTGGAAGACGTGCGGCACGCGGCGGTGACGTCGAGGACGGCGTCCACCTCGGCGTCACGCGCCCGCCGGGCCAGGCGCACCGCGTCGTCCAGCAGCAGCTCGGTGGTGCCCACCTGGAGCAGGATCGGCGGGAAGCCGGTCAGGTCGGCCAGCACCGCCTGACCGGGGCGGCGATCCGGCGACGTGTCGCGACCGCACCGGGTCCAGGACCGGTGGTGCGCCGGACGCCCCGGCAGCGCAGATTCACCCGGCGTCCGCGGACCTGCGAGGCTCAGAACTGGGCCGCACGGGTCGATAGCGTCTGCATGAGCGGACGATCTGGCCGCATCGTCGCCATGGCTGCCGGGGCATGGTGCGTCGTGCTCGTGACCGGCATGCTGCTCGGTCCGCACGCGGTGCTGTTCGCGGTCGCTGCGCTGGTCTGCGCGGCGGGTGCCTTCGTCGTCGAGCGTCGGGTGGAGCTGCGTCCGCCCCAGGAGCTGCGGTCCTGGCGCTGGTTCTCCCCGGTCGGGATGGTGCTGGCCACCGGGTTCGCCGTCGAGGCGGGGCTCCGGCTGCTCGGGGTGCTGATCGAGCCCGAGGTGCTGTCGGCGCCGACCGGTCTCGGGCTGGTGGTGGGCACGGTGTCGGCCTGCCTGCTGCTCTACGAGGCGACCCAGTACTGGAACCGCTACGGCGTGGACGACTGGAACCCGGGCGAGTGGGTGTCCGGGATCGGCGCCCTGATCGCCCTCACCGCGCTGACCACCTACGCGACCTGTCTCCTGGTTCCCGGGCTGTCCGCCGCGCGCTGGCAGGTGCAGGCCGGTGCGCTGCAGCTCTCGGCTCTGGTGCTGGTGCTGGTGACCGTCGTGCTGATCATGGCGATGGCGCACCTGCGCTCGGACTGGCGCGCCTGGACGCTGCTCGGCCTGCTGGTGGCGCTGACCGGTGGGCAGTGCTGGGCGTACATCGACGTGGTGCGGGACGTGGCGTCCCCGTCCTGGTTGACCGCGGCGAGCGTGACCGGCTGGGTCGCGCTGGCGCTGACGATCACGGTGGCCAGCGCGGCCCCGCAGGTGCCGAACCGTGCGACGTTCGTGTCCTCCCGTGAGTCCGCCTTCGGCGGGCTGGCGGTCTGCGGCGGCGGCGTCTGCCTGGTCGTCCTGGACGCACTGGTGCCGAGCGGGCAGCGGTCGGTCGCGATCCTCGCGGCGATCGCCACCCTGATCGGCTGCCTGCGGCTGGTCCGGGTGGCCACCGACCTGGCCGAGCTGGCGTCGGCGCGCCGGGAGGCCCGGACGGACGGGCTGACCGGGATCGCGAACCGGCGGGCGCTGATCGAGCACCTGGACAGCCGGCTGCTCCGCACCGGGGACGCCGCGCTGCTGATGATCGACCTGGACGAGTTCAAGGGCATCAACGACGGGCTGGGCCACGCCGCGGGGGACCAGCTGATCCGGGTGGTCGCGGGACGGCTCGCCCGGGAGGTGGTCGACACCGGGCTGCTCGCTCGTCTCGGCGGCGACGAGTTCGCCCTGGTGCTCGACGACCCGGACCCGGTGCGCGCCGCGCGGGTCGGCCGTGCGCTGCTGGCCGCGGTGCGGGCGCCGGTGCTGATCGACGGTGCCACGGTGCGGGTCGACGCCAGCGCGGGCGTGGCGAGCACCCGGTTCGGCGCGAGCGATCTGAACGCGCTGCTGCACGGTGCGGATGCCGCGATGTACGCGGCGAAGCGGGCCGGCGGCGGGGTCGAGGTGTACGACGAGGCTGCGGCTGCGCAGTCCGACCGGCGCCGGGACCTGCTGAGCGACCTGCGAGCCCTGCTGTCCGACGGATCGGACGCCGTGGGTTCCCTCGTGCTGCACTTCCAGCCGCAGCTCGCCTGCGCGGACGAGTCGGTGGTCGGGGTCGAGGCGCTGGTGCGCTGGGACCACCCCCGGCACGGGCTGCTGGCGCCGTCGGCCTTCCTGGACCTGGTCGAGGACCACCGGCTGATGCCCGAGCTGACCAGGATCGTGCTGGCGGGCGCGGTGGCCGAGGCCGGCCTCTGGCGGGCTGCCGGGCGTGACCTGCCGGTCGCGGTGAACCTGTCCGCGAGCTGCCTGGTGCGCGACCAGATGCTCACCGAGCTGTCCGACGCGCTGGCTGCGTCCGGGCTGCCGGCGGGCCGGCTGGTGCTGGAGGTGACCGAGACAGCGATCATGGCCGATCCTGCGCGGGCGATCGACATGATCGCGGCGATCGGCGTGCTCGGCGTGCGGGTGAGCATCGACGACTACGGCACCGGCTACTCCTCGCTCACCTACCTGGACCAGCTGCCCGCGCAGGAGCTGAAGCTGGACCGCTCGTTCACCACCCGGCTGCTCGAGGACAACCGCACCCAGGTGATCGTCGCCGGCACCATCGACCTCGCGCACCGGCTGGGCCTGATCGTCACCGCCGAGGGCGTCGAGGACCGCGCCACGGCCGAGGCGCTGTGCGGATTCGGCTGCGACCGGACCCAGGGGTACCTGCACAGCCCGCCGCTGCCCGCACCGGAGTTCCGCGCCTGGCTCGCGGCGGCGGGACCGACCCGTGCGCTCCCGCGCGCACGGCGGACCGGACGGGCGGGACGGGTCGACCGGACGGGCAGCGCCGGGCGGGCCTGAGCCGTGCGGACGTGGGCTACCGTCGGGACGTGCCCTCGGACCCCGCTGCCGGTGCCGCTCCCGGTCCGGACCCTGTTCCCGGTCCTGCCCCGGTCCGCCCGCCGGTCGTGATCGACGGCGGGGACCTCGGGTGCGCCCGGCTGCTCGTGCTGCTGCGCGACCGTGCCCGCACCCTGCCGGAGGGCACCGTGGTGCACCTCAGCACCGTGGACCCGGTCGCGCCGATCGACCTGCCCGCGTGGTGCCGCATGACCGGGCACACCTACCTCGGCCCGGTGGAGGGTGCCGAGCCGCCGACGTACCGGGTCCGCATCTCGGCCACCGCCCGCGCCACCGACCCCGCCCGGCCCTGGCACCTCGCACCCGACGGCGGCTGAGCCGGGGTCGCCGGACCCGCGCCGCCGCACCTGCGCCGTCGAGCCCGTGCGCCCTGTCCCGGTCAGTCCAGGCCGGCGGCCTGCTCCGAGTCCTCGATGCCGCGCAGCCAGTCCCGCTTCGCGGAGCGCCAGCCCTCGTCGTCCACGCCGAGCCGCCAGTACCCGGAGATCGACAGGTCGGTGCGGGCCAGGCCCCGCTCCACCCGCAGGTGGTGCCGCAGCGTGCGCACGGCACCGGCCTCGCCGTGCACGAAGGCGTGCACCCGGCCCTCGGGCCACGGCAGTGCGAGCACGGCCTGCACCAGCGCCGACCCCGCCGGCTGGTCGGCCCCCTGGGCGTGCAGCCAGCGCAGGGTGACGCCCTCGGGCACCCGGAGCGCCTGCTCCTCCGTGGGGTCGGCGACCTCGATCAGCGCGGTGCCGACGGCACCGGTCCCGAGCCGTTCCAGGGCCACCGCGATGGCGGGCAGCGCGCTCGCGTCACCGACCAGCAGGTGCTGGTCGGCGGTCGGGTCCGGGCTGTAGCCGCCGCCCGGTCCGACCACGACCACCTCGTCGCCGGGTACGGCGCCAGCGGCCCACGGTCCGGCGATCCCGTCGGTGCCGTGCACCAGCAGGTCGACCGTCACGGTCAGCTCCAGGTCGTCGTAGCCGCGCACGGTGTAGGTGCGCAGCCGGGGCTGGCGCTCGGCCGGCAGCGCGGCGCGGGCGGCCGCCAGGTCGATCGTGCCCTCCGGCGTGACCCAGGTGGCGAGCGCGTCCGCGCCGGACGTGCTGGTCCCGACGCCGGGCAGGAACGCCAGCTTGAGGTAGGAGTCGGCGTACGGGGAGGGCTCGAAGCCCGCCAGCCCGGGACCGCCGAGCACGAGGCGGACCATGCCGGGCGTCAGGTGCGCGGCGCTGATCACGGTGGCGAGCCGGGCGGGCGGGCGCGGGCGGGGATGCGGGTGCTGCTGGGCCGGTGTGCTCACGCAGGTGACCTTCCGTCGGGGCGGGTGCGCGGCCGGCAGGGGGGGGTCGCGCGGGTGCGGTGCGTCGGGCGAGCGGGCTGTCTGCGAGCGTAGGCGTGCGCGAGCCGTCCGTCACGCGCCGCCGCCCGCGGGACCCGGTGCGGCGTCAGCGGCCGGAGTGCCTGCGCCCCCAGCCGTCGAGGTCCTGGTTCAGCCGGCTCAGCATCGCGGCGAGCGTCCGGCGGTCTCCGGCGGACCAGCCGTCCAGGATCTCGGCGTAGACCTGCGCGCGGTCCTCGCGGGTGGCGGCCAGGGCGGCCCGGCCGGCGGGGGTCGTCTCGACCACGGTCGCACGCCCGTCGGTGGGGTCCGGACGCCGGACGACGTGCCCGGCCTGCTCCATCGCGAGCACCTGGCGGGTCATCGTGGACGGGTCCAGCCGCAGGGCGTCGGCGATCGCGTTGACGTTCGCCGGTCCGGCCGCGTCGAGCACCCCGAGCACCAGGTAGGCGGACCGTTCGAGCTCGCCGAGCCGGCGCGCGGCGGAGCGTCGGCCGCGCTCGGACAGCCGGAGCAGCATGGCGACCTGGGCCTCGACCGTCCGCACGGCCTCGTCGGGCTGGTCCATCGTGCTCCTCGTCGCTCGGTCGTCCCGGCCCGGGGTGCGGGCCCGGCTCGAAGTCTGGCACGGCAGGCCCGGCGGTGCGGGCGACAACCGGGTCCGCGTGGACGGTGAGCCGGTTCGGCGAAATGACTGTATGATGCAGGTAATCCACCGTCGCATCCCGAGGGACACCCATGCCCAGCCGTCATCCCGAGCCGAACCGGACGGCGATCTACGCCACCGCGCTCACCGCGTTCTTCGCCATCGCCGGCATCGCCGTCGTCGACCCGATCCTGCCGGTGATCGGCGCCGAGATCGGCGCGTCCACCTGGCAGATCGAGCTGCTGTTCACCGCCTACCTGATCGTGATGGCCGTCGGCATGATCCCCGCCGTGATCGCCACCGGCCGGTTCGGCTACCGCACAGTGCTCGCCACCGGGGTCAGCGTGGTCGCGGCCAGCGCGCTGCTCGCGGCGTTCTCCGGGTCGATCGGGCAGCTCGCCGTGCTGCGCGGGCTGTGGGGCCTGGGCAACGCGATGTTCTTCGCCACCGCGATGGTGCTGCTGGTCGCGCTGGCCACCGACCGGGAATGGGTGGTCGAGCTGTTCGAGACCTGCGTCGGCCTCGGCTTCGCGGTCGGTCCGCTGATCGGCGGCCTGCTGGGCCAGATCTCCTGGCGGGTGCCGTTCGCGGCCTGCGGCGTGCTGATGCTGGTCGCGCTGCTGGTCTCGGTGACGCGGCTGCGCGACCCGGAGGAGCCGCCGGCCCCGCTGCGGCTGCCCGACGTGATGCAGCCGTTCCGCCGCCCCGCGTTCCGGACGCTGTGCGCCGTCACCGCCGCGTACAACTTCGTGTTCTTCATCATCCTCGGCTACACCCCGGTGTTCCTCGCTCTGGACGTGGTGCCGCTCGGTCTGGTGTTCACCGCCTGGGGCCTCGGCCTGGCGTTCGGCATCCTGGTGGTCGGGCACCGGCTGGCGCACCGGATCGGTGCGGTCGCGACCGTCGGTGTCGCGGTCGGCGGCCTGCTGGTCGCCCTGGCGCTGCTCGCCACCTCGGCCGGCACCGCCGAGTCGATCGTCGTGCTGGTGCTCGCGGGTGTGTGCATGGGCATCGCCAACGCGAACCTGACCGACCTGGCGCTCGGCATCGGCGGCTCCGACCGGCGCACCACCACCGCCGCGTTCAACCTGGTCCGCTGGGGCTTCGCGGCCCCGGCCCCGCTGATCGCCGGCCTGCTGCACCCGGTCAGCGCCTCGGCGCCGTACTGGGTCGGTGCCGGCGTGCTGCTGGTCGGCGCGGTGGTGTTCGTGCTGCGCGGGCACGGCATGGCCCGCGCGGTGGGGGAGCGCCTGCCCTGGCGGGAGTGGAACCGGGCGGCCCGCGCGGCCGAGTTCAGCCCCGAGGAGCCGCTCGGCGAGGTCTGAGCCCCGCCGGCCCGAGCGCCCACCGGCCTGGCGCGGTGTGCGTGGCCGTGGCTCGTGCGCGAGAGCGTGCGCGCTCAGCGGCCGACCAGGCCGGACTCGTACGCGAGCACCACGGCCTGCACCCGGTCGCGGACACCGAGCTTGGCCAGGATCCGCCCGACGTGCGTCTTCACGGTCGCCTCGGACAGGAACAGGCGCGCAGCCACCTCGGCGTTGGACAGCCCCTCGGCCACCGCGAGCAGCACCTCGCGCTCGCGGTGCGTGAGCTCGTCCACCCGGGGGTCCGTCGAGGTCGCGGCTGGCGCGGCGTCACCGGGGGGCAGCTCGTCGGCGAACAGCTCCAGCATCCGGCGGGTGACCCGGGGCGAGACCACGGCGTCCCCGGTCGCCACCGCACGGATCGCCGCGACCAGCTCGGACGGGCGGGCGTCCTTGAGCAGGAAACCGCTGGCCCCGGCGCGCAGGCCGGCGAACGCGTACTCGTCCAGGTCGAACGTGGTCAGGATCAGCACCCGCGACGCCGCCCCGGACGCGATCACCCGGGTCGTGGCCTCGATGCCGTTCATGCCGGGCATCCGCACGTCCATCAGCACCACGTCGGGGTGCAGCGCCTCGACCTGCCGCAGGGCCTCGGCACCGTCGCCGGCCTCGCCGACCACCCGCAGGCCGGGCTCGTCCTCCAGCACGAGCCGGAAGCCCATCCGTAGCAGCGGCTGGTCGTCCACCAGCAGCACGGTGATGGTGGGTCCGTCCGGTCCGCTGCCGGCGGGCTCGGGCGGCGGTGCGGCGCTCACGGGCGCTCCTCGTCGGTCGGTGGGTCGAGACGTGCGCGACCACGGTACGGCTGCTCGACCGGCACAGGACCCGGCAGCGTGATCGGCAGCGGGACCGGGGTCGGGGCCGGGTGCGTGGCGGCGGCCGGGGTGACCACCGGGGCCGAGCCGGTGCCGGAACCGGCGCCCCGAGCAGCCGGGACGGACGTCGGCACATCGTCGGTGCGCAGCTCGACGTGCACCCGCCAGCCGCCGTGCGCGGCGGACACGACCGGTCCGGCCTCGACCGATCCGCCGTAGGCCGCGGCCCGCTCCCGCATGCCGACCAGCCCGCGGCCGGTCCGGGCGGTGATCGGGGTGAGCGGTCCGGGATCGGCGCGCCGCTCGACCACCGGCCCGGTCAGCCCGCCGCCGTCGTCCACCACGTCGATGCCGATCCGGCGGCCCTCGTGCTGGACCAGCACCTCCACCCGGGCCTGCGCCCCGGCGTGCCGCAGCGCGTTCGTCAGCGACTCCTGCACCACCCGGTACACGGTCAGCGCCAGCGCGGCGTCGGTGGGCAGCGCCATGCCCGCGGTGGTCAGCCGGACCGTCATCCCGGCGTTCCGGTAGGACTGCACCAGCGCGTCCAGGTCCTGCGCACCGGGCTGCGGCTCCAGCGGGGCGTCGCCGCCGCGGAGCACGCCGAGCATCCGACGCATGTCGGTCAGCGCGGACCGCCCGGTCTCGGAGAGCAGGTCGAGCGCGTGCACGGCGTCGTCGGGGGAGCGGTGCACGGCCGCGCGGGCGCCGTCGGACAGCGCCACCATCACGGTCAGCCCGTGCGCCACCACGTCGTGCATCTCCCGGGCGATCCGGGTCTGCTCGGTGGCGGCCGCCAACCGGGCCTGCTGCTCACCGGCCTCGACCAGCTGGGCGTGCCGGTCGACCAGCGTGCGCACGTGCTGGCGCCGGCCGTGCACGCTCGTGCCGATCGTGATCGCGATCAGCCCGAGCACGACGACGTCGAGCAGGTCCGAGATGCCACTGGTCATCTCCGGCTCGGAGCCGTCCACCCCGACGTTCACGATGTGTGCGGTCGAGCCGCTGCCACCGCCCCAGAGCAGAACGACGGCGGTCGCGACCACCGTGCCGGCCAGCAGGGACAGCCAGCCGGCCAGCGGCGACCGCTCGGCGGCCACCGCGTACAGCGCGAGGGCGAAGGCGGGCACGACCGGGCTCGCACTGCCGGCGGTCAGGTTCAGACCGACGGCGCACAGCACGATCGTGGCGGTCACCAGCAGCGGCCACCGGCGCCGGACGGCCAGCGCGGCGGTGGCCGTCAGGACCATCCCTACCGCGAGGACCACCCTGGCCCGGTTCAGGTCGGTCCCCGCGGCGATCTCGTCCGCGACGTCCATCAGCCAGGGCAGCGTGCAGCCGAGGCTGACCACGCAGACCAGGACGTCCGACGCGGACGGGTGCCGCGCGAAGAAGCGCCGCACCCGTCCGATCCGCCGGGCGTCCAGCTCGGTGAACGTCACCGGCGTGCTCGGGGTCAGGCGTCCCGCCGGCGCAGCAGCACCGAGGCGACGGCCAGCAGCACCAGGCCCCAGGCGATCATCACCCCGAAGCCCTGCCAGGGAGTCAGCACAGCGACGTCCGAGGCGGCCCGCAGGGACTCGATGCTCTCGGTGGAGCTGCTCAGCACCTGCTGACCGGCGCTGGACGGCAGGAACGGGCTGATCAGGCGGAGCACGTGGATCGGCAGCGCGGAGAACAGCGTCTCGACGACCAGCAGCAGGCCGAGCACGGTGGCGAGCGCCGCGGCGGAGTGCCGGAGCAGGGCGCCGATCGCGAAGGCGAGCAGGGCGATGCCGACCATGTACAGCGGCGTGGCCAGCAGCACCCGCTGGTTGATCTCCGAACCGAGGTCGATCCGGTAGGTCTCGCCCAGCACGGGGTAGGTGATCGCCCAGGACAGCGCCGTCCCGACCACCCCGGTCAGGAAGGTGATCACGATGACCACCAGTCCCTTGGCCCACAGCGCCGGCAGCCGGCGCGGAGCGGCGGTCAGGGTGCTGCGGATCATGCCGGTGGAGTACTCGCCGGTGATCGTCAGGATCGCCAGCACCGCGATCGTGAGCTGCGCGAGCAGCAGCCCCTGCGCCAGGTCGGTGGCGGTGATGGGGCCGACGTCCGCGACGGAGATCGTGCCGTTGTCGAGCTGCTGGACCGTGAAGAACGCCATCAGCCAGGCGAACCCGACCTGCACCACGATCGTGATCGGCACCAGCCACCAGGTCGAGCGGACGGTCCACAGCTTGATCCACTCGGAGCGGACCAGCCGGGTGAAGGTGACACGCACCCGCGGGTCGGGCCGGTGGGCTGCGTGCGTGGTCGGGGTGGCGGTCGCGGCGCTCATCGCGCGGTCTCCTCGTTCTTCGGGTTCCGCTGGCCCTCGGGGGCCCCGGACGGGGGAGCACCGGTGGTCGAGTGGTACTCGACCTCGTCGGCGGTCAGGGACATGTAGGCGGACTCCAGCGAGGCCTCGATCGGGGTCAGCTCGTGCAGCACCAGCCGGTTCGCGGCGGCCAGCTCGCCGATCGCCGTGGCGTCCGCACCGGCGACCTCCAGCAGCCCCGCGTCCAACGAGGTCACGGTGACCTGCGGTCCGCGCAGCAGGTCGGCGAGCGTGCTCGCCTGCGGCGACCGCACCCGCACGGTGCTGCCGGACGCGCGGGCGACGATCTCGTGCACGGTGGCGTCCGCGATGATCCGACCGCGGCCGATCACCAGGATGTGGTCGGCGGTCAGCGCCATCTCGCTCATCAGGTGCGAGGACAGGAAGACGGTGCGGCCCTCGGAGGCGAGGTACTTCACCAGGTTCCGGACCCACAGGACGCCCTCGGGGTCGAGGCCGTTCACCGGCTCGTCCAGGATCAGCGTGCGCGGGTCGCCGAGCAGCGCCGCGGCGATGCCGAGCCGCTGGCCCATGCCCAGGGAGAATCCGCCGACCCGCTTCTTGGCCACCTGCTGCAGGCCGGTCATCTCGATCACCTCGCCCACCCGCTTCGCACCGATCCCGTGCGTCGCGGCGAGCGCCTTGAGGTGGTTCGCGGCGGAGCGGCCGGTGTGCACGGCCTTGGCGTCCAGCAGCGCGCCGACCTCGGTCAGCGGGGAGCGGTGCTCGGTGTACGGCCGGCCGTTCACCGTCACGGTGCCGGCGGTCGGGCGGTCCAGGCCCATGATCATCCGCATCGTGGTCGACTTGCCGGCGCCGTTCGGGCCGAGGAAGCCGGTCACCTTGCCGGGCTGGACCGTGAAGCTGATGCCGGACACCGCCGTCTTCTTGCCGTATGTCTTCGTCAGGCCGTGGGCCTCGATCATGGTGTCCTCACCTGTCGTGTTCGGGTACGGGACGAACCTAGGACTCCGGACGCGGCTGCCGGAACCGCCCTGCGGCCGAACCTGTGCGGTGCCGGCGTACCTCTCCGGGACGATCGTGTCCGCCTTGCGGATGACGCGCATCCGGGGGTGCCGCGGCAGGATGGGGCGGGAACCCTGGAGGACGCCGCGTCGTTGTGCCGGGGAGAAGTGCTGCCGGTCCGACCCTCGAACCGACCTGGAGGACGCATGAGCAACCCGGTGTTCGACAACTCCGCCGTCTTCGGCGACCCGCGCTCGCGCAAGGGCGGCGCGCGTCCCGGCGCCACCGGGACCACCGACCCGGCCACCGAGACCGCGACCCTGGAGCAGCTGTACGGCGCCCCCTCGGCGACCGCCCGCGAGACCGGCCGGCTGACCTACGACGACGTGATCGTCAAGACCGGCGGGCTGCTCGCGCTGCTGGTCGTGGTCGCGGCGATCACCTGGAACACCGCACCCGAGCTGTACATCGTGGGCGCGGTCGTCGGCCTGGTGCTCGGGCTGGTGAACTCCTTCAAGAAGAACCCGAGCCCGCCGCTGATCATCGCGTACACGGTGGCGGAGGGCGTGTTCCTCGGCGGGATCAGCTACCTGTTCCAGAACGTCGAGGTCATCAACGTCAACGCCCAGCCGCTGGTGCTGCAGGCGGTCGTCGGCACGATGGCCACCTTCGCGGCGGCGCTGTTCCTGTACAGGTCGGGCCGGGTGCGGGTGACGCCCAAGTTCACCCGCTGGCTGATGATCGCGATGGTCGGCTACCTGGCGTTCTCGCTGGTCAACGTCGTGATGATGTTCTTCACCACGGGCAGCACCTACGGCCCGCTGCGTGAGGGCTGGGTCGGCGTCCTGGTCGGCCTGTTCGCCGTCGGTCTCGCCGCGGCCTGCCTGATCATGGACTTCGACTCGATCAAGCGCGGCGTCGAGCGCGGTGTGCCGGCGCGGCTCGCCTGGACCGCGGCCTTCGGCCTGATCGTCACGCTGGTCTGGCTGTACCTGGAGATGCTGCGCCTGGTGGCGATCCTCTCCGGGCGTCGCTGACCCCGCCGCCGGTCCTCCGGACCCCGAGGCCCCGGTCCCCGCTCTACGCTGGGGCCGGGGCCTCGTGCATCTCGTCCCCGCCCGCAGCCGACGACGCGCCACCCGTGCGCCGCGGCGGTCGACCACGTCAGGAGCGTCGTGAAGTACGCCCAGCACATCTCCGAGCTCGTCGGCGGCACCCCGCTGGTCCGGCTCGGCTCCGTGACCGAGGGCCTGTCCGCGACCGTGCTGGCGAAGGTCGAGTACCTGAACCCGGGCGGCTCCGCCAAGGACCGGATCGCCCTGCGGATGATCGAGGCCGCCGAGGAGTCCGGCGAGCTGCGCCCTGGCGGCACGATCGTCGAACCCACCAGCGGCAACACCGGGGTCGGCCTGGCCCTGGTCGCCCAGCGCAAGGGCTACCGCTGCGTGTTCGTCTGCCCGGACAAGGTCTCCGAGGACAAGCGGGACGTGCTGCGGGCCTACGGCGCCGAGGTGGTCGTCACCCCGACCGCCGTGCCGCCGGACCACCCGGACTCCTACTACTCGGTGTCCGACCGTCTGGTGCGTGAGATCGAGGGCGCCTGGAAGCCCAACCAGTACGCCAACGTCAACGGGCCCGCCAGCCACTACGCCTCCACCGGCCCGGAGATCTGGGCGGACACCGACGCCCTGGTCACGCACTTCGTCGCGGGCGTCGGCACCGGTGGCACGATCACCGGCACCGGCCGCTTCCTGCACGACGCCTCCGCCGACCGGGACCCGGACCTCGGCGGGCGGGTGCAGGTGGTGGGGATCGACCCGCTCGGCTCGGTGTACTCCGGTGGCGACGGCCGCCCGTACCTGGTCGAGGGGGTCGGCGAGGACTTCTGGCCGACCGCCTACGACCCGGGCGTGCCGGACGAGATCATCGCGGTCTCGGACGGTGACTCGTTCGCGATGACCCGCCGGCTCGCCCGCGAGGAGGCGCTGCTGGTCGGCGGCTCCTGCGGGATGGCCGTCGAGGGCGCGCTGCGGCTGGCCCGGCGGCTGGAGCAGGAGGACCCGGCGGCGGCCGCACGCGCCGTGATCGTGGTGCTGCTGCCGGACGGCGGGCGTGGCTACCTGTCCAAGATCTTCAACGACTCGTGGATGCGCTCGTACGGGTTCCTCGACGTCGAGCAGGGCGCGACCGTCGCCGACGTGCTGCGCACCAAGGACGGCAGCGTGCCGACCCTGGTGCACACCCACCCGAACGAGACGGTGCGGGACGCGATCGAGATCCTGCAGGAGTACGGCGTCTCCCAGATGCCCGTCGTCGGCGCGGAGCCGCCGGTCAAGATCGGCGAGGTCGCCGGTTCGGTCAGCGAGCGCGAGCTGCTGGACGCGGTGTTCTCCGGCGCCGCCGCGCTGTCCGACCGGGTGGACCGGCACATGTCCGCCGCCCTGCCGCTGATCGGCTCCGGCGAGTCGGTGGAGACCGCTCGCGCCGCCCTGCAGTCCGACGACGCGCTGATGGTCGTGGACGACGGGCAGCCGGTCGGGGTGCTGACCCGGCACGACCTGCTGGCGTTCCTGGCGCGGTGACGGGCGGCGGACCGGCCCGCGTTCGCCGCGGGGCGTCGCCAGCGTGCAGGATGGGACCGACCTGCACCACGACGGAGGAGAACGTCATGCCCGCCACCCTGCCCGAGGCCACCGGATCGTTCGGTGAGAAGCCGACCCTGACGTTCCCGGCGGGCGAGGTCCCCGCCGAGCTGGAGGTGCTCGTCCTGGCGCCCGGCGACGGTGCGCTGGTCGAGGCCGGCGACGACCTGGAGGTGCACTACCTCGGCCAGTCCTGGTCCGGCGAGGTGTTCGACAACTCGTACGACCGGGGCTCCTCGATCAGCTTCCCGATCGGTGTCGGCGCCGTGATCGGCGGCTGGGACGAGGGTCTGGTCGGCCAGCCGGTCGGCTCGCGCGTGCTGCTGTCGATCCCGCCGCACCTGGGCTACGGCGACCGGGGCGTGCCGCAGGCCGGCATCGCCGGCGGCGCCACCCTGGTGTTCGTGGTCGACATCGTCGGCACGCACTGACCGCGACCTCGCACAGCCGCGATCTCGCACAGCCGCGTCCCGCCGCCCGCGCCCGCACCGGGCCGGGCGGCGGTGGCGCGTCCGGCACTCGTGCCGCCCCCCGCACCCGCCGCAGGCTCCGCACCCGCGCCGCCGCGCCGACAGACCAGGAGCACCCCGATGGCCACGCCGCACATCTCTGCCGAGCCCGGTGACCTCGCCCCCGACGTCCTGATGCCGGGCGACCCCCGCCGGGCGACCCGGATCGCGGAGACCGTCCTGACCGACGCCCGCCTGGTCACGCAGGTGCGTGGCATCCTCGGCTACACCGGTACCTGGCAGGGCCGCCCGGTCTCGGTGGTCGCCTCCGGGATGGGGGTGCCCTCGATCTCGATCTACGCCACCGAGCTGTTCCGGTTCTACGGCGTGCAGCGGATCATCCGGATCGGCACCGCCGGCGGGATGTCCCCGCAGCTCGACCTGGGCGACGTCGTGATCGCGACCGCCGCGCACACCGACTCGGCCGTCAGCGAGCACCGG
>DASWPG010000004.1:0-93316 GCA_036404115.1 Cellulomonas sp.
CCGGGCCATCAGCTCGGCCGGGATCGTCACGCCGGAGGCCTTGACGTTCTCCTGCACCTGCTCGGGACGCGAGGCCCCGATGATCGCCGCGGCGACGTTCGGGTTCTGCAGCACCCACGCGACCGCGAGCTGCGCGAGCGAGAGCCCGAGCTCGTCCGCGATCGGCCGCAGGTCCTGCACCCGCTGCAGCAGGTCCGGGCTGTCCAGGAACGAGCGGACCGTGCGGGCACCGCCCTTCTCGTCCGTGGCGCGCGAGCCGGCGGGCAGCGGCTGACCGGGCAGGTACTTGCCGGTGAGCACGCCCTGGGCCACGGGGGACCAGACGATCTGGGACAGGCCCAGCTCGGCGGAGGTCGGGACGACCTCCTCCTCGATGACCCGCCAGAGCGCGGAGTACTGCGGCTGGTTCGAGACCAGCGAGAAGCCGAGCTCCTGCGCCAGCGCGTGCCCGGCGCGGATCTGGTCGGCGGTCCACTCGCTCACACCGATGTACAGCGCCTTGCCGGACCGGACGACGTCCGCGAACGCCTGCATCGTCTCCTCGAGCGGCGTCGCGTGGTCGTAGCGGTGCGCCTGGTACAGGTCGACGTAGTCCATCTGCAGCCGGTGCAGCGAGCCGTCGATCGACTCCAGGATGTGCTTGCGGGACAGGCCGGTGTCGTTCGGGCCCTTCGGGCCGGTCGGCCAGTAGACCTTGGTGAACACCTCGAGGGACTGCCGGCGCTCGCCCTTCAGCGCGTCGCCCAGCACCTCCTCGGCCTTCGTGTTCGCATACACGTCAGCGGTGTCGAAGGTGGAGATGCCCGCGTCGAGGGCGGCGCGCACGCACGCGGCGGCGGCCTCGTTCTCGACCTGCGAGCCGTGCGTGAGCCAGTTGCCGTAGGTGATCTCGGAGATCTTCAGGCCGGAACGGCCCAGGTGGCGATAGGTGACCATGGCACCACCCTAGGCAACCGCACAGGATGCCGCCGACCCGCGCCGGGCGGGGGAGCCCCGCGGTCAGGCCCGGGTCACTCCGGCCACTCGCCGTGCTTGACCTGCGGCTTCGGCAGCCGGGCTCGACGGATCTGGAACACGCGCGTGATCGCGTACATCATCGTGCCGCGCACGATCTTGTCCACGCCGAACTTGGCGACCAGCCGCTTGCGCAGCCGGCGCCACATGATGAACACGTCGACGACCATCGCGAGGATGAACACGTACAGCACGACCAGGCCGAGGAACGCCAGGCCGGGGCTCGCGGAGGACAGCACCATGTTGGCGATCAGCATCACGATCGCGATCGGCAGGAACAGCTCGCCGAGGCTCCACCGGGCGTCCACGTAGCTGCGGACGTACCGGCGGACCGGGCCCTTGTCCTTCGCCGGCAGGTAGCGCTCCTCGCCGGTCTGCATCGCCGCGTACTGCCGGTCGCGCTCGACCCGCTGGGCCGCGCGCGCCTCCTTGCCGGCGGCCTTGCGGTCGGCGGGGACCAGCGGTCGGCGGTTCGCCGCCTCCGCGACCTTCCGCTTCGGGGTCGCGTGACCCTTGCCTCCGGGCAGCTCGACGATGCCGGGGGTGTCCTCGGTGAGCGGGGTGTCACCCGCGCTGGCGCTGTCCTTGTTCCGTCCGACCACCGGTCCAGCCTAGTCGAGTAGCGTGGTGCTCCGTGACCGAGCCCGGAGACCACGCACCTGCCCAGCCCGTCGACGTCGAGGACCTGCGCGGACGCGTGCACCGGGCGTTCGCCGGGATCCGCGCCGATCTGGAGGCGCTGGTCCGGGTCCCGAGCGTGTCGAACGCCGACTTCGACCAGGCGCACGTCGAGGCGAGCGCCTCCGCCGTGGCCGCTCTGCTGCGCGACGCCGGGCTGCCCGAGGTGCAGGTGCTGCGCGCGGACCGCCCGGACGGCGCGCCCGGCGCGCCCGCCGTCGTCGCGCGGCGTCCCGGGCCGGCCGGTGCCCCGACGGTGCTGCTGTACGCGCATCACGACGTGCAGCCCCCGGGCAGCGCCGACGACTGGGGCACCGACCCGTTCGACCCGGTGGAGCGGGACGGTCGGCTGTTCGGCCGCGGCGCCGCCGACGACAAGGCCGGCGTGGTCGCCCACGTCGGCGCGCTGCGGGTGCTCGGCGACGAGCTCGGCGTCGGCGTCACGGTGTTCGTCGAGGGGGAGGAGGAGGTCGGCTCGCCGTCCTTCACCCGGTTCCTGCACACCTACTCGGACCTGCTGGCCGCCGACGTGATCGTGGTCGCGGACTCCTCGAACTGGAAGGTCGGCGTGCCCGGCCTGACCACCTCGCTGCGCGGCCTGGTCGACCTGGAGGTCGAGGTCGCGGTGCTGGACCACGCGGTGCACTCCGGCATGTTCGGCGGCCCGGTGCTGGACGCGGTGACGCTGCTGTCCCGGCTGATCGCGACCCTGCACGACGAGGCCGGTGACGTCGCGGTCGCCGGGCTGGCCACCGCTCCGGACCCGGCGGTGGACTACGTGGAGGCCGAGCTGCGCGCCGACGCGAGCGTGCTGGACGGCGTGACGCTCGCCGGCACCGGCCCGCTGACCGCCCGGATGTGGACCCGCCCGGCGATCGCCGTGATCGGCCTGGACGCGCCGCGGGTCGCCACCGCCTCGAACACGATCGCGCCGAAGGCCACCGCCAAGCTGTCGATGCGGGTCGCTCCCGGCGAGGACCCGGCCCGGGCGCTGGCCGCGCTGCGCCGCCACCTGGAGGAGCACGCCCCGTTCGGCGCGCGGGTCACGGTGACCGACGGCGAGCTGGGCAAGCCCTTCCGGGCGCCCGACGACTCGGTGGCGATGCAGGCCGCGCGGCGGGCGTTCGCGGACGCCTGGGGCACCGAGCCGGTGGACATCGGCATCGGCGGCTCGATCCCGTTCATCGCCGACCTGCTGGCGGTCTACCCGGACGCGGCGATCCTGGTCACCGGCGTCGAAGACCCGGACTCCCGCGCGCACGGCGCGAACGAGTCCGTCCACCTGGGCGAGCTCGAGCGCGTCGTCCTCGCCGAGGCGCTCCTCCTCTCCCGCCTCGCCTGACCCCGCCACCCAGCCACCCCGCGCACCCGTCCATCCGTCGAGCGGGCAGCTCCTGCCGGACAATCCGGACGATCGGCGACAGGGAGCGCCCGCTCGACGTGGGGAGCGTGCGCGGGGGGTGCGGGGGCGGGGGTCAGACGGGGGGTGCGGGGTCGTACTGGATGTGTCGGCGGACCTGGCGGGCGACGTCGACGGACTCCAGGCGGGCGACCAGGTGCAGGGCCATGTCGATCCCGGCCGACACCCCGGCGGACGTTACGACGTCGCCGTCGTCCACGTAGCGCGCCTCGGTGTCGACCAGCACGCTCGGGTCCAGCTGCACCAGCTCGTCGACCGCGGCCCAGTGCGTCGTCGCGGGGCGTCCACCGAGCAGCCCCGCCGCGGCGTAGACCAGCGCGCCGGTGCACACCGAGGTCATCAGCGGGGTGGTCTCGCGGGTGGCGCGGACCCAGGCCAGGTGCTCGGGGTCGCGCGCCAGGCGCCGGGTGCCCTGACCGCCCGGGTGCACCAGGACGTGCAGCGGGCCGACCTCGTCCCGCGAGGTGTCCGGCAGCAGCCGCAGGCCCTTGGCGCAGCGGACGCCGGCACCGTCGCGGGAGAACGTCACCACCTCGGGGTGCAGCGCCGACTGCGCGGCCCACGCGGTCAGCACGTCGAACGGGCCGACCACGTCCAGCTCTTCGGCGTCGTCGAACACGACGAGGCCGATCCGCAACCCCTTGCCGGTGGTCATCGTGCCTCCGTGCTGCACTGGTCGTCGGGATGCCGGTCGTCCCCGCGGCGGGCACCGGCCGGTCGCGGGGCCCGGCGCTGCCTCAGTAGCCCGGCAGCGCCAGCATCTGGTCCAGGGCTGCCCGGGCCCAGTGCGCGTCGTCGGCGTCCACCACGATCCGGTTGACCATCCGGCCGTCGACCAGCGACTCCATCGCCCAGACCAGGTGCGGCAGGTCGATCCGGTTCATGGTCGAGCAGAAGCACACCGTGGAGTCCAGGTAGCTGATCCGCTTGTCCGGGTGCGCGGCGGCGAGCCGGCGGACCAGGTTGAGCTCGGTGCCGATCGCCCATGCGGAGCCCGGCTCGGCGGCATCGAGCGCCTTGATGATGTACTCGGTCGACCCGACCAGGTCGGCGCCGGTGACGACCTCGTGCCGGCACTCCGGGTGGACGAGCACGGTCACGTCCGGCACGGCTGCGCGGGCGTCGGTCAGGTTCTGCGCGGAGAACCGGCCGTGCACCGAGCAGTGCCCGCGCCACAGGATCATCCGCGCGTCCGCGAGCTGCTGCGTGGTCAGGCCGCCGTTCGGCTTGCGGGGGTCGTAGACCACGCAGGCGTCCAGCGGGATGCCGAGCTCCAGCACCGCGGTGTTGCGGCCCAGGTGCTGGTCCGGCATGAACAGCACCTTGCCGGTGCCGTCCACGCCGCCGACCTGGTCGAACGCCCAGCGCAGCGCGACGTGCGCGTTCGAGGAGGTGCACACGGTGCCGCCGTGCCGGCCGGTGAAGGCCTTGATCGCGGCGGTGGAGTTCATGTAGGTCACCGGGACGGTGTGCTCGGCGATGCCCAGCTCGGTCAGCACGTCCCAGGCGTCCTGCACCTGGTCGATCGCGGCCATGTCGGCCATCGAGCAGCCGGCGGCCATGTCCGGCAGCACGACCTGCTGGGCGTCCGAGGTGAGGATGTCGGCGGACTCGGCCATGAAGTGCACGCCGCAGAACAGGATGAACTCGGCCTCCGGGCGGGCCGCCGCCTCGCGGGCGAGCTTGAACGAGTCGCCGGTGACGTCGGCGAAGTCGATCACCTCGTCGCGCTGGTAGTGGTGGCCGAGCACGAAGGCGCGCTCGCCCAGCGCGGCCCGGGCCACCCGGGCACGCTCCACCAGATCGGGGGCGCTGGCGGCTGGCAGCGCCCCGACGCACTCCACTCCGCGTTCCGAGTCGAGGTCCACCCCGCGCCCCAGCAGGAGCAGGGCGGAGGGGAGCGGTTCGGCGAACGTGGTCGGGATGTCGAGCAGGCTCACGTCGAGGATCATCGCACAGCCGCCGTCGAGGCAGCAGTGGATGGCCGGAACCGGGGGCGGGCTCGCAGGTGGCAGGATCGCGGACGTGCGCGTGCTGATCGCCCCCGGCCGGTTCGACGTCCCGCCGGACACCGGCCCGGCCGCCGTCGTGCGAGCGGCGACCCCCGACCCGTGGCCCGCGCTGACGGCGCCGGAGGCCGCGGCGGCGGTGGCCGACGGCTGGGCGCGGACCGCGCCGGACGACACCCTGGACCTGCTGCCGCTCTCCGACGGCGGTCCGGGCCTGCTCGACGTGCTGCGGTCGGCGCGCGGCGGTGAGCTGCTCGCCGTGACCACGACGGACGCCTGCGGTGCCGTGGTGCCGGGCGCGGTGCTGGTGGTCGCCGAGGAGTCGGGCGCGCGGACCGCCTACGTGGACGCGGCCCTGGCGCTCGGTGCGGCGGACGGCGCGGCGGTGGACCCGGCACGGACCACCTCGACGGGCCTCGGCACGCTGGTCGCGGCGGCGCTGGGCACCGGGGCCGGCCGGGTCGTGGTGGGGCTGGGCGCACGCCGCACCGTGGCGCACGACGGCGGTGCCGGGATGCTGGCCGCGCTCGGGGCGGCACCGGAGCCCGCCCGTGGTGGTCCGGCGGCGGCGGGGCTGCTGACGGTCGAGGACCTGGCGGCGCTCGCCGGGCTGCGCGCCGCGCTGGCCGGCCGGGACCTGGTGGTGCTGCACGGCCACGACCTGCCGCTGGTCGGGCTGAACGGGATCAGCGCCGACCTCGGCACCTCCGGCCGGGTGGACGAGGCGGCCGCCCAGCGGCTGGAGGGCGTGCTCGCACGGTTCGCGCAGACCGCGGCCACCGTGGCCGGCGGACCGGTCCGGGCCGACCTGCTGCGCGATGACCTGCCGACGTCCGAGCGCGGCCGTGGCGCCCGGTCCGCGACCTCCCGTGCGGCGCTCGCGCCGGGGTCGGGGGCCGGCGGCGGGGCGGCGTTCGCCCTGGGGCTGCTCGGTGCGCGGCTGGTCGAGGGCGGTGCCTGGGTGGCCGACGCCGTGGGCCTGACCGAGCGGGTGGCCGCGGCCGACGTCGTGGTGACCGGCGTGGGGGTGCTGGACGGGGCTGCGGTGGACTCCGGGGTGGTCGGTGCGGTGGCCGCGGCGGCGCTGCCGGTCGGGGTGCCCGCGGTGGCGCTGGCGGCTCGGCTGCGCATCGGACGGCGGGACTGGGGTGCGGCGGGGATCGCGGCCGGCTTCGCCGTGGTGGAGCGCGAGACGGACGAGGACGCCTGGCGGGCCGATCCGGCGGCGGCGCTGCGGGCCCGGGTGCCGCGGATCGCGCAGACCTGGTCGCGCTGAGCTCGTGAGCCGCTGCGCTCGTGAGCCGCCGAGCACCGGCGGGGCCGGCCGCGCCGCCCTGCCACCCCGCCCTACCGCGCCCCGTGCCCCGGTGCGGCTCGCTGCGCGCGCCGTCCCGCTGTGTCCCCGTGGGGCCCGGCCCGTCGCGGGCGTACGATCGGGAACAGATCACGCAGGAGCCCGGTTGTGCTCGATGTGACCGCCGGCGGCCCACGCTCTCAGCGCGCGCCGCGACCAGATGCGAGACACCGTCAGGAGAGACCATGAGCGAGACCACCGAGACCGCGACGCACGGAGTCGCCCTCACCGACGTCGCGGCCGACAAGGTGCGCAGCCTGCTCGAGCAGGAAGGTCGGGACGACCTGCGCCTGCGCATCGCGGTGCAGCCCGGCGGGTGCTCGGGCCTGATCTACCAGCTCTACTTCGACGAGCGCGTGCTCGACGGCGACGCGCTGCGCGACTTCGACGGCGTCGAGGTCGTCGTGGACCGGATGAGCGTGCCCTACCTCGACGGCGCGACGATCGACTTCGCCGACACCATCGAGAAGCAGGGCTTCACGATCGACAACCCGAACGCCGGCAGCTCCTGCGCCTGCGGCGGTTCGTTCAGCTGACGCCTCTCGCACCACCGGCGACCCTGCGCACCGGCCCCTGAACCACCCGGAGAGCCCGGGACCGCCACGGTCCCGGGCTCTCCGGGTGGGTGGGGCCGGGGCGGTGCGCAGGCTCAGAGGTCGTGCACGCCGGCGCGGTCGCGGATGGCGCCGACGACGGCAGGCAGCACGTCGCAGAAGAGTTCGACGTCCGGCGCCGCGGTACCGACCGGCAGGGTCAGCCGCACGTTGCCCTGGCTGAGCCGACCGGTGGCGGCGAGCACGTGGCTGGGCTGGTCGGTCGCCGAGGTGCAGGCCGAGCCGGAGGCGACCGCGAAGCCGCGCCGGTCCAGCTCGGTGACGATCGCCTCTCCGTCGACGTACAGGCAGGAGAACGTCAGCACGTGCGGCAGCCGGTCGGTGACCGGGCCCGCGACGTCGACCGCGGCGACCTCGGCGGTGACGCGGGTACGCACCCGGTCGATCAGAGCGGTGCGCGGGTCGGTCCCGCCGGCGGCGACCCGGGCGTGCGCGAGCTGCGCGGCGACGGCGGCGGCCAGCGCGGCGGGCACCGAGACGCCGCCCGGGAACCAGCGGTCCTCGTCCGGGGGGCCGACCGGGGAACGACGCACGGCGGCCCGGGTGGCCAGCACCGCCACGCCGGGCACCGCGCCGAGGTCGGCCGGGTCCACCGCGAGCACGTCCCAGTCCGGGCCGATCGGCGTGTGGCCGAGGGAGGAGCCCGCGTCCACCAGCAGCGGCACCCCGGCACGGCGGGCGGCCTCGTGCACGGCGGTCACCGGCTGCAGGGTGCCGATCTCGCCGTTCGCGTGCTGCAGCGCCACGAGGGCCACGCCGGGCGCGGCGAGGGCGGCGACCATCGCCTCGACGTCCACCCGGCCCTCCGCGTCCACGGGCACGGTGATCCGGCGTGCTGCGCCGTCCCCGGCCGAGTGCTCCGCCACGACCAGGTCGGTGGCGTCCAGCACCGCCATCCGCTCGACCGCGCCGACCACCACCGTGCCGCCGGTGCGGCGCCGGCCGCGCGCGACGGTCCGGACCGCGCCGTGCAGCGCAGCGGTCAGCGACGGGGCGAGGTCGACCTCCTCGGTGCGGGCGCCGAGCACCGCGGCGAGCGCCTCGCGGGCACCGTCCAGCAGCAGCCGGGCGCGTCGGCCCTCGGAGTGCAGCCGGCGCGGGTCCGCCCAGCCCTCGTCCAGCGCGGCCAGGAACGCCTCGCGCGCGGCGGGGAGCACGGGGGCGTGGCCGGCGGCGTCGAGCAGCACCCGGCCGCCGGGCATGGTCGACGGAGAGGTCGGGGCGGTGGCGTCCACGCCGAGCACGGTAGCCGTTCGCGGTGCACCGGTCCGTGCCTGCTCCGTCGTCGGGCCTCCGTGGTGCGCCGGCGCGCCCCCGCAGCCCCCGCAGCCGCCTGCCGGGTGAATCCAGATGACACGTCGTCATCTCGTTGCCGCAAAACGCACCTGTCCGGCCACGACGGGGCCTTCGGCGCGCTACGCTGCACGAGATCAAGGACAAAGGTCCTAGGTGACCTCCCTGCCGGACGATGTGCGCCCGTGGGCGTCGCGGACGACGGGGACCGAAGCGGAAGGCCCCCGGTGCGCTCGCAGACCCCCCGCAGCCCGAGGCGGACCCGGCTCGCCGTCGTGGGACTGGTGACCGTCGTGGCGCTCGCCCTCGCCGGTTGCTCGTCCGAGGCGCAGCGCGGCTGGCTGCCCGGCAGCTCCGACGCCGAGGTGACGGACCAGACCGGCCGGATCACCAACCTCTGGGTCGGCTCCTGGATCGCCGCGCTGGTGGTCGGCGTGATCACCTGGGGCCTGATCCTGTGGTGCGTCGCGGCCTACCGGAAGCGCAAGGACGACGACCAGCTCCCGGTGCAGCTCCGGTACCACGTGCCGCTGGAGATCATGTACGTCATCCTGCCGATCATCATGGTCGGGGTGCTGTTCTACTTCACCGCGCGGGACATGACCGTGATCGAGGACACCACCGCCGAGCCGGACCTCACCGTGCAGGTGATCGGCAAGCAGTGGAGCTGGGACTTCAACTACGTCGACGACGACGTGTACGACTCCGGTGAGCAGGCCCAGGACATCGGCACCAGCGGCGAGCTCGCCGAGCAGCCCACCCTGTACCTGCCGGTCGGCGAGACGGTGGAGTTCGTGCTCGACTCCCGGGACGTCATCCACTCGTTCTGGGTGCCGGCCTTCCTGTACAAGAAGGACATGATCCCGGGGCGCACCAACACCTTCCAGGTCACCCCGGAGGTCGAGGGCGAGTACGTCGGCAAGTGCGCCGAGCTGTGCGGCGAGGAGCACTCGTCGATGCTGTTCAACGTCAAGGTCGTCTCGCGCGAGGAGTACGACGCGCACATCGAGGAGCTGCGGGCCGCCGGGCAGGAGGGGCAGCTCGGCCTCGAGTACAGCCGCCTGCAGGACACCAGCTCCGACCTGTCCGACACCGCTGAGGAGAACTGATGGCCGAGGCCGTGGAGATCGTGCCGGGGCTCAGCCCGCGTCGTCAGACGCTCGGCCGGACCGTCGTGAAGTGGGTCACCTCGACCGACCACAAGACGATCGGGTACATGTACCTGATCACGGCGTTCATCTGGTTCGCGGTCGGCGGCATCCTGGCCCTGCTGATCCGCGCCGAGCTGTTCGAGCCCGGCATCCAGGTGGTGCAGAGCAAGGAGCAGTACAACCAGCTCTTTACGATGCACGGCACGATCATGCTCCTGCTGTTCGCGACCCCGCTGTTCTCCGCCTTCGCGAACATCATCATGCCGCTGCAGATCGGCGCCCCCGACGTCGCTTTCCCGCGGCTGAACGCGTTCTCCTACTGGCTGTACCTGTTCGGCGGGCTGATCGCCGCGGCCGGGTTCCTCACCCCGCAGGGCGCCGCGTCGTTCGGCTGGTTCGCGTACGCGCCGCTGTCCAACAGCGTCTACTCGCCGGGCGCCGGTGGCGACCTGTGGGTGTTCGGCCTCGCGCTGACCGGGTTCGGCACCATCCTCGGCGCGGTCAACTTCATCACGACGATCATCACCATGCGCGCGCCCGGCATGACGATGTTCCGGATGCCGATCTTCACCTGGAACACCCTGATCACCAGCCTGCTGGTGCTGATGGCGTTCCCGCCGCTGGCCGCCGCGCTGTTCGCCCTCGGGGCGGATCGCCGGCTCGGCGCGCAGGTGTTCAACCCGGAGAACGGCGGCGCCATCCTCTGGCAGCACCTGTTCTGGTTCTTCGGGCATCCCGAGGTGTACATCATCGCGCTGCCGTTCTTCGGCATCGCCAGCGAGATCCTGCCGGTGTTCAGCCGCAAGCCGATCTTCGGCTACAAGGGCCTGGTCTACGCCACGATCGCCATCGCCGCGCTGTCCGTGACCGTGTGGGCGCACCACATGTACGTGACCGGTGCGGTGCTGCTGCCGTTCTTCTCGCTGATGACCATGCTGATCGCGGTGCCGACCGGCGTGAAGTTCTTCAACTGGATCGGCACGATGTGGCGCGGCAAGCTCACGTTCGAGACACCGATGCTCTGGACGATCGGGTTCCTCACCACGTTCCTGTTCGGCGGGCTGACCGGAGTCATCCTGTCCAGCCCGGTGCTCGACTTCCAGGTCTCGGACACCTACTTCGTGGTCGCGCACTTCCACTACGTCGTGTTCGGCACCGTGGTGTTCATGATGTTCGGCGGCCTGTACTTCTGGTGGCCGAAGTTCACCGGGCGGATGCTGGACGAGCGGCTCGGCAAGGTGCACTTCTGGTTGACTTTCATCGGCTTCCACACCACTTTCCTGGTGCAGCACTGGCTCGGCGTGATCGGCATGCCGCGGCGGTACGCCGACTACTCCCCGGAGGACGGGTTCACCTGGCTGAACCAGGTGTCCACCATCGGGTCGATGATCCTGGCGATCGCCACGCTGCCGTTCCTGTGGAACGTCTACAAGACCTGGCGCACCGCCCCCAAGGTGACCGTCGACGACCCGTGGGGCTACGGCGCCTCGCTGGAGTGGGCCACGTCCTGCCCGCCGCCGCGGCACAACTTCGTCTCGCTGCCGCGGATCCGCTCCGAGCGGCCGGCCTTCGACCTGCACCACCCCGAGGTCGCCGCGATGGACCACGTCGAGCCCGACCCCGGTCTGCTCGACTGGGAGGCCGAGCGCACCGGCGAGCAGCGGGTCGCGCAGGACCGCGTCGAGCACGAGGGCGCCGCGCAGCAGCAGTCCACCACGACCCTGGTGGTGGACCGGCCCGACGATCAGCCGGACGACGACGGGGCTGGTGACGACCCCATCGACCGCTCCGGTGCGGACGAGGAGCACGGACGATGAGCACCGACACCTCGCGGCCGGACGCCGCTGGCCCTCGGCCTGCGATGAAGGTCGAACCGTTCCTGCTGCTCGGCGGCATCCTGTTCTTCATCCCGATCGGGCTGGTCTACGCCTGGTGGAGCGGCGGCGAGCCGGTCGGCACCGTGGGCATCCCGCTGGTCGGCGGCCTGGTCGGCATGATCGGCGGCTACCTCGCGCTGGTGGCCCGGCGGATCGACCCCCGGCCGGAGGACGACCCGGAGGCACTGATCGAGGAGGGCGCCGGTGACCAGGGCGTGTTCAGCCCGTGGAGCTGGTGGCCGTTCGTGATCGCCCTGGCCGGCGCGGTGGTGTTCACCGGGCTGGCCATCGGCTGGTGGCTGATGTACATCGGCGTGGCGCTCGGCGTGATCGGCCTGGTCGGCTGGGTGTTCGAGTTCTCCCGCGGGCAGCACGCGCACTGAGCCGTACTGCGCGGCTCCGCGCGGCCCGCGCTACCGGGTGCGGACGTAGCGGAACAGGTGCGCCTCGCGGGTGAGCGCCACCGCGACCTGCCCACCGAGCAGGGCAGCCAGCAGGCCCGGCACCCCTGCGTGCATCTCTACCGAGGTCAGGGCCGCGGCATCCTCCCCGGTTCCGCGCACGATCAGCACGATGGCGGTCGCCGCGACGAGCGCCGCCCACACCGCGTGCCGGGTCACCCGCCCAGCGTGCAGCTGCTCGCCGTCCAGTGCGGCGCCCAGGCTGGTGTTGAGCTGCGAGATGACCATGGGCGTCACCTGGTCGCCACCCGACGGCAGCACCGCGAGCCGGGCGAGCGCCGCCAGGCCGGACGGCACCGGGTACGCGTCCACCCAGCAGGGTGTCGTACGGCTCCGCCCGGTCGCCGGGCTCCCGAGCCGCGTAGCCGTACCCGGAGCGTCGGCCGTCGTCCGGCCACGGGTACACCCCACGGACCGTCGTGGTCGCACCGCTGAGCACCACCAGGTCGCCCGGCCCGCGGCCGAGCGCGTCGGCGGCGTCCTGCGAGAGCAGCACCCCGGCGCTGCCCTGCTCGTCCTCCACCGCCAGCACCGCGGCACCGGCGTCCCGGAACTCGGCGTCCCGGGCCAGCAGCGCGTCCACCGTGGCGACGTCCACCGCCACCGCGCCACCGACCACCAGCGCGAGCGCGTACCGCAGCACGTGGGCCGTGCCGGAGCGCACGTCGCGGGCCGCCTCGCCGGGCAGCCACCTCACGCGTCGACCGGGGGAAGGGCGAGGTCGATCGTGTCGGTGCAGGCGGCACGGGTCTGCGCGTCGTGCGTCGCGACCACCACGATCGTGCCGGCACGGGCCAGACCGCCGAGCGTACGGCTGACGTCGGCCGCGGTGCGTGCGTCGAGCTGGGCGGTCGGCTCGTCCACCAGGAACAGCTCCGGTCGGGCGGCGATCCCGCGCGCCAGCATCAGGCGCTGCGCCTCGCCGCCGGACAGCGTGGCGAACTCCCGGTCGGCGGCGCCGTCGAGCCCGAACGTGCCGAGCAGCTCGCGCCCCTGCTGCTCAGCACGGCGCCGGGGGAGGCCCTGCACCAGCAGCGGCAGCACCACGTGGTCCAGCGCGGTCCGCCGGGCGACCCCGTGCGGGTTCTGGAGCACCCAGCCCGCCTGGTCTGCGCCGTCGCGGGCCACCGTGCCCTCGGTGGGGTCGAGCCACCCGGCGAGCAGCGAGAGCAGGGTGCTCTTCCCGGACCCGGAGGGACCGACCAGGGCGTACACCCGTTCGGGCAGCAGCGTCACGGAGAGGTCACGGAACAGGAACGGCTGCCCGCCGAACCGGTGTCCGAGCCGGTTCAGGATCACGTGCACCGGGACCTCATCCGTCGCAGCCGCCGATCGGGTCGGTGCGCACGCTCGCCGGCGGTGCGTCGTCCGCGTCGTCCGCCGGGAGCACCGTCGGTGGGGACGGTGACCAGCACCGCCTGCTGCACGGCCGTGGGCAGCTCGGCCAGCGCGTCACCCGCGGCCACGTCCGTCCCGGTGCCGGCGACGCACCGGCTGACGATCACCGACGGCTCCGGCAGCCAGACCACGCGTGTGTGGTCCAGCGGGTCGCCCGCAGCGGGCGCCCGCAGCCCAGCGGCGACCAGCGCGGCGCGGTACGCCCGCAGCGTCCCGCTCGTCACCCGGTCACCCGTCGGGACGTCGTGACCCAGGGCCCGCAGGGCATCGTGCAGCGCGGTGACGTCCGTGCCGCGGTCGCCGACCGACAGGTCCCGCCACAGGGGTTCGGCGCTGTGGAGGCTGAGCAGACCCGTGCGGTCCGGGGCGAACGACGAGGTGCCGCTGTCCAGCGTCCCGCCGCTCGTGCACGACGAGCCGGTCAGAAGTCCGTCGGAACGCACCGTCACGGTGCGGACCTCGCCCGTCGAGACCCGCAGCGCGAGGCTGCGCCGATCGGTGAGGTCACGGGTCGTGACGGGCGCCTCGGTCAGCGGTGAGCCGGCGGTCAACGCCTCCGGCATGCCGGGGTCGGTGAGGGCGGCTCCCGCGCCGGTGCCGGCCGCCAGGGCGGTGAGCAGGGCGAAGGTGAGGACCGAGGCCGGGCCCGGGCGCATCAGGACCGGTCCGTGGCGAGGCCGAGCGGGTCGACCATGCAGGTCGTGACGGTCTCCTGGTCCGACGGCCGCCACGGGATCTCGTTCGTGTCGTACGCGCGCTGCACTCGGCGATCAGATTGCGGCCCTCCTGGACCTCGGCGTCGCTGAGGGTGCCGTCGGAGAGCGCCCGGTGCGCGAGCTCGACGTCGGTGACCGAGTCGTCGTACGCGGGCTCATCGGCCCACGGCCCGGCGAGTCGTCCGGGTTCGTCCCGCTCTGCCCGGTCGGCGTCGTCTCGGCGTCCGGGACGCGCCGAGGGCCGGCCACCCGCGTACGGGGTGACCGGCCCTCGGTGGGTCCGGTGCGTCGGAGCAGCGTCAGAGCGACGGGACGATCAGGCCCGCGGTCTGGGTGCGGGCGCGGTCGAAGCGGGCGCCGGCGTCGGCCCAGCTGACGATGTTCCACCACGCCTTGACGTAGTCCGCCTTGACGTTGACGTAGTCCAGGTAGAAGGCGTGCTCCCACATGTCCAGCACCACGATCGGCACCAGGCCGAGCGCCAGGTTGGCCTGCTGGTCGTAGAGCTGCACGATCACGAGCTTCGAGCCGATCGAGTCCCAGGCGAGGATCGACCAGCCGGAGCCCTGGATCGCCAGGGCGTTGGCGGCGAAGTGCGCCTGGAACTTGTCGAACGAGCCGAAGTGCTCGTCGATCGCGGCGGCGAGCTCGCCGACCGGCTTGTCGCCGCCCTCGGGGGAGAGGTTCTGCCAGAACACGGAGTGGTTCACGTGGCCGCCGAGGTTGAACGCGAGGTTCTTCTCCAGGCCGCCCACGGCACCGAAGTCGCCGGACTCCCGCGCCTCCGCGAGCTTCGCGAGAGCCGCGTTCGCACCGGCCACGTAGGTGGCGTGGTGCTTGTCGTGGTGCAGCTCCATGATGCGGCCGGAGATGTGCGGCTCGAGCGCCGCGTAGTCGTAGGGCAGGTCCGGAAGGGTGTAGTCAGCCATCAGTGCCTCTCCTGCACTCGGGTCGCGGCAGGGTCGCCGCGACGGCGTTCGTTCGCCGCAGGCACCTCGTGCGTCGGCGCCTGCGACTGTCGTACCACGTCGCGCCGTGCGTCGCCGGGTATCGGCGGTGCGGGCGGGTGGTGCGTGCGTGGGTGGTGCACCGCGGGCCGCGAACGGATCGTCCGGGTCCGTGCCGGCGGCTGACCGGCGCGGACCCGGGCGGGCCCACTGCCCCTGCGGTGCGCACCCGTTGGGTCAACGATCACCCGGCCGAGATGATTCCGCACGTCAGGGGCGTGTCTCATCCTCCGGACGGTGTGCTGCTCCGGGCGCTGCCGGCAGGGCGGCCGCGTGCTCGGTGGCGGGCAGCTGGTCGTGGTCGCCGTGCGCCTGGGCAGCCGCGAGCTCGCGCGGGGTGACCGGCTCCACCCGGTCCTCGTAGAACACCTGGGACAGCCGCCGGCGGATCCGGTCGCGCTGGTAGCCCTTGCGCCGCACGCCGCGGGAGTCCTCGGCGGGGGCGATCTCGATCGGTCGGCGCGGCTCGTGCTGCACCCGCAGCCACCGCTCGTGCGCGTCCAGCGGCTGGTGCACCTCGATGTACTCGCCGCTGGCGAACCGGACGATCCGGCCGGTCTCGTGCCCGTGCAGCACCAGCTCACGGTCCTTGCGCTGCAGCGCCAGGCAGATGCGCTTGGTGATCCAGAACGCGACCGCCGGTCCGACGAAAAGCAGCACCCGCAGCGTCCAGGTGATGTCGTTGATCGAGAGGTGGAAGTGCGTCGCGATCAGGTCGTTCGACCCGGCGAGCACCAGGACGAAGAACGCCGTGAGCAGCGAGACGCCGAACGCGGTGCGGAACGGTGCGTTGCGCGGGCGGTCGAGCACGTGGTGCTCGCGCCTGTCACCGGTGGCCAGGGCCTCGATGAACGGGTAGCCGGCCAGCAGGGTGAACAGGATCCCGGGCACCACGACGGCCGGGATCAGGACGTTCAGCGAGAGCGTGTACTGCCCGAGCACCACCTCGGCCTGCCCGGGCATCAGGCGCAGCGAGCCCTCCAGGAACAGCATGTACCAGTCCGGCTGGGCGCCCGCCGAGACCGGTGACGGGTCGAACGGCCCGTAGTTCCACACCGGGTTGATCGTCATGGTGCCGGCCATCAGCGCGATCACCGCGAACACGATGAAGAAGAAGCCGCCGGCCTTGGCCACGTACACCGGGAAGAGCGGGTAGCCGACCACGTTCTTGTCGGTGCGGCCCGATCCCGGGTACTGGGTGTGCTTGTGCAGCACCACGAAGAACAGGTGCAGCCCGATCAGCGCCAGGATGATGCCGGGCACCAGCAGCACGTGCACCGTGAACAGCCGGGGGATCAGATCGGTGCCGGGGAACTCGCCGCCGAAGATGAAGTACGACATGTACGAGCCGATGATCGGGATCGCCCGCACCACGCCGTCGGTGATCCGCAGGCCGTTGCCGGACAGCACGTCGTCGGGCAGCGAGTAGCCGGAGAAGCCCGCCGCCAGGCCGAGGATCAGCAGGGTGAAGCCGACCACCCAGTTGACCTCGCGCGGCTTGCGGAACGCCCCGGTGAAGAACACCCGCATCATGTGCGTGACGATCGAGGCCATGAAGATCAGGGCCGCCCAGTGGTGCACCTGCCGCATCAGCAGGCCGCCACGGACCTCGAACGAGAGCCGCAGGGTCGAGGCGAACGCCTCGGACATCTGTACGCCCTGCATGGACGCCCACGGGCCGTCGTAGGTGACCTCGTTCATCGAGGGCACGAAGAACATGGTCAGGAACGTGCCGGAGATCAGCAGCACCACGAAGGAGTACAGCGCGATCTCGCCGAGCAGGAACGACCAGTGGTCCGGGAAGATCTTGCGGGCGAACTCCTTGACCGCGGTGCCGATGCCGGTCCGCTGGTCGAGGTAGTCGGCCGTGGCGGCAGCGGCCTTCGCGCCCCGGGAGGGGGTGTCGACGGAGGTCATGTCAGGCGCTCCCAGAAGCTCGGGCCGACCGGTTCGGCGAAGCCGTCCTGCGCGACGAGGTAGCCCTCCTCGTCGACCGTGATCGGCAGCTGCGGCAGCGGCCGCTTGGCCGGGCCGAACACGACCTTCGCGCCGTCGGCCACGTCGAACGTGGACTGGTGGCACGGGCAGAGCAGGTGGTGCGTCTGCTGCTCGTACAGGGCCACCGGGCAGCCGACGTGGGTGCAGATCTTGGAGTAGGCGACGATGCCGTCGTACGACCAGCCCTTGCGGTCGTCGGCCTCGGTGAGGTCCCGGGGGTCGAGCCGGACCAGCAGCACGATGGCCTTGGCCTTCTCGTCCAGCGGGTTCTCCGCGTCCTCCAGGCCCTCGGGGATGATGTGGAACACCGAGCCGATGGTCACGTCGCTGGCCTTGACCGGCCGGCCGGACGGATCGATGGTCAGCCGGGTGCCCTTGCGCCAGAGCGTCTTCTTGAACAGCGAGACGTTCCAGTCCTCGCCGACGTTCGCGATCAGCGGCACGGCGACCGCCAGCGGGAACAGCGCCAGCGAGCCGATCATCGCGCCCTTGAGCACGCCGCGCCGGCCGATCGCGGAGTCCTTGGCGCCCTCGCGCAGCGCCTCGACCGCGGCGACCCGGACGGCCGGGGCGGACTGCTGCGGGTGCCGCTCCTCGGACTTCTCCTGATCGTTCATCAGGGACTTGGCCCAGTGCACGGCCGCCAGGCCGATGCCGGCCAGGCTGACGAACAGCCCGAGGCCCAGCACGAGGTTGGTGCGTCGCATCGCCGCGACGGTCTCGGCTGTCGGGAGAGCGAAGAACGCGACCAGGAAGCCGAGGGTGCCGATCACCGACAGGCTGAACAGGACGACCACCTGGCGCTCGGCGCGCTTGTTGGCCTTCGGGTCGGTGTCGCCGCGGCGCGGGCGGTGCTCCGGGTGGCCCGGGTCCTCGAACCGCGCGGGCAGCTCGTTCGGCTCGGGGTGCGTGACGGTCAGCTCGCGGCCGTCGGTGCGCTGGGAGTCGTGGGAGGCGCTCATGACGACTTCGCCCCGATCCATACCGCCGCACCGATCAGCAGGCCGATCCCGATCACCCAGGCCCACAGGCCCTCGCTGACCGGTCCGAGCGAGCCGAGCGTCAGGCCGCCGGGTGAGCCCTCGCTCTGCTCGGCGAGGTAGGCGATGACGTCCCGCTTCTCCTCGGGGGTGATGTTCGCGTCGTTGAACACGGGCATGGACTGCGGCCCGGTGAGCATGGCCTCGTAGATGTGCGTGGCGCTGGTGTCCAGCAGCGAGGGCGCGTACTTGCCCTCGGACAGCGCACCGCCCGCACCGACGGCGTTGTGGCACATCGCGCAGTTCGTCCGGAAGATCGCCATGCCGTTCGCGGCGTCGCCCTCGGTGGCGTCCACCTGCTCCTCGGTCGGGATCGAGGGACCGGCGCCGAGCGAGGCGACGTAGGCCGCGAGCTGGGCGATCTGGTCGTCGTCGAACTGCACCTCCTTGGCCTCGATCTGCGTGCCGGACATCTGCGCGGGCATCCGGCCGGTGCCGACCTGGAAGTCCACCGAGGCGGCGCCGACGCCGATCAGCGAGGGCGCGTCGTCGGTGCCCTCCGCCGAGGCGCCGTGGCAGGTCGCGCAGTTGGCCTGGAACAGCTTCTGGCCGGCGGAGATGTCGTCGCTGGTCGCGGCTGCGGTCGCGGCGTCGGCGCTGGCGGGCTGCACGACGGCGTACACCGCACCGGTCGCCAGGAGCGCCAGCAGGAGCAGCAGCACCGGGGCGAGCCGGTGATGCCTGCGGGCGGCGAGTGCCTTCACGGGAGTCCTCGTCTCGGGTTCGGTCGGGGGGTCGGGGCGGTCGAGCGGCTACTGGATCAGGTAGATGGTCGCGAACAGCGCGATCCAGACCACGTCCACGAAGTGCCAGTAGTAGGACGTCACGATGGCCGTGGTGGCCTCGTGGTGGCCGAACCGCCCGGCGGTGAACGAACGGCCCAGCAGGAACAGGAACGCGATCAGGCCACCGATCACGTGCAGACCGTGGAAGCCGGTGGTCAGGTAGAACACCGAGCCGTACGGGCTGGACGAGATGGTCAGGCCCTCGTGCACCAGCTGCGCGTACTCGAAGATCTGCCCGCCGATGAACACCGAGCCCATCACATAGGTGAGCGTGATCCACTCGTTCATGCCCCACCGGTCGACCCGGAGCAGCGAGCCGGACCGGGTCGGCTGGAACCGCTCCGCGGCCCACACCCCCATCTGGCAGGTGATCGAGGACAGCAGCAGCACCGTGGTGTTGATCGCGGCGAACGTGACGTTGAGCTTCGGCGTCTGCGCCGCCCACTCGTCCGGCACCGTGGAACGCAGCGTGAAGTACATCGCGAACAGGCCGGCGAAGAACATCAGCTCGCTGGCCAGCCAGACGATGGTGCCGACCGAGACGGGGTTCGGTCGGTTCACGCTCGCTCGTGGAGCGGATGGCGGTGCAGCCGTTGCGGTCGTCACGCTGGTCAGTATGGCCGAAAACGACTCCGCATGGGTCTCAAGTCCTAGGTGTTGAGGAAGTCTTCTGTCACATCGTCACCTCATCGGCCGTACGACGCCCACCTGCGGGGCGCCGGGAGCCCGCTGGTCGGCCGGCGTGCCAAGATGCTTGCCGGGAGGCGTGGGGGCCTCGCGCAGATTCACCCCCACCGCCACGTGCCCGCCGCGACGAGTGAAGGACCACCATGTCTGCTGACCGCCCAGCCCCCGGTGCCGACGAGACCCCTGCCGGTGAGGCGCCCCAGGGTCCGCGCATCCTGCTCTACAGCGACGACGTCGACACCCGTGCCCAGGTGCGGCTCGGCGTCGGGCGCCGGCTCGGTCGGGGCACCCCGGACATCGCCTGGACGGAGGCTGCCACGGCGGCCGTCGCCCTCCAGCTGGCCGAGAAGGGCCCGTTCGACCTGCTGATCTTCGACGGCGAGACGGCCAAGGTCGGCGGGATGGGCCTGGCCCGCCAGGTCAAGGACGAGGTCTACGACTGCCCGCCGGTGCTGGTGCTGACCGGCCGGCCGCAGGACGCCTGGCTGGCCGCCTGGTCGGACGCCGACGCCGTCGTCTCCCAGCCGCTCGACCCGATCGAGCTGCACGCCGCCGTCGCCGGGCTGCTGTCCCGGACCCCCGCCGCATGACGGTGCCGAACGCGTCCACCACCTGGTCGGACCTGCTGACGTCCCTGGTCGCCGGGCAGGACCTCACCGGTGCGCAGACCGCCTGGGCGATGGGCGAGATCATGCAGGGTGCCGCCTCGCCGGTGCGCGTCGCCGGGTTCCTGGTCGCGCTGCGCGCCAAGGGCGAGACGGTCGACGAGCTCACCGCGCTGGCCGACACCATGCTGGAGCACGCCGTGCGGTTCGAGGTGCCCGGCCGGACGGTCGACATCGTCGGCACCGGCGGAGACCGCGCGCACACCGTGAACATCTCCACGATGGCCTCGTTGGTGATCGCCGGCACCGGCGTCCGGGTGGTCAAGCACGGCAACCGCGCCTCGTCCTCCTCGTCCGGGTCCGCCGATGTGCTGGAGGCCCTCGGCATCCGGCTGGACCAGCAGCCGGAGCGGGTCGCCGCGCTGGTGGACGAGGTCGGCATCACGTTCTGCTTCGCCCAGACGTTCCACCCGTCCATGCGGCACGCCGGCGTGGCCCGCAAGGAGCTCGGCATCGCCACCGCCTTCAACTTCCTCGGCCCGCTGACCAACCCCGCGCAGCCGGCCGCCGCCGCGATCGGGGTCGCCGACCCCCGGATGGCCACCCTGGTCGCGGGGGTGCTCGCGGCCCGGGGCACCGAGGCGCTGGTGTTCCGCGGCGACGACGGCCTGGACGAGCTCGCTCCGACCGGGACCGCGCACGTCTGGCAGGTCACCGGCGGCGACGTGCTCCCGCACGTGCTGGACCCGGTCGTGGACCTCGGGCTGGCGCCGATCACCGTCGCCGACCTGCGCGGTGCGGACGCCGCCTTCAACGCCGGGGTCGCGCGGGCCGTGCTCGCCGGCGATCGGGTGCCGGCACGCGAGACCGTGCTGCTGAACGCCGCCGCGGCGCTGTCCGCCGAGGGCAGCCTGCCCGGTACGGGTGCCGGCGACGGCAGCCTGGTCGACCGGCTGCGTGCGGGCCTGGAGCACGCGCGGGCGAGCGTCGACGAGGGGCGTGCCGCAGCCGTGCTGGACCGCTGGCGCGCCGCTGCCTGACCGGGCGCGCCGCTGCCGGGCAGGGCCGGTCCCGAGCGTCAGTCCTCGAGGCCGAGCGAGAAGGCCTGCTCCAGGTCGAGCTGGGAGTACGTGCGGAAGGCGATGTACGTCTGCGTGCGGACCACGCCCTCGACCTTGCTCAGCCGGTCGGCGATGACGTCGGCCAGGTCGTCGTGCTCGCGGACCCGGACCATCGCGACCAGGTCGACCTCGCCGGTGACCGAGTAGACCTCGCTCACCCCCGGCAGGTCGGCGATCTGCGCGGCCACCTCGGGGATGCGGGCGGCGTCGGTCTCGATGAGCACGATGGCGGTGAGCATGACGCCATCATGCCGCGTCGCGACCGCCTCGGGTGCGGACCGCGCCGCGCGCACCACCGGTGGCGGCCACGACCGCCGACGCCGGGTCGGTGCGGGCCTGCGCGGATCGCACCGGCATCGACCACGGCTCGCTGACCTCGACCAGCCGCACCCCGGGTCGGCCGAGCCAGGTCAGCACCAGGTCGGCCTCCTCCGGGTGCCCGGCGGGGGCGGGCGGCACCGGCGCGGGAACGTGCTCGGCCGTGGCGCGCAGCGAGTCGATGGCGGGCTGCGGGTCGGTGCGCGGCGGTACGAGCGCGGTGCCGGCCAGCCGGCCGTACCGGACCAGGACCAGCTCCCAGCCGCCGGCCTCGGTGCGGCACGCGGCGACCAGCTCCGCGCAGCCGGCCAACGGGTTCAGCCGCTGCGCCCGGGCGGCCCCGCGCAGATAGGCGCCGAGCCGGTCGCGCACGCCGACGGCCTCCTCGAAGCGCTCGTCGGCGGCGAGCCGGGACAGGTGCGCGGCCTGGGCGTCCACCACCTCGGCGGGGTCCGTGGTCATCGCCGTGCGCACCCGGTGCACCACCGTCGCGTGCTCGACGGCCCCCTCGGGTCGGACGCAGGGGGCAGGGCAGCGGCCGATCTCCGCCAGGTGGCAGGCGGTGGCGCCGTCGGCGGGGACCAGGGGCAGCCGGGCGGCGCACCGGCGGATCGCGAAGGTGTCCTGCAACGCCTCGACCGCCTGCTGCGCGGCGGACCGGGAGGAGAACGGGCCGATGTGCGCCGCACCCTCGCGCACCTCGCGGACGACCGAGAGCCGGGGGTGCGCCTCCTCGGTCAGCCGGACCCAGGGCATCCGCTCGGGCGACCGGGACCGCCGGTTGTACCGCGGCGAGTGCTCGGCGATCAGCCGGAGCTCGCGGACCTGGGCCTCCAGCACGGTGGCGCAGACGATCGGGGTGACGGCCTGCGCGATCCGCACCATCTCACGCATCCGGCCGCGCTTCTCGGCGGCGGTGAAGTAGGTGAGCACCCGCTTGCGCAGCGATCCCGAGGTGCCGACGTACAGCACCTCGTCCTGCGGACCGCGGAACAGGTAGACGCCGGGGGCGTCCGGCAGCCCGTCGGCGAGGTGCCGCTTGCGGCGCACGTCGGCGGGCACGGCGTCGCCGGCGGTGGCCAGGTCCTCCAGGTGGGTGACGCCGAGCGGCGCGAGCCGGTCGAGCAGCGCGTGCAGCACGTCGACGGTGGCCCGGGCGTCGGCGAGCGCGCGGTGCTCCGGGGTGACCGTCGCGTGGAACAGCCCGGCCAGCGTGCCGAGCTTGTGGTTCGGCGCCTCGTCCCGGCCGACGACCCGGCGGGCCAGCTTCACGGTGTCCACGACGGCGTTGCCGGGCCAGGCATGACCGGTCGCGGCGGCGGCCGCCTTGAGGAAGCCGATGTCGAACGGTGCGTTGTGCGCGACCAGCACCGTTCCGCGGGCGAACTCCAGGAACGACGGCAGCACCTGCTCGATCCGGGGAGCGCCGACCACCATGGCCGTGGTGATGCCGGTGAGCACCTGGATCGCCGCGGGCACCGGGCCGCCGGGGTCCACCAGGGTCGCCAGCTCGCCCAGCACCTCGCCGCCGCGCACCTTGACCGCACCGATCTCGGTGATCGCGCTGGACGTGGGGGAGCCGCCGGTGGTCTCCAGGTCCACCACGACGAACGTGACCTCGTGCAGCGGGGTGCCGATGTCGTCCAGGGTGACCTGCACCGGTCGACCAGCCGGTGGGTGCACCGGATCCGGTCCCGCGGCGAGGACCGGACCGAGACCGGGGCCGGGCCTGCGTGCCGCCGTCGACGCCCCGGCGGGCACGGTCGTGCTGGCGGGCGCCGTCGTGGCCGGTGCCGCAGGCGCCGCGGACGCGATCGACGTGCCGCGAGGCGAGGTCGGGGGCCGGGGAAGCATGACGGGCACGCTAACGACCGGGTACGACACGCACGTCGGTCGTCGCGCGGCCAGCCGGTCGCGGGGCGTCCGGAGCACGCGCCCGCACCGCCGACCCGTGCTCGGCGACGCCGACGCGTGCTCGCGCCGGGCGCCGGGCACCGCCGTAGGGTGGCCCGCATGGCCGCCGCCGATCCCGCCGCTGTGCCCGCTACGCCGACCGGGCCCGCTGCGCCCGGCGTGATCCCGGCCGACGTGCGTGCCGCCGTGCTGCACCTGTCCGCCGAGGTGCTCGGCGCGCTGGAGCCGACGGCGGTGCCGGCCGCGCTGGCCGCGGTGCGCCGGTTCGCGCCGCGCCGTCGGGCCGAGGCCGGGGCGGGGCCGCTGTGGTCGGCGATCGAGCAGGACGCCGCGTTCCGGTCCCGGGTGGTGCGCGCCTGGGCGCTGGCGCACCCCGAGGCCGCCGCCGAGGTGCTCGACCCGCACGAGGGCGCCGTCGTGGGGCCGCACGCCGCGGACGATCGGCTGACGCTCGCGGTCGGGACCGTGCTGCTGCGCCCGGCCGGCTGGTCGGACCGGCTCGGTGCGCTGCTGCCCGCCCGTGCCGGGACGACCCCGGTCCCCGCCGCACCCGGTCGAGGCGCCGCGGACGCCCCGTCCACCGAAGCATCCGACACCTCCGGCGCCACCGCATCCGAGGCCGCCGGCGGCGCCGGCACCGGTGCCGCAGCACCTGCCCGCACCCGTCGCCCGACCGGCGTCCCCGCCGACCGCGGCCTCCCCCGCTCCGCCGACCCGGCCACGGTGCACCGCCTGACCGCCCGGCTCGCCGCCGAGTCCGACCGGGCGGACGCCGCCGAGGCCGAGGCCGCCGCCCTGCGCAAGGAGCTCCGCCGGCTGCGCTCCGACGCAGACCGGGCGCGGTCCGAGGCCCGCCGGGCGGCCGAGCACGCCGCGGAGGTCGCCGAGGCCGCAGAGCGGGTGCATGCCGAGGCGGCCCGGGTGCACGCGGCCGCGGACGAGGACCGTCGCCGTGCGGACGAGCTGGTCCGCACGGCCCGCGCGGACGCCGCAGCGCTGCGCGACCTGGCGCAGGTGCGGGTACGGCTGCTGCTGGACACGCTGGTGGAGGCGGGGAGCGCTCTGCGGGACGAGCTCGCGCTGCCGCCCGCGGGCCGGCTGCCGGCCGATCTGGTGGTGCCGCCGGCCGGATCGGGTCCAGGCGCGGGCCTGGCCCGGGGCACGTCCCGGGGCCGGTCCGCCGAGGACCCGGCGCTGCTGGACGACCTGCTGGCCCTGCCGCGCCCGCACCTGGTGGTGGACGGCTACAACGTGTCCAAGCTGGCCTGGCCCGACCTGCCGCTGATCGAGCAGCGCCGCCGACTCACCGAGCGGCTGGCGAACCTGGCGGGTCGCACGGGTGCGGAGGTGACCTGCTGCTTCGACGGCCAGGACGGTCCGACGTCGACCCGGGCACCGGCGGCGCCGCGCGGGGTCCGGGTGCTGTTCGCTCGGGGCGAGATCGCGGACGACCTGATCCGCCGCCTGGTGCGGGCCGAGCCGCGCGGACGGGTGGTGGTCGCGGTGACCAGCGATCGTGCGCTCGGCGCGGACCTGGAGGCGACCGGCGCCCGGGTGCTTCCGTCCGCGACCCTGATCGCACGGCTCGGCCGGCTCTGACCGGCCCCACGGCCCACCGGCGCTGATCGCCCCCGACCGCTGCGGCGACCGGATCCGGGCATGGCGCAGGACGTTGGTCCTGACGGCCGGCCGCGCCCGCAGACCTCGCGCGGATGCCGGCCCGCCCGCAGGCCGCAGTGGTGGGAGCGCGTTCAGGGACCAGCGCCCGGACACGCTAGCGTTGTCCTCGCACGCGCGCGGCCGGTGCGCCGGAGCCCGCGGCCGCGGCGTCCCGGAACCGGGGCGCCCGACGTGCAGGTCAGGACCATCGCGCGGAAGCGGGGAAGCATGCACGCCATCGGTGTGGACATCGGCGGGACCAAGATCGCCGCCGGTGTCGTGGACGAGGACGGCCGGATCATCGCCAAGACGCGGCGTGACACCGACCCCCGCGACTCCGACAGCGTCGACCGCGGCGTGATCGAGGCCTGCCGCGAGCTGATCGAGCAGCACGAGGTCGGCGCGATCGGCCTGGCTGCCCCCGGCTTCATCGGTGCCGACCAGTCCACCGTGCTGTTCACCCCGAACCTGCCCTGGCGCGAGCACCCGCTGCGCGACATCGTGGCGAAGGACCTCGGCACCGACATCTCGATCGTGGTGGAGAACGACGCCAACGCGGCCGGCTGGGCCGAGTTCCGGTTCGGCGCGGCCCGCGACGTCGAGGACATGCTGATGCTCACCATCGGCACCGGTCTCGGCGGCGCGGTCGTCGTGGGCGGGAACCTGGTGCGTGGCGCCTGGGGCGTCGCCGCCGAGATCGGCCACATGCGGGTGGTCCCCGGTGGTCACTACTGCGGCTGCGGGCACGAGGGCTGCTGGGAGCAGTACGCCTCCGGCAGCGCCCTGGTGCGCGACGCGCAGTCGGCGCTGATCACCCAGCCGGAGCGCGGCACCCGGCTGCTCGAGCTCGCGGGCGGCGACGCCGAGGACCTCAGCGGTCCGCAGGTCACCCGGGCAGCCCAGGAGGGTGACCCGCTGGCCGTCGAGCTGCTGGGCGAGCTCGGGCGCTGGATCGGCGAGGGCGCGGCGTCGGTGGCCGCGCTGCTGGACCCGGCGGTCGTCGTGATCGGCGGCGGGGTGAGCGCCGCGGGCGATCTGCTGCTCGCGCCGGCCCGCCGTGCGTTCCTGGAGCAGCTGTCGGCGCGCGGGCACCGCCCCGAGGCCCCGGTGCTGCTCGCCTCGATGGGCAACGACGCGGGGATCGTCGGCGCGGCGGACCTGGCTCGCCGCTGATCCGGCCGGCCCACCGACCTCGGCGGCTCGGCGTCCCCGGCGTCCCGTGCGCGGAGCGCAGCCCGTCCTAGACGACGGCGCCGTCGTCGTCCTCGTCCGACGGCTCGCGGTGGTGCGGCATCCGCCACACCAGCACCGCGAGGCCGAGCAGGAACACCGCGCCGGAGGCCAGCAGCAGGGTGTGCGGGGCGTCCCGCCACGCCACGACGACCACCAGCCAGAACAGCGGCAGCCCGCCGACGGCCAGCCACGCGGTCGTGAGCAGCGGGTCGCCGCCGAGCACGGGACCCGGGTCCGCGGCGACGAAGTGCTCCTCGGCGTCGATCCGGCGCTCGGCCTCGTCGAACTGGTCGCTGCCCGCCCAGTCCCGCCCGCTGAGCGTGCCAGCGAGCTCCGACGGCAGGTCGTCCTGACCCTCCGCACCCGGTCGCCTGGCCGGTCGTACGACGTGCCGCTGCGAGACCCACGGCGCGACGGGGTAGGTTACGGCGGGACCGGGCGTCGTCCGCGGGTCCTGGCCGGCCGGATCGTCGGCCGTGCCGGGGTCGTCCGCGCGGGCCGTGCCGGTCGGGTCGAGGTCGCCGCGCAGATCGGCGACGATCGCGGCCCACTGCTCGTCGCTGACCGGGCCCGCGTCCGGTGGGGTCCGTCCGTCCGCCCGCTCCTCGGGGTGGTCGTCGGACCCGTCGGCGGGCAGATCGGGACGCGGTGCCATGCGAGCACTCTAGAGTCGGTCGGACCGAGGAGCGTTCAGTCTCCGCGGTGACGTGGGCGAGAGGTGTCAGGTTGTTCTACTGGTTCATGAAGCGGGTCGTCGTCGGCCCGCTGCTGCACCTGCTGTTCCGCCCGTGGGTGCGGGGCGCCGAGAACGTGCCCAGCAGCGGGGGCGCGATCCTCGCCAGCAACCACCTCGCCGTGGTCGACTCGTTCTTCCTCCCGCTGGTCCTGGACCGCGAGATCGTGTTCATCGGCAAGAGCGAGTACTTCACCGGTGGTGGCCTCAAGGGCCGGCTGATCGCGGGCTTCATGCGCGGCGTCGGCACCATCCCGGTGGACCGCTCCGGCGGCAAGGCGTCCGAGGCCGCCCTGCGCACGGGCCTGCGCTGGCTGGAGGAGGGCGGGCTGTTCGGGATCTATCCCGAGGGCACCCGCAGCCCCGACGGGCGGCTGTACCGCGGCAAGACCGGTGTCGCCCGGCTGGCGCTGGAGGCCGGCGTGCCGGTGATCCCGGTCGCGATGATCGACACCGAGAAGGCCCAGCCCCTCGGCCAGCGGCTGCCGCACCCGCGCCGGATCGGCGTGGTGATCGGCGAGCCGCTCGACTTCAGCCGGTACCAGGGCATGGAGAACGACCGGTTCATCCTGCGCTCGGTCACCGACGAGATCATGTACTCCCTGATGAGCCTGTCCGGGCAGGAGTACGTCGACATCTATGCCGCCACCCAGAAGGCCCGGATCGCCACCGGGCACCCGGCCGCGGCCGGACCGGCCGCCCCCGAGCCCACCGCACCGGGTGGCCGCGCCGTCCCCGACGTCCAGGTTCCGGTCCCGCCGGACGAGGGTCCGGCGACTCCGTAGGATGTGCCCTGGTGCGGGCCGACCCGATCGACCGGCACCGACCCCGGACCTTGGGCCCGGGCCCCGTCCGGACGCCTGACCTTCACTGGCTGTGCTGTCCTGGCTGGCGCAACGCCCAGCTGTGCTGATGAACGAGAGGTGTGTCTCATGTCGGTTCGTCGCGTCGCGCTCCTGACCGCGGGTGGCTTCGCTCCGTGCCTGTCCTCGGCCGTCGGTGGCCTGATCGAGCGGTACACCGAGATCGCCCCCGAGATCGAGATCATCGCCTACGAGCACGGCTACTACGGCCTCCTGCGCGGCGACAAGATCGTGATCGGCCCCGAGGCCCGCGCGCAGGCCGGCGTGCTGCACAGGTTCGGCGGCTCGCCGATCGGCAACTCGCGCGTCAAGCTCACCAACGCGGCCGACTGCGTGAAGCGGGGCCTGGTCGCCGAGGGTCAGGACCCGCTGCAGGTCGCGGCCGAGCAGCTCAAGGCCGACGGTGTCGACGTGCTGCACACCATCGGTGGCGACGACACCAACACCACGGCGGCCGACCTGGCCGCCTACCTCGCGGACAACGGCTACGGCCTGACGGTCGTCGGCCTGCCGAAGACGATCGACAACGACGTGGTGCCGATCAAGCAGTCGCTCGGCGCCTGGACCGCTGCCGAGGAGGCCGCCGGCTTCGCCGCGCACGTGATCGGCGAGCACCGGTCCGGCCCGCGGATGCTGATCGTGCACGAGGTGATGGGCCGGCACTGCGGTTGGCTGACCGCCGCCGCCGCTGCCTCGTACCGCACCTGGCTGGACGCCCAGGAGTGGGCCCCGGCCCTCGGCCTGACGCGCGAGCGCTGGGACGTGCACGCCGTGTTCCTGCCCGAGCTGGCCCTGGACATCGACGCCGAGGCCGAGCGCCTCAAGGCCGTGATGGACGCCCAGGGCAACGTGAACATCTTCCTGTCCGAGGGTGCGGGCATGCACGAGATCGTCGAGCAGCTGGAGGCCTCCGGCGCCGAGGTGCCCAGGGACCCGTTCGGCCACGTCAAGCTGGACACGATCAACCCGGGTGCCTGGTTCGCCAAGCAGTTCGCGGAGAAGCTCGGCGCCGAGAAGGTCATGGTGCAGAAGTCGGGCTACTACTCCCGTGCCGCGGCCGCGAACGCCGAGGACCTGCGCCTGATCAAGTCGATGACCGACCTGGCCGTCGAGTGCGCCCTGCGTGGCGAGGCCGGTGTGATCGGCCACGACGAGGAGGACGGCGACCGGCTCAAGGCCATCGCGTTCCCGCGGATCGCCGGTGGCAAGGCGTTCGACGTCTCCCAGCCCTGGTTCGGCGCGATCCTGGCGGACATCGGTCAGCCGCTGGTCCCCGCGAGCCACAAGTGAGCGTCGAGGCGGATCCGGAGGTCGTCCGGGGCCTCGACACCTGGCGGGACCTGCCCGTCACCCAGCAGCCCGCCTGGCCGGACCCGGCGGCGCTCGCCCGGGTCGGAAACCGGCTGGCCGGGCTGCCGCCGCTGGTGTTCGCCGGGGAGGCAGACGCGCTGCGCGCCCAGCTCGCCGCGGCGGGCCGGGGCGAGGCGTTCCTGCTGCAGGGCGGTGACTGCGCCGAGACGTTCGCGGACGCCACCGCGGACAACATCCGCGGCAAGATCATGACGATCCTGCAGATGGCGGTCGTGCTCACCTACGGCGCCAGCCTGCCGGTGATCAAGATGGGCCGGATGGCCGGCCAGTACGCCAAGCCGCGCTCCTCGCAGGACGAGACCCGCGACGGCGTCACGCTGCCCGCGTTCCGGGGCGACATCATCAACGGCTTCGAGTTCACCCCTGAGGCCCGCACCCCGGACCCGGAGCGGCTGCTCGAGGCGTACCACACGTCCGCGTCCACCCTGAACCTGATCCGGGCGTTCACCACCGGGGGCTTCGCGTCCCTGCTGCGGGTGCACGAGTGGAACCGCGGGTTCATGGCCAACCCGGCCTACGCCCGCTACGAGGAGACCGCCGCCGAGATCGACCGGGCCATCCGGTTCATGGCGGCGTGCGGGGCAGACTTCGACGCGCTGCGCACGGTCGACTTCTACTCCAGCCACGAGGGGCTGCTGCTCGACTACGAGCGGCCGCTGACCCGGATCGACTCGCGCACCGGGCTGCCGTACGACTGCTCGGCGCACTTCCTGTGGATCGGCGAGCGCACCCGTCAGCTCGACGGGGCGCACGTGGACTACTTCTCCCGGGTCCACAACCCGATCGGCATCAAGCTCGGGCCGACCTCCACCGCGGACGACGCGCTTCGGCTGGTCGACAAGATCAACCCGACCGCCGAGCCCGGCCGGATCACCTTCATCACCCGGATGGGCGCCGGCCAGATCCGCGACCGGCTGCCCGCGCTGGTGGAGAAGGTCACCGCCGACGGCCGCCCGGTCACCTGGGTGTGCGACCCGATGCACGGCAACGGCATCACCTCGGCCAGCGGCTACAAGACCCGCCGGTTCTCCGACGTGGTGGACGAGGTCGCCGGCTTCTTCGAGGTGCACCGTGCGCTGGGCACCGTGCCCGGGGGGCTGCACGTCGAGCTCACCGGTGACGACGTCACCGAGGTGCTGGGCGGCGCCGAGGAGATCGACGACGAGGGCCTGGCGCGGCGGTACGAGACGCTGGTCGACCCCCGGCTGAACCACCAGCAGTCGCTGGAGCTGGCCTTCCAGGTCGTGGAGCTGCTGCGGCGCTGAGCGCCCCGACCACAGCACGTCAGGACGGCGCCCCGCGGACCCCCCGCGGGGCGCCGTCCGTCGTCAGGGCTCCGGTGGGACGTCGCGCGCGAGGACGACGCTGCGGTAGCGCTTGCCCGGCCACCGGACCTGGTCGACCGGCACGAACCCCCACGCGCCGTAGAGCCGGACGAGGTGCTCGGCGGGCTCCGCGGTGTCCAGCCCGATCGAGGTGCAGCCCTGCTCGCGGCACCAGGCGTAGCCGACGTCGCGCAGTCGGCGGGCGAGGCCCCGTCCCCGGTGCGCCGGGTCGACGGCGAGCTGGTTGAGCCACGCGCGCCTCGGCACGGCCGCCTCGGCGGTGAGCGTGCGGAGCGCGGCCTCGGGGGGCAGCGAGACGGTGATCGTCGCCGCCAGGACGCCGTCGCGCTCCAGCACCCAGGAGGCGCCGCCGGTCGCTCGGCGCAGGGTCGTGGCGTCGTCCTGGTCGACCGCGGTGAAGTTCAGCCCGCGGGCGCCGAGCTCGGCGTACGCGCGGTGCAGCAGGGCGGTCAGCGGTGCGGCGTCGGCCGGCGCGAAGGGTCGCAGGTGCACGGTGCCGTCCCGCCGGCTCAGGTGACGGTCAGCGTGATCGTCGAGCCCTTGGCCGCCTGGGCGGTGCTGGGGGAGTGCCCGACCACGCGGTTCAGCCCGAAGTAGGCGAGAGCGTGCTCCGTCACGACCGTGAACCCGGCCGCTTCCAGCTTGGCCGTGGCGTCCTCGACGGTCGAGCCGTACGGGATGTCCGGGATGTCCACCATCTCCGGCCCCTTGGACACCTGCAGCGTGATCGTGTCCGTGCGGTGCCCGGCGCTGCCGCCCGCCGGGTCCTGCGAGATCACGGAGCCCACCGGCACCGTGTCGCTGTACGCCTCGGCGCTGGCCACCTGGAGCCCGGCGGCCTCCAGCTGCTCGGTCGCGTCGTCGAGCGTCGCGCCCACCACGGACATCACGGTCAGCGGCTCGGGTCCGTCGGACAGCGTGAGGTAGAGCGTCGAGCCGCGCTTGATCTGCGCGCCGCCCGCCACGTCGTCGCCGTCGGAGTCGGTGACGGCCAGCACCGAGCCGGTCGCGGCGGTGTCGCTCCAGTCGTCGCTCTCGGCGACGACCACCTGGAGGTCGGCGGCGGTGATCGCCGACGCCGCGACGTCCTGCATCGCCCCGACCAGGTCGCTCGGCACGGTCACGACGTCCGGCCCGGCGGAGACCGTGAGCTGGACGGTGCCGTCCTTGCGGACCGGCTCGCCGTCGCCCGGGTCCGAGGTCACGACGGAGCCGGCGGGCACGTCGTCGCTGAACCCGTCCGTCGTGCCGGAGTCCAGCCCGGCGTCGTCCAGCGCGGCGAGCGCGTCGTCCAGGGTCAGACCGGAGACGGTCGGCACGGTGGTGTAGGCACCCGGGCCGGTGGTGACGTACCACCGGCCGGCGCCACCGAGCGCCGCGAGCACCAGCACGGCCGCGGTCAGCACGATCCACCGCCGGCGGCGGTGCGGGCCCGGTGCGGGGGCCTGCGGTGCGGCGGCCGGCACCACGACGTCGGCTCCGACCAGTCCGATCGGCAGGGCGACGGTGCTGCCGGAGCGCAGCGCCGCGATCCGGGTGGTCGCGTCGTCCGTCGGCTCGTCGGGCGCCAGGCTCTCGTCGGGCTCGGCCTCGTCGGCGCCGCGGTCGCCGTCGTCGGTGTCCGCGGGCAGCGTGATCGACGGCGGCACGTCGGTGCGGCGCTCCAGCGTGGCGGGGTCGAGGGTGTCCCGGGTGCGCCGCAGCAGCGTGAGCGCGGCGGCGGCGTCTGCGGGCCGGTCCTGCGGGTCGCGGGCGGCGAGCGCACCGACCAGCTCGTCCACCTCGACCGGCAGCCAGGACGCGTCGTCCGACGGCGCCGGCACGTCCGAGTTCACGTGCTGGAACGCGATCTGGATCGCGGTGTCCCCGGTGAACGGCTGGCGGCCGGTCAGCATCTCGTAGACCAGCACGCCGGCGGCGTACACGTCGGTACGGGCGTCGCTCTCCCCGCGGACCACCAGCTCGGGGGCCAGGTAGGCCACGGTGCCGAACACCGTGCCGGTCGTGGTGGCGGTGACCTCGGTGACCGCGCGGGCCAGCCCGAAGTCGGTGACCTTCACCCGGCCGTCCTCGCTCATCAGGACGTTCTCGGGCTTGACGTCCCGGTGCACCAGCCCGGCCCGGTGCGCGGCGGCCAGCGCGTCCAGCACCTGCTCGGCGATGCGCACCGTCTCGCCGACGGTCAACGACCCGCGCTCGGCCAGGTAGCGGCGCAGGTTCACGCCGTCGACGTACTCCATCGTCAGGTAGGAGGTCTCGCCGTCCACGCCCTGGTCGTACACGCCGACCAGCCCGGGGTGCGTCAGCCGGGCGGCCGCGCGCGCCTCCCGGCGGAACCGTGCGACGAAGTCGGACCCGCCCGACCCCTCGGCGAGGTGCGGGTGCATGATCTTGATCGCGACCTCGCGGTCCAGGCGGCGGTCCACGGCCAGGTACACCGTGGCCATGCCGCCGCGCGCGATGCGGTGCACGACCTCGTACCGCCCGTCGACCAGGCGGCCCACGAGCGGATCGGTCACGGTGGCTCCCACGGCGGGCATTCTACGGGCGTGACCCGGGTCGGACAGGGAACCGGGCGCTCAGTAGCGCGTCATGAGGGTCTGGACGTTGGCGACGTACCGACGGGTGTCGGAGTACATGCCGTTGTTCTTCACCGAGGTCGCGCCCTGGTAGTAGCTCGCGATCGCGGTGGACAGGTCGGAGGAGGTGTTCAGCAGGGACCTCAGGATCGCGATCCCGGCCACCACGTTGTCGTCCGGGTCCAGCAGGTTCAGCTCGCGTCCGACCAGCTGCGACGCCCACTCGCCGGCGGACGGGATCACCTGCATGGTGCCGATCGCGTTGGCGGGGGAGACCGCGGTCTGGTCGAAGCCGGACTCCTGGTACGCGACCGCCTGCGCGAGCGCCGGGTCGACGCCCATCGCGACCGCGGTGGCGGCGACCTTCGCCTGCATCTCGCTGGTGGACGGCACGTCCATCGACAGCAGCGTCGCCTTGTTCTCGTTCGCGGAGGCGACCACGGTGGCGGAGTAGGTGCGCCCGGCGAAGGTGCTGCCGACCAGGCCGCTGGTGGTGGTCGTGCTGCTGGCGGTGCTGGTCGAGCTGGTGCTCGACGCGGCCGGGATGGTGAGCGTCTGGCCGGCGCGGATGAAGGCGCTGGAGTCCAGGCCGTTGGCCGACACGATCGCGGAGACGGTGGTGCCGTAGCTGGCGGCGATGGCCGAAACGGTCTCGCCGGAGGCGACGGTGTGCGTGCTGCTGCTGCTGGTCGTCGCCGTGGTGGCCGTGCTCGTGCTGGCGGTGCTGGTGCTCGACGCGGCCGGGATGGTCAGGGTCTGGCCGGCGCGGATGAAGGCGCTGGAGTCCAGGCCGTTGGCCGACACGATCGCGGAGACGGTGGTGCCGTAGCTGGCGGCGATGGCCGAGACGGTCTCGCCGGAGGCGACGGTGTGCGTGCTGCTGCTGGTCGTCGCCGTGGTGCTGCTGCTGGTCGCCGACGTGGTCGGGATGGTCAGGAGCTGGCCCTCGGTGATGAACGCGTTCGAGTCGAGCCCGTTGCTGCTGCGCACCGCGGCGACGGTGGTGCCGTACCGCGCGGCGATGTGGCTGACGGTGTCGCCGGAGCGGACTGTGTACTCCTCGTCGGCCTGCGCGCCGCCGGCGGTCGCGGTGACCGCCACCGCGGCGAGCGCGAGCGTGGCGCCGGTCCCGGTCGCGAGGCGGCGGGCCCGTGGGCCGGTGCTCCGCGAGGTGAGGTGCTGCTCGGGCGGCGTGGTGGCACGGTCCGCACGGGCGGCTGCGGTCTGCGTCATGGTGACCCCTGGACGTGTCGACGGTGTGTGGTGCGAGTGACGTGAGTGACTCATGTGACTCGTGTGACTGGAATGACCGTAATGCACAACCTCGCAGGAGAACAGCGGGAAGGCGCGATCCCACCCGTCCGCGGGCCCGCTCTGTGCCCCTCGTCACTCTGCTCCGGCGCCCGGACGGACCATCCGCCACCGTGGACGAGGCAGGCTGCGGCACGGCTCGGGCGGGGCGGTGCGAGAGGCGGCCGGTAGGTCAGTAGGGTTGGGGCCGTGACTGCGCAGCCCGCCCCTGATGACCTCGTCGACGCCTGGCTCACCGTTCCGGACGTGGCCGAGGAGCTCGGCCTCGACGCCGGCAAGGTTCGTCGCCTGCTGAAGGAGCGCCGCCTGGTCGGGGTGCGCCGTGGCACGCCGCCGGTGCTCTCGATCCCGGCGACCTTCCTCGTGCCGGTCGACGGGGCGAACCCGGTCGCCGACGAGCTCGCCGAGGGCGGACGTGCCACCGTGCTGGCCTCGCTGCAGGGCACGCTCAGCGTCCTCGGCGACTCCGGCTTCTCCGACGCCGAGGCGATCGTCTGGCTGCACACCGCCGACGACTCGCTGCCGGGCCGCCCGGTCGACGCGCTGCGTGCCGGGCACAAGACCGAGGTCCGTCGGCGCGCGCAGGCGACGCTCTAGCAGCCGCGTCCGCGCCGCTCGTCGTCGTCCGGTGCCGGCGACGGGTCGTGCGTCAGGACTGCCGGTCGACCGCGAGGTGCCCGAGCCGCACGAGTACGTCCCGCGGCCCGTCGACGAGCTGCGCCGCCGCCAGTGCGACGAACGCGTGGTGCGACAGCACCTCGATCAGGCCCTCCACGTCGTCCACCGCGCCGGAGCGTGCGATCCGGTCGGCCAGGTCACGGCAGGCCGCCTCGTCCAGGGCGGTGTCGCCGAGCCCGGCACGCAGGTGCGCCGCCAGCTCGGTGTCACCGGTGCACGACGCGGCCGCCATCGCCCGGGCGACCAGCACCGTGCGCTTGCCCTCGCGCAGGTCGTCGCCGGCCGGCTTGCCCGTGGTGGTCGGGTCGCCGAACACCCCGAGCACGTCGTCGCGGAGCTGGAACGCCTCGCCGAGCGGCAGCCCGAACGCGCTCGCCGCGACCAGCGCGTCCGCGTCGGCCCCGGCGAGGACCGCCCCGAGCAGCACCGGGTGCTCCACGCTGTAGCGGGCGGACTTGGCCCGGATCACCTCGCGGGCGCGCGCCTCGTCGGCGGCCGGGTCCTCGCCCCACGGCAGCACCTGGGCCATCAGATCGAGGAACTGGCCGACGGTGACCTCGGCGCACATCCGGTCGAACAGCGCCTGCGCCTGCGCACGACGGCCGGTCGGCCGGTCGGCGATCGACCGCGCGAGCACGTGCTGGCTGGCGACCAGGGCCAGGTCGCCCAGCAGGATCGCGGCCGACGCGCCGAACCGGGCGGGCTCGCCGGACCACCGGGCGGCGGCGTGCCGAGCGGCGAACGCCCGGTGCGCGGCCGGCAGGCCCCGGCGGGTGTCGGAGTCGTCCATCACGTCGTCGTGGAACAGCGCGGCCGCCTGGAACAGCTCGAGCGCGGCACCGACACCGATCACCGCCGCTGCGCCCGGGCCGTCCGGCTCGCCGCCGTGCGCGCGCCAGGACCAGTAGCAGAACGCCGCGCGCAGCCGCTTGCCGCCGCGGAGCATCTGCCGGATCGCGTCGCCGAGCGGTGCGGCGCCGGCGCCCGCCGCGAGCAGCTCGGGCTCCATCCGGTCCAGGTGCTCGCCGAGCAGGGCGTCGACCCGGGCACGGAGGTCCTCGAGGTCGACGAGGGTCGGGGCGGCGCTCACGTCGCGAGCCTAGGGCCGGTCAGCTGCCGACGCTGACCGACCCGCCCAGGGTCATCGTGCGCACGCCGTCCTCGTCCAGCACCCCGAGCGTCAGCAGCTCGGTGCCGTCGCCCCGGACGAACGTGGAGGTGGCGGCGAGCCCGGTGGTGCTGGGGTCGACCACCGTCTCGGTGAACCCGGCGGCGATCAGTCCGGCGCCGATCGCCGCCACGAGATCGGCGGTGTCGAGCGCGCTGCGCAGGTTCAGGCTGATGTCCAGCAGCCCGGTGGAGGCGTCGGTCTCGGCCGTGGACACCAGGATCTCGCTGCCCTCCGGGACGGTGACCAGATCGGTGGGGAAGCCCGCGGCGAGGCCGCCCACCGTCGACGTGGTGGCGGTGGGGCTGGGCAGCAGGCTCTCGGTCGGGCTGGGTGCCGCACCGGTCGCCGTGCTGACGGACCCCGTCGCGGTCGGCGTCGCGTCGTCCCCGCCGGAGCAGGAGGCCGTCGCGAGCACCGTGAGGACGACGAGCAGGGCGGTGGCAGATCGGGCGAGCACCGCGCCACACTAGCCCCGCTCGCCGAGCGGCCGGCGAGAGTCCACAGGCGAGACGGGCCGGCGGCGTCCCCAGGATCGACGTGGTGCCCCGTGGCCGCGGGGCGGCTCCGCGGCGTCAGGTAGGGGCATGACGACCACTGCCGACGCCGCACGCCCCCTGTCTCCCCGCAGCCCCGTCCTGCGGCTGCGCCGAGCGCGCGACCTGCTGGCCTACCTGCCCTACCAGCTCGGCTTCCGACCGCGGGACTCGGTGGTCGCGGTGAGCCTGCACGAGGGTGGGGCGATCGGGGTGGTGGCCCGGGTCGACGTCGGCGACCTGGCCGGCCGGTCCGGTCCCTCGCTGGCCACCTCGCTCGCCCGGCGGCTGCACGCCGACGGCGCGGAACGCATCCAGCTGGTGCTCTACACCGACGAGGACCCACGGGTGCCCGGACCGGCCGGTGCACCTGGTCCCGCGCGAGGCACGTCGGTCGAGGCGGTGCAGTGCCTGCGGCTGCTCTGCGGTCCGTGCTGCGGATCGACGGTCTGGGTCGTGACCGCGCAGGGATACCTGGACCTGGACTGCCCGGACCCGACCTGCTGCCCACCCGGTGGACGACCGCTCGACGAGCTGGAGGACACGCCCGTGGCCGTACGGATGCGGGCCGGCGGGGCTGCGATCGCCGGCTCGCGCGAGGAGGTCGGGCGGATCGCGCTCGCGAGCAAGGGCGCCCGACGGTCCGCCTCGGCCGCACGGCTGCGCTGGGTGGACGCACGAGCCCGGGCAGTGCGGCAGGAGGCCGTCGAGCGCGCCGAGGGAGGGCACGTGGTGGGCGGGTCCGGTGGTGCGGAGCCCGGAGCCGGCGAGGTGCAGCGTCGAGCCGCGGTGGTGGGGCCTGCTGCCGGGGAAAAGCAGCCGGGCACCGGGACGAGCACGGACCGCGTCCTGCGTTGGCGGCGGGAGTCGTTCGCGATCTGGTCGGCCGCCCTCGCCGGTGCCGGCGGCGCCCGATCCGACCCTGCTGGTCCGCGCGCTGCCGGCGATCCGGCGGACGAGCCACCGTCGGCGCTGCGGGCGACCCCGCCCCTGCTCGATGCGCCGCCGCCCCCGTCCTCACCTCTGCGGCCCGCGCCGTCGGCGCTCGGCCGGCTGGAGGTGGCGCTGACGGACCGGGTGCTGCGGGACGCGGTCCTGCTCTCGATCGTCGATCCTGGGTCCGGCCTGGCCGAACGCGTCCTGGGCACGCCCGGGTCCCGGAGCGAGGCCCGAGCCGCGGCCGGGTCCCGAACCGGGTCTCGAAGCGAGGACCGAAGCGAGGCCCGAGCCGCAGCCGAAGCCCGAGCCGGAGCGCGAGCCGGGGCCGAGACCCGCCCCGGTACCGGTGACGTGGCCGGCGGTCCGCCGCGACGCGCAGCGGGGAGCACGGGCGCAGGAGACGCCCCGGATCGTGCTGCGCGAGCCTCCGCCGGGCCGGAGGACCGGTCGATCCTCGCGGAGGACCCGGCACGGCCGGCGGCCGGTCCCGGTCTCGCGGGTCAGCAGCCGCAGCCGACGATCAGATCGGCGGTCGCGGGGCTGCTCGACCCGGAGTCCGCCCGGTGGCCCGATCGGCCGACCACCATGGCGGCGCGCGTCGTCCTGGAGGGGGTGGTCGCGCACGGCCGTCGCGGCCGTCAGGCGCCGGCGCTCACGGTGCTCGCGCTGCTGGCCTGGTGGACGGGCGACGGCACGCGGGCCGGTGTGCACGTCGCCGAGGCGCTGCGGGACGATCCGGACGACACCCTCGCGCTGCTGGTGCACCGGCTGGTCGACAGCGGACTGCCGCCGGCGTGGGTGCGTCATGGCTGCTGAGCACGACCGCAGCTCGGGAGAGTGGCGTTCGTCGGTGCCGTCTCTGTCCGGTACCGTCGGACCACGGTCCACGCCCGCACCGCGCGACGGCGCTCCGGTGGCGACCGACGGACGCAGACTGACACGTGCGAGGAGCACAGATGAGCATCGTGGTCGGATACCTGGCGACGGTCGAAGGGCGCGCGGCCCTGAGCGCGGCCACCGATGAGGCGGTCCGTCGCGCCGAGCCGCTCGTCGTGGTGGTGAGCGAGCGCGGTGACGAGAGCGACGAGCAGCGTGCCGAGCTGGCGACCGCCCTGGACGAGGCCCGCGCCTCGCTGGCCGCCGCCGAGGTGCCGCACGACGTCCGCGTGATCTCCGGTGGGCGTGACGTGGCCGAGGACCTGATCGGGGCCGCCGAGCAGTCCGGTGCCACGCTGATCGTGATCGGGCTGCGTCGTCGCAGCCCGGTCGGCAAGCTCATCCTCGGCGCCAACGCGCAGCGGATCCTGCTCGACTCGCCCTGCCCGGTGCTCGCGGTCAAGCCCGACCTGTCCTGACCCGTCCTCCGGGCCGACGCGCCTCGACCGGCGCCGGGCCGACCATGCGACCGACCGTGCGACCGACGGCGCACCGCCTGCTCCGGGCGGCCGTGGGAATCCTCCTGCCTGCCCGCACGTTGTACGCCGCGACGGGTTCACCGGTTCACCCCGGCATCGGGCCGTGGCGCCGTAGGACGCACGAAGTCGAGCGGGCGTGGCCGGTACAATAGAGGAGTACCCGACGCGCCGAACCGGGTTCCTTGCTGCCGAAAGGTCATTCGTGACGCCCCAGACTTCCACCCCCACCCTCCCGCGTGAGTTCGAGCACCCCGCGCTCCAGGACCTCGTCCGGCGTGGCCGCACCAGCGGGAGCGTCGACGCCGCCTCGCTGCGGTCCGCGTGCGAGGCCGCCCGGGTGGAGGACGCCAAGCGGCTGAAGGCCGTCGTGCGTGGTCTGGCCAACGCGGGCATCACGATCTCCGAGCCCACCGCCGCCACGACCCGGGTCGCCGCTGCCACCACCGCCAAGGCCCGTCCGTCGACCAAGGCGGTCGTCGCGACCGAGGACGGCGACGGGCCCGCCACCGGTCGTACCCGTGCTGCCGCGAAGCCGGTCGCCGCCGCGAAGCCCGCCGCCAAGAAGGCCGCCGCCAAGCCGGCGAAGGCCGGTGCGAAGAGCGACGCCGAGGTCGAGGAGGACGTCGAGCTCGAGGACGACGCCGAGCTGGACGTCACCGACATCGAGCCCGGCGACGACGCCGAGGAGCAGTCGGACGACGCCGAGAGCGGCGACGCCGAGGCCGGCGAGGCGAAGAAGAGCGCGCCTGCCGCCAAGGAAGAGGCTGAGGACACCGGGTTCGTGGTCTCCGACCGCGACGAGGACGACGCCCCGGCCCAGACCGTCGTCACGGCCGGCGCCACGGCCGACCCGGTCAAGGACTACCTGAAGCAGATCGGCAAGGTCGCGCTGCTGAACGCCGAGCAGGAGGTCGAGCTCGCCAAGCGGATCGAGGCCGGCCTGTTCGCCGAGGAACGGCTGGCGAACCTGGGCGACGACGTCGAGCCGAAGGCCCGCCGCGAGCTGCAGTGGATCGCGCAGGACGGCCGACGCGCCAAGAACCACCTGCTGGAGGCCAACCTCCGGCTGGTCGTCTCGCTCGCCAAGCGCTACACCGGGCGCGGGATGCTGTTCCTGGACCTGATCCAGGAGGGCAACCTCGGCCTGATCCGCGCGGTGGAGAAGTTCGACTACACCAAGGGCTACAAGTTCTCCACCTACGCGACCTGGTGGATCCGGCAGGCGATCACGCGCGCGATGGCCGACCAGGCCCGCACCATCCGCATCCCGGTGCACATGGTCGAGGTCATCAACAAGCTCGCGCGCGTGCAGCGGCAGATGCTCCAGGACCTGGGCCGCGAGCCCACCCCGGAGGAGCTGGCCAAGGAGCTGGACATGACCCCCGAGAAGGTGGTCGAGGTCCAGAAGTACGGGCGCGAGCCCATCTCGCTGCACACGCCGCTCGGCGAGGACGGCGACTCCGAGTTCGGCGACCTGATCGAGGACTCCGAGGCGGTCGTCCCGGCGGACGCGGTCAGCTTCACGCTGCTGCAGGAGCAGCTGCACCAGGTGCTCGACACGCTGTCCGAGCGGGAGGCCGGCGTGGTGTCCATGCGGTTCGGCCTCACCGACGGCCAGCCCAAGACGCTGGACGAGATCGGCAAGGTCTACGGCGTGACCCGGGAGCGGATCCGTCAGATCGAGTCGAAGACCATGTCGAAGCTGCGGCACCCGTCGCGCTCCCAGGTGCTGCGCGACTACCTGGACTGAGCCGCCCTCGCACCGAGCGCCGCCGTACGGCCCCGCCCGCCGCGCCGGCGGAACGGGGCCGTACAGCGTCCCGACCGGTCCGGGGGCTCGCCGACCGCGCCAGACCGGCGTCGACCCCGCGCTCCGCCGCGGACGGCAGGTGCGGGGTCGACGTGGCGGCTAGAGGTGCAGTGCGATCTCGTTGGCGCGCCAGATGACGTCCTTGAGGTTCCCGACGGCGTGGGCGTCGCCGACGATGCTGATCGTGCCGGTGTCGCCGGTGGCCAGCAGGCTGCCGGACACGTAGCCCACGGACAGGACCACGGCGTCGGCGTCCAGCCGCAGCTGCGCACCGGTGGGCGTCTGCACGATGACGCCGTCCTCGGTGATCTCGAGGACCCGCGTGCTCAGGTGCACCGGGATCTCGTGGAAGCGGATGAGCTCGCGCAGCATGTTGGAGTTGGCGGCCGACAGGTTCGGGGTCGTGAGGATGTCGTCCTGCGCCTCGACGACGACCGGTCGCCCGCCCTTGAGCGCGATGTCGTAGGCGATCTCGCAGCCGGTCAGCCCGCCGCCGATCACGACGACATCACGAGCGTCCTGCTTGTCGCCGGACAGGTAGTCCACGGCCTCGACGACGTTGTCGTTCTCGATGCCGGGGATCGGCAGTGCCCGTGCGGAGGCTCCGGTGGCCACGATCACCGCGTCCACGTCCAGGGCCACGGCGTCCGCGGTGCCGATCTCGGTGTCGAGCCGCACGGTGATCGGCAGCGTGGCGACCTGGTGGCGGTACCAGTCGATCAGCATCTTGTCCTTCTCCTTGAAGTCCGGGGCGGCTGCGGCCACGAAGACGCCACCGAGCGTCCTGGTCTTCTCGTAGAGGGTGACCGCGTGCCCGCGCAGGGCCAGCACGCGGGCGGTCTCCATGCCGCCGATGCCGCCGCCGATGACTGCGACGCGCTTGCGGATGCCGGCCGGGCGGATCTCGTGCTCGTTCTCGGCGAGCGAGGCGGGGTTGATCGCGCAGCGGCCCAGGCTCCAGCTGGGGAACCCGGCGGCCAGGCCCTTGTGGCGGGAGACCGGGAAGCAGCCGTTGTGGCACGCGATGCAGGGGCGGATGTCGGCGAGGCGGCCGCTCTTCACCTTGGCGACGTAGGCGCCGTCGGCGAGCAGCTGGCGGGCGATCCCGACCCCGTCGACCTGACCGGCGGCGACCGCGGCGGCGGCGGTGTCGGGGTCCTCCATGCGACCGGCGACCACGACGGGGATGGTCACGGACTCCTTGATGAACGCCGCGTCCTCCAGGTTGCACGCCAGCGGCATGTACATCGGCGGGTGCGCCCAGAACCACGAGTCGTAGGAGCCGTTGTCCGCGTCGAGCAGATCCGCGCCGGCGGCCTCGAGCAGGCGTGCTGCCGCACGGCTCTCCTGGCGGTCGCGACCGAACTCGGTGTAGACCTCGCCGGGAACCGCACCCGCGTTGAACCCGCGCATCTTGCTCTCGACGCTGAACCGCACGCTGACCGGGTAGTCCTGCCCGCACGCAGCCTTGATCGCCCGGATGATCTCGGTGGTGAAGCGGTACCGGTTCTCCAGGGAGCCCCCGAACTCGTCCGCACGGTGGTTGAGCGCGGACTGGGTGAACTGGTCGAGCAGGTAGCCCTCGTGCACGGCGTGGATCTCCACCCCGTCGATGCCGGCGCGCTGGCACAGCGCCGCGGACCGGCCGAAGGCGTCGATGACCTCGCGGATCTGGTCGCCGGTCATCTCGACGGTCGTGATGTCCGGGTCCCACACGTTCGGCAGACCGGCGCTGGGCCCCTCGAACACCCGCTCGATGTCGAAGCCGGCCGCCTTGGCGCGTGCCTTCTTCTCCGGGTCCTTGTACATCTCCTGGAGCTCGGCCATGGCGGGCATCACGCGGCCCATGCCGGCGCCGATCTGCAAGAAGACCTGGGAGCCGAGGTCGTGGATCTCGCCCATCAGGTCCGTGACCGGGCCGAGGAACAGCTCCTCCTGCTCGTGCAGCCAGGGTCCCGCGCCCAGACCGCGGATCGGGACCATCCCGGGGATCATCAGCGCCACCTCGTGGGACGCGCGCTCCAGGTAGTACTGCCTGCAGCCCGCGTTGAAGTGATAGTGCGGCATGAACTCGATGAGGTTCGTGCCCTCCATCGCGCACAGCACGATGCGGTTCTTGATCGTCACCCCGCCGATCTGCAGCGGGGTGAACAGCGGTGCGTGCCTGGCTTCCATGACGGACACCTTCTTCGTGTGGGGGAGACGGGACGACGAGTTCCCGCTCGGGAATATAGTCACGAGGTCGGGTGCGGGTCCTGGGTCGAACGGCCCGATCGTGCGCCGCGGGTCGCCTCGCTGCCGGCGCACGTCGTGGGAGCGCCCCCGTAGGCTGTGCGGGATCGCCACCGAGGAGCCGGGAGGGAGGCCGCCGTGCCGTCGACGCTGCGCCGGCCCCGTGGTCGGGGGGAGCGCGCGGGCCTCGACCTCGGGACGATCCTCGAGGCCGCGCGACGGTTCGAGCCGAACGCGCTGACGATGCAGTCGGTGGCCGATGTGCTGGGGGTGGACCGCAAGGCGTTGAACTACCACGTCAGCAGTCGGGAGAACCTGCTCGACCTCGTCGCGGAGGAGATATTCCGGGAGGAGTTCTCGGCGGTCCGCATCGAGCCCGACGCGGCATGGTCCGACGCCTGCAGGACCTATGCCCTGGGGTTCGCGCGCGCGGTGATCGCCGCCGGCAGCCTGGGGAGCCGCCTGCGGATCACCGGCCTGAGCGCGACCCAGCTGCTCAAGCCCGCCGAGGCGCTGCTCGGCAAGCTCATCGCGGCCGGCGCAGACGACGCCACCGCGCTGCGGCTCCTGGTCCTGCTCTCGAACACCGCACTGAGCCATGCGCTGGACGCGTCGCTCGCGGCAGGTGAGGGTGAGCGGCCACGCCCACGGTTTCTGCGCCAGTCCCTGCGAGAGGCGCCCGGGGAGCAGTTCGACCACCTCGCGCGCATCGCGGCGGACTCGATCGACACGTACGGGCCGGAGCAGCTCGAGTTCGCGATCAGCGTCGTCGTCGGTGGTGCGGTGCAGCTCCTCGGCGCCAGCGACCCGGCGCGCGTCTCCTAGGGCCGCGGGCGTCACGGCACGTCGCGCCGGCGGCGCGCCCATCCTTCCCGGCCGGTGCCGCACCGCTCGTGCGGCGATGCGCGGCGACCGGCGCCGGACGCAGCGGAGGGCCCGTCCGGCGTGCTGCCGGTCGGGCCCTCCGTCGTCGTGGTGCGCGGGCGCGCACGGGATCGGTCCGCCGCCGCCCGGCCGGAGCCGGCAGGCGGTCGGGCCTCAGCGCACCGCGCCGGCCCCGGCCCCGTGCTCGGCGAGCAGCCGGTCGGTCTCGTCCTGCACGTGGCGCGCGACCTGGGAGTACTTCGGCGCGTGCTCACGAGCGTGGTGCGCGCAGAACAGCAGCTCGCCCACGGGCAGCAGCACGCGGACGTAGGCCTGCGCGCCGCAACGGTCGCAGCGGTCGGCTGCGGTCAGCGGTGTCGGCGTCGTCTCGATGGTTCCAGTCACGTTGTCATACAACCATCCCGGCGCAGGATCCTTCCCCTTCGGAGCGGGTGGTTCGCTGTCCGCGTACCGAAAGTCACCCCCGCGTCACAGACCGGCAACACGCGGCGCACACAGGGTCTCGGAACGGGCCGGCGCACCGGCCGGGGCGGACGCCCGCCGCCGCGTCGGCATGGCGTCGCCGTGCCGCGGGTGCGACGGATTACCCTCGGGCCTCGTGTCGACCGCCTCTGCCGAGTCCAGCTACACCGCCCGCCACCTCTCCGTCCTGGAGGGGCTGGAGGCGGTGCGCAAGCGCCCGGGCATGTACATCGGATCCACGGACAGCCGCGGGCTCATGCACTGCCTGTGGGAGATCATCGACAACTCGGTCGACGAGGCGCTGGCCGGCTTCGGCGACCGGATCGACGTGGTGCTGCACGCGGACTCCTCGGTCGAGGTGCGCGACTCCGGCCGTGGCATCCCGGTGGATCTGGAGCCGAAGACGGGGCTGACCGGCGTCGAGGTGGTGCTGACCAAGCTGCACGCCGGCGGCAAGTTCGGCGGTGGCTCGTACGGCGCCTCGGGCGGCCTGCACGGCGTGGGAGCCTCGGTGGTGAACGCGCTGTCCGCGCGGCTGGACGTCGAGGTGGACCGCGGCGGCAAGACCTACCGGATGACGTTCCACCGCGGCGAGCCCGGTGTGTACGACGACGGGTCGGTGCGCTCGCCGGAGTCGCCGTTCGAGCCGTTCGTCGCGACGTCCGTGCTGCAGGTGGTCGGCAAGGTCGCACGCGGCCGTACCGGCACCCGGATCCGCTACTGGGCGGACGACGCGATCTTCCCGAAGAGCGCGGTGTTCGCCTACGACGAGCTGGTGACCCGGGCGCGGCAGACCAGCTTCCTGGTGCCGGGCCTGACGATCACGGTGCGCGACGAGCGCGGGCTGCCGGGCACGCCGGGGGCGGACGGGCCGACCGAGGAGGTGTTCCGGCACGACGGCGGGACGGCCGACTTCGCGGAGTTCCTGGCACCGGACCCGGCGGTGACGGACACCTGGCGGCTGGCCGGTTCGGGCACGTTCGCCGAGACGGTGCCGGTGCTGGACGCCCGCGGGCACATGACGCCGCAAGAGGTGCAGCGGGAGTGCGAGGTGGACATCGCGCTGCGCTGGGGCACCGGCTACGAGACCGAGGTGCGGACCTTCGTCAACATCATCGCGACGCCCAAGGGCGGCAGCCATCTCGCCGGCTTCGAGGCCGCCCTGCTGCGCACGCTGCGCAAGCAGGTGGACGCGAACGCGCGCCGGCTGAAGATCTCCGCGAAGGACGGCGGCGACCGGATCGAGAAGGACGACGTGCTGGCCGGGCTGACCGCGGTGGTGACGGTGCGCCTGGCCGAGCCGCAGTTCGAGGGGCAGACCAAGGAGGTGCTGGGCACGGCGCCCGTGCGCGGCATCGTCGCGAAGGTGGTGGACACCGAGCTCGCGGCGCTGCTGACCTCGGCCAGGCGGGAGCACAAGGCGCAGTCGGCCGCGCTGCTGGACAAGGTCGTCGGCGAGATGCGGGCCCGGGTGTCGGCGCGCAAGCAGAAGGAGATCTCCCGCCGGAAGACCGCGCTGGAGACCTCGTCGCTGCCCGCGAAGCTCGCGGACTGCCGGAGCGACGACGTCGAGCGGACCGAGCTGTTCATCGTCGAGGGCGACAGCGCGCTCGGCACCGCCAAGCTGGCGCGGTCCTCGGACTTCCAGGCGCTGCTGCCGATCCGCGGCAAGATCCTGAACGTGCAGAAGGCGTCGGTCTCCGACATGCTGCGCAACCTGGAGTGCGCGGCGATCATCCAGGTGCTCGGTGCCGGGTCGGGCCGGACGTTCGACCTGGACGCCCGCCGGTACGGCAAGGTGGTGCTGATGACGGACGCCGACGTGGACGGCGCGCACATCCGCACCCTGCTGCTCACGCTGTTCTTCCGGTACATGCGGCCGCTGGTCGAGGCCGGCCGGGTGTACGCCGCGGTGCCGCCGCTGCACCGGATCGAGGTGATCGGGGCGGGCTCGCGCAAGAACGAGTTCATCTACACCTACTCCGAGGCGGAGCTGGCGTCGACGCTGAAGCGGCTGGACAAGGCCGGCAAGCGCTACAAGGACGACATCCAGCGGTACAAGGGCCTGGGCGAGATGGATGCCGACCAGCTCGCGGAGACGACGATGGACCCGCGGTTCCGCACGCTGCGCCGGGTGACGGTGCCGGTGGCGGAGCAGGCGGACGAGCAGGTGCGGGCGGTCGAGCGGGTGTTCGAGCTGCTGATGGGATCGGACGTCGCGCCGCGCAAGGACTTCATCGTGGAGAACGCGTCCGAGCTGGACGTCTCCCGGATCGACGCCTGATCGGCGAGGACGCGCAGAGATGGGCGTGACACAGCCACGGCGTTCGGGCACCGTGGGACCCATGACGACGAAGCTCCCCCCGATCGCCGTGCGTGCCGCCGCCCCTGCCGCCCTTCCCGAGCCCGGTCCGCGCACCGGGCTGTCCTGGCGGCCCTCGACCCGGCAGGACGTGCCGGCGATCGCCGCGCTGCTGGCGCGGGTGCAGGAGGCGGACGAGGCCCCGCACCGCAGCAGCGAGGCCGAGGTGGACGACTGGTTCCAGGGCAGCTGGAACGACCCGGCGGCGGACTCCCGGGTGGGCCTGGACGCGGACGGTGCGCTCCGGGCGTGGATGATCGTGTCCGCCCCGCCCGGCGACGTGCGGGTGGTGCGCGCGTTCCTGAACGGCGCGGTGGACCCGGCCTGGCGTGGGCGCGGGGTGGGCCGGGCGGTCGTGGCCTGGGGCACGGCGCGTGCGCGGCAGCGGCTGGCGGCGTCCGGCAAGGACGTGCCCGGCCGGATCGCGACCTACCTGGACCAGCGGGGCACGGAGGCGTCCCGGATGTACCAGGCCGCCGGCTTCGCGCCGATCCGGTACTACTCCGACATGCGCCGCGACCTGTCCGCGGCGCTGCCGCCGGCGACGGTGCCCGCCGGGGTGCGGATCGTGCCGTGGCGGGACGAGCTGGGCGAGGCGGTGCGGGTGGCGCACAACGACGCGTTCGCCGACCACTGGGGCAGCGAGCCGCGCAGCGCGGAGTCCTGGGCGCTGGACCTGGTGCGGCTGGCGACCGGCTGGAGCTTCGTGGCGCTGGACGAGTCCGACGAGGTGGTGGGCTACACGCTCTCCGGACGCTACGAGCTGGACTGGGCGGCCTCGGGGCACACCTCCGGCTACACCGAGCTGCTCGGGGTGCGCCGGGCGTGGCGCGGCCGCGGGCTGGCGGTGGCGCTGCTGGTCGAGGCGATGCGGGCGTTCGCGGCCGACGGGATGCAGTACGCCGAGCTCGGGGTGGACACCGCGAACCCGTCCGGGGCGCACGGGCTGTACGCGTGGCTCGGCTACGAGGTGACGCACGGCGAGCTGATGACGTCGATCGAGCTGTGAGGCGCCCTACGCTGTGACCATGACGGCGAGGCAGGGGAGCGCTCCGGACGGCGCGGGGACGGCTCTCGCCCCGACGGCCGTCGACGAGGACACCGTGTGGCGGGCGTACCTGGGGATGACCCGGGAGATGTTCACCGCGCTGGAGCGCGGGCTCGGGGCGGAGGCCGGCGTCTCGGTGGCCGACCTCGAGCTGATGGAGCCGCTGGCCTCCGCCGGTGAGCGCGGGCTGCGGGCCAAGGACCTGGCGTCGGCCGCGGAGTGGCAGGACAGCCGGGTCTCGCACCAGCTGCGCCGGATGGAGCGTCGTGGGCTGGTGGTCCGGACCCGGGACCGGCAGGACGCGCGCGGCACGATGGTGCGGCTGACGTCGGACGGCCTGCGGTCGGCGCGCGCGGCGACCGCCACCCGGCGGCGCCTGGTGGCGGAGCTGCTGGTGGGTGCGATGCGGCCGGAGCAGGTGGTCGCGTTCGTCGAGCTCGCCGGCCAGACGCGTCAGCGGCTGTCCGTGCACGCGGAGCAGCAGGCGGGCACCGGGACCGAGCCCCCGGTGGTGACGGCCTCCGAGGTCCGCCGGGGCTGACCCGGGACGGTGCTCTCGGGTGCCGGGTGCCGCCGGCTCTCAGGCCGCCCGGCGCGCGGTCACGGTGTCCAGCCAGCCGAGGACCCCGCCGAGGTATGCGGCGCGCGGCCCGTCGGCGGACAGCGCGAGGTCGTGGATGCCGCCGGGCACGGTCAGCACGGTGACGTCCTGGCCGACCCGGTCCGCGCGTGCCCAGATCTGCTCGACGTCGAGCACGGTGTCCTGGGCGTCCAGCAGCGGGTTCGTCCGTGAGCCCGGCCCCGACGAGGCGGAGGTGCAGACCAGCACCGGCGCCGTGACCGCCAGGCCGCGCGCGAGCCGTGCCTGACCGCGCCGGACGGCACGCAGCCAGCCCGCGCGCACCGGGAAGCCCTCCGCGGGCTTGAGGGACCGGTCGAAGTCCCACCGACCACCGTTGGCGACGTGCAGGTGCCAGGAGTAGGCGGACGGGGAGTCGTCGAGCACGCGCAGCCGGTCTGCCGGGCCGAACGCGTCCAGCAGCCGGGTGGCGATCACCCGCTGGAACCACGGGGCGTTCAGGTCGAACCACGGGCTGTTCAGCACCAGGGCGTCCACCTGCGCACGGCCCGCGGGGCTGTCCGCCCACAGCGCGGCGGTCAGCCCGCCGGTGGAGTGCGCGTGCACGGTGAGGTGGTCGTGGCCCAGCTCGGTGCGGACCAGGCGTGCGGCCAGGGCGAGGTCGGCGCGGTACTCGGCGAGGTCGTCGACGTAGTGCGGCAGCTGTCCGGGCCGCCAGGAGCGTCCGCACCGGCGCAGGTCCACGGCGTAGAACGTCGTCCCGTGCTGCTCCCAGGCGGCAGCGAGGTGGGTCTGGAAGAAGTAGTCGTTGAACCCGTGCACGTGCAGCACGGCCGGTCCGCCGGGCCGGGTGTCCGGTGCCGGGGTGCGGCGCACGACGGTCGCGACCAGGTCGGGGTCGGTGCCGGGCAGCGCGAGCGTGGTGCGCTGCCAGCCCGGACCGAGCAGGTCCGGCTCCCATCGGGTCACGGGGCGACCCCGGCACCCGGCGCGCCCGCCGGGCGGTCCGGACGGCCCGGGCGCACGGGCAGGCGCAGCGGCAGCAGCGCGGCGAGACCCACAGCGATCACCAGCACGAGGCCCAGGATGCCCCATCGCTGCGACCCGGACACCGCGACGAAGGTCGCGAACGCCAGCGGGGCGAGGAAGCTCGCCGCCCGGCCCGTGGTGGCGTAGAGCCCGAACAGCTGGCTCTCCCGTCCGGGCGGCGCCAGCCGGGTGAGCAGCGAACGGCTGGCGGACTGCGCCGGCCCGACGAACACGCAGAGCAGCAGGCCGCACACCCAGAATGCGCCGGTGCCAGCGTCGGCCAGCGCGAACACGCCGAGGCCGGCCAGCACCAGCCCGACCAGCGAGCCGACGATCAGCGCCCGCGGCCCGACCCGGTCGTCCAGCAGACCGGAGGCCAGCGTGGCGATGCCGGCGACCACGTTCGCGACGATCGCGAAGACCACGACCTCGCTGGCGGAGAACCCGAACGTGCCCGAGGCGATCACGGCGCCGAAAGTGAACACCCCGGCCAGCCCGTCCCGGTACACCGCGCTGGCCAGCAGGAACAGCACCGTGCTCCGCGAGGTCCGCCACAGCGCGCGCACGTCCGCGACGATCCGCCGGTACCCGTCCACCAGCCCGGTCCGGTCGCGCGGCGCCGGACGCACCGGGGGCGTGCCGGCGGCCGGCCGGTCGTCCGGCACCGCGAGCAGCACCGGCAGGGCGAACAGCGCGAACCACAGGGCGGACAGCAGCACCGCCACCCGGATGTTCAGCCCGTCGTCGCCGGTCACCCCGAACCAGCCGACCTCCGGGTTGATGAAGCCGACGAACAGCACCAGCAGCAGCACGATCCCGCCGAGGTAGCCGGCCCCCCAGCCGAGCCCGCTCACCCGGCCCAGCGTGCCGGGCGTGGCGACCCGGGGGAGCAGGGCGTTGTACTGCACCGAGGCGAGCTCGAAGGTGACGTTCGCGACCGCGAGCAGCGCGATGCCCAGCACGAGGTTGGTGGTCAGCGCGTCCGGGTCCGGCCGGACCAGCGCCATCGCCGCGCACAGCACCACCGTGATCGCCGACTGCACGGCCAGCCCGCGCCGGCGCCGGCCGGAGCCGTCCGCCCGGGTGCCGGACAGCGGGGCGAGCAGCGCGATCAGCACCCCGGCCGCGGTCAGCCCCCAGCCGAGCCAGGTGGAGTGCTCGGCCGTCGCGGCGTCCAGCGCGTCGCCGCCCGCGGCGACCACCGGTGCCGCGACGAACGCGTCGCTGGTCAGCCAGCGGGTGAAGACGAACGTGGTGATGACCGCGTTGAACGCGGCCGATCCCCAGTCCCACAGCGCCCAGGCCAGCACCGGCCAGCGGCGCCCGGCCAGCGCGGTGGACGGCCCGGCGGGGCCAGGAGCGTCCGGCGGGGCGGCGGACGCGGCGGCGGGAGGCTGGACCGGGACGGTGTCGGCGTGCACGGCTCAGACCTACCGGGCGCCGCCGTCCGCCGGGTGTCTGCCGGCTGAACGGCGCGCGGCCGGGCGGCGGACGTCCGGGGCGCCGCCCGGCTCAGCCGATCGCCACCGCCGGCGCCGCCAGCGGCAGCCCCGACCCGTCGCGCCGGTCGTCCGGCTCCGGCAGCTCGACCGGCTGCCCGGCCGAACCGGTGGCGCGGGCGGGCGCGGGCCCGACCCAGGCGAGGATGAGCGCGTCCTCGCCCTTGAGGAACCGGTGCGCCCGGACGCCGCCGGTGGCGCGGCCCTTGCCGGGGAAGCGGGCGAACGGGGTGACCTTGGCGGTGCCGGGCTGGGTGCCGGGCAGCGCGTCGGCGGTGCCGGCGACGGTCACCACCACCGGTGCGGCGTCGACCGGCTCGCCGCCGGCGGGCAGGGCGCCGAACCAGATCGCCCGGGCACCCGCACCGAGCTTGATGCCGGCCATGCCGCCCGCGGGGCGTCCCTGGGGTCGCACGGCGGCTGCGGCGAAGTGCAGCAGCGCGGCGTCCGAGGCCACGAACACGAGCTCGTCGGTCTCGGTGACGTGCACGCCGCCGATCACCTCGTCGCCGTCCTTGAGCGAGACGACCTCCCAGGAGTCCCGGTTCGCCGGCGCCTCGCCGGGGGCGACCCGCTTGATCACACCCTGCGCGGTGCCCAGCGCGAGGGTGGGCGCGTCGGGGGCGATCGAGACCAGGGCGATCACCCGCTCGCCCTTGTCCAAGGCCAGCAGCTCGCCGAGCGGCACGCCGCCACCCAGCGCCGGTGCGCCGTCGGTGGGCGGCAGCGCGGGCAGGTCGAGCACCGAGATCCGGCGCAGCACGCCGCGCGAGGTGAGTACGCCGACCTCGCCGCGCACCGTGGTGGGCACCGAGCTGGACAGCACGTCGTGCCGGGCGCGGGCCGCACCCGGGGCGGGGCGCAGCGGGACGTCCGTGCCGCCGGTGCGGGCCAGCAGGCCGGTGGCGGAGAGCAGCGCGTAGCAGGGCGCGTCGGCGATCTCCAGCGACAGCGCGGGGGCCTTGGTGCCGCGCCCGGACGTCGGTGCGCCCTCGGCGGCGGGCACGGCCGCACCGGCGGACTCGAGCAGGATGGTGCGGCGCGGCGTGCCGTAGGTGGCGGCGACCTCGGCCATCTCGTCGCTGACGGCGGTGCGCAGCAGGGCGTCGTCAGCGAGCAGCGCCTCCAGCGCGGCGATCTGCTCGGCGAGCTCGTCCCGCTCCTTCTCCAGCTCGATCCGGGAGAACTTGGTCAGCCGGCGCAGCCGCAGCTCCAGGATGTACTCGGCCTGCGGCTCGGACAGGTCGAACACCTGGCGCAGCCGGCTGCGGGCGGCCTCGGAGTCGTCCGAGGAGCGGATCACCTGGATCACCTCGTCGATGTCCAGGATCGCGATCAGCAGGCCCTCGACCAGGTGCTGCCGCTCGCGCTTCTTGGCCAGCCGGTGGCTGCTGCGCCGGCGCACCACGGACAGCCGGTGCTCGACCCAGACCACCAGCAGCTCGCGCAGCCCGAGCGTGCGCGGCTGGCCGTCCACCAGGGCGACGTTGTTGATCGAGAACGAGTCCTCGAGCGGGGTGTACCGGTACAGCTGCTCCAGCACGGCGTCCGGGTCGAAGCCGGTCTTGACCTCGATCACCAGACGCAGGCCGTGCGTGCGGTCGGTCAGGTCCATCGCGTCGGAGATGCCGGAGAGCTTCTTGGACTGCACGCCCTCCTTGATCTTCTCGATCACCTTCTCCGGTCCGACCATGTAGGGCAGCTCGGTGACGACGATGCCCTTGCGGCGGGCCGTGACGTTCTCGATCCGCGCGGTGGCCCGGGTGCGGAACGCGCCGCGGCCGGTGCGGTAGGCGTCCCGCACGCCGTCCAGGCCGATGATCTTGCCGCCGCCGGGCAGGTCGGGGCCCGGCACGAACCGGGTCAGCTCGTCCAGGGTGGCCTGCGGGTGCAGCACCAGGTGCCGGGCGGCCGCGACCACCTCGACCAGGTTGTGCGGCGCCATGTTCGTGGCCATGCCGACCGCGATGCCGGCAGCCCCGTTCACCAGCAGGTTCGGGATGGCCGACGGCAGCACCGCGGGCTGGGTGAGCTTGTTGTCGTAGTTCGGCACGAAGTCGACGACGTCCTCGTCCAGGTCGGCCGTCATCGCGACCGCGGACGGGGCCATCCGCGCCTCGGTGTACCGCGGGGCGGCCGGGCCGTCGTCCAGCGAGCCGAAGTTGCCGTGCCCGTCCACCACGGGCAGCCGGAGCGAGAACGGCTGCGCCATCCGCACCATCGCGTCGTAGATCGCGGTGTCGCCGTGCGGGTGCAGCTTGCCCATCACCTCGCCGACCACGCGGGCCGACTTCACGTAGGGCCGCTCGGGGCGCAGGCCCATGTCGGACATCTGGAACAGGATCCGGCGCTGCACGGGCTTGAGGCCGTCGCGGGCGTCCGGCAGGGCGCGGGAGTAGATGACGGAGTAGGCGTACTCCAGGAACGAGCCCTCCATCTCCGTGGCGACGTCGATGTCGATGATCCGCTCGACGACGTCCTCGCCGGGGAGGTCGGGGGTGCTGCTGCGGCGCGCCATGCGGTCCTGGGCTCCCGTGCTGGTCGGTGGTCGGTCCGGGCCATTCTCCCCGGCCGGGGTGCCGCACGCTGGTCACGACGCGCGGCGGACCGCGAGGATACCCTCGTGGGCATGGCGGAGGTCACCGGCGACGCGCGCACCCCCGTCGGGCTGCCCGCGGGCTACCCGGCGAGCTGGGAGGCCGACGTCGTGCTGCGGGACGGCTCCACCACGCACGTGCGACCGATCCGCCCGGACGACGCCGACGCGTTGCAGGCGTTCCACGTCGGGCAGTCCGAGGCGTCCACCTACCTGCGGTTCTTCGCCCCGCTGGTGCGGCTGCCGGACCGGGACCTGGAGCGGTTCACCCAGGTCGACCACCAGGACCGGGTGGCCCTGGTCGCGGTGACCGAGGACGACGCGATCATCGGCGTCGCCCGGTACGACCGGGTGGCCCCCGACGAGGCCGAGGTCGCCTTCAACGTGGCCGACGCGCACCACGGCCGCGGGCTCGGGTCGGTGCTGCTGGAGCACCTGGCGGCGGCGGCGCGCGAGCGCGGGGTGCGCCGGTTCGTCGCGGACGTGCTGCCGCAGAACGGCCGGATGATCGCGGTGTTCCGCGAGGCCGGCTACTCGCTGCACCAGCGGCTGGACGACGGCGTGGTGCAGGTCTCGTTCGACATCGACCCGACCGACCGGTCGCTGGCGGTCACCCTGGACCGGGAGCACTCCGCCGAGGCCCGCAGCGTGCAGGGGCTGCTCAGCGCCCGCAGCGTGCTGGTCGCCGGGTCGCCCTCCGTGGTTCCCGGCTCGCTGGACGACCTGCTCGCCACCCGGGTGCTGACCCACCTGGCCGAGTCGGACGGCGTGCGGGTGCAGGTGGTCGGCCGCCCCCCTCGGCCGGACGGTGCGGCCGTCGGTCTGGAGCACCGGGACCGGATCGAGGACGTCGCCGGACCGGTCGACCTGGCCGTGCTCGCCCTGCCGGCCGCCGAGGCGGTGGTCGCGGTGCGTGCGCTGGCACCGCTGGGCGTGCGCGGCGTGGTGCTGCTGTCCGGCGGCTACGCGGAGACCGGTGCCACCGGCCTGGCCCTGCAGCACGCGCTGCTCCGGACCGCGCACGCTGCGGGGATGCGGGTGATCGGCCCCGTGTCCTACGGGCTGATCGCGCACACCGCCGCCGGCCTGCTGAACGTGTCGCTCGCCGCCGACCCCCCGCCGCCCGGTCGGATCGGGATCTTCTGCCAGTCGGCGGCCACCGCGGTGTCGATCCTGGCGTCGGTGAACCGGCGCCGGCTCGGCCTGGCGCACCTGGTCTCGGCGGGCAACCGTGCCGACGTCTCCGGCAACGACCTGATGCAGTTCTGGCAGGACGACGACGCGACCGACGTGGTGGCGCTCTATCTGGAGTCGATCGGCAACCCGCACAAGTTCTCCCGGGTCGCCCGCCGGCTGGCCGCCGCCAAGCCGGTGGTGGTGGTCACCGCGGGCCGCTCCGGGCACGTGGTGCCGCCCGGCCACGCGGTGCGCCCGACGCTGGCACCGCGGCGCACCCTGGAGGAGGTGATGCAGCGCTCCGGGGTGATCCTGGTGGACAACACGCACCAGATGCTGGAGGCCGCGCAGCTGTTCGCGCTGCAGCCGCTGCCCCGCGGGCGCCGCGCCGCCGTGGTGGCCTCGTCGCCGTCGCTGGCCGCGCTGGTCGCGGAGGCCGCGGTCTCGGCCGGGCTGACCGTGACCGGCCAGGCCGCGATCGTGGGCGAGGACGCCACCGACGAGGAGATCACCCGCTGCTTCGCCGCGGTGTTCGCCGACCCGGACGTCGACGTGGTGGTGACCGTGCACGTGCCGACGGTCGGCCCGCGGGACGACCGGGTGGCGCGGGCGCTCGCCGCCGCGGCTGCCGGGTCCGGGCGCACCTCGGTCGCCTGCCTGCTCGGCCTGCACGGCGCCACCGAGGTGCTCACCGCCCCCGGCCCGGACGGCGCGCCGTGCACGGTGCCGACCTACACCACGCCCGAGGACGCGGTGCTCGCGCTCGGCCAGGCCGCCCGGTACGCCGCCTGGCGGTCCGCCGACCGGGGCAGCACCGTGCACCCGGACGGCATCCACCCCCGCCAGGCCCGCCGGCTGGTCGGCTCCTGGCTGCCGGACCCCGACCGGCCGTCCGGCCTCGACCTGACGGCGGAGCAGACCGCCGACCTGCTGGCCTGCGCCGGCATCGACGTGCTCCCCGCCGTGCCGGTGCGGGACGCGGACGAGGCGGTCACCGCCGCGGACCGGCTCGGCTGGCCGGTCGCGCTCAAGACCACCGTGCCGGCGCTGCGGCACCGCGCCGACCTCGGCGGGGTCCGGCTCGACGTGCACGACGCCACCGAGCTGCGCGCCGACGTCGAGCAGGTGCTCGCGCTCGCCGCCGGACACGTGCCCGCCGCCGGGCGCGCGCCGCTGGAGGTGCAGTCGATGGCCCCGCACGGGGTGGCCTGCGTGATCCGCTCCGCCGAGGACCCGCTGTTCGGTCCGGTGCTCGCCTTCGGGCTGGCGGGGGACACCACCGACCTGCTCGGCGACCTGGCCTACGCGGTCCCGCCGCTGACCGACGTGGACGTGACCCAGATGGTCCGCGCACCCCGGTCGGCGCCCCGGCTGTTCGGCTACCGCGGGCTGCCCGCCCTGGACGTGCCCGCGCTGGAGGAGGTGCTGTCCCGGGTCTCCGTGCTGGCCGACCAGCTGCCCGAGCTGCTGGCGCTGGAGCTGAACCCGGTGGTGGTCGCCGAGTCCGGGGTCTACGTGCTGGGTGCGACCGCGCGGATCGGCACCGCCCAGCGCGCCGACGGCCCACGGCGGGCGCTGCCGGCCTGATCGGCCACGGGCGCGGCGGGCCGCCGGTCCTCGGCGCTCGGGCGGGATCAGGCGCCGCACCCGGCTGCGCGGCGTGCCCGGCACCGTCCACGGTGTGACGCCCGGGCCGGGGGATGGGAGGATGTCCGGGTGCCTGCACCCTCGACCGACCTGCGCCGTGATCTGGACCGAGCGGGGTACTACCCCGACCTGGTGGCGGACGTGCTGGACGTCGCGCTCGCGGACGAGCCCGTGGTCGCGCACCTGGTGCACCCCGAGACCACGTTCGACGCCGTCGAGGTCCGTCGGCACGTCACCGTGCTGGCGCTGACGCCCACCCGGCTGGTCGTCGCGCACGTGGACGACCACCCCGCCGACTCCGAGCACCCGTCGGCCTCCGCGGCCGCCACCACCGAGGCGGTGCCGCTGTCCGAGCTGCGCTCGGTGGCGCTGACGCACGTGATCCCCGCGCCCGAGCAGCACCGCCCCGGTGCGGGCGCCACCGAGCTCACCCTCGCGATCGGCTGGGGCGCGGTCTCGCGGGTGGACCTGGAACCGGCCGGCTGCGCCGACCCGCAGTGCGAGGCCGACCACGGGCTGACCGGCAGCATCACGCCGGACGACGTGCTGGTGCGGGTCAGCTCGGTGGCCGAGGGCGCCGGAGCCGTCCGGGACGCGGTGGCGTTCGCCCGGCGGCTGTCCGCGGCGAGCGCGCGCTGACCATGGGCGGCGTCGCTCACCGGGCGGCGGCGGTCGCGGACCGGCTGTCGGCGGTCGGCCTGCTGGCACCGGACTACGCGGGGCGCTCGCTGTCCGGGCTGCTGCCCGCGGTCGCCGACAGCCTGGGCGTGCCGGTGCCGGACGGTCCGCGGCGCCGCGCCCAGCTCGGCCTGCCGGCCGCCACCCGGGTCTGCGTCGTGCTGGTGGACGGCCTCGGGCACGAGAACCTGACCGAGCGGGCCGGGCACGCACCGTTCCTGCGCTCGCTGCTGGCGGGCTCCACCCCGCTGTCCGCCGGCTACCCGTCCACCACCGCGGCGTCGATGGGCTCGTTCGGCACCGGCACCTGCCCCGGCCGCACCGGGATGACCGGATACACCGTGCGCAACCCCGCCACCGGATCGCTGGCGAACATGGTGTCCTGGGACGGTCTCGGCCCGGCCCGAGCCTGGCAGCGCGAGCCCACGCTGTTCGAGCAGGTCCAGGCGCACGGCGTGCCGGTCACCACCGTGGGGCCGGCCCGGTTCCAGGGCTCCGGGATGACCGAGGCCGCGCTGCGCGGCGGCGGCTACCGGGCGGCGGAGTCGCTGGCCGCCCGGGTCGACGTCGCGCTGCGGCTGCTGCGCGAGCCCGGCCTGGTCTACCTGTACTGGGGCGACGTGGACAAGGTCGGCCACCACGAGGGCTGCGGGTCCTGGCAGTGGGGCGACCAGGTCGAGGCGCTGGACGGCGAGCTGTCCCGGCTGGCCCGGTCGGCGCCGCGGAGCGCGACGCTGCACGTGACCGCCGACCACGGCATGGTGGACGTCGACCCGGCCCGGCGCTGGGACGTGGCCGGCACGCCGGCGCTCGCCCGGGACGTCGAGCTGGTCGCCGGTGAGCCGCGCGCGCTGCACCTGCACCTGGTGCCCGGCGCCGACCCGGTGGCCGTGGCCGCGCGCTGGCAGGACGTGCTGGGCGACGCCGCCGCGGTGCTGGTCGGGGACGAGGCGGTGTCCGCGGGGCTGTTCGGCTCCGTGACCGAGCACGTCCGGCCGCTGATCGGCGACGTGGTGGTCGCCACCGCCGGGCGCGCGACGGTGGTGGACTCGCGCACCCAGACGCCCGCCTCGCTGCGGCTGATCGGCGTGCACGGCTCGCTCACCCCGGCCGAGCTGCGCGTGCCGCTGCTCACGGTGCACGGCTGACGGCACGGGCCTGACGGCGACGACGAGAGGGAACGGACCGACGTGGCAGAGCTGGTCTTCTTCTGCGGCACGATGGACTGCGGCAAGTCCACCCTGGCGCTGCAGATGCACCACAACCACACCGCACGCGGACGCGACGGGGTGCTGTTCACCCGGAACGACCGGGCCGGGCAGTCCCAGCTGTCCTCACGGCTCGGCCTGTCCGTGCCGGCACGTGAGGTGGACGACGGCACCGACTTCTGGGCCGAGGTGGTCGCCCTGCGCACCAACGGGCGTGCGGTGGACTTCTTGATCTGCGACGAGGCGCAGTTCTACTCCGCCGACCAGGTGGACCAGCTCGGCCGGGTGGCCGACGAGCTCGCGGTGGACGTGTTCGCCTTCGGCATCACCACCGACTTCCGCACCCGGCTGTTCGCCGGATCCGCGCGGCTGCTGGAGCTGGCCGACCGGGTGGAGGTGCTGCAGGTGCAGGCGCTGTGCTGGTGCGGGGCGCGGGCCACGCACAACGCCCGGACCGTCGACGGCGTGATGGTGGTCGAGGGCGCGCAGGTCGTGGTCGGGGACGTCGCCGTGGACGACCCGGACGCGGTGGGCTACGAGGTGCTGTGCCGACGGCACCACCGGCAGCGCCTCACGGCGCGGGTGTCCGGGCGCAGCAGCCTGTCGACGCAGACGCTCGGCGTGCTCGGCGAGGGCTGACTACTCCGGCTTGGCGCCGAAGACGATCTCGTCCCAGCTCGGCACCTTCGCGCGACCACGACGCCCGCGCGGCCGGGGCTCGGTGCGGGTGGTGCCCTCCGCCGGCGCGGCCGGCTGGGCCGGCGGCTCGGCCGGTGCGTCACCGTCCGTGGCAGCCGGCTCGCTCGCGGCCGGCTCGCTGTCGGGCCGGTGCGCTGAGCGGGCGGGGACCTCGTACACCCGCGCCTGCTCGGCCGGGTCGGCGTCCACCGGGTGCGCGCCCGGGGCGTCCAGCAGCCCGAAGTCGAAGGCGTGCTGCGGGCCGAAGCCCGGGAACTCGCCCTCGTCGTCGTCCTCCAGGTCGAGGGCCTGCCGCACGCCGCGACGCGCCCGCAGGTCGTCCAGCAGGTCGTCGGTGCCGGCGGCCGGGTCCTCGGGGGCCGGCGCACCGGCGTCCACGGCGGCGAGCACCGGGCGCACCGACCCCTCGGCGTCCACGTCGTACACCACGTCCCGCACGGCGGTGAGGTGCCGGCGCGGCAGCGGGCCGTCGGCGATCTCGGTCTCGGACAGCCAGCGGGCCTCGTCCTCGTCGGCGTGCACGGCGCGCGCGCTCGGGTCGTAGCCCCACCGGGCCTCGCGCGGCTCGTCCTGCACGGTGTAACGCGCGACGACCGTCCAACCCGCACCGGGCTCCCGGAACGCGTCCCAGACCAGGTCGGCGGTGTCGACCCCGCGCGCCGCGAGCCGGTCCAGCACCAGGTCGCCCAGCACCGGGGCGCCGACGTCGCGGCCGATCCGGGTCTGCTGCGCCTGCTGCGCGATGAACTCCCGCTCCGCGAGCACCGGGCCCTCGAACCGGCGCACGTGCTCCACGCCCAGCCCGGACTCCTCGGCGATCTGCTCCGCCGACGCACCGGCGCGCACCCGCGCCTGGATCTCCCGCGGGCTCGGCACCCCGGACTGCTCCGCCCGGATCTGCTCCAGCTGCGGGCGGTCCCGGCGCACCGCGGCACGCAGCGGCTCGTCGATGTGCAGGCGGTAGCGCTGCCCGTCGGCCGCAGCGAGGACCAGGTGCTCCCCGTCCTCGTGCAGCCCGACCAGTTCCAGCTCGGCCATCACCTCTCCCATCGTTCCGCGGACGAGCCTGCCACCGCCGGGGCCCGATCCCGCGGAGGCTCGGCGGTGCGCCGCCGAGATCGTGCCGGTGGTGCGCCGCCGAGATCGTGCCGGCGGTGCGCCGCCGGTACCAGCCCACCCGGGCGACGCGCGGGCCGCCCGGCTGCTGCCATGATGGCGCGCGTGATGGTGGATCTGCCGCTCGAGCCGTACATGGAGCTGGTCGGCGTGTTCGTCGGTGCGCTGTCCGGCGGGCTCGCGGCCGTGCGCAAGGGGTTCGACATCTTCGGGATCCTGGTGCTGGCCTGGGCGGCCGGTCTCGGCGGCGGCATCCTGCGCGACGTGCTGATCGGGGCGATCCCGCCGGTCGGCATCTCGCAGTGGGAGTTCATCGGGACCGCCTGCGCGGCAGGCCTGGTCACCTGGGCGCTGCACCCGCGGCTGGGCCGGGCGCGCCGGTTCATCCTGGTGCTGGACGCGGGCGCGCTGGCGCTGTTCACGGTGGTCGGCGCGATCAAGGCCCTGGAGTACGGAGTCGGCGCGACCGCTGCGGTGTGCGCCGGGGTGATCACCGGGGTCGGTGGCGGGGTGCTGCGCGACCTGCTGACCGCCGAGGTGCCGGTCGTGCTGCACCACCGCCAGCTGTACGCGATCCCCTCGGTGGTGGGCGCGGTGCTGACGGTCGTGCTCTGGCAGCTCGACCTGCTGTCCGCAGCGGGTGCCGTGGTCGCCGTGCTGGTGGTGCTGGGGCTGCGGCTGATCGCGATGCGGTTCCGCCTGCAGGCGCCCGGCCCGTGGGTCGGCGGCCACCACCCGCACACCCCGAAGGTCGGCGGTGCGGGTCGTGCGCGCGGCGTGCGGCGCACCTGGCGACCGGTCCGGCGCCGCCCGCCCTCGGGGGAGTAGCGGCTCGACGCGCTGCCCCGGTCCGGGCACGGGTGGGCCAGGATGGGGGCGTGACGAACCGTCTGCCCGATCTCACGCCCGCCCTCACCCCCGACCTGGTCCGCGAGCTCACCTCGCTCGCCGAGACCCTGGCCCGCTCCGCCGGCGACCTGGTGCGCGCCGGCCGGCCGCAGCGGGTCGACGTCGCGGCCACCAAGTCCAGCGAGGTGGACGTCGTCACCGCGATGGACCTGGCGTCCGAGGCGCACCTGCGCGCGCTGATCGCCGCCGCTCGCCCGCAGGACGGCATCCTGGGCGAGGAGGACGGCTGGGCGTCCGGCAGCTCCGGCCTCACCTGGGTGCTGGACCCGATCGACGGCACGGTGAACTACCTGTACGGCATCCCGGCGTACGCCATCTCGGTCGGTGTGGTCGCCGGCGGCGCGGACCCGCTGACCTGGACCCCGGTCGCCGGCTGCGTGCACGCCGTCCCGGACGGCACCACCTATACCGGCGGACGCGGGCTCGGCGCGTACCGGGATGGCAGCCCGATCCGGGCGAACGCGGCGCGCGACCTGGCGACCTCGCTGGTCGGCACCGGCTTCGGCTACACCGTCGAGCGGCGCCGCCGGCAGGGCCGGGTGCTGGCCGAGCTGCTGCCCCGGGTGCGGGACATCCGGCGGATCGGCTCGGCCGCGCTCGACCTGTGCCGGGTCGCGGAGGGCACGCTGGACCTGCACTACGAGCGCGGGCTGAACCCGTGGGACCTCGCGGCGGGCCAGGTGATCGCGCTGGAGGCGGGCGCCCAGGTCAGGGGGCTGCGCGGCCGCGCGGCGTCGGCCGAGATGAGTGTGGTGGGGCCCACGGGAACCGTGGAGCAGCTCGCGTCGTTGCTCGAGGAGCTGCACGCTGACGCGGACGACTGACCGCAGGTGGGGCGCCCCCTCGGGTCGGCGTGCACCGGGACGAGAAATAGGGCACAATCCCAGCGCCGTCGGGAACAAGCACCGGGTCTGGTGAGTTGATCCCGCGTCCGACGACCCACCGACCTCACGGAGCGTGACCACACCTCATGGCAACCGACTACGACGCCCCGCGCAAGACCGAGGAGGACCTCAGCGAGGACTCGCTGCAGGAGCTCCAGGCTCGGCGCTCCGACAAGAACTCGGGCGTGGTGGACGAGGACGAGACCGAAGCCGCGGAAGGGTTCGAGCTCCCCGGTGCCGATCTCTCCGGCGAGGAGCTCTCGGTCCGCGTGCTCCCGCGCCAGGCCGACGAGTTCACCTGTTCGAGCTGTTTCCTGGTGCACCACCGCAGCCAGCTCGCGTACGAGAAGAACGGTCAGCCCGTCTGCACCGAGTGCGCGGCCTGACCGGGACCAGCACGCGCACCACCTCTGCCACGGGCGACGACCCGTGCCTGCCGACGCCGTCCGCACCCCTCGGGGTCGGGCGGCGTCGTCGCGCCCGGCCGAGGGGTGCGCGGCTCGGCGCTGGGAGGGGTGCGCTGGTCGACGCCGGTCGGGGTGCGCGGCGTAGCGCCGGGCGAGAGGCGCGGGTCAGCCCCGGTCGCCGGCGCCCGTCGTCGTGACCGCGGCACCGTCCGGCGTGGTGCCCGCCGCGGTGTGCAGCGCGCTGACCAGCGCCGCCGGCCGGCGGGTGGAGACCACCCAGTAGGGCGTCGGGTCGCTCGGGTCGGTCAGCCCGACCCGCACCGCGGTGCGGACCCAGCCCCGCAGGCACAGGTGGGCACGGGCGTCGAGCCCGGGGCCGAGCTCGTGCCGGGTGGCGGCGGCGTCCAGCGCCCGGGGATCGCGGAGCAGGGCGACGGGCACGTGCGCGGAGCCGGCCACCAGCTCGCCACCGGTGACCGCGACCCGGCTCGCGGCGCCCACGGCGACGACGGTCCCGGCCAGCAGCCCGGCGATCCCGGCGACCACGCCCCAGACGGTCCCGACCGGCCAGAGGGCGATCGCCAGCATGACGGCCAGGCCGACCACGGTGACCCAGCCGACGGTGGCGGGCCAGAGCCGTTCGGCGTAGGTCGGCGACGCGGCGGTGGGGGAGGTCTGCTGCTGCACGACCCCAGCATCGCATCGGCGTGCGCCCGGTGCGCCGCACCGCCGCACCGTGGTGCCCGGCCGTCGACGTGCGGCGGGTAGGGTCGCTGCCCGTGACCGACCAGAGCACGTCCCCGGAGCACCCCGCCACCCCGAGCGCCACCGTTCCCGTCCCCGCACCTGTGACCGGCACCGTCACCGCGCCGACGTCCGACGCCGCGCCGGCGGCGGACCCCACGACGCTGGAGGTGCTGATCCGGCGGCTGGACGAGGACGTGCCGGTGCCGCACTACGCCCACCCGGGCGACGCGGGTGCCGACCTGGTGACCCGCGAGGACGTCACGATCGAGCCGGGGGAGCGGGTGACCGTGCCGACCGGGCTGGCGATCGCGCTGCCCGAGGGGTTCGCGGCGTTCGTGCACCCGCGCTCGGGCCTGGCCGCCAAGCACGGGCTGACCATCGTGAACGCGCCCGGCACGGTCGACGCCGGGTACCGCGGCGAGATCGCGGTGACGCTGCTGAACACCGACCAGCGCACCTCGGTGGTGCTGCGTCGCGGCGACCGGGTGGCCCAGCTCGTGATCCAGCGGGTCGAGCGCGCACGGTTCGTCGAGGTGGACGCGCTGCCTGGCTCGGTGCGCGGCGCGGGCGGCTTCGGGTCGAGCGGCGGCTGGGCCGGCGCGCGCTGACCCGTGCCGTGGAGCTGCGCCGTCAGCGGACTGCCCGTGCCGACCTGCGGCGACGTAGGCCCCGCCACCCGTCCTGCTAGGACAGACGCACCGGGCGGACTACGCTCTGTGCCGGACGTGCCCGCAGGCGGGCGACAGTGGTGAGAAGAGGGACAGACGGTGGCGCTTTTCCGGCGCGGTGCCCGCAAGGGAGCCGCTGAGGACCTGTCCGCATCCGCGCAGGACGACGCGGACGAGGCCGAGCATGGCGTCGACGACGCCGAGGCCCCGGACGACGTCGAGGACGACGACGAGGCCGTCCTGGTCGTCGTGGACCGGTCGCGCGGCCCGTGGGACTCCGCCGAGGACGTCCCGGACGGCTCGCGGGTGGACCTGGGTGCGCTGCGCCTGCCCGGCATCCCCGGCATGGAGCTCCGGATGGAGGTCGACAAGAAGTCCGGTGCGGTGACCGCGGTCGGGGTGACGCTGGACGGCTCGACGCTGCAGCTGCAGGCGTTCGCTGCCCCGCGCACCGAGGGCATCTGGGACGAGATCCGGGCCGAGATCGGCGAGTCGGTCGGCAAGCAGGGCGGCTCGGTGGACGACGTGCCCGGTCCGTTCGGCCGTGAGCTGCTCGCCCGGCTGCCCGTGCGCACGCCGGAGGGCCGGACCGGCCACCGCCCGGCCCGGTTCATCGGGGTGGACGGTCCGCGCTGGTTCCTGCGCGGCGTGGTGACCGGCCGCGCGGCCGTGGACACCGAGGCTGCGGAGGCGGTGGAGGACCTGTTCCGCCGCACGGTCGTGGTGCGGGACGACAAGGCCCGCCCGCCGCGCGACCTGCTCGCCCTCACGCTGCCCGGGCAGGCGGGTGCGGGCCCGGCCACGCCCGCCCCGCAGACCCCGACGTTCGACCCGCTGGCCCGCGGGCCGGAGATCACGGAGATCCGCTGAGATGCCTACCCCGCTGCGCACGGCGCTGCGACACGTGGTCGCGTCGCGCGCCGAGATCGAGGCCGACGAGGAACGTCGGGACGCGGTGCGTGCCACCGGCTGCACGCCGGTCGAGCAGGTGCCGGACCGGCACCGGGTGAAGGTCTCCGGCGTGCTCCGCTCGGTGGTGCTGCGCCCGCGCCAGGGCGTGCCGGCGCTGGAGGCCGAGCTGTACGACGGCTCCGGCACGGTCGACCTGGTCTGGCTGGGCCGACGCGAGATCGCCGGCATCGACCCGGGCCGTCGGCTCAAGGTCGAGGGCCTGGTCTGCACCCGCGACGGTCGCCGGTCCATGTTCAACCCCCGCTACGAGCTGCGGCCCCGACCCGGTGAGTGAGCCGGACGCGCCCGTGCCCGTCGAGGAGCCCTCGGCGCCCACGGGTCCGCCCCCGCCCGCGCGGTCCGGTCCAGCTCGCGGCATGAGCGCGGTCGCCGCCGACGAGTTCTCGTTCTCCGCCGCGGTCGGTGGGGTGCGTGGCGTGATCGAGACGGTGCTGCCCGGCCTGCTGTTCGTGGTGGTGTTCGTCGCCACCCGCGAGCTGAGACCGCCCCTGATCGCCGCGGCCGCGGCCGCGGTGCTCGCCGTGCTGGTCCGCCTGGTGCAGCGCACCGCGCCGACCCAGGCGTTCTCCGGCGTGATCGGGGTGGGCATCGGTGTGCTGTGGGCCTGGCGCACCGGTCGCGCGGAGGACTACTACCTGTGGGGCCTGCTGGTGAACGGCGCGTACCTGGCGGCGATCGCGCTGTCGGTGCTGGTGCGCTGGCCGCTGGTCGGGCTGGTGGTCGGCGTGTTCCGCCCCGACGGGCCGTTGTCGTCGACCGGCTCGTGGGCCGGCGCGATCGCCTGGCGGCGGGACCGGCTGCTGCGGCGCCGCTACGCCTGGGCGAGCTGGCTGTGGGTCGCCATGTTCGGCGCCCGGCTCGCCGTGCAGGTGCCGCTGTACCTCGCGGAGCGGGTCGGCTGGCTGGGCACGGCGAAGCTGGTGATGGGCATGCCGCTCACCGCCCTCGTGCTCTGGCTCAGCTGGATCCTGGTGCGCGGGTCGACAGCAGCGCGGCCAGGTCCTCCTCCGACGCGTCCCGGCTCGTGACGAACAGCAGCTCGTCCCGCCCCTCCAGGGTGTCGTCCGGGCTGGGCGGGAACGGCCGGTCGTCCCGCACGATGCAGGCCAGGACCGTGTCCGCCGGCCAGTCGATCTGACCGACCAGCGACCCGACCAGCGGGGAGTCCTCCGGCAGGGTCAGCTCCAGGATGTCCGCGCCGGACTGGTGGAAGGTGAAGATCCGCACCAGGTCACCGACGGAGACGGCCTCCTCGATCATCGCCGTCATGATCCGCGGGGTGGAGACGGCCACGTCCACGCCCCACGCCTCGTCGAACATCCACTCGTTCTTCGGGTTGTTCACCCGCGCCACGGTGCGCGGCACCCCGTACTCGGTCTTGGCGAGCAGCGAGATCACCAGGTTGGCCTTGTCGTCACCGGTGGCGGCCACCACGACGTCGCACTCGTCCGTGCGGGCCTGGGTCAGCGTCGGCAGCTCGCAGGCGTCGGCCAGCAGCCAGTCCGCGTCGGCCACCTGGGCCACACGCATCGCGGAGGGCTGCCGGTCGATCAGGGTGACCTCGTGCCCGTTGGCCAGCAGCTCGCGCGCGATCGAGCGACCGACCGAGCCGGCCCCGGCGATCAGGACCCTCATGCCTCCTCCACCGTCGGGGCGGCGGTGATGACGCGTTCGATCGCAGCGGAGTCGTCCGCGCGCATGAGCAGGTGCACGATGTCGTTCTCCTGGAGCACGGTCTGGGCGTCGGGCAGGATGCCGTCGCCGTACCGGGTGACGTAGGCGACGCGGGCGCCGGCGGCGTCCTCGAGGGCGCGCAGCGGGCGGCCGACCCAGCCGGGGTGCACGTCCACCTCGGACAGCACGATCCTGCCGCTGGCGTCGCTGAACTGGTTGGTCGCACCCATCGGCAGCAGCCGGCGCAGCACCTGGTCCGACGTCCACCGCACGGTGGCGACCGTCGGGATGCCGAGCCGCTGGTAGATCTCCGCGCGGTGCGGGTCGTAGATCCGGGCCACCACGTTGTCCACGCCGAACGTCTCGCGCGCCACCCGGGCGGCCAGGATGTTCGAGTTGTCGCCGTCCGCCACGGCCGCGAAGCCGAAGGCGTCGTCGATGCCGGCCTGGCGCAGCACGTCCCGGTCGAAGCCGAGGCCGGTCACCTTGGAGCCGGCGAAGCCGGCGTCGAGCCGGCGGAACGAGTCGGGGTTCTGGTCGATCACTGCGACGGAGTGCCCGTGGGCCTCCAGCGACTGGGCGAGGGTCGCACCGGCCCGGCCGCATCCCATGATGACGAAGTGCACAACGCGGAACGGTATACCCCTGCGGGTCCGCGGTGCGCGCCGCCAGGGTCGTCGGCGCCGTGCGCGATCGTCCCCGGATAGCCCTAGCATGGTCCCTCGTGCCGGACCTCGCGGATACCGCCAAACGCTTGCTCCTGGGCCGACCGGTCCGCAGCGAGAACCTGGGGCACACCCTGCTGCCCAAGCGGATCGCCCTGCCGATCTTCGCGTCCGACGCGCTCTCGTCGGTGGCCTACGCGCCGGACGAGGTGCTGCTGACGCTGGCCGTCGCCGGTGTCGGCGCCACCGCGATCTCGCCGTGGGTCGGCCTGGCGGTGATCGTGGTCATGGTCACGGTGATCGCCTCCTACCGCCAGAACGTGCACGCCTACCCGTCCGGCGGCGGCGACTACGAGGTCGCGACCGTGAACCTCGGCCCGAAGGCCGGCGTCACGGTCGCCAGCGCCCTGCTGGTGGACTACGTGCTGACGGTCGCCGTCTCGGTCTCCTCGGGCACGCAGTACGCGGCGGCCGCGGTGCCGGCGCTGCGCGGGCACGAGACGATCTTCGCGGTCTCCCTGGTGGTGCTGCTCACGGTCGCGAACCTGCGCGGGGTGCGCGAGTCCGGCACCGCGTTCGCCGTCCCGGTCTACCTGTACATGGTGGCCGTCGGCTCGACCGCGGTGATCGGCTTCGTGCAGTACCTCACCGGCAACCTGCAGCCCGCGGAGAGCGCGAGCCTGACGATCGTGCCGCAGCACGGGTTCGACCAGGGGCTGGCCGGCGCGGCCGGGGCGTTCCTGGTGCTCCGGGCGTTCGCCTCCGGGTCGGCGGCGCTGACCGGCGTCGAGGCGATCAGCAACGGCGTGCCGGCGTTCCGCAAGCCGAAGTCGAAGAACGCCGCGACGACGCTGCTGCTGCTCGGCAGCCTGTCGGTGTTCCTGATCATGTCGATCCTGCTGCTGGCCCGGGTGACCGGGCTGCACTACGTGGAGGACCCGCAGACCCAGCTGCTCGACAACGGGGTGCCGGTCAGCGCGGACTACGTGCAGGACCCGGTGATCGGGCAGCTCGCGCAGACGATCTTCCACTCGTTCCCGCCGGCGTTCTACCTGGTCTCCGTGGTGACCGGCCTGATCCTGGTGCTGGCCGCGAACACCGCGTTCAACGGCTTCCCGGTGCTCGGCTCGATCCTCGCGAAGGACGGCTACCTGCCCCGCCAGCTGCACACCCGCGGCGACCGGCTGGCGTTCTCGAACGGCATCGTCACGCTCGCCGCCGGGGCGATCGCGCTGATCGTCGCGTTCGACGCGCAGGTCACCCGGCTGATCCAGCTGTACATCGTCGGGGTGTTCGTCTCGTTCACGCTGTCCCAGCTCGGCATGGTCAAGCACTGGACCCGCGAGCTGCGCACCGAGCCGGACCCGAAGCGGCGCTCCCAGATGTCCCGGTCCCGGGTGATCAACACGATCGGTTTCGGCATGACCGGCACCGTGCTGCTGATCGTGCTGGCGACCAAGTTCACCCACGGCGCGTGGATCGCGATCCTGGCGATGATCCTGGTGTTCATCGTGATGCAGGCGATCCGCCGACACTACGACACGGTCCGCGACGAGCTCGCGCTCGGCGACGACGCCGCCTCGGCCCGGGCGCTGCCCAGCCGGGTGCACGCGATCGTGCTGGTCTCGCACCTGCACCGGCCGACCATGCGCGCGATCGCCTACGCCCGGGCGTCGCGCCCGCAGGTGCTGGAGGCCGTCACGGTGGCGGTCGACCCGGACGAGGCGCACACGCTGCGCGACACCTGGGAGCAGATGGACCTGCCGGTGCCGCTGCGGATCCTGGACTCGCCGTTCCGCGAGATCACCCGGCCGATCATCACCTACGTGCGCTCGGTCCGGCGGGACAGCCCGCGCGACCTGGTGGTCGTGTACATCCCGGAGTACGTGGTCGGCCACTGGTGGGAGCAGATCCTGCACAACCAGAGCGCGCTGCGCCTCAAGGGCCGGCTGCTCTTCACCCCCGGCGTCGTCGTGGCCTCCGTGCCGTGGCAGCTCGCCTCGACGGAAGGACAGACCGGAATGGAAGAGCACGTGCGCAGGACCAGCAGTCGTGGCCTCTGACGGCCGGCGCCCCGGGCGCGGCACCGGCAGGTCCGGTGCTGCGGGGGCGCGCGGCTCTGCCGGGCGGGCCGCGGGGGCGCACCGCCCCGCGCCGCGGCGGGCCCCGGTCCGGGACGACGAGCGGGTCGGCGAGGTCGTCGAGCTGGCGGTGGGCCCGGTGGCGCACGGCGGCCACTGCGTCGCCCGGCTGCCGGTGCCCACCGACGCACCCGAGGGGGAGCGGGGCCGGGTGGTGTTCGTCCGGCACACGCTGCCCGGCGAGCGGGTGCGTGCCCGGCTGACCGAGACCGGGCGCACCGCGTCGTTCTGGCGGGCGGACGCGGTCGAGGTGCTGGAGCCCTCCCCGGACCGGGTCGGCTCGGCGTGGCCCGAGGCGGGCCCCGGCGGGGTCGGCGGCGGCGAGCTCGCGCACGTGCGTCCGGACGCCCAGCGGGCCTGGAAGGCGGCGGTGCTCACCGAGCAGCTGGCCCGGCTGGCGAAGATCGACCGTGCGATCGCGGTGCAGGCCCTGCCGGGCGATGAGGAGCGCGGCGGCCTCGGGTGGCGCACCCGGGTCGAGCTGGAGGCGGACCACGACGGCCGTGCCGCGATGCGCCGGTTCCGCTCGCACGACCTGGTGGCGATCGAGACCATGCCGCTGATGAGCGACGCGCTGGCCGAGCTCGACCTGCTCGGTCGGCGCTGGCGGCCCGGTGCCCGGATCGAGGCCGTGGCGCCCGCGGGCGGCGACGAGCCGGTGGTCCTGGTGGACGGGCAGGTCTACGACCTGCGGCGCGGCAAGGTCGATCCGCGGCCGAACGCCCGCACCGCGGTGCGCGAGGAGGTCGTCCTCGACGGCGGCCGCTGGCAGTACCGGGTGGCCGCCGCCGGGTTCTGGCAGGTGCACCGCGAGGCACCGGCCACCCTGACCCGTGCCGTGCTGGACGCGCTCGGCGACGTGTCGGGCGCGACGGTGCTGGACCTGTTCGCCGGTGCCGGCCTCTTCACGCTGCCGCTGGCCGATGCGGTGGGGGCCGACGGCATGGTGGTGGCCGTCGAGGGCGACCCGCGCGCCGTCCGGGACGCCCGCCGCAACGCGCACGACCGGACGGGCGTCGAGCTGATCGAGGGCGACGTGGCACAGGTGCTGGCCGCGAACGAGGGTGCGCCGGCCGACGCCGTGGTGCTCGACCCGCCGCGGGTCGGTGCCGGGCGGGACGTGGTGCAGGCGGTCGCCGCGCTGGGCCCGGAGCGGGTGGTCTACGTCGCGTGCGACCCGGCCGCGCTGGCCCGGGACGTCGCGCTGCTCACCGCGCAGGGCTACACCCTGGCCGACGTGCAGGGCTTCGACCTCTTCCCGATGACCCACCACGTCGAGGCGGTCGCCCTCCTCGTCCGCTGACCCCGCCCCGCCCCCCGCACCCGACCAGCCCGCACGCACGTACCCGTACCCGTGCGCACCCGCACGCACGTACCCGGAACAGCCGTCGAGCGGGCAGCGCTGGTCGGTAGATGTCCGATTTGGGCGACATGACCTGCCCGCTCGACGATCTCGGGGCGGGCGGGCGGGCGGGCGGGCGGGCGGGCGGGGTCGCGGGGGGCCCGGGGTCGGCCTAGCGTGGGGACCGGGCCCGGGGGCCCACGGTCCGCCGCTCGGCGGAGCGGAGACGGAAGGGGTCGACGATGACGGCAGCGCACCAGGGCGAGGCACGGCTCAGCGCGGCGGAGGCGACGCGCCGGGTGGCTGAGGCGAGCCGGCGGGCGACCGCCGAGCTGCGCAAGCAGGGCACTGCGGACTACGACCCGCGGCAGCACGAGAAGGCGGTCGAGCGCGAGCGTCGGGCCGTCGACGGCACTGACCGGCCTTGACCGCGACCGACCGGCCCTGACCAGGCCTGACCGGGACCGGCTGGGCTGACCGGCCCTGACCGGGCCGATCAGGATCGACCGGGCTGACCGGGAGCGGATGGGTCTGACCGGCACCGAGCAGCCCTGACCCGGACCGACCGAGCCACAACGGGACCGACCGGGCCGAACCGGGACCGCGCTGGCCGATCCGGGACCGGCGAGGAGCGGCACGACGGGTATCGCACGGTATCGGCTGCACCGTCCCGGCCGGCACCGAGCGGCCCGTGCGGCCCGGTCTGCGAGACCCGGTGCACCGGTCGGCCGGGACGCGGTACGATGTATCTTGACATCAAGATATCTGTGCTCCGCGGCCGGTGAACTCCCCCCAGGCGGCCGACGGGGCGGAACTCGCCGAACGAAGGAGCCCCACAGTGAGCAGTGTCGACAGCTTCGGGTCGAAGTCCCGGCTGGAGGTCGCGGACACCTCGTACGAGATCTTCCGGCTCGCCGCGGTCCCCGGCCTGGACACGCTGCCGTACAGCCTCAAGGTGCTGGCCGAGAACCTGCTGCGCACCGAGGACGGCGCGAACATCACCGCCGACCACGTGCGGGCGCTCGCGCAGTGGGACCCGGCCGCCGAGCCGGACACCGAGATCCAGTTCACCCCGGCCCGCGTGATCATGCAGGACTTCACCGGCGTGCCGTGCGTGGTCGACCTGGCCACCATGCGCGAGGCCGTCGGGGAGCTCGGCGGCGACCCGTCCCGGATCAACCCGCTGGCCCCCGCCGAGCTGGTGATCGATCACTCGGTGCAGATCGACGTCGCCGGCCGGCCGGACGCCTTCCAGCGCAACGTCGAGCTGGAGTACCAGCGCAACCGTGAGCGCTACCAGTTCCTGCGCTGGGGCCAGACCGCCTTCGACGACTTCAAGGTGGTGCCGCCGGGCACCGGCATCGTGCACCAGGTGAACATCGAGTACCTGGCCCGCACCGTGATGACCCGCGAGGTCGACGGTGTGCTGCGCGCGTACCCGGACACCTGCGTCGGCACCGACTCGCACACCACGATGGTCAACGGCCTGGGCGTGCTCGGCTGGGGCGTCGGCGGCATCGAGGCCGAGGCCGCCATGCTGGGCCAGCCGGTCTCCATGCTGATCCCGCGGGTGGTCGGCTTCAAGCTCACCGGGTCCATCCCGTCCGGCGTGACCGCCACCGACGTGGTGCTGACCATCACCGAGCTGCTGCGCCGGCACGGCGTGGTCGGCAAGTTCGTCGAGTTCTACGGGGACGGCGTGGCGGCCGTGCCGCTGGCCAACCGCGCCACCATCGGCAACATGAGCCCCGAGTTCGGCTCCACCTGCGCGATCTTCCCGATCGACCAGGTCACCCTGGACTACCTGCGACTGACCGGTCGTAGCGCCGAGCAGCTCGCCCTGGTCGAGGCGTACGCCAAGGAGCAGGGGCTGTGGCTCGACCCGGCCGCGCACGCCGCGGAGGCCGTCTACTCCGAGTACCTGGAGCTGGACCTGTCCACGGTCGTGCCGTCGATCGCCGGCCCGAAGCGCCCGCAGGACCGGATCGAGCTGTCCGAGTCGAAGGACTCGTTCGCCTCCACGATCCTGGACTACGTGTCCGACGCCGAGAAGGCGCCGTTCGTCGGTCTGGACGAGTCGGTGGCGGAGACCTTCCCGGCCTCCGACCCGATCGCCGCCGGGGAGCACGCCGACCCCAGCGCCGCGCCGACCCACGTGCACGGTGAGCCGGGTGGCGGCGCCCGCCGGCCGCACCGCCGGGTGCCGGTCACGCTGGCTAACGGCACCGCGACCGAGCTGGACCACGGCGCGGTGGTGATCGCCTCGATCACCTCCTGCACCAACACCTCGAACCCCTCGGTGATGATGGCCGCCGCCCTGCTGGCCCGCAACGCCGTCGAGCGGGGGCTGTCCTCCCGGCCGTGGGTGAAGACCTCGATGGCCCCGGGGTCGCAGGTCGTGACCAACTACTACGAGAAGGCCGGCATGTGGCCGTACCTGGAGAAGCTCGGCTTCCACCTGGTCGGCTACGGCTGCGCCACCTGCATCGGCAACTCCGGCCCGTTGCCGGACGAGGTCTCGGCCGTCGTGAACGAGCATGACCTCTCGGTGGTCTCCGTGCTGTCCGGCAACCGGAACTTCGAGGGCCGGATCAACCCCGACGTGAAGATGAACTACCTGGCCTCGCCGCCGCTGGTGATCGCGTACGCGCTGGCCGGCACGATGGACTTCGACTTCGCCGGCGAGCCGCTGGGGCACGACGAGGACGGCACCCCGGTGTTCCTCGCGGACATCTGGCCGGCCCCCGAGGAGGTGCAGGCCACCATCGACGCATCGATCGACCGTGCGATGTTCGAGGCCGACTACGCCGACGTGTTCGCCGGTGACGACCGGTGGCGCTCGCTCCAGACCCCGGAGGGCAACACCTTCGAGTGGGACCCCGAGTCCACCTACGTGCGCAAGCCCCCGTACTTCGAGGGCATGGGGGCGACCCCGGCGCCGGTGGTCGATGTCGTCGGCGCGCGGGTGCTGGCCAAGCTGGGCGACTCGGTGACCACCGACCACATCAGCCCCGCCGGCTCGATCAAGGCCGACAGCCCGGCCGGCCGGTACCTCGCCGAGCACGGTGTCGAGCGCCGGGACTTCAACTCCTACGGCTCGCGGCGCGGCAACCACGAGGTGATGATCCGCGGCACCTTCGCCAACATCCGGCTGCGCAACCAGCTGGTGCCCGGCGTCGAGGGCGGCTTCACGGTCGACCACCTGACCGGCGAGCAGACCTCGATCTACGACGCCGCGCAGGCCTACGCCGCCGCGGGCGTCCCGCTGGTGATCCTGGGCGGCAAGGAGTACGGCTCCGGCTCGTCGCGCGACTGGGCGGCCAAGGGCACCGCGCTGCTCGGGGTGAAGGCCGTGATCACCGAGTCGTTCGAGCGCATCCACCGGTCCAACCTGATCGGCATGGGCGTGCTGCCGTTGCAGTTCCCGGTGGGGCAGTCCGCGGACTCGCTCGGCCTGGACGGCACCGAGACGTTCGACATCAGCGGCATCACGGCGCTGAACGACGGCGAGACCCCGCGCACCGTGGCGGTCACCGCCGCCCGTCCGGACGGCTCGACGGTCGCGTTCGACGCGGTGGTGCGGATCGACACCCCCGGCGAGGCGGACTACTACCGCAACGGCGGCATCCTGCAGTACGTGCTCCGGTCCCTGGTGGACTGAGCTCAGCAGCGCTCGTGGCCCGGCCCGGGTGCGCCGTCCTGGTGCACCCGGGCCGTCGCCGTGCCCGAGGCGTCCGGGGTCGCGGGCCGGGGCTGGTCCAGCAGCGAGTGCGCGAGCAGCGTCGCCCCGGCCACCGCCGCGGGCATGGTCGCGACCGCGCCGCCGGGCACCAGGAAGCACAGCTGGGTGGCCACGCCGAAGCCGAGGGCACGCCCGCGGTGCGCCCGCAGCAGCGCGTTGCGCCGACGCCGGTCCAGGCCGCGCGCCACCAGCGCCCGCGAGGTGAGCTCGTGCGCGAGGATCCAGCCGGTGAGCAGCAGCCCGGTCGTCCAGCTGAGCACGGTGCCGACCAGCGGCACCAGACCGAGCACCGCGGTCAGCGCGGCGGCGGCCAGGCCGCGGGCCATCATCGCGAACCCGTCCACCGCGCCGCGCCAGGCCCCGGTCGAGCCGTCCGGCACCACGCCGGTGGCGTCGACCTCCACGGAGCGCCAGATCCGGTCGTACAGGGGCTCGCCCAGTGCGAGGGTGAGCCCGGTGAAGGTCAGCACCACCAGCACCAGCATCGCGCCGAGCGCCAGGGCGCCGGCGGTGAGCTCGGCGACCCGTTCCCAGCCCGGTGACCAGTCGTCGGCGAACGGGGTCAGCAGGTCGCCGACGTCGTCCAGGTGCACCAGCAGCGCGATCACGAGGCCGAGCACCAGGGCACCGACGACCATCGCGGGCACCAGTCCGGCGGCCATGGTGCCGGGCCGGCGCCGCCAGCAGCCCCAGCCGCGACCGAGCAGACGGGCACCGTCGAGGAGGTCGCGCATCGCAGCAGCGTAGGCGGGTCGGCGCCGTCAGCCGAGCAGCTCGTGCACCGCGTGCGCACCGATGACGGCGATCACCGGGTCGTCGTCGCCGTGCGTGACCATGGCCGAGGACATCACCAGCGCCCAGCCGGCGGCGCGGCGCCACAGCCCCGGGTCGGTCGTCGAGGTCGGTCCCGTGCCCGACGCCTCCGTCCGGGTGCGGAACCGCGCCCGCCCCGCCGGGTCGAAGGTCAACCAGGCGGTGGCCAGGTCGCACGCCGGGTCCCCGGCGGTCACGTCGCCGAAGTCCAGCAGGGCGGCCAGCCGGTCGCCGTGCACCAGCACGTTGGCGGGGTGCGGGTCGCCGTGCAGCCAGAGCGGCGGCCCCGGGTGCGGCGGTGCGGCCAGGGCGTCGTCCCAGAGCCGGAGCGCAGCCGCAGCTGCGCCGGGAACCACACGGTCGAGGTGCCCGGCGTCGATCCGCTCGACCAGGGCCGTGGACCGGTCGACGAGCGGGCCGCCGCGCACCGGGCTGACCGGCGCGTCCGCCGGGGCCGGGACGTGCAGGGCGGCCAGCGCGCTGGCAAGCGGAGCGGCCCACGCCCGGCGTTCGGCGACCGGCCGGCTCGCCGCGACGCTGCCGGTGAACCAGGGCACGATGCTCCAGCCCCATCCGAACAGGTCGGACGGCACGCCGAGCCGGACGGCGGCGGGCACCGGCACCGGGCACAGCACGGCGAGGACGGCGAGCCAGCGCTGCTCGTGGTGGGCCGGCGCCACGGCCGCCGCCCGTCGGGGCAGCCGCACCGCCAGGTCGTCGCCCAGCCGGAACATCGCGTTGTCCCAGCCCTCGCCGACCAGCCGCACGGGCTGGTCGGCGAGGTCGGGGTGCTGCGCGACGAGCAGTCGCCGGACCAGGTCCTCGGTCAGGTCGACCTCGGCGGGCGGTCTGACGGGCATGACGGGGCCTCCGGTCCGGGGGTGGGGAGACGGACAGGCTACCGGTGGGCGTCGACCGGGTGCGCGGCCCGCCAGCTGGTCCGGAACGGCAGGTCGAGAGCGTCCAGGTCGGTGAGCGCGCTCAGGTGGTGCACGCCCGGTGCCGCGCCGACCGCGAGCTCGGCGGCGCGGGCGGCGAGCACGCCGGTGGTGCGGGACTGGCTGGTGCCGGTCATGGTGGCCCACGGACCGTCGGCGTCGCGCACCTGCAGCACCCAGTCCGCGGAGCCGGGCAGGTGCAGCAGGGCGGGCGGGGTGCGCCGGGCACCGGGGACCCAGGTCAGGGCAGCCAGGCCGAGCGTGGCCAGCCGGGTGTCCAGGCCGAACCAGGTGCGCACCGGCCGGCCCAGCTGCCGGGTCAGGGTGTGCTGGTCGCTGAAGTCGGCGCGGAGCAGCCGCCGCCGGCCGCCGGGCAGGTCGAAGCCGGTGCCGCCGGTGTAGTTCCGCACCTCGCGGCCGGGGTGGGCGGTGTCCGGCAGCCGGCGCCCGAGCAGGTCGAGGCTCCAGGCGGTGGCGGCGGGGCCGTGCCGCTCGCCGGCACCGAGCACGACGGCCAGGTCGAGCGGGCCGGTCCCGCCGCCGCCCCGACGGTGCGCGGCGTGCGCGAGCAGGTTGGTCAGGCCGGGCGCCAGCCCCACGCTCAGCAGCACCGGAGTGGCGACGTCGAGCCGCTCGACGGCCGCCAGGTACCGGGGGCTGGCGCTGATGTCGACGAAGCCCGCCCCGGCCGCGGTCACGGTGCGGACCAGGTCGGGGTCCTCGCGGCCGGCGGCGTTCAGCACGACGTCCGCCGCGGCGGCGGCCCGGGCGACGGCGACGGTGTCGGCCAGGTCGAGCGGGACGTCCGCGCGGGCGGCGTCGCGACCGGCCGTGCGGACCTGCTGGCCGCGCGCGCGCAGCTCGGCGACGGCGTGCCGGCCGACGGCGCCGTAGCCGCCGAGGACCAGCACCCGGACGGGGCGGCGGCCGTCGCGGGTGGGGGGCACGGCGCCCTGGGCGTCGGGCGTGCTGCGCCGGCCAGAAGGTGTGGTGCGGCGAGCGGCGGGATCGGTCATCGGGTCCTCCGGGAGGGGTGTCGGGACATGAACTCGAACAGCGGTGTTCGAGATATGATTCCCGGGTGACCCGGACCCGTGCGGATGCGCTCCGCAACCGTCAGGCCGTGCTGGACGGCGCGCTGCACCTGTTCCGTACCGACCCGGCGGCGACCGTGGCCCAGGTGGCCACCGCGGCCGGGGTGGGCCGGGTGACCCTGTACGGGCACTTCGCCACCCGGGACGACCTGGTGGAGGCAGCGCTGGCCGAGGCGATGTCCCGGGTGGCCCGGGCGGTCGCCGCGCTCGACCTCGGCGACGACCCGGCGGCGGCGCTGGACCGCCTGGTCGCCGGCAGCTGGCAGCTGCTCGCCGACGGGTACGGAGCGGTCGAGGCGGCCTGCCGGGTGCTGCCCGCCGCCCGGGTCGGCGCCCACCACGACGCGGTGCTGGACACCCTGCGGGCGGTGCTGGACCGGGGCCGGGCGGCCGGGGCGTTCCGGACCGACCTGCCGCGGGACTGGCTGGTGGCCTGCGTGTCGGCGCTGGTGCACGAGGCCGGCGCCCGGGTGGCGCTCGGGGAGGTGGGCACGTCGGACGCGGGTCGCTACCTGTCCGCCTCCGTCGCGGCGCTGGTCGCACCCCGCTGACCGCCTGCCGCACGCACCGGTCCCGCCGCGCCGGCCCTGACGTACCGGGCGCCGGTCGGTGTCTCACCGCCGCGCGGCGGCCCGTCGTGCGAGCCGCGGGTGCCGGATGCGCTGCCGGAGCCGGCGCACCGGCCCGGAGGCAGGTCGTGCGGGCTGCGGCACGACGGCGTCGACGACCATCGAGCCGTCGGTCGGCCCCACGACCGGCACCGGCTCGGCTGCCGGGACCGAGCTGACCGGGACCGAGCGCGCGCCCACCGCGACCGCGCCCGTCGGGTCGTCGACGTCCGCCGCGACCGGCCGCTCGGCGAGCCACCGGTGCGCCCGCCGGTACGCGGGCACCAGCAGCACCGTCGCGCCGATCCAGGCCAGCGGGTTGCCCCAGACCACGCCGATGAACCCGTACGCCGCGCCGAGCGCGATCGCGGCGCCGACCCGCATCACCAGCTCGATCACCCCCGTCAGGGTGGGCACCGCGGTGCGGCCGAGCCCCTGGAGCGCGCCGCGCAGCACGAACAGCACGCCGAGCACGGTGTACAGGGCGGCGTTCACGTGCAGCAGCTGGGTGGCGAGCCGGACCACCTCGTCCTCGCCGTCGCCGACGAACACGTGCACCAGCGCGGACCCGCCGACCAGCAGGGTCGCGCCGATCGCCAGCGCACCGACCACGGCGATCCGGAGGGCCTGCAGCACGCCCTGCCGGATCCGGTCCGGCCGGTCCGCGCCGAGGTTCTGCGCGACGAACATCGACACGGCCAGGCCGAGGGACTGCAGCAGCGCCACGGCGAGCCCGTCCACCCGGGAGGCCGCGGTGTAGGCCGCGACCGCGTCGGCGCCGAGCCCGTTCAGCCGGACCTGGACCGCCAGGGTGCCGATCGCGATGATCGACGCCTGGAAGCCCATCGGCAGCCCGAGCCGCAGGTGCTCGGCCAGCGCGGCCGGCGGCACCCGCCAGTCCGCGCGCTGCACGTGCAGCACCGGGATCCGTCGGCGCACCAGGTGCAGGCAGAGCAGCGTCGAGACGGCCTGGGAGACCACCGTCGCGAGCGCCGCGCCACCCACCCCGAGCCCGAGGGGGCCGACCATCAGCACGACCAGCACCACGTTGAGCAGGCAGGCCAGCGTGAGGAACACCAGGGGCGTGCGCGAGTCGCCGATCGCCCGGATGATCGCCGACAGGTAGTTGAAGAACATCAGCGCACCGGTGCCGAGGAAGCTCACCTGGGCGAACGTGGTGGCCTCGGCCATCAGCTCGTCCGGGGTCTGCAGCAGCGCCAGCACCGGTCCGGCGAGCAGCGGGGCGGCGATGGTGAGCAGCACGCTGGTCGCACCGGTCAGCAGGGTGCCGGCGGCCACGGATCGGCGCACCGCGGCGTGGTCCCGGGCGCCGTACGCCTGGGCGGTCGGGATCGCGAAGCCCGACGTCATGCCCCAGGCGAACCCGAGCAGCAGGAACAGCAGCCCGCCGGTGGTGCCGACCGCGGCGAGCGAGCTCACGCCCAGGTGCCGGCCGACCACGATGGTGTCGGCGAACTGGTAGAGCTGCTGGACCACGTTGCCGATCAGCAGCGGGACGGCGAACAGCAGGATGGCGCGCCAGGGGCGGCCGACGGTCAGGACCTTGGCCATGACGAGGGGATCTCCGAGAGCAGAGCAGGGGTGGGTCGCAGCGGTCGTGCAGGGGCGGCTCGGTGGTCCGCAGGTCCGGTCGCAATCACGATCGTATCGTTACGATCGCGTGCGCGGCAGGGGGTCGGCGGTGCCGATCTGAACGACTCGACCGGTGCGCCCGACCCGGTGCGGCCTCAGTCCGCCGGCACCGTCCGTGCCTCGTCCCACGGCACCGCCCAGCCGACCGCGTCCAGCAGCCGGTCCAGCACCCCGGCCGTGAACCCCCACACCAGCAGGTCCTGCGCCCGGGCGTGCGGTGCGGCACCGACCCGCACCGTGAACGCCGGCCCCCGGTGCTCCCGCCCGCCGCGCCGCAGCACCGCGGTCACCCGGTTTGCCGGGTCCACCAGGTCCGCGACCGGAACCCGGAACACGTCCACGGTCTCGGCCGGATCGGTGGCGGCGACCTCGGACGGCCGGGTCCACCAGGCCAGCACCGGGGTGACCAGGTTGCGGCTGACCGCGACCGGCAGCGGGGGCAGCGTGCCGAGCACCCGGACGCCCGCCGGGTCGAGCCCGGTCTCCTCGGCGGCCTCTCGCAGCGCGGTGCCCTCGGGCCCGGTGTCCGGCTCCTCCGCACCGCCGCCGGGGAACGAGACCTGCCCGGGGTGGTGCCGCAGGGCGGGGGAGCGCCGGGTCAGCAGCACGTCGAGGTCGCGGGCGACCACGGGCCGCTCGGCGCGTGCCGGGGCGTCGTCAAGGGTGCCGAACAGCACCAGCACCGCCGACGTGCGCGGGTCCGCGCCGAGGCCGCGCAGCGGGTCGGGGGCCCAGACCGGTCGCCGGTCGCACAGCGCGAGCAGGTCCGCCAGCGCGGACCCGTCAGCCACGGACGGTCATCCGCGCTCGTGCACGGCCCGCGCGAACGCCGCGAACCCGAGCTCGGCGGCCGGCCGCAGCGCGTTCAGATGCTGGCGGGAGCCGAGCCGGATCGCCTCGGCGTCCCCGGGCTCCAGGTCTGCGGTCATCACCGGGGTGCCGAGCCAGACGTCCAGCACGGTCGGCTCGACCTCCAGGTGGAACTGCACGCCGACGGCGCTGCCGGCCCGGAACGCCTGCACGGGCGTGCTCGGGTTCGAGGCGAGCAGCGTCGCACCGTCCGGCAGGTCCACTGCGTCGCTGTGCCAGTGCAGCACGGTGGGTCGGCTGCCGGCGGCGGCCAGCAGCGGGTCGTGGGCCAGCACGTCCACCGGCGCGAAGCCGATCTCGGTGCCGTGCCGTCGGTGCAGCCGGCTGCCGAGCGCGAGGGCGAGCAGCTGCATGCCGAGGCAGACGCCCAGGGTCGGGACCCCGGCGTCCACCGCCTCGGCCAGCAGCCGCTGCTCGGCGGCGAGCCCGGGGTGCCCGCGTGTGTCGTCGGCGTCCTGCGGCCCGCCCATCACGACCAGGCCGGCGAGGTCGGCGACCGCGGGCAGCCGGGGGGCGGGGTCGTCGACGACGGTACGGCTGGTGATCGGCCGTCCGTCCAGGGCGCGCCCGATCAGGCCAGGTCCTTCGTGGGCGACGTGCGTGAGCACCAGCACGGGCCGGTCGGGCCGCGGCCCGCCGGCGGCGGTGCCGGTCACCAGCCGTCCGGCAGCGGCCGGCCCTCGTCGTAGCCCGCGGCGGACTGGATGCCGACCTGCGCCCGCTCGGCGAGCTCGTCCAGCGAGGTCGCGCCGACGTAGGTGCAGGCGGACCGGACGCCGGAGGTGATCCGGTCCAGCAGGTCCTCCACGCCCGGGCGCTCCGGGTCCAGGTACATCCGCGAGGAGGAGATGCCCTCCTCGTACAGCGCCTTGCGGGCCCGGTCGAACGCGGAGCCGCCGCGGGTCCGGGCCGCGACGGCGCGGGCAGAGGCCATGCCGAAGCTCTCCTTGTACAGGCGTCCGTCGCCGTCGGCGTGCAGGTCGCCGGGGGACTCGTGCGTACCGGCGAACCAGGAGCCGACCATCACCTGCGAGGCGCCGGCGGCCAGCGCGAGCGCGACGTCGCGGGGGTGGCGCACCCCGCCGTCGGCCCAGACGTGCTTGCCGAGCCGGCGGGCCTCGGCGGCGCACTCCAGCACCGCGGAGAACTGCGGGCGGCCGACGGCGGTCATCATCCGGGTGGTGCACATGGCGCCCGGGCCGACGCCGACCTTGACGATGTCCGCGCCCGCGGCGATCAGGTCGCGGGTGCCCTCGGCGGTCACGACGTTGCCCGCCACCACCGGCACCTGCGGGTCGAGGGAGCGGACCGCCGCCAGGGCGTCGAGCATCTTGCGCTGGTGGCCGTGCGCGGTGTCCACCACGAGCACGTCCACCCCGGCGTCGAGCAGCGCGGCGGCCTTGCCGGTCACGTCGCCGTTGATCCCGACGGCCGCGGCCACCCGCAGCCGCCCCTGGGCGTCCACCGCGGGGGCGTAGATCGACGAGCGGAGCGCGCCGACCTGGGTCAGCACGCCGACCAGCTCCCCGTCGGAGACCACGGGGGAGAACCGGCGGCGCGAGGCGTGCAGCCGCTCGAACGCCGCCTCCAGGCCGCGGCTGCCGCCGGACTGCAGCACGGACAGCTCGACGGTGGTCGGCTCCGGGCTCATCACCTCGCCGACCTGGGTGAAGCGGTCGACGCTCTCGCAGTCGGCGGGCGTCACCACACCGACCGGGCGGTTCCCCTCGACCACCACCGCGGCACCGTGCGACCGCTTGCCGATCAGGGTCAGGGCCGTGTGCACGGTGTCGTGCGGGGAGACGGTGACCGCGCTCTCCACCACGGTGTGCTTGGCCTTGACCGACGCCACCACATCGGCCACCACGTCGGTCGGCACGTCCTGCGGCAGCACCGCGATGCCGCCGCGGCGGGCCACGGTCTCGGCCATCCGGCGTCCGGCCACGGCGGTCATGTTGGCCACCACCACCGGGATCGTGGTGCCGGTGCCGTCGGGGGCCGACAGGTCGACGTCGAATCGGGAGGCGACCTCGGAGCGCGACGGGACGAGGAAGACGTCGCCGTAGGTGAGGTCGGACGTGGGCGTGTGCCCGGGCAGGAAGCGCATAGGTGTGTTCCCCTTTCCGCCTGATCCTACCCGGGCCACCCGGCGCCGCACCGGCCCGGCGTGGGTTCCCCGCGGGTGCGGCGTGGGCGCTGCCGCGCCCCGGCTCACTCCTTCACGGCACCGCCGCTCTGGTTCATGATCCGGCGCTGGAACACGAAGAACAGCACCGCGACCGGGATGGTCATGATCGCCGCGGCCGCCAGCTTCAGCGGGTACTGGGTGCCCTGGCTGAGCTGCCCGGAGGCGAGCTGGGCGACACCCTTGGTCAGGGTGACCAGATCCGGGTCCTGCGACGCGACGATGAAGTGCGAGAGCTCGTTCCACGATCCCTGGAACGACAGGATGACGATGGTGACCAGCGCGGGCCGGGCCATCGGCAGCACGATCGACCAGAACACCCGGAACGTGCCGGCGCCGTCCATCCGGGCGGCCTCCTCGACGCTGGGCGGGATCGACTCGAAGAAGTTCTTCATGATGAAGATCCCGGCGGCGTCCGCGAGCAGCGGGATGATCAGACCGGCGAACGAGTTGTAGATCCCGACCTGCTTGATCACCAGGAACTTCGGGATCAGCAGCACCACGTTCGGCACCGCCATCACGGCGATCAGGCCGGCGAAAACCAGCCCGCGGCCGCGGAAGGTCAGCCGGGCCAGCGCGTAGCCGGCCAGCGAGTTGATGAACACCCGCCCGACGGTCACCACCAGGGTGACGATCACCGAGTTGCGGAACCAGAGCGGGAAGTCCGAGTTCAGGAACAGCTTCTGGTAGGCCGCGGTGCTCCAGGTCTGCGGGATCAGCGAGACGGCGTTCTGCGCCGCGTCCGCGTCCGTCTTGAAGGACGTCGCGACCTGGATCAGGAACGGGTAGACGTACATCAGCGCGATGACGACGAGCACCGCGTAGGTGAACGAGGTCGCGATCCGGCGGCGGGTCATCGGGCACCTCCGGTCGTCGAGCCGCTGGCCGGGCTGCGGCGGAACCGCCGGCGCCGGCCGACGGTGTCCCGGTCCCGCAGCGCGAGGCGCTGCAGCAGGGTGAGCAGCACGATGATCGCGAACAGCACGAAGGCGATGGCCGCGCCGCGGCCCCACTCGTTGTTCGCGAACGCGGCGCTGTAGGACAGGTAGGCCGGGGTCAGGGTGGTCTTGGCCGGCCCGCCCTGGGTGCCGGTGTAGATCTGGTCGAACACCTGCCAGGTGCCGATCAGCCCGAGCGTCACCACGGTGAACACGGTCGGCTTCAGCATCGGCAGGGTGACCCGCCAGAACCGCTGCCAGACGTTCGCGCCGTCCATCACGGCGGCCTCCTCGACCTCGGCGGAGACGGCCTGCAGCGCGGCGAGGAACAGCAGCATGAACGTGCCGGACGTGGTGAAGATCGCCAGCAGGATGAAGGCGGACATCGCGACGCTCGGACCCGACAGCCACTCCCAGATCGAGATGCCGAGGAACCCGTGCCCGGTCAGCGCGGCCGGTCCGGTGTCGGCACCGAACAGGCCGAGCAGCAGGTGCAGCACTCCGCGGGAGTCGTTGAACCAGTTCGGCCCGGAGATCGACAGCTTGGCCAGCACGGCGTTGATCGTGCCGGAGGCCGAGAACAAGAACAGCCACAGCACGGTGATCGCCACCGACGACGTCACCGAGGGGAAGTAGAACGCGGTGCGGAAGAAGCCGCGACCGCGCAGCGCCTTGCGGTTGACCATCATCGCCAGGAACAGCGCGAGTGCGGTCTGCAGCGGCACCACCAGCAGCACGTAGTACGCGTTGTTGCGCATCGCGGTGCCGAAGTCCTGGGTGGCGAGCCCGCCGCCCAGCAGCAGCTTGCGGTAGTTGTCCAGCCCGACGAAGTCCACGTCGGAGGACAGCGGGCTGCCCCGGCCCGACCAGTCGGACACGCTGACCCAGAGCGCCATCAGCACGGGCACCACCAGGAACAGCCCCAGGATCACCAGCATCGGGCTGAGGAACAGCCACCCGGACGCGGCCTGGCGGCCACGGCTGGAGCCGTGGCCGCCGGACCGCCGGCGGCGGCGCGGGGTGCGCGCTGCCGCCGGCGGGGCCGTCGTCGGGTCGGACGAGACGTCGGACATGGGTCTCAGGAGGCGTTCTCGTCGAGCACGGCCTGCAGGTTCGTCTGCACCGAGGCGAGGATCGTCGCGGGATCACCGGTCTTCAAGCCTTCGAGCTGGGCGTTGAAGTCGGTGATGACGTCCGAGGCGCCCTTGGCGTTCACGACGTTCTGCGCGAAGTCGGCCGAGTCGATGAACGCGGTCATGTCCGGGTAGAGGTCCTTCCAGCCGTCCGCGGCGGACTGCACCGACGGCATGACGCCGAAGGCCTCGGAGAACGTGAGCTGCTGGTCGGTGTCGGTCAGGTACTGCACCAGGTCGACCGCGTCGGACTGGCTGTTCGAGTCGGCCGCGATGCCCCAGCAGTTGGTGAACTGCAGGGTGCCCTCGCCGCCGGAGCCGGCGGGCAGCTCCACGACCTCGTAGTTGACGTCCGGGTAGTCGGCCGACAGCGAACCGGTGATCCAGTTGCCCTCGACGGTCATCGCGGCCGCGCCGGTGCCGAACGCCTCGCCGCCCCAGCCTGCGCCGAGGTCGGAGGCGTACGCCGCCACGCCGGAGGACAGCAGCTGCTGGACGTAGGTGAGGCCGGCCAGGTTCTCCGCGGAGTCCACGGTGGCCTCGGTGCCGTCGGTGCTGACCATGGTGCCGCCGGCCTGCGCGAGGAAGGCGCCGACCCGGGCGTACTCGCCGGAGAAGGCCAGGCCGACCTGGCTGTCGGTGGTCAGCGTGGTGGCGACGGTGGTGAGCTCGTCCCAGGTGGTGGGGATGTCGGCGTCGGTCAGGCCCGCGGCCGCCCACGCGTCGGTGTTGATCACCAGGGCGAGGGTGGAGAAGTCCTTCGGCGCGCAGACCAGCTGGTCGTCGTAGGTGAACTGGTCCACCAGGGTCGGGTAGAAGTCGTCCGCGTTGTCCAGCTGGTCGCCGTAGGCGTACAGCGAGCCGTTCGAGGCGTAGGACTGGAACGAGTCGGCGGCGACGTAGAACACGTCGGCCGGGTCGCCGGAGGCGAAGCCCTGGCTGAGCTCCTGGGTGAGGTCGGAGGCGACCTGGACGGTGGCGTCGACACCGGAGTCCTCGGACCAGGCCGCGACCGCGGCGGTGACCGCGGCGGTCTCGGCGTCACCGGAGGAGCCGATCAGGATGGTCAGGCCGTCGCCGCCCGAGGTCGCGCTGGTGTCGTCGCTGGAGTCGTCGAAGCCGGATCCGCAGGCGGACAGGGCGAGGACGCCGACGGCACCGAGGGCGAGCGGCGCGATGAGGCGTCGTCCTCGGCTGGGGATGCGGTGCATGTGGTCTCTCCTTCGAGTCGTGCGTGGTGGAACGGTGCACAGGGTGGACAGGTGGATCTCGGCTGAGCTCAGGGAAGTCGGGTGGACGAGGCGCGCTCGACCAGGTGCGGGGCGAGCAGCACCCGGTGGCTGCGGGTGCCACCGGTGCCGTCGAGCTGGTCCAGCAGCAGGTCCAGCGCGCGGTGCGCGGCCTCGGTCAGCGGCTGGGCGATCGAGGTGAGGCCGACGGCCGCCGCGACGGGCGTGTCGTCGAAGCCGACCACTGCGAGCGGTGTGCCGTGGGCACGGGCGACGGTCAGCGCGCCGAGGGCCAGGGAGTCCGAGGCGCAGACCACCGCGGTCGGTGCGGCGTCGGCCAGCACCCGCTCGATCGCCTGAGCGCCGGCGGCGACGCCGTCCGGCACCCGGGCGCGGAGCCGGCGGAGGAGCGCGGGGTCGTGCCCGGCGTCGGCCATCGCGGCGGTCCAGCCGGAGGCGCGGTCCTCGCCGACGTCGGAGCCGTCCGGCCAGCCCAGGTACGCGATCCGCTGGTGGCCGAGCCGGCGCAGGTGGTCCACCGCGGTCCGGGTGCCGGCGGCGCCGTCGACGTCCACCCAGGGGTGGTTGTCCGGGGCCGTGCCGGTGGTCGGTGCGTCGGCGGCCAGCGCACGGTCCCACGGGCGGCCGAAGGTGACGAACGGGACCTCGCGCTCGGCCAGCCAGGCCGCGCGGGCGTCGTCCCGGTGCGTGCTGGTCAGCACGAAGGCGTCGAGGTCGGCGGTGTCCAGCAGCTCGCCGTACTGCGCGATCTCGCGCTCGTCGTCCGGGGCGGTGAACAGCATCACGCGGTAGCCGCGGGCCTGGGCGCTCTCGGTCAGGGCGTGCAGGAACCGGTCCAGCACGGCGCCGTTGATGCCGTCCTGCACCGGCTCCAGCCGCAGGCCGACCACGTGGGACCGGCCGGTGCGCAGCTGGCGGGCGGCGGCGGACGGCCGGTAGCCGAGCTCGTCGATCGCGGCGCGCACCCGGTCGGTGGTCTCCGCACGCACCAGGTGCGGCGCGTTGAGCACGTTGGACACCGTCTGGCGCGATACGCCGGCGCGCTGGGCGACGCTCTCGAGCGTCGGCCGCGTGGTGGTGGCGTCCATGGGGGCTCCTCTGCATATGATCGTTCCAACTTTCGATTGGAACGCTCAAACGGATGCCCCTAGAGTTGCCAGCGACCCGATGGCTGTCAAGCCGAGCGGGTCACGATCCGGTCTCGGCGGCCGTCGGCCGGGCCTGGACCGGCGGCAGCCGGCCCGAGCATGCAGTCAGCACCACCGAGCCATCCGTCCCACCGGCCGGCCGCACCACCCGGCCACCCGAACCGAACCCGAGGTACCCATGGAGCTCCAGCCCCTGCTGCACGACCTGCTCGTCGCGGTGGCCGCCCCCACCCAGGCGTGGTCCGACCGGGCCGGCCAGATCGCGCTGGCCGACGGGCGCGGCGCCCAGGGCGTCTACCACGGCGACGTGCGGGTGCTCGCGGGTGCCCGGCTGACCGTCGCCGGCGTGCCGGGCTCGGGCGCCCTCGCCGGCACCGCCGATCCTGTCGCCGTCGAGCCCGAGGCCGTCGCGGCCGGCACCGACGGCCCGGGCCGGGTGCGCGTCGTGCTGCTCGCCCGCACGGTGGACGGTCCCGGCGCCGACCCCACCGCCCGGCTGGAGCGGCTGCGCGAGGTCGCCCCCGGCGCCGTCACCGAGACGCTGACCCTGTCCTGCTCCACCGCCGAGCCGGTCACGGCCCGGATCGAGGTGCTGCTGCGCCCGGACGGCACGCCGATGGACCGGATCAAGTCCGGCGCCCCGGTCGGCCCGCCGCCGGTGCCCGAGCCGGTCACGCCGGACGGCAGCGCCTCCGACGGTGGCGCGCCCGACCGCGTCGACCAGCCCGGTGTCCGCTGGCAGGCCGACGCCGAGGTCTCGGCCCGGGTCGCCGCGCCCGGCGCGCGCGTGACCGTGGACCCGGACGGCGCCGTCCGGCTGACCTGGGACGTCACCGCCGGCACCGGGGCGCCGCAGACCTGCACCTGGACGCTCGTGGTGACCGACGTCGGCGGCGTGACGACCGCACCCCGCAGCGCCGCCCCGGAGTGGTCCCGGCCGCAGGTCGAGGCCGCCGACCGCCGGCTGCCCGCGCTGCTGGACCAGGCGCTGACCGACCTGGGCTCGCTGCGCCTCAGCGCCCGGCACGCTCCGGACGACGTGTTCCTGGCCGCCGGCGCCCCCTGGTTCTTCACCCTGTTCGGTCGGGACTCGATCTGGGCCGCGCGGATGATGCTGCCGCTCGGCACCGAGCTGGCCGCCGGCACGCTGCGCACCCTGGCCGGCCTGCAGGGCGAACGCACCGACCCGGCCACCGCCGAGCAGCCGGGCAAGATCCTGCACGAGCTGCGCCGCGCCGAGCTGTCGATGCCGGGGGAGGGCACCGTGCTGCCGCCGGTCTACTACGGCACCGTCGACGCGACCCCGCTGTGGGTCTGCCTGCTGCACGACGCCTGGCGGTGGGGGATGCCCGCCGCCGAGGTCGAGGCGCTGCTGCCGACGATGGAGCGTGCGCTGGCCTGGATGTCCGAGCACGGCGACGCGGACGGCGACGGCTTCCTGGAGTACGCCGACGAGACCGGCACCGGCCTGGCCAACCAGGGCTGGAAGGACTCGGGCGACTCCGTGCAGTGGCGCACCGGCGAGCTCGCCACCGGGCCGATCGCACTGGCCGAGGTGCAGGGCTACGCGCACGAGGCCGCGCTGGCCGGAGCCGCCCTGCTGGACGCGTTCGGCCGGTCCGGCGGCGACGGGTGGCGGACCTGGGCCGTCGCGCTGGCGGACCGGTTCCGCGCCACGTTCTGGACCGCCGACGCCCACGGCCGCTACCCCGGGATCGCCCTGGATGCGGACAAGCGGGTGGTCGACACCCTGACCAGCAACATCGGCCACCTGCTCGGCACCGGCATCCTGTCCGCCGCGGAGGAGGCCGAGGTCGCCGCGCGGCTGGTCGGCCCGGAGATGGACTCCGGCCACGGGCTGCGCACCATGTCCACCGACTCGGCCGGCTACTGGCCGCTGCGCTACCACGGCGGCGCCGTCTGGCCGCACGACACCGCGATCGTCGCCCAGGGACTGGCCCGCGCCGGGCACGCGCGGGAGGCTGCCGTGCTCGCCGAGGGGCTGCTGACCGCCGCGCAGGACTTCGAGAACCGGTTGCCCGAGCTGTACGGCGGGGACGCCCGGGGCACCGTGCCGCGCGTCGTGCCGTACCCGGCAGCCTGCCGCCCGCAGGCGTGGTCCGCGGCGGCGGCGGTCTCGGTGCTCGCCTCGGTGCTCGGCCTGGCCCCTGACGTCCCCGGCGGGACGCTCGACGTCGCGCCACCGGCTCCGGCGCCGCTCGGCGCGGTCGCCGTGCGCGGGCTGCGGCTCGGCGGCCGGTCGCTCGACGTCCTGGTGGACGCCGCGGGGCAGGCCGTGGTCGCGACCGACGCGGCCGTCACGGTGCACGTGCGGGCCTGACCACCGGCGGGGCGGGGCGCCTGCCGGCGGGCGCCGCCCGCGCCGGGCCGGCCGCCCCGTCCCGGCGGACGTAGGGTGGTCCCCTCGTGCACGCCGCCGGCAGCCAGGTGGCGCGCCCGTGCGCCGGTGGCGCACGTCGACGGCGTCGGCACCCACCGGTGCGCCGGCGCGTGGTGGGCGGAGGTGGGGCCGATGACCGGCTCACGGACCGGTGGGCGGGGCCTGCTCGGCGGGATCGGATCGCCCGAGGACCTGCGGGCGCTGACCCCCCGCCAGGTGCGGGCGCTGGCCGAGCAGATCCGCGGCTTCCTGGTGGACCAGGTGTCCCGCACCGGCGGCCACCTCGGGCCGAACCTCGGCGTGGTCGAGCTCACCCTCGCGCTGCACCGGGTGTTCGAGTCCCCGCGCGACACGCTGGTCTTCGACACCGGCCACCAGGCCTACGTGCACAAGCTGCTCACCGGGCGGCAGGACTTCGCCCGGCTGCGCCGCCGCGGCGGGCTGTCCGGCTACCCGAGCCGGGCCGAGTCGGAGCACGACGTGGTGGAGAACTCGCACGCGTCCACCTCGCTGAGCTGGGCGGACGGCATCGCGCGGGCCAACGCGCTGGCCGGTCGCACCGACCGGCACGTGGTGGCCGTGGTCGGGGACGGCGCGCTGACCGGCGGGATGGCCTGGGAGGCGTTGAACAACATCGCCGACGGCACCCAGCGGCGCCTGGTCGTCGTGGTGAACGACAACGGACGCTCCTACGCCCCCACGATCGGCGGGCTCGCCCGGCACCTGGACGCGCTGCGCACCACCCGCGGCTACGAGACCGTGCTCTCCTGGGGCAAGCGCACCCTGCAGCGCTCCGGGCCGCCCGGGCGGTTCGCCTTCGACGCCCTGCACGGCCTGAAGAAGGGCATCAAGGACGTCGTCGCCCCGCAGGGCATGTTCGAGGACCTCGGCCTGAAGTACGTCGGGCCGGTGGACGGGCACGACGTCGGGGCCGTCGAGTTCGCCCTGCAGCGCGCCAAGGCGTACGGGGGCCCGGTGATCGTGCACGTGATCACGGAGAAGGGCCGGGGCTACAGCCCGGCCGAGCAGGACGCTGCCGACCGGTTCCACGCCGTGGGGCAGATCCACCCGGAGACCGGCCTGCCGGTCGCGCCGTCCCGGTTCGGCTGGACCGGGGTGTTCGCGGACGAGATCGTGCGGATCGGTCGTCGCCGGCCCGACGTGGTCGCGCTGACCGCCGCGATGCTCGCCCCGGTCGGCCTGGCGCCGTTCGCCGCCGAGTTCCCGGAGCGGACCTTCGACGTCGGCATCGCCGAGCAGCACGCCGTGACCACCGCCGCCGGGATGGCCTTCGCCGGGCTGCACCCGGTGGTCGCGGTGTACGCGACCTTCCTGAACCGCGCGTTCGACCAGGTGCTGATGGACGTCGCCCTGCACCGGGCCGGGGTGACCTTTGTGCTGGACCGGGCCGGGATCACCGGCGACGACGGGGCCAGCCACCACGGCATGTGGGACCTGGCCGTGCTCGGCCTGGTGCCCGGCCTGCGGCTGGCCGCCCCGAGGGACGAGGCCACGCTGCGCGACGCGCTGCGCACCGCGGTCGACGTGGACGACGGCCCGACGGTGGTGCGCTACCCGAAGGGTGCGCTCGTCGACCCGCTGCCCGCGCTGGACGAGGTGGACGGCGTCGACGTCCTGGCCCGGCACGCGTCGGCCGTGCCGTCCGAGGACCCCGGGTCGCTGGACGGCGGCGTCCGATCGGTGCTGGTCTGCGGGATCGGCGCCATGGTGCCCACGGCCCTCGCGGTCGGCGGGCAGCTGGCCGCGTACGGCCTGCGGGTGACCGTGGTCGACCCGCGCTGGGTGCTGCCGGTGCCGCCGGCGCTGGTCAAGCTGGTGGGGGAGCACGACCACGCAGTGGTGCTGGAGGACGGCGTGCGCGAGGGCGGGATCGGATCGGCGGTCGGGCTGCGCAGCCGGGACGCCGGCCTGACCACGCCGGTGCAGGCGTTCGGCGTGCCGCGCGCGTTCCTCGAGCACGGCTCCCGGGACGAGGTACTGGCGTCGGTCGGGCTCACGCCGGGCGACGTCGTGCGGGACGTGCTGGCCGCGCTGGGCGCGTGGGACCGAGGCCGTGGCGGGGGTGGTCGGACCGCGGCTGACCTGCGACGTGAGCGCCGTCACGTCCCGGTTCACCCGCACCCGGGACCGAGGTCCCAAGACATCCCATGACCTCGTGAATAGCGTCACTAGTACACGACCTCAGGCGAGGAGCAGACAGATGTCCACCACCGCAGTACCTCAGACCGGCACCGACGCCACCGCGGGTGCCTGGCACGACTTCGTCACCGGACCCTGGTGCGACGGGATCGACGTGCGCGACTTCATCCAGCGCAACTACACGCCGTACACCGGTGACTCGGCCTTCCTTGCCGGCGCCACGGAGCGCACCACCGGCATCTGGGCCAAGCTCAGCGCGATGTTCCCGGCCGAGCGCGAGAAGGGGGTGTACGACATCGACAACCACATCCCGTCGACGATCGTCTCGCACCCCGCCGGCTACATCGATCAGGCCAACGAGCTGATCGTCGGCCTGCAGACCGACGCCCCGCTCAAGCGCGCCATGATCCCCAACGGTGGGTGGCGCATGGTCGAGAAGTCGCTGGAGACCTACGGCTTCGAGGTCGACGCCGAGGTCGCCAAGATCTTCACCACGTACCGCAAGACGCACAACGACGGCGTCTTCGACGTGTACCCCCCGAACGTCCGTGCGGCCCGTTCCTCGCACGTCATCACCGGCCTGCCGGACGCCTACGGCCGCGGCCGGATCATCGGCGACTACCGCCGCGTCGCGCTGTACGGCATCGACGCGCTGATCGAGGGCAAGCGCCTCGAGCGGCACGAGATGGACATGGAGCGCTCCGTCGAGGACGTCATCCGGGACCGCGAGGAGAACGCGGAGCAGATCCGCGCGCTCGGCGAGCTTAAGCGGATGGCCGCCTCCTACGGCTTCGACATCTCCCAGCCGGCCGCGAACGCCCGCGAGGCGATCCAGTGGTTGTACTTCGGCTACCTCGGTGCCGTCAAGGAGCAGAACGGTGCGGCGATGTCGCTGGGCCGCGTCTCCACCTTCCTGGACGTGTTCATCCAGCGTGACCTCGCCGCGGGCCTCATCACCGAGGAGTTCGCGCAGGAGATGATCGACGACTTCGTCATCAAGCTCCGGATCGTGCGGTTCCTGCGGACCCCCGAGTACGACGAGCTGTTCTCCGGCGACCCGACCTGGGTGACCGAGTCCATCGGCGGCATCGGCGAGGACGGGCGCCCGCTCGTCACCAAGTCGTCCTTCCGCTTCCTGCAGACCCTCTACAACGTCGGCCCGGCCCCCGAGCCGAACCTGACCGTGCTGTGGAGCAACCGGCTGCCGGACGGCTTCAAGCGGTACTGCGCGCAGGTCTCCATCGACACCTCCGCGATCCAGTACGAGTCCGACGACCTGATCCGCACCTCCTGGGGCGACGACGCGGCGATCGCCTGCTGCGTGTCCCCGATGCGGGTCGGCAAGCAGATGCAGTTCTTCGGTGCCCGGGTGAACATCGCCAAGGCCCTGCTGTACGCGATCAACGGTGGGCGTGACGAGGTGTCCGGCAAGCAGGTCGCGCCGGTCAGTGCCCCGGTCCAGGGTGACGTGCTCGACTACGAGGACGTCGCGGCCAAGTACGACAAGCTGCTGGACTGGCTGGCCGAGACCTACGTCGACGCGCTGAACTGCGTGCACTACATGCACGACAAGTACGCGTACGAGCGGCTCGAGATGGCGCTGCACGACCGCACCATCCTGCGCACCATGGCCTGCGGCATCGCCGGCCTGTCGGT
>DASWPG010000005.1:0-55012 GCA_036404115.1 Cellulomonas sp.
CAACCCCGAACGAGGCCGACCAACCCGAGCGATGAACCATCTTGGCATCAACTACTAGGCACACTGTTGAGTTCTCAAAGAACAGACGCGCATCCCTCAGCCACCCTTGCGGGCTTCCTGACCGGAGGCAACCGTTCAAACCTACCAGAGTTTCTGGTCCGCTCGGCGCCGCATTCGTTCTCGGCGTTTCACGTTCCTGAACCCTATCAGAGCTTCTGGCTCGTTCTTACCGGAGCGAATCCGATATGAACTGCCATTTCTCTGCCCCGGCACGATCGACCGGGCGCAGAAGCGCCTGACCATGCTACCGGGGGTTCGTCGTCCGCGGGACCAGCCACCAGGATGAGCTCTCGGAAGAGCTCCCGGTGTCCGTTCCTCCCTGCCGGGCGACCTGCGGAACATTACGCCCTGGTTTCGTCCGGCGTCAACTCGGGGCCCGCGAGGTCCCCGGATCGACCGATCCGAGGCTCTGACCAGCGCAGACGCTGACCTCCGTGGTCGACAGCGCACGCACAGGGAGCTCGGTGCACGACACCGGCAGGCGCGAGGGCTCCCCCGCACCTGCCGGCGTCGACCTCCGACCGGCGGCGCCGCCGGAGCCTCAGACCTCGGTCACCAGCTCGGCGACCGCGAGCGTGCGCTTGCCCCGGCGCAGCACCAGCCACCGTCCGTGCAGCACCTGCTCGGCGGTCACCACCGCGGCCTCGTCGGTCACCTTCTGGTTGTTCACGGACGCACCCCCCTCGGCGACAGCCCGGCGCGCGGCCCCCTTGCTCGCCACCAGCCCCGCACCCGCGAGCAGGTCGACCACCGGGTCCCCCAGCCGGGCCGGCACGGTGGGCAGCTCGGCCACCGCCGCCGCCAGGGTGTCGGCGTCCAGGTCGCCCAGGTCCCCTCCGCCGAACAGCGCGCGGCTCGCCGCGATCACCTTGTCGGTCGCCGGCACGCCGTGCACCAGCGAGGTGACGTCGTAGGCCAGGGCCCGCTGCGCCTCGCGGGCCTGGGGTCGCCCGGCCACCGCCTGCTCCAGCTCGGCGATCTCGTCCCGGGTCCGGAAGGTGAAGACCTTGAGATACCCCACCACCTCGGCGTCGTCCACGTTGAGCCAGAACTGGTAGAAGGCGTACGGGCTCATCAGCTCCGGGTCGAGCCAGATCGCGCCACCCTCGGACTTGCCGAACTTGGTGCCGTCCGCCTTGGTGATCAACGGGGTGGTGAGCGCGTGCACCGAGGCGCGCTCGGCCTTGCGGATCAGCTCCACGCCGGACAGCAGGTTGCCCCACTGGTCGTTGCCGCCGGTCTGCAGCGTGCAGCCGTACCGGCGGTGCAGCTCCCGGAAGTCCAGGCCCTGCAGGATCTGGTAGCTGAACTCGGTGAAGGAGATGCCCTCCTCCGAGGCCAGCCGCCGGGCGACGGTGTCCTTGGCGAGCATCGTGCCCAGGCGGTAGTGCTTGCCGACGTCGCGCAGGAAGTCGATCGCCGACAGCCCGCCGGTCCAGTCCAGGTTGTTCACCATCCGCGCCGGGTTGTCCCCGTCGAAGTCGAGGAACCGGCCGATCTGCGCCTGCAGCCGGCTCACCCACTCGGCGACGGTGTCCTTGGTGTTCAGCACCCGCTCGCCGGACATCCGCGGGTCACCGATCAGGCCGGTGGCGCCGCCGACCAGGGCCAGCGGGTGGTGGCCGGCGAGCTGCAGGTGCCGCATCAGCACCAGCTGCACCAGGTGGCCGTGGTGCAGGCTCGGCGCGGTGGGGTCGAAGCCCGCGTAGAAGGTGACCGGCCCGGAGTCGAGGGCGTCCCGCAGCGCCTCGGTGTCGGTCGTCTGGGAGACGAGCCCGCGCCAGGCGAGCTCGTCGAGGATGTGCGTCACGTCCATGCTCCTCGGGTCGCGGCGAGCGCCGCGGTGGTCGGTGGGGGTCTGCGGGCGCGGCGGCCGGGGGCCGGCCGCGCGTTCGGGCAGAGGTCAGGTCATGCCGACGTCGCCCCGCCCTGCGGGCTGCTTCCCGACGCCGGCCGACGATAGGCGGGACGGTACGCGGACACGGTCGGCTCGCCGGTCAGCCAGAACCGCCACGGGAACCGGCCGGCGTCGCCGCCGGTGCCGCCGACCCCCACCCGCGGGCCGCTGGCGTGCGCGGGCACGCGGGCGTCCAGGTCACGGTGCAGCACGATCCGCCCGCCGGCCTCGGTGAGGTCCGCGCCGTTCGCCTCGACGTCCAGGCCGAGGGCCACCGCGAGGCGCGCGGGACCGCGGGCGATCTGCCGCTCGGTCTCCACCACACCGACCTGCTCGCGCCGGGCCCGGGCGAGCGCGGCGCCCTCGACGACCTCGCCGGCCCGCAGCAGCACCGCGGACGCCTCGCCGGCGGGGGCGGTGACGACGTTCAGGCAGTGGTGCAGGCCGAGGTGCCGGTAGACGTACAGCCGGCCTGGCTCGGCGAACATGGCGCTGTTGCGGGCGGTCCGCCCGCGGTGCGCGTGCGAGCCCGGGTCGTCGGTGCCGCCGTAGGCCTCGACCTCGGTGATCCGGACGGTGACGTCGCCCTGTGCGGACCGGACGGTCAGGTGCGCACCGAGCAGGTCGGCGGCCACCGCCAGCACCGGCCGGGCGAACCAGACCCGCGCGGGGACCATCCCGGTGGGCAGCGCGGCGTCGGCCGGGAGCGCGTCTCCCGCCGGCTGCGTCCGCATCTGCCGCACCTGGCTCACCCGGCCATCTTGCCGTACGCGTCCACCCGGATGTCGGCATGTCCACGGGTGCCCTCGCGGGCGTAGTGCGCGGCCTCGTCCCGCATCCAGCGCTGCCAGTGCGGGCGGGCGTCCGCGCCGTCACGGGCGAGACCGCGGGCCAGGCGCAGGTCGTCGTCGGCCTCGACCCAGACCAGCAGGCTGCGCACGCCGTCGCCGGCCCGCCGCCCGGCTCCGCAGCCCTCCAGCACCAGCACGTCCGGCCGGGGCAGATCGACCCAGCCGTCGAACCGTCCGGCCGCCCAGTCGTAGCGCTGGTACCGGCCGTCCCGGCCCCGGCGCAGCGGTTCGAGCACCTGGGCGGACAGCCGGGGCCAGAGGTCGCCCTCCAGCCCGGTCCACCCGTCGTACAGGTCGTCCAGGTGCAGCACCCGCGCCGACGAGCCCCGCTCCGCGCAGCCGGCCGCGACCGCCGCGGCCAACGTGGTCTTGCCGGAGCCGGCCGGACCGTCGACGGCGACCAGCCGCACCGGACCGAGGCGCGGCGCGCCGGACAGCACGAGCGAGGCCACCGCCCCGGCGGCGGCCTCGCCGTCGAGGCCGGGCACCCCGGACCGGCTCACGCCGACGCGCCCACCCAGCCCCGCAGCTCGGCGGCCCGGGCGCGGGCGCGTACCAGCTGCTCGGCCACCCGGGCCGGGGCGGTACCGCCGTAGGCGGAGCGGGAGGCCACCGAGCCCTCGACGGACAGCACCGTGCGGACCTCGGGGGTCAGGTGCGCCGAGACCGCCGCCAGCTCGGCGTCGGTGAGGTCCCACAGCTCGATCGGCGGCTCGTGCTGCTCACAGGCCCGCACGCACGCGCCGGCGACCTCGTGCGCGACCCGGAACGGCACCCCCTGGCGGACCAGCCACTCGGCGACGTCGGTCGCGAGCGAGAAGCCCTGCGGGGCCAGCGCCGCCATCCGGCCGGTGTCGAACCGCAGCGTGGCGACCATCCCGGCGAACGCCGGCAGCAGCACCGTGAGGGTGTCGATCTGGTCGAACACCGGTTCCTTGTCCTCCTGCAGGTCGCGGTTGTACGCGAGCGGCAGGCCCTTGAGCGTGGTGAGCAGGCCGGTCAGGTCGCCGACCAGCCGGCCGGCCTTGCCCCGGGCCAGCTCGGCGACGTCCGGGTTCTTCTTCTGCGGCATGATGCTCGACCCGGTGGAGTAGGCGTCGTCCAACCGGGCGAAGCCGAACTCGTGGGTGGACCAGAGCACGACCTCCTCGGCGAACCGGGACAGGTCGATGCCGAGCATCGCGGACACCCAGGCGAACTCGGCGACCACGTCGCGCGCGGCGGTGCCGTCGATCGAGTTCTCCACCGGGGCGTCGAAGCCGAGGTCGGCGGCCACCGCGGCCGGGTCCAGGCCGAGGGACGAGCCGGCCAGCGCACCGGAGCCGTAGGGCGACACCGCGGCGCGGCGGTCCCAGTCGGTGAACCGCTCGACGTCACGCAGCAGCGGCCAGGCGTGCGCGAGCAGGTGGTGCGCGAGCAGCACCGGCTGGGCGTGCTGCAGGTGGGTGCGGCCCGGCATCGGGGCGTCCCCGGCGGCCTCGGCCTGCGCGGTCAGCGCGTCCACCACGTCCAGGGCGAGCCCCGCGACCGCCCGGGCCTGCTCACGCAGGTACATCCGGACCAGGGTGGCGATCTGGTCGTTCCGGGACCTTCCTGCACGCAGCCGTCCGCCGAGGTCCGCGCCGGCCCGCTCGATCAGTCCCCGCTCCAGGGCGGTGTGCACGTCCTCGTCGTCCGGGCCCGCCACGAACGCACCGGAGGCGACGTCCGCGGACAGCCGGTCCAGGGCGTCCAGCATCCCGGCCAGCGCCGCGTCGTCCAGCAGCCCGGCCGCGTGCAGCACGCGGGCGTGCGCCGTCGACCCGGCGATGTCGTGCTGGGCGAGCCGCCAGTCGAAGTGGGTGGACCGCGACAGCGCCGCGAGGGCGTCGGCCGGCCCGCCGGCGAAGCGCCCGCCCCAGAGCGAGACGGGCGCTGCGCCGGCGGTGGAGCTCTCAGGCATCGGTCCCGCCCGCCTGGATGCCGCCCTGGGTGCCGAGGTCCTCGCCGTTGCCGAACTTGACGTCCCGCGCGGCGGCCAGCTTGGACGACAGGCCGTAGATCTCGATGAACCCGCGCGCGGCCGACTGGTCGAACGAGTCGCCGGTGTCGTAGGTCGCCAGGTTGAAGTCGTACAGGCTGGACTCGCTGCGCCGGCCGGTGACGGTGGCCCGCCCGCCGTGCAGCACCAGGCGCACGTCGCCGGAGACGTACCGCTGGGTGTCGTCGATGAAGGTGTCCAGGGACCTCTTCAGCGGCGAGAACCACTGGCCGTCGTAGACGAGCTCGGTCCAGCGCTGCTCCACGGTCCGCTTGAACCGGGCCTGCTCGCGCTCGATCGTGACGTTCTCCAGCTCCTGGTGCGCGGCGATCAGCGCGATCGCACCCGGGGCCTCGTACACCTCGCGGGACTTGATGCCGACCAAGCGGTCCTCGACGATGTCGATCCGGCCGACGCCCTGGGCACCCGCACGACGGTTCATCTCCTGGATGGCCTGCAGCGGGGTGACCGGGACACCGTCCAGGGCCACCGGCACGCCCTGGACGAAGGTGATGACGACCTCGTCGGCGACCGGCGGGAAGGTCGGGTCGTCCGTGTAGGTGTAGACGTCCTTGGTCGGCTCGTTCCAGATGTCCTCGAGGAAGCCGGTCTCCACCGCACGGCCCCAGACGTTCTGGTCGATCGAGAACGGGTTGTGCTTGGTGGTGACGATCGGCAGCTTCTTGCGCTCGGCGAACTCGATCGCCTTGTCGCGGGTCAGCGCCAGGTCACGGACCGGGGCGAGGCACTTCAGGTCGGGGGCCAGCGAGGTGATGCCGACCTCGAACCGGACCTGGTCGTTGCCCTTGCCGGTGCAGCCGTGCGCGACGGTGGTGGCGCCGAACTGGCGGGCGGCCCGCACCAGGTGCTTGACGATCACCGGGCGGGACACCGCGGACACCAGCGGGTAGCGGTCCAGGTACATGCCGTTCGCGCGCAGCGCCGGCATGCAGTACTCGGCGGCGAACTCGTCCCGGGCGTCGGCCACGTAGGCCTCGACCGCACCGCAGTCCAGGGCACGGCGGCGGATGGTCTCCAGGTCCTCGCCGCCCTGGCCGACGTCGACCGCCACGGCGATCACCTCGGCGCCGGTGGCCTCGGCGATCCAGCCGATGCCCACGGAGGTGTCCAGGCCGCCCGAGTAGGCGAGGACGACGCGCTCTGTCATGGTGTTCTTCTCTTTCGTCGGATCGTGCGGGGCGGATCGTACGGCGGGGATGGATCGATCGGGTGGCGCGGTCAGCCCGCGCCGGTGGTGGCCAGCTCCAGGAAGCGGGCCGCGATGGCCGCCCCCTCGGGACCGTCGGCGCCCTCGCGGGCGATCACCAGGACGGTGTCGTCGCCGGCGATCGTGCCGAGCACGCCCGGCAGCACCGAGTGGTCGATCGCGGAGGCGAGGAACTGCGCGGCCCCCGGCGGGGTGCGCAGCACGACCAGGGAGCCGGAGGACTCGGCCGAGACCAGCAGCTCGCCGCACAGCCGGGCGAGCCGGGCGGCCAGCGCCTCGGCGTCGGCGGCCGGCACGGGGCTGCGGTCGCCGCCCTCCCCGGGCACCGCGTAGGCCAGCGCGCCCAGCGGGGTGCGGATCCGCACGGCCCGCAGCTCGACCAGGTCCCGGGACAGGGTCGCCTGGGTGACGGTGACGCCCTCGGTGGCCAGCAGGTCGGCCAGCTCGGACTGGGAGTGCACCGGCTCGCGGGACAGCACGGTGCGGATCAGCGCGTGCCGGGCGGCCTTGGTCGCGGGCACCCGGCCGGTGCCGGCCGGCGGGTCGCCCGCCGCGGCGTCGAGGTCCGGTGCGGTCATGCGCGCTCCAGCAGCCAGGTGAGCAGCGCCTTCTGCGCGTGCAGCCGGTTCTCCGCCTCGTCCCAGACCACCGACTGCGGGCCGTCCAGCACGGCGGCGGTGATCTCCTTGCCACGGTAGGCGGGCAGGCAGTGCAGCACGAGCGCTCTCGGCGCGGCCAGCGCCAGGGCGGCCTCGTCCAGCCGGAACGGCACGAACGGCTGCTCGCGCGCGGCCGCCTCGGCTTCCTGGCCCATCGAGACCCAGGTGTCGGTGGCGACCGCGTCGGCACCGGTCAGCGCGATCGCGAGATCGGCGGTGACGGCGACCGAGCCGCCGGTGGTCGCCGCGATCCGTTCCGCGTCCGCCAGCACCGCCGGGTCGGGCTGGTAGCCGGCCGGTGCGGCGATCCGCACGTGCATCCCGGCGGTGGCGCCGCCGAGCAGGTAGGAGTGCGCCATGTTGTTCGAGCCGTCGCCGGTGTAGGCCAGCGTGCGGCCGCGCAGCGCCGCGACGGCGCCCCAGTGCTGCACCAGGGTGAGCAGGTCGGCCAGCACCTGGCAGGGGTGGAAGTCGTCGGTGAGCGCGTTGACGACCGGGACGCCGGCGCACGCGGCCATCTCGGTCAGCCGGGCCTGCGCGTGCGTGCGCCAGACCACCGCCGCGACCTGGCGACCGAGCACCCGGGCGCTGTCCGCGATCGACTCCCGGGTACCGATCTGCGCGAGGTTCCCGTCCACCACCAGCGGGTAGCCGCCGAGCTCGGCGACGCCGGTCGCGAACGAGACCTGGGTGCGCAGCGTGGGCTTGTCGAAGATGATCGCGACCGCCCGCGGACCGTCCAGCGGTCGGCGGGCCAGCCGGTCGGCGCGCAGCAGCAGGCCGAGCTCCAGCACCTCGGCCTGCTCGGCCGGGGTCAGGTCGTCGTCCCGCAGGAAGTGCCGCAGGGCGGGCGTCGCTGCGTGATCGGGAGCGGTCATGCCGAGGCCTCCGGAGACAGGTCGTGCGGCACCGCCGCCAGGAACCGGGTGAACGACACCGCCTGGTCGCGGGTCAGCACGTACGGCGGGGCGAGGCGCAGCGTGCTCGGGGTGCACGGGTTCACGATGAAGCCGGCCGCGAGCGCCGACGCTGCGATCTGTGCGGCCACCGGGCGGTCCAGCTGCACCGCGATCAGCAGGCCCTCGGCCCGCACCGCCGCGATCCGTGGGTGGCCGATCGCCTCGATCTGAGCCCGCCACCAGGTGCCGAGGTCCGCGACGTGCACGAGCAGGCCGTCTCGCTCGATCACCCCGATCGTCGCCAGCGCGGCGGCGGCCGCGACCGGGTTGCCGCCGAACGTGGTGCCGTGCTGGCCGCGGCCGAGCAGGGTGGCCGGACGCTCGCCGTAGGCGACCACCGCGCCGACCGGGAACCCGCCGCCCAGCCCCTTGGCCAGGGTCACGACGTCGGGGTGGATGCCGCCGCCCAGGTGCGGGTGCTGGTGCGCCAGCCACCGCCCGGTGCGGCCCATGCCGGACTGCACCTCGTCCAGCACCAGCAGCGCGCCGTGCGCGGCAGTCAGCTCGCGCGCCCGCACCAGGTAGCCGGGCGGCAGCGGCAGCACGCCGGCCTCGCCCTGCACCGGCTCGGCGAACAGCGCGGCCACCCGGTCGCCCGCGCCGTCGGCGAACGCGGCCTCCAGGGCGGCGGTGTCGCCGAACGGCAGGAACTCCACCCCGCCGGGCAGCGGCTCGAACGGCTGCCGGTAGGCCTTCTTCGAGGTCAGCGCGAGCGCGCCCATGCTGCGGCCGTGGAACGCGCCCTCCAGCGCCAGCACCCGGGTGCGGGTCCCAGGAGTGCCGGCCGTGCTCGGACCGCCGATGTCGTTCCGGCGGGCCATCTTGAACGCCGCCTCGTTGGCCTCGGTGCCCGAGTTGGTGAGGAACACCCGGGACCCCTCCGGGGCGTCCGCGAGGGCGAGCAGCCGTTCGGCCAGCGCGATCTGGGTCGGGCTGGCGAAGAAGTTCGAGATGTGGCCCAGGGTGCCGAGCTGCGCGGAGATCGCCGCGGTCAGCGTCGGGTGCGCGTGCCCGAGCGCGTTCACCGCGATCCCGCCGAGCAGGTCGAGGTACCGGGTGCCGTCCGCGTCCCAGACGTACGGGCCCTCGCCGCGCACCAGCACCCGCTGCGGGGCGCCGAAGGTGTCCATCACGGCGTGGGTGTAGCGGTCGGTCCAGTGCGCGACGGAGTCGCTCTCGACCAGCATCGCGGCGGCGGAGTCGGTGCCGGCCAGCGCGGCGGCCGGTTCGCTGCCCGGCGCGCTCTCGGCAGCAGTGCCGGCATCAGTGCTGGTCAGGTCGCTCACAGCGCCTCCTCGGCGTGCGTCGGTGCGGGGACCACCCGCGGGATCGGTGCGGTGAACAGGGACGGCTGGTGCTCCTCGTCGGGCAGCACCATGGTGCCGATGCCGTCCGAGGTGAACACCTCCACCAGGACCGAGTGCGCGGAGCGCCCGTCGATCACGTGCGCGCGGCCGACGCCGCCCTCGACGGCCCGCCAGCACGCCTCCATCTTGGGACGCATCCCCGCGTCCAGCGCCGGCAGCAGCTCGGCCAGCGCGCTGGACCGGATCCGGCGCACCAGCGAGGTGCGGTCCGGCCAGCTGGTGTACAGGCCCTCGACGTCCGTCAGCACGATCAGCTTGCGCGCGCCGAGCGCCACGGCGAGCGCCGCGGCAGCGGTGTCGGCGTTCACGTTCAGCACCTGGGTCGGGTCCTCGATGTCCGGTGCCACGGTGGACACCACCGGGATCCGACCGGCGTCCAGCAGGTCGAGCACCGCAGCAGGGTTCACCTCGACCACGTCGCCGACCAGGCCGATGTCCACCTGCTCGCCGTCGATCAGCGCGGTGCGCCGCCGGGCCTGCAGCAGACCGCCGTCCTCGCCGGACAGCCCGACCGCGTACGGGCCGTGCGCGTTCAGCAGCCCGACCAGCTCGCGGGAGACCTGCCCGGTGAGCACCATCCGCACGACGTCCATCGCCTCGGGGGTGGTCACCCGCAGCCCGCCGCGGAACTCGGACTCGATGCCGAGCCGGTCCAGCATGGCGTTGATCTGCGGCCCGCCGCCGTGCACGACCACCGGCCGCAGGCCGACCTGGCGCAGGAACACCATGTCTTCGGCGAAGGCCCGCTTGAGCTCCTCGTCGATCATCGCGTTGCCGCCGTACTTGACCACGACGAGCGCACCCGCGAAGCGCTGCAGCCACGGCAGCGCCTCGACCAGCACCTCGGCCTTCTGGTCCGGGCGCAGGTCGGTACGGGTGTTGAAGACGAAGTCCTCGTCGGCGGGCGGGTCGGTGCTCATGTGCTGTACGCGCTGTTCTCGTGGACGTAGTCGTGCGTGAGGTCGTTGGTCCAGACGGTGGCGGACGCGGGCCCGGCGTGCAGGTCGATGTCGACGCGCACCTCGCGGGCGGCCGCCAGGTCGACGCCCTCGCGCGGGTCGCCGACCCCGCCGGCCCGGCAGACCTGCACGCCGTTGATCGCGACGTCCAGCAGGTCCGCGTCGTACGGGGCGACCTCGACCGGCACCGTGCCGACCGCGGCCAGCACCCGGCCCCAGTTCGGGTCGTTGCCGAACACGGCGGCCTTGAACAGGTTGGACCGGGTGACCGCCCGGGCGACCGCGACCGCGGCCTGCTCGGTGCTCGCCCCCGTGACGGTGACCGCGATGTCGTGCGAGGCGCCCTCGGCATCCGCGACCAGCGCCCGCGCCAGCTCGGCGGCGACCGAGAGCACCGCGGCGGCGAACGCCTCGGGCTCCGGGGCGATGCCGGAGGCGCCGGACGCGAGCAGCAGCACGGTGTCGTTGGTGGACATGCAGCCGTCCGAGTCCACCCGGTCGAAGGTGCTGCCGGTGGCGCCGCGCAGCGCGGCGCCCGCCTGCTCCGCGGTGACCACCGCGTCGGTGGTCAGCACCACGAGCATGGTGGCGAGCCCGGGGGCCAGCATCCCGGCACCCTTGGCCATGCCGCCGACAGACCAGCCCTCGCCGCCCGCCGTGGCGGTCTTGCGGACGGTGTCGGTGGTCATGATCGCGGTGGCGGCGTCCTCGCCCCCGGTGCCGCTCAGCGCGGCCGCGGCGGCATCCACCCCGGCGAGCAGGGTGCCCATCGGCAGCCGCTCGCCGATCAGGCCGGTGGAGCAGACCAGCACGTCGCCGGCCGAGGTGCCCAGCGCCGAGGCGACGTGCTCCGCGGTGCGGTGCGTGTCCCCGAAGCCCTCCGGGCCGGTGCAGGCGTTCGCCCCGCCGGAGTTCAGCACCACGGCGCTCGCGACGCCGTCCGAGACGGCCTGCCGGGACCAGACCACCGGGGCCGCGACCACGCGGTTCGAGGTGAACACCCCGGCGGCCACCTGGAGCGGGCCGTCGTTGACCACCAGGGCCAGGTCGGGACGGCCGGAGACCTTGAGGCCGGCGGTGACGCCGGCGGCCCGGAAGCCGGCGGGGACGGTGACGCTCACGGGGCCACCCCTTCTGTGCTGAGGCCGGTGCGCTCGGGCAGACCGAGCGCGAGGTTGAGGGACTGCACCGCGGCGCCCGCGGTGCCCTTGACCAGGTTGTCCAGCGCGGTCACGGTGACGACCCGGCCGGCGTCGGCGTCCACCGCGACCTGCACCAGGGCGGTGTTCGCGCCGACGGTCGCGCCGGACGTCGGCCACTGCCCCTCGGGCAGCAGCTGCACGAACGGCTCCTCGGCGTACGCCTGCTGCCACGCGGCGCGCACCGCGGCGGGATCGGTGCCGGGGGCGAGCGGGGCGGTGACGGTGGCGAGGATGCCGCGGGACATCGGCACCAGCACCGGGGTGAACGAGAGCCGGGTCACGGGAGTGCCGGCGGCCGCAGCCACAGCGAGGTTCTGCACGACCTCCGGGATGTGCCGGTGCGTGCCGCCGACCGCGTACGGCTGCGCGGAGCCCAGCGCCTCGGACGCCAGCAGGTGCGGCTTGAGCGTGCGCCCGGCGCCGGTGTAGCCGACGGCGAGCACGGCCACCACGTCGGTCGGGTCGACCACGCCGGCGGCGACGCCCGGCTGCAGGCCCAGCGTGACGGCGGTGACGTTGCAGCCGGGGACCGCGATCCGCCGGGCGCGGGCCAGCAGCTCGCGCTGGGCCGCCGGGGTCGTCTCGCCCGCATGCAGCAGCTCGGGCATCCCGTAGGGCCAGGTGCCGGCGTGCTCGGTGCCGTAGAACCGGGACCAGGCCGCGGGGTCGACCAGCCGGTGGTCGGCGCCGAGGTCGACCACGATCGCGTCGTCACCGCGGGCCGCGAGCGCGGCCGCGACCTCGCCGCTGGCGCCGTGCGGCAGGGCCAGCACGACCACGTCGTGCCCGACGAGCTCGTCGACGGAGGTCGGGGCGAGCACGCGGTCGGCCAGGGCGCGCAGGTGCGGCTGGTGCTGGCCGAGCGGGGTGCCCGCGTTGGCGTGCGCGGTGAGCGCACCGATGGTGGCCTCGGGGTGACCGAGCAGCAGGCGGAGGACCTCGCCGCCGGCGTACCCGCTGGCGCCCGCCACCGCGACGGAGAACGACATGTGCATGATCATACAACGGAGTGCACGTCGATGCACATTCCTGGTGGGCGGTGCCGGAGCCGACCGGCAGCGGGGCACCCGACCAGCCTAGGACGTGCACCGCCCGGAATGCGGGCGCATCCCGGTGACGTTGGCCCTGTCATGCTTGCCATCACCGCCACCGCCCCCGGTGGCCCGGACGTCCTGGACCTCGTCGAGCTGGACGACCCGATCGCCGGTCCCCGCGACCTGCTGGTGCGGACCGCCGCCGCCGGGGTCAACTTCATCGACACCTACCGCCGCAGCGGCCTGTACCCGATGCCGTTCCCGCACGTGGTCGGCTCCGAGGGGGCCGGCGAGGTGGTGGCGGTCGGCCGGGACGTGACGGGCTTCGCGGTCGGCGACCTGGTCGCCTGGGCCGACGCGCCGTCCTCGTACGCCGAGCTGGTCGTGGTGCCCGCGCGGGTGGCGCTGCCGGTGCCCGCGGGCGTCTCGCTGGAGACAGCGGCCGCCCTGCCGCTGCAGGGGCTGACCGCGCACTACCTCGCCACCTCGACCTTCCCGGTGCAGGCCGGGCAGGACGTGCTGGTGCACGCCGGGGCCGGCGGCGTCGGGCTGCTGCTCACGCAGCTGGCCGCCGCGCGCGGAGCCCGGGTGATCAGCACCGTCAGCACCGCGCAGAAGGAGGCGCTGTCCCGCGAGGCCGGCGCCGCCGACGTGATCCGGTACGACCGGCTGACCGATCTCGCCGACGAGCTGCCCGCCCTGGTGCACGACCTGACCGGCGGGGCTGGGGTGCACACGGTGTTCGACGGGGTCGGGCGGAGCACCTTCGACGCCTCGCTGGCCTCGCTGCGGCCACGCGGCGGCCTCGCGCTGTTCGGCGGGTCGTCCGGCCCGGTGCCGCCGGTGGACCCGCAGCGGCTGAACGCCGCCGGATCGGTGTTCCTCGCCCGGCCGACCCTCGGTCACTTCGTCGCGACCCGCGAGGAGCTGACTTGGCGCGCCGGCGAGCTGTTCGACGCCGTCGCGGCCGGCACGCTGCACGTGCGGATCGGTGCGAGCTACCCCCTGGCCGACGCGGCCGACGCCCACACCGCGCTCGAGGGGCGCGCCACGACCGGGAAGGTGGTGCTGGTCGCATGAGCGGCGTGAGCACGACGAGCACGATGCAGGTGGAGATCTGGTCCGACGTGGCCTGCCCGTGGTGCTACATCGGCAAGCGCCGGTTCGCCACGGCGCTGGCGGCCTTCCCGCAGCGGGACCGGGTCGAGGTGACCTGGCGCTCGTTCGAGCTGCAGCCGGAGGCGGAGCACTCCTCGGCGCACCCGGGACTGACCGAGCGCGAGATGCTCGCGGACCGCAAGGGGATGCCTGCGGCGCAGGTCGACCAGATGTTCGCCCAGGTGACGGCGGTGGCCGCCGGCGAGGGGCTGGCCTACGACTTCGACGCCGTGGTGCCGGCGAACACCTTCGACGCGCACCGCCTGGTGCACGTCGCCGCGGGCCTGCTCGGCGACGCGCCGGACGCCCGCGCCCGGGTCGGCGACCTGATGGAGCGGCTGATGAGCGCGCACTTCGAGCACGGCCTGGTGGTGGACGACCCGGAGGTGCTGGCGGGCATCGCCGCCGAGGCCGGGCTGGACCGCGCCGCCGTCGCCGCCGCGCTGGCCACCGACGAGGGCGCCGGTGCGGTGCGGGCCGACGAGGCGGAGGCCGCGGCGCTCGGTGTCAGCGGCGTGCCGTTCTTCGTGGTGGACCGCCGGATCGCGGTCTCCGGGGCGCAGCCGGTCGAGGTGTTCCGCCAGCTCCTCACGCAGGGATGGGCGGACACGCACCCGCTGATCACCGTGCCGGGGACGGCCGACGCCGAGGTGTGCGGGCCCGAGGGCTGCGACTGACGTCGCACCAGCACGGACGACGGCCCGGCCGAGGAGCGGATCCCCGACCGGGCCGTCGTCCGTCGACCGTGCGTCACCGCCGGACGGTCACCGTCACCGGGCTGCTCGTGCTGCCCGCGACCGTGCTCGGGTCGGACGGCACGAAGGTCGCGGTGTACTCGTGCACCCCGACCGCGGTGCTGCGCGGGACCACGGTGATCGCCAGGCCCAGCAGCACCCGGGAGCGGGCGACCACCTGGTCGCCGTCGCGGAACTCGACGGTCCCGGACGGGAACCAGGCGCCCTGCACCCGCACGCTCGCGATCAGCACGGCGGGCAGCAGCGTGCTGGACGACTGGCTGGTCCGGGTGGTCACCAGCGTGGTCGTGGACGCCGCGCGCGCCGGGCCCGCCGGTTCCGCGACCGTGAGCGGCAGGGTCACGGTGGTCCCGCTCGGCGCGGCCACCAGGGTGAGCGTGTGCGCCCCCGCCGTCGTGCCCGCCGGCACGGTCACCGCCACCTCGCCCGCCCCGGAGGACAGCGCCGCCGAGCCGATCGAGACCCCGTCCAGCCGGACGTCCAGGGCGGTGCTCTGCGGCGAGCCGAGGCTGGTCAGGTCCAGCCCGGTCACCGGGAACGTCAGCGCGCCACCGGCCGCCACCTCGTCCGGCAGCGCCGGCACGCCCACGGCCCGCTCGGCGAAGTCCGGGCTCAGGTCCGGGTGGGCGGCCAGGTAGGCGATCCAGGCGTCCCGGTCGATCAGGCCCGAGTCGCTGGTGCCGGCGCCCTCGGCGAAGACCCGGAAGTTGTCCCCGCCCTGGGCCAGGAAGGAGAACGTCCCCACCCGGTACTCCCCCGACGGGTCGATCGGGGCACCGTCCACCGTGACCGACGTGATCCGGCTGCCGAGCGGCTGGGACTCGTCGTCGGTGTACGTGATGTTGTCCGACAGGCCCAGCTGCAGGTACGGCCGGGACGGCACGGTGCCGTCCGCGTTCGTCTGCCACTGCTGCTCCAGCATCGTGACCACCTGGGCGCCGGTCAGCGTGGTCGTCCAGAGGTTGTTCACGAACGGCAGCACCGCGTTGGCCTCGGCGTAGCTGATCGTGCCGTCCGGTGCGGCGAGCAGCTCGGCGCGCAGACCGCCGGGGTTGACCACGCCGATCTGGGCGCCGCCGCGCTCCGGGCTGGACAGCGTGTCCAGCAGGGCGTCGGCCACCAGCGAGCCCAGCGTGGACTCCTTCGACCGGTCGTCACGGGTGCCGCCGGTGTAGGTACCGCCAGTGCCGGTGTACCCGCCGCCCGCGAAGGCGGTGGTGATGTCCGCGGTCACCGAGCCGACGGGCCGGTCGCCGAGCACGGCCGCCTCCGCCAGCGCGGCGTCCACGATGCTCTTCACCTCGGCCACCCGGGGGTAGGTCTCGGCGAGCTCGGCGGCGAGGGCGTCGGCGGTCTGGCCGGTGCCGGGTGCCAGGCGGGCCACGTTCGAGCCGGCGAGGTCGGACACCACGTCCGTCGTCGGGTCGTAGGTGAGTGTGACCGTGCCGAGGTTCTCGCCGTACGAGCCGGTCTGCACGACCGGACGGGTCCAGGCGCTGCCCTCGTCCGGGGAGGCCGGCCCGTACCAGGCGTACTGCTTGTGGGTGTGGCCGGTGAAGATCACGTCCACGTCAGCCGAGGTCGCGGTGGCGATCGCGGAGAACGCACCACCCGCGGCGATCTCCTCGTCCAGCGTCGCGCCGTCCGGCGTGCCCGCGCCGGCGCCCTCGTGGTACTCGGCCACGATCACGTCCGCCTCGCCGTTGGACGCGTCGCCGTCGGACAGCCGCGCCGCGACCCGGTTCACCGCCTCGACCGGATCGCCGAAGTCCAAGCCGGCGATTCCGCCGGGGCTGACCAGCGTCGGGGCCTCCTGGGTCACCACCCCGACCACGCCGAGCTGCACGCCGGCGACGTCGATCACGGTGTACTCGTCCAGGGCCGGGTCCTGGGTGCCCGCGGTGTACACGTTGGCACCGAGGTAGGGGAACGCGGCGTTGCTGCCGTCCGCGATCACCCGGTCGACCAGATCGGCGTACCCACGGTCGAACTCGTGGTTGCCCACCGCCGAGGCGGACAGGTCCAGGGCGTTCAGCACGTCGATCGTCGGCTGGTCGTCGGCCACGGCGGACGCGAACAGCGAGGCACCGATGTTGTCGCCGGCCGAGAGCAGGACGGCCGCGCCGCCCGCCGCCTCGGCCATCGCGCGCTGCTGCTCGACGGTCCCGGCGAAGGCGACGGTGTTCGCGTCGATCCGGCCGTGGAAGTCGTTGATGTCGAGCAGCGTGAGGTCGACCGGGCCGACCGGGACGGCTCCGGCCCCGGCCGACAGCCCGACCAGCACCGGGTCGTGGTCCGAGGAGCGATAGGCGTCCGCGGCGTAGAGCAGCGTGCCGTGCGCGTTGTAGCGGCTGTACTCCAGTGCCACCGACTCGCCGGCGTTGATGTTCCAGACGTCCGCTCCGGTGGCCCGGTCCAGCGCCGCCGCGTTCAGCAGCACGTGGTCCAGCGAGCCGGACAGCCCGGAGTAGGAGTACGAGTACTCGCCCGGGTCCAGCGTGCTGGCTGCGTCCGTGTAGCCCGCCGCGTACAGCACCTGCAACGGGTCCTCCTGGGTGTAGGAGTTGAAGTCGCCGACCAGGGCGACCGCCTCGACGTCCCCGGCGACCGTGGGCGCCCAGTCGCGCAGCGCCTCGGCCTGCCGGACCCGGGACTCGTTCGACGCGCCCTGGCCGTCACCGGTGTCGGCGTCGCCCGGCCACGGGCCCGCAGAGCCCTTGGACTTGAGGTGGTTCACGACGACGAGCAGCGGCTCGCCGCCGCCGACCGGGGCGAACGCCTGCCCGATCGGCTCGCGCGCGTTGCCGAACGCCTGGTCGTCGTCGGACCGGTCGCCCAGTGCACGGGCCGCACCGACGGTCTGGACCGCGGCCGTCCGGTAGATCAGCGCGTTGGTGATGCTGTCCTGCTGCTGCACCGCGGGCAGCTCGGACGACGAGGGCACGTAGGCCCAGGTCCCGGCGCCGGCGACGGCGTTCAGCGCGTCGGTCAGGGTGGCGAGCGCCTCGTCGGCCACACCGTCCACGACCGCGGAGTTCTCGATCTCCATCAGGCCGACGACGTCCGCGTCCAGGGCGTCGATCGCGGCGACGATCTTGTCCTGCTGGCGCTGCAGGTCCGCCGCGTCCCAGGCACCGCGCTGCACGCAGCCCTCCTTGACCGTCACGCCCTCGCCGGCACGGTCGGTGTACGGCACGCAGGACGCGGTGTCCGTGCCCAGGGTGGTGAAGTAGTTCAGCACGTTGAACGAGGCCACCGTGACGTCCGCGTCGCCCAGGCCCTCGGGGGCGGCGGTGCGGTCGTTCTCGAACGTGACCGGGGCGGCGGCCCCGGCGACCACCGGGCTGGTCGGGTTGAGCTTCCAGGCGCTGTTCCGGTAGTCCACGACCAGCGGCGCCGCGACGGTGACCGCAGCGCCGACCCGGACCGGGTCCGTCAACGAGACGTAGGGCGGGGTGAGCCCGGTGCTCGCGGCGCTGAGGTAGCTGGTCGAGGCGCCGTCGTCCAGCACCACGGCGCGGGCGCTGTCCTCGGCCGCAGCCGCAGCGGCCTCCGCGCTGCCCGGGGCGCCGACCTCGGTCGGCTGCAGCAGCGGCTGGTCGCCGACCGCCAGGCCCACCTCGCCGTACTGGTCGGTGCTGAAGGTGCTGCTCACGGTGAGGTCGCCGGTCGGCAGGTACAGCATCGACTCCAGCGTCTCGCGGGCGGCGTCGTCGGCGGGCCAGGCGGCGACGACCGGCTGCACCGGCGCGTGATCCTGGTCGAGCACGGTGAGCCCGGTCGTGCCGACCGTGAGCTCGGTCAGGCCCTGGTACTCCGAGACCGGGCCGGTGACCTGCACCAGGTCGCCGATCGCGACCGAGCCCGCGGTGTCCGGCGAGTAGACGAAGACCGCGTCCGAGGCGGTCCGGGCCGTCAGGTCGACGTCCCCGCCCGTGCCGGGGGTCTGGATCACGTAGCCGCGGTAGCCGCCGGTGGCGTACGCCGCCGTGATCTCGCCGGTGGTGGTCACCGTCTCGCCGACGACCGGGGACGCGCCGCCGGTGCCCTGGATCTCGGCGATCGTGCGGGTGTCGTCCAGCGCGACCGCCGGCGCCGCGACGGCCAGCGGCGCCGCCACCAGCGCCCCTGCGGCGGCCAGGCCGACCGCCCATCTGCCTCTTGCCCGTCCCAGCACGTCCACGAGATCTCCGTCCGCCCGATCCGTCACATGGCTGCGTCACATGAGTCACACAGCAAGATGACAGTACGGGCGGCCGCGCACGACCGGCAACCGCTCCGGGGGAACCGTGCGTCGACGAACCGGTGAACTGCCCGCTCCGCCCGATCTGCGAGACGGCGGTCCCGAGGGCCGGACGGGCGGAGCCGACCCGGACCGGCACGCGGGACGGCCCCGGCCGCCGCTCGGAGATGAGCGGCGGCCGGGGCCGTCAGGGCATGGACGACCGTCAGGCGCGCAGGGTCGCCCCGAACCGGCGGGCCGCCTCGGCCACCACGGCCTCGCGCACCCCGGCGGTCTCCTCGGCGGTCAGCGTGCGGTCCGCGGCGCGCAGCCGGAGCGCGAAGGCCAGCGACCGCAGCCCCTCGCCCACCTGCTCACCGGTGTACACGTCGAACAGCTCGGCGCTCTCCAGCACGTCCCCGGCCGGTCCGCCCGCCGCGCCGGACCGCACCGCGTCCAGCACGTCGGCCACCGGCACCGTGGCGTCCACCACCAGGGCGACGTCCTCCTTGGCCACCGGGAACGTCGAGACCTCCCGTGCGACGACGGGAGACGTCGGCGCCGCGGCGAGCAGCGCGGTCAGGTCCAGCTCGAAGGCGGCGGCGCGCACCGGCAGACCGAGCGTCGCGACCACCTTCGGGTGCAGCTCGCCGGCGAGGCCGACCACCGTCCCGTCCGCGGTCTGCACCCGGACGCAGCGGCCCGGGTGCCACGGCGCGGTGCCGGTGTCCGCCACCAGTCGCACCGGCACGCCCAGCACCTCGGCGATCGTGCGCACGGCGTCGACGGCGTCGGTGCGGTCGGCCGGACGACCCGCACCCCACCAGCCGGCCGGCTCGCGCAGCCCGGTCAGCACGCCCGCGACCTGCCGCGGCTGGTCCGGCACCGCGGCGTCCAGCGCAGCCAGCACCTCCGACGACGGCTGCTCGGCCACCGGCGGCACCGGGGCCACCGGGGCGCCCGACCGTGGCCGGGTGACCGCGCCGACCTCGTACACCGCCAGGTCGACGGTGCCGCGCGAGACGTTCCGCCGGGCGGTCTCCAGCAGCGTGACCAGCAGCGTGCTGCGCAGGTACGGCTGCTCCTCGGAGAGCGGGTTCGCCAGCCGCACCATGGTCCGACGGGCGTCGTCCGCCGGCAGGCCGAGCGCGTCGAGCTGAGCCGTGGCCACGAACGGGTAGCTGAGCGTCTCCACCCAGCCGGTGTCCGCGAGCACCTGCGCCACCGCCCGCCGCCGGCGCTGGTCCGCCGTCAGGCCGAGGCCCACCGGTGAGCGCGGGGCCACCGAGGGGATCCGGTCGTAGCCGTGCAGCCGTGCGACCTCCTCGACCAGGTCCACGCCGACCACCAGGTCCGGCCGCCAGGTCGGCACGGTGACGTCCAGCACCGCCTCGGCGCCCGCGCCCCGGGTCGCGCCGGGCGTGCAGCCGATCATGGTCAGGTACCCGTCGACCGTCGCGGCGTCCAGGTCCAGCCCGATCAGCCGGGACGGCAGGGACACCGGCAGCGGCACGGTCCTCGGTCCGACGGTGCGGTCCACGTCGGTCACGACCTCGTCCGCGACACCGCCGCCGTGCTCGACCAGCAGCGCGACCACCCGCGCCACGGCGACCCGCGGCAGCGCCGGGTCCACGCCCCGCTCGAACCGCTTGCTCGCCTCGCTGGGCAGCTTGTGCCGCCGGGCGCTGCGCGCGATCGTCACCGGGTCGAAGTGCGCGGCCTCGATCAGCAGGTCGGTCGTCGCGGCGCCGACCTCGCTGGACGCACCGCCCATCACCCCGGCCAGGCCGAGCACGCGCGACCCGTCCGGTCCGTCGGTGATCAGCAGGTCCTCGGCGTGCAGCGCCCGGTCCACGCCGTCCAGCGTGGTCAGCCGCTCGCCCGTCCGGGCCCGACGCACCACCACCGGCTCCGCGAGCGTGGCCAGGTCGTAGGCGTGCAGCGGCTGACCCAGGTCGAGCATCACGTAGTTCGTGACGTCCACGGCGAGCGAGATCGGCCGCATGCCGGCCTGGGTCAGCCGGCGCTGCATCCACGCCGGCGAGGCCGCGCTCGCGTCCACGCCCCGCACCACCCGGGCCACGAACCGGTCCGCACCAGGCACGCCGTGGATCGGCGCGTCGTCCCGGAGCTCGACCGGGAAGCCGCCGTCGCCCGCCGTGCCGAGGTCCAGGTCCGGGGTCGGCAGGCCGCGATCGGTGAAGACCGCGCCGGTGGAGTGCCCGTACTCCCGCGCCACCCCGCGCATCGCGAAGCAGTAGCCGCGGTCCGGGGTCACGTTGATCTCCAGGACCTCCTCGCCCAGCCCGAGCAGCTCGCGCGCATCGGTGCCCGGCGCGGCGTCGATCCCGAGCGTGGCCAGCACGATGATCCCGTCGTGGTCCTCGCCGAGCCCCAGCTCGCGGGCGGAGCAGATCATGCCGTCCGAGACGTGCCCGTAGGTCTTGCGGGACGCGATCGGGAACGGACCGGGCAGCACCGAGCCCGGCAGCGCCACCACCACGTGGTCGCCCACGTCGAAGTTGTGCGCACCGCACACGATGCCGCGCGGCGCGAACGTGCCGTCCTCGGCCGGGACCCCGTGGTCGCCCACGTCGACCTGGCACCAGTTGATCGTCTTGCCGTTCTTCTGCGGCTCCGGCAGGCGCTCGAGCACGCGACCGACCACCAGCGGACCGGTGACGGCCGCCGGGTGCACGGCCTCCTCCTCCAGGCCGACCTTCACCAGGTCGACCGCGAGCTGCTCGGCGGTCAGGCCTGCAGGGAGCTCGACGTGCTCGGCGAGCCACGTCAGGGGGATGCGAGGCATCAGATCACCGCCCGGAACTGGGTGGAGAAGCGCACGTCGCCCTCCACCATGTCGTGCATGTCCGCGATCTCGTGCCGGAGCATCAGCGTGCGCTCGATGCCCATGCCGAAGGCGAACCCGGAGTAGACCGCGGGGTCGATCCCCGCGGCGAGCAGCACGTTCGGGTTCACCATCCCGCAGCCGCCCCACTCGATCCAGCCCGGACCGCCCTTCTTCTGCGGGAACCACAGGTCCATCTCGGCGCTCGGCTCCGTGAACGGGAAGAACGACGGCCGCAGCCGGGTGCGGGCGTCCGGGCCGAACATCGCCTTCGCGAAGTGGTCCAGCGTGCCCTTCAGGTGCGCCATGGTCAGGCCCTTGTCGACCGCGAGGCCCTCGACCTGGTGGAACACCGGCGTGTGCGTGGCATCCAGCTCGTCGGTGCGGAACACCCGGCCCGGGCACGCGATGTACACCGGCAGGTCGCGGGCGAGCAGGCTGCGGGCCTGCACCGGTGAGGTGTGCGTGCGCAGCACCAGGTGCGGGTCCGCGGCACCCGGCTCCGGCGCGACGTAGAACGTGTCCTGCATCTGGCGTGCCGGGTGGTCCGGGCCGAAGTTCAGCGCGTCGAAGTTGAACCACTCCGCCTCGACCTCGGGGCCCTCGGCGATCTCCCAGCCCATCGCGACGAACACGTCCGCGACCCGCTCCTGCAGCAGCTCCAGCGGGTGCCGGGCGCCGACCGGACGGCGGCCGGACGGCAGCGTCACGTCGACGGCCTCCTCCACCAGGACGCGGGCGTCGCGCTCGGCCTCGAGCACGGTCAGCCGCTCGGCGAGCGCGGCGTTCAGCCGGCCCCGCGCCTGACCGAGCGTGCGACCGGCGACGGCCTTGTCGGCCGGGTCCAGCCCACCGATCGCACGGTTGGCGAGCGCGAGCGGGCTGTGCTCGCCGGTGTGCGCGAGCCGGACGGACTTCAACGCGTCCAGGTCGACCGCACCGGCCACGGCGGCCAGGGCGTCGGCGAGGGCGCGGGAGACGCCGTCGGCGTCGAGCGGTGACAGGGGTACCAGCGGTACCGAGGGTGCTGCGTCGGGCGTGGACATCCGGACCTTCCAGGCGGGCGGGGCGGTCGGGGCACGCGGCGCACCGACCAGCGGATCAGTCTAGTAGCGCCCGCTCCCGGGCCTGCGGCCCGCCCGTCCGTCGTCGGCGGGGCGGCTGCGTGCTGCGCTCAGCGCCGCGGCCCGGGAACGGGCCCGGGAAATCGGCGTGCGGCGTGGCTCATGCTCGCCATCGTGCCACAGACCGGGGCGGAGGTTCGCGGTGCGGGGTCTGCTGATCAGGGCCGGGCGGCCAGCGGCCAGCGGCCGAGCGGGAGGTAGAGCGGGCCGCCCGCCCGACCCTCCCCCGGCCGCGACTCCGCGAGCACCAGCTCGGTCACCGGCCAGCACGGCCCGCGATACACCGACAGCGCGTGCACCAGCAGGTCCGACGGGTCCGGCCCGGCCTGCTCACGGTCCCGGCGGCGTCGGCCGGCACGGGACGGCGCGACCCGGCCCAGGGTCAGGTGCGGGCGCGACCGCTCCCGGCCGTCCTGCCGGACGCCGAGGTCGTCGCCGGCCGCGCGGCAGGCGTCCACCAGGGCGCGGGCCGCCGTGACGTCGCCGCCGACCCCGGCCCACAGCGTGCGGTGCGCGAACACCCCCGCACCGGCCAGCTCGAGGTCGAACGGTCGGGACGTCGCAGCCACCTGCGCCGTCGCCGCCACCAGCGACTCGACCAGCCCGTCCCCCACCTCGCCGTAGAACGCGAGCGTGACGTGCCAGTTCTCCGCGGCCGTCCACCGCACGCCGACCGGCGACCGCCCCGGCTCCTCGACCGGGTCCGCACCGGCGGCGGCCCGCAGCGCGGAGCGCAGGTGCTCGGACACCTCCGGGGTCGGCCACAGACCGGCGAAGACACGCATCCGGACAGGATCGCACGGGCGCGCGGGGTGACCTGGCGCGATGTGCAGGCGGGCCGGATGGGCGCGGGCCGGGTCAGCGGTGCGCGCGGGACGACGCGTACAGGCAGACCGCCGCCGCAGTGCCCAGGTTCAACGACTCCGCACGTCCGCGCAGCGGCACGCGCACCACCGCGTCCGCCTGCTCACGGTCCTCGGCGGGCAGCCCCCACGCCTCGTTGCCGAACAGCCAGGCCGTCGGCGCGCGCAGGTCGACGGCGATGCCGTCCGCCGCCGGACCGTCCCCCGCCCAGACCGCGGCGTCCTGCAGGTCGTCCAGGTCCTGGTCCCCCGTGCCGTCGGCCGCGAGCACCGCCAGCCCCGCGGCCCGCAGCGCCGTGACCGCGTCCGGCACCGAGACCCCGGCGACCACCGGAAGGTGGTACAGCGAACCGGCCGTCGACCGGACGACCTTGGGGTTCGTGACCTCGACGCTGTCCCCCGCCACGACCACCGCGTCCGCACCCGCCGCATCGGCCGCCCGGATCACGGTGCCGGCGTTCCCGGGGTCCCGCACCCGGGCCAGCAGGGCGACCAGCCGTGGACGAGCCGCGAGCAGCACGCCCAGCGCCGCCGGTCCGTGCGGACCCACCAGCGGGGAACCGGCGCCCGAGGCGGCCCTGCCGTCGCCCGGCGACGCCGCGACAGCCAGCACGCCCTGCGCGTCCGGAGACAGCGCGGCCAGCACCTCGGGCGATCCCACGTGCAGGACCACCCCGGCCGCGGCGGCGTCCGCGAGGATCTCCGGGTAGCGCTCGGCCGCCTCGGCGGTCAGGTAGACGTCGCGGACCGTCCCCGGGGCCCATCGCACCACCTCACGGACCGCCTGCGGGCCCTCGACCCCGTACCGACCGGCCCGTCGGCGCCCGGCGCGGGTCGCGAGGGCGCGCACGGCACGCACCCGGTCGGCGTGCGGGTTGGTCAGCGGCGGCCGGGCAGCCAGCGCTGCGGCAGGGGTGCGAGACACAGGCGTCATCCTCCCATCGCAGCCCACGGACGCGCGCGCACCGAGCGCACCCGGAGCGCGCACCGACGCACCGACGCACCGACCGCGCGGCTCCGGGAGCCGTGCGCCCGCCCAGCCGAGCCGCGCTCGGGGAGGTGGGGCGGGATGGTGGGGCGGGATGGTGGGGCGGGATGGACGCGCGCGACCCCCGGGAGCGCGGGGCTCTCGGGGGTCGCGGGTGGGGACGAGCGGGGGGCTCAGGCTGCGGCGCGGGGGGCGTTCACGTCGGCGGGCAGCGCGTCCTTGGCGGCCTGCACCAGGGTGTTGAAGGCCGGCGCGTCATTGACGGCGAGGTCGGCCAGCACGCGGCGGTCCACCTCGATGCCGGCGAGCTTGAGGCCCTGGATGAGCCGGTTGTAGGTCATGCCCTGCTCGCGGGCCGCCGCGTTGATCCGCTGGATCCACAGCTTGCGGAAGTCGCCCTTGCGGACCTTGCGGTCACGGTAGGCGTAGACGAGCGAGTGGGTGACCTGCTCCTTGGCCTTGCGGTACAGGCGCGAGCGCTGACCGCGGTAGCCGCTGGCGCGCTCGAGGGTTGCCCGGCGCTTCTTCTGGGCGTTGACCGCCCGCTTCACGCGTGCCACGTGATGCTCCTTGCTTGTCGTGTCGGGCCCGGCCGGCCCCGCGGCGCCTCAACGGCGCCGACGGGTCACTTGCCGAGCAGCTTCTTGATCTTGGGGGCGTCGACCGAGGCGACGACCTGGTCCTGGGCGAGGCGACGCGTGCGGCGGCTCGACTTGTGCTCGAGGAGGTGACGGGCGTTCGCCTGCTCGCGCATGACCTTGCCGCTCCCGGTGATCCGGAAGCGCTTCTTCGCACCGGAGTGCGTCTTGTTCTTCGGCATGGCTGCCGCTCTCTCCTTGTCGTCGCATCACGCGTGGCCGCGCGACTCGTCCGCAAAGGCCCGGTGGGACCCGTGCGTGGTGGTGCTGGTCAGGCAGTGCCGCCGGTGGACTGGCCACGAGGGGCCGGTCGTGCCGAGGGGCGGGGAGCCGCCGGGCCGGGGCGCGGTGCGGGCCGGGGAGCCGGCGTCGCCTGCGCACCGGCAGCGGGGGCCGGGGTCGGGCGGGCAGCGGGCGCGGGGCGCGCTGCCGGTCGGGGGGTCGCCGCCGGACGCGGGGCGGCGACGGCGGGCCTGGCGGTCGCCGGCTTCGACGCGGCGGCCGGCCTCGGAGCGGCGGCCGGACGCGGCGTGGCCGCCGGACGCGGAGCCGCGGGCGCCGCCGGAGCAGCCTCCACGGCCGCCGGTGCCACCGGGGCCTCGACGGGAGCGGGCTCGGCGGCCGCGGGCTCGACCGGGGCGACCTCGACCGCAGCGGGCTCGGCGACGGGCTCGACGGGAGCGGCTGCGGCCGGTGCACCGGCGAGCGCCGCGAGGTCGTCGGTCACGACGTCGTCCGTCGCAGCGTCGTCGATCGCGAGGCCGTCCTCGGACGCCTGCTCGGCACGCCGCGGACGACGCTGCTCGCTGCGCTGCTCGGCCTTTTTCTTGGTCGGGCCGAGCACCATGATCATGTTGCGGCCGTCCTGCTTCGGCATGCTCTCGATGAAGCCGAGCTCCGAGACGTCGGCCGCGAGCCGCTGCAGCAGCCGGACGCCCATCTCGGGGCGGGACTGCTCACGGCCGCGGAACATGATCATGACCTTGACCTTGTCGCCGGCCGAGAGGAACCGCTCGACGTGGCCCTTCTTGGTGCCGTAGTCGTGCGGGTCGATCTTGAGCCGGAAGCGGATCTCCTTGAGCACCGTGTTGCTCTGGTTGCGCCGGGCCTCACGGGCCTTCATGTCTGCTTCGTACTTGAACTTGCCGTAGTCCATGATCTTGCAGACGGGCGGACGGGCGTCCGGGGCGACCTCGACCAGGTCGAGATCGGCGTCCTGGGCCAGGCGCAGTGCGTCCTCCACGCGGACGATCCCGACCTGCTCGCCGTTCGGGCCGACCAGGCGGACCTCGGCGACGCGGATCCGATCGTTGATGCGGGGCTCGCTGATTGTGATGCTCCTCAAGTCGTCGTGGACGACCGTCAGGAACGAGGAAGGCCCCCGGACCTGAGCACAGGCGGGGGCCGACGGATCCGCGCACGCGCCGCAGGCACGTGCACCGGGCCGCACGTTCCCCGCGGGGACCGCACGACCCTCGGACCGAGACCTGGACTCTGTCGCCGGCGCGCCGGTCGGTCGAGACTCAGGTGGGATGGACTCCACTTGTGCACCTGGATCGGACGTGCGCGAGCACACCGGACCAGGCCAGTCGGGGCCCATGCTACCAGAGCCGCCCCGGGCACCCGCCCGCACCACCGTCCGACCTGACATGCCGTCAGATACCTGCTTGAACAGTTCCAGAAAGCGTGCCAGGGTGGGGTCATGCCCGTCCACCAGCACCCGCACGCCGAACCGGTCGACGACGCGGACCTGCTGCGCACGCACGGGCTGCGGGTCACCGCGCCACGGCTGGCCGTGCTCACGGCGGTCGGGGCGCTGCCGCACGCGGACGCGGACGCCGTGCTGCGCCGGGCGCGGATCGCCCTGCCCACCGTGTCCGTGCAGGCCGTCTACGACGTGCTGCACGCCCTGACCGACGCCGGCGTGCTGCGCCAGATCGAGCCCGCCGGCCACCCGGCCCGGTACGAGCGGCGCACCGGAGACAACCACCACCACGTCGTCTGCCGGATCTGCGGCGCCGTCGACGACGTGGACTGCGCGGTCGGCGAGGCGCCCTGCCTCACCCCGAGCTCGACCTCCGGCTTCACGGTCGAGAGCGCCGAGGTCACCTACTGGGGCGTCTGCCCCGCCTGCAGCACCTCCACCTAGCCGCCGCCAGCACCACGACCACCGGCCGGGCACCCACGCCCGCCCGGTCCCCGGAGCGCCCGCACCCAGGCGGGGCCGCACGCACCCACCATCACGCGGGCCTGCGCCCGCGCACGCCCCCCACCGGAAGGACCCCCCATGCCCCAGATCCCCTCGACCACCACCACCACCGGCGCCCCGGTCGCGTCCGACGCGCACTCGCTCTCCGTCGGCGCGGACGGCCCGATCGTCCTGCACGACCACTACCTGGTGGAGAAGCTCGCCCAGTTCAACCGGGAGCGGGTGCCCGAGCGGGTCGTGCACGCGAAGGGCGGCGGCGCCTTCGGCACGTTCACGACCACCGCCGACGTCAGCCGGTTCACCCGGGCCGCGCTGTTCCAGCCCGGGGTGCGCACCGAGATGCTGGCCCGGTTCTCCTCGGTGGCCGGCGAGCACGGCTCCCCCGACACCTGGCGCGACCCCCGGGGATTCGCGCTGAAATTCTACACGACCGAGGGCAACTACGACCTGGTCGGCAACAACACCCCGGTGTTCTTCCTGCGTGACGGGATCAAGTTCCCGGACTTCATCCGCTCGCAGAAGCGGCTGCCCGGCTCGAACCTGCGCGACAACGACATGCAGTGGGACTTCTGGTCGCTGTCCCCCGAGTCGGCGCACCAGGTGACCTGGCTGATGGGCGACCGCGGGCTGCCGTCCTCCTGGCGGCACATGGACGGCTTCGGCTCGCACACGTACCAGTGGATCAACGCCGACGGCGAGCGGTTCTGGGTCAAGTACCACTTCACCACCCAGCAGGGCATCGAGAACCTCACCGGCGACCAGGCCGAGCAGCTCGCAGGCTCGGACGCGGACCACCACATCCGCGACCTGTTCGAGCACATCGCCGACGGCGACTTCCCGCGCTGGACGCTGTCGGTCCAGGTGATGCCGTACGCGGACGCCGCCGGCTACCGGTTCAACCCGTTCGACCTGACGAAGGTGTGGCCGCACGCCGACTACCCGCTGATCGAGGTCGGCGTGATGGAGCTGAACCGCAACCCGGAGAACTACTTCGCGCAGATCGAGCAGGCCACGTTCGCGCCGAGCAGCTTCGTGCCGGGCATCTCGACCAGCCCGGACAAGATGCTGCTCGCGCGGATCTTCTCCTACGCGGACGCGCAGCGGTACCGGGTGGGCACCAACCACGCGCAGCTGCCGGTGAACGCACCGCACGCCGCGCCGGTGCACGCCTACGCCAAGGACGGAGCGGCCCGGTACACGTTCAGCGCCCCGGACGTCCCGGTCTACGCGCCGAACTCGCTCGGCGGCCCGGCGGCCGACCCGGCACGCGCCGCCGAGTCCGGCGGCTGGGAGTCGGACGGCGAGCTGGTCCGCAGCGCCGCCACCCTGCACCCCGAGGACGACGACTGGGGCCAGGCCGGTGCGCTGTACCGCGACGTGTTCGACGACGCGGCGCGGGCCCGGTTCCTGGCGACGATCACCGGGCACGTCGGCGCGGTGCGCAACGACGAGATCCGCGCCCGGGCCGTGCAGTACTGGACGAACGTGGACGCCGGGCTGGGGGCCGCGCTCACCGCCGCCCTCGCCGGTCCCGACCCGCTGGACGGCGCCGACGCGCAGCCCGCCGGTGCGGGCACCGCCGCTGCCGGGGTCCTCGGCGCCTGACGTCGGTCCGCCGCGCCCGTCTCCCGTCCATCGGCGGGCGGGCGCGGCGCCGCACGGCCGCTGCGTGGACGGTGAGAGGATCGCCGGCATGACAGAGCCCCTCGACGCCTCGACCGCCCAGCGCGACATCGCCGACGTCGCCGCCGTGGAGGTGATCACCACCGCGGCGGTGCACCTGATGAGCGCCGCCGCGGTGAAGTGCGGCCTGGGTGACGGGGCCGACGGTCGTACCGCCGACGACGACCTGGACCTGGACGAGGCCCGCAAGCTGATCACCGCGCTGGCCGCGCTGGTCACCGCCTCGGCCCCCGACCTGGGCAACCAGCACGCACGATCGCTGCGGGACGGCCTGCGCTCGCTCCAGCTGGCGTTCCGCGAGGCGTCACCGTTCCCGGACGCGCCCGGCGAGGGACCGGGCGAGAAGCTCACCGGGCCGGTGTCGTGACCTGATCGCTGACGCCGGCGGCCCCGTCCGGCACGGCAGGCACCGACCCACCTCGACCCCGACCCCTCGTGCCCGACCGGCGCCGGACCACCGCCAGCACCGCCAGCCCGACCGAGGCGAGCACCAGGCCGACCCCGCCGGCCACCGCGAAGCCCGACTGCGGGCCGAGCGAGTCGATCACCGCGCCGACCACCGGGGCGCCGAGCGCTGCACCGACCGTGTTGGCGGTGCCGCTCCAGCCCATCACCTCGCCGCGCCGGTCCTCCGGCACCAGCCGGACCAGGGCCGCGTTGATCGAGGACAGGCTCGCCGCGCACGGCACCCCCGCGATCACCACGGCGACGGCGAGCTGGGTCTGCGTCGAGGCGAGCGCCGCCGGCACCGTGCACAGTCCGAGCAGCGCGACCAGGGCGAGCGGGTGCAGCTCGCGCCGACCGGCGCCGTAGACCAGCCCGCCGGCCACGGATCCCACGCACCACAGCGCGACCATCCAGCCGACCGCCGACTCGTGGCCCCAGCCCTCCAGCGCCGCGATGATCGCGACGTCCGTCCCGTTCAGGATCAGCGCCGCGGCGGAGGCGGCGGCCAGCACCACCAGCAGACCCGGCGACAGGATCCGCACCCGGCCGGCGGCGATGCCGGGTTCGACCGCGTCAACCAGGAACGTCCGGGGAGCGGACCGGGTCGGCGGGTTGAACCACATCAGGAAGAGCCCCGCCCCGACGGTCGCGACACCGATCACGGTGAGGGCCGCCGTGGTGGAGACCTGGGTCGCGATCAGCACGCCGACCGTCGGGGCCACCATGAAGGTCAGCTCGGCACCGACCGAGTCCAGGGCGTAGGCGGTGCGCTGCTGCTCGACCGGCACCAGCACGGCCAGCGACTGCCGCACCACCGAGAACACCGGTACCAGGAACACTCCCGCGACCACCGCGGCGACCACCAGCGCCTGGTAGCCGAGCCGCGGCGCGAGCACCCAGACCGCTGACTCGACCACGACCGAGGGCACCAGCGCCCGCCGCAGGCCGAGCCGGTCCACCCGCCGCCCGCGCCACGGCGAACCGATCGCGACGCCGACGGTCATCGCGCCCGCGACCAGACCCGCCGCCGCGTACCCCCTGCCCAGCGAGCCCACCACGTGCAGGGTCAGCACCACACCGGTCATCGCGTGCGGGATGCGCGCGACGAACGCGACCAGGACGAGGGGCAGGACTCCGGGCAGGCGCAGCAGACGTCCGTAGGGGGCGAGGGGCATGCGCCCGATTCTGCCGTGCGCGAGCAGCTCCGGCCGGTTTGGTGTTCCTCTGCCTATCCTGTGGCGCGTGACGTCCGCCACGCCCGATCCGTCCGGCACCGCGCCGGCCGCCGGGTCCGCCCCGGTGCCGGCCGCCGCTCCCGCCGCGGGGACGGTCGGCGTGGACGCGCACGGCCACGTCGCGGCCCAGCCCGCCGGTCGGCACCGCCGCCGCCCGTGGGCGGTGATCACGCTGTCGGTCCTGCTGGTGCTGGTGACCGCGCTCGCGTCCTACCTGTGGGTGTGCACGCAGCAGTACCGCGAGTACGCCGCGGACATCGAGCAGCAGGCCCGGGTGATCGGCGACGACCTCGCCTCGCTGCGCGAGGAGAACGACGGCACGGTCGCCGAGCTCACCGCCGTGAACGAGCAGCTGACCACCGCGCAGGCCCGGATCATCGCGCTCGCCGACGAGAAGGCGCAGATCGGCGACGACCGAGAGGTCCAGCGGCAGCTCGCCGACTACCAGGAGCGCATCTCCGAGGCCGCCGCGAACGTCGCCTCGGCCCTGTCCACCTGCATCGACGGCCAGAACGAGCTGATCACCTACCTGCAGCAGGACGCCACCGCCTACGACCCGACCGAGCTCGAACGCCTGAAGAGCGACGTGCAGCGGGTGTGCGGCGCCGCGACCGAGGCCAACACCGAGCTCCAGGACGAGCTGGCCGCCGGGACGGACGGGTGAGCCGCGGCGGCCGGGCGGGGCGCAGCGGCCGGCCCGTCGCCGTCCTCGCGCTCGGCGCCGTGGTGCTGCTGATCGCGGGGTGCGGGGTGCTGCCGTCGCTGCCCGGGCCGGTCCCCACCGATCTGGTGCCGTCCTCCGCGCCCGCCGCGACCCCGTCGTCCTCGGGCAACCTCTCCCCCGACGGCTTCGACGCGGCGCAACGGATGGCCGTCCGGATCCGCAACGTCGGCTGCTCCTCGCTGTCCACCGGCTCGGGCTTCGCGATCGACGAGCACACCCTGATCACGAACCGGCACGTGGTGGCCGACTCCGCTGACCTGCAGATCAGCACGTACGACGGCCGCGACGTCGCGGTGACCGCCTCCGCCACGGCCGGGCTGGCCGACCTCGCGGTGGTCCGCACCGCCGACACCCTGCCGTCAGCACCGGAGCTCGCGGACGCCGACCCGGCGCCGGGCGACGCGGTGACGGTGGTGGGCTACCCGGAGGGCGGTCAGCTCACCGTGACCAGCGGCCAGGTGATCGGCGCCACCACCGACCCGCTGAACGAGAACCTCGGCCAGGTGCTCGTCACCGACGCCGAGGTAGAGCCCGGCAGCTCCGGCTCGGCCGTGCTGGACGCCGACGGGCGGATCGTCGGGGTGGTCTACGCGAAGAACTCCACCGGGCAGAGCTTCGTGGTCCCGGTCAGCACGCTGCGCGAGCTGCTGGCGGACGACGCGTCGTTCACCGCCAGCACCTCCTGCACGGACTGAGCGCGCCGGGGGCGTGCGGCCGGACGCGCGACGGTGCAGGCTGGTGCGCGACCCGAGCCCCGGAGGACGCGATGACCCCGAACGCACCCGAGCACGACCCCCGCAGCGGCGGGCCGGACGCACCGGGCATGGCCGACCTGCCCGAACTGGCCCGCGCCGTGGCCGAGGCACGCTCGGTCCGCCGGGTGTTCGGCGAACCCTACGAGCGCGACGGGGTGCTGGTGGTCCCGGTCGCGAAGGTGGTCGGCTGGCAGGGGCTGGCCCGGGCGGCCGGCGCCGGCCGGTACGGCTTCCGGCGGCCGGGGCCCGGCGGGCGCGGCGAGGGCGGCGGGCGCAGCGGGGGCGCGGCGCAGGACCGAGCGTCGGACCAGGCGCAGGACCATGCCGAGGACCAGGCGTCGGACCGGGCGACGGACGAGACGCTGGACGGCGGTGACCCGGCGGAGGCCGTCGGCGGGACCACGGGTGGTGCGGGTGCGGACGGTCCGCGGCCCGGGCGGTTCGGCGGGCCGTCCGGGCACGGGCCGTCGGGACGACCGCCGTTCGAGGGCCCGCGGTTCGAGCACCGGGCGTTCGGGCACCCGCCGTTCGAGGGCCCGCGGTCCGGCCACCCGCCGTTCGGGCACCCGCCGTTCGGAGGGCTGCCGTTCGGGGGGCTGCAGGGTGCCGCGCACGGTCGTGGGCGCGGCTGGGCCGGTGCGGGCAGCGCGGCCGATCGCACCAAGCCGCTCGGGGTCTACGTGATCGACGACGCGGGGGTGCACTGGCGCCCGGCGCTGGACCTGAACCGGGTGATCCTCGGCGGGCAGGCCGTCGGGGCGGTGGCGATCGTCGCGCTGGCGGCCGTGCTGAGCCGTCGGCGGCGGCGCTGAGGTCGACCGCGGGACGCGAGGTCGGTGCACGGTGTCGGTGCACCAGGGCTCCCGGCGCCGGGACCCGACGCACCACGGCTCAGCGCACCCGGGGCGCCGCCGGTCAGCGCGCCGGGCCCCGGCGCCGCCGGTCAGTGCACGCGGACCTCGATCGAGTCCACCCGTCGGGTGACCGTGTCGTCCGCGCCCAGCGCGTCGCCGACCCGGCGCAGCACCGCGTCCAGGTCCCCGCGCGCCAGCCCGGGGACGAGCACCAGCTCGACCGCGACCTCCGCCCGCCGCCCGGGCACCGCGTCGACCGCCCGCAGCACCTCACCGCCGGCCGTCGTCAGCGCGCGGACGACCACCGCCCGGACGGCGGCCCGCACGGCGGGGTCGACCGCGCGGCCCTCGTCGGCACCGGTGACGGCCGGCTGCCAGACCTGCTGCTGCGCCAGCGCCCACACCGCCGGCCGGGGCAGCAGCACGGTGACCGGGCCGCCGGGGTCCAGCACGAGCAGCTCCCAGCCCTCGGTGACCGCCGAGAGCGCGGCACGGGCCACCGCGGTCGGCACCGGCCGCGCGTCGGAGCGCCAGGCGGACATCGCGGCGACGGCGGAGAACACCGGCAGCGCCGTGCGGCCGTCCGGGGCGCGCAGCGCGACGATCCCCGCGGACGCCTCCTTCTCCACGGTGTGCGCGTGCCCACCGACCTCGACCTGCTCGGCGGAGTCGAGCTCGGCCAGCACCGGCACCAGCACCCGGGTGCCGGTCAGCGCGGCGACGACCGCGGCCACGTCCGCCCGGCCGTCGGCGTGCGCCGCGAGCGCGGCCGCGAGCCCGGGGTCGGCCCGGCCGTCGTCCCCCGCGAACGGCGAGGTCGGCGGCAGCGCGCGCCCGGCGCTCATGGCCGGCCGGCGACGTCCAGGGCCTCGGGCAGCGTGAACGCCCCTGCGTACAGCGCCTTGCCGACGATCGCGCCCTCGACCCCGGCCGCCACCAGCGAGCGCAGCGCGGCGAGGTCGGCCAGCGAGGAGATCCCGCCCGAGGCCACCACCGGGGCGTCGGTCCGGGCGCACACCTCGCGCAGCAGGTCGAGGTTCGGGCCGCGCAGCGTGCCGTCCTTGGCCACGTCGGTCACCACGTAGCGGGCGCAGCCAGCCGAGTCCAGGCGGGCCAGCACCTCCCAGAGGTCACCGCCCTCGCGGGTCCAGCCGCGAGCGGCCAGCGTGGTCCCGCGCACGTCCAGGCCCACCGCGATCGCGTCCCCGTGCCGGGCGATCGCGTCGGCGGTCCACTCCGGGTCCTCCAGCGCGGCCGTGCCGAGGTTGACCCGGGTAGCGCCGGTCGCCAGCGCGCGGTCCAGCGAGGCGTCGTCCCGGATGCCGCCGGACAGCTCGACCCGCACGCCCTTGCCGGAGAGCACCTGCGCGACGTCCGCCAGCAGGCCGGCGTTCGATCCACGACCGAACGCCGCGTCCAGGTCGACCAGGTGGATCCACTCCGCGCCGCCCGCGTGCCAGTCCAGCGCGGCGGCCAGCGGGTCCCCGTAGCCGGTCTCCGACCCGGCCTCCCCCTGGACCAGGCGGACCGCCTGCCCGTCGGCGACATCGACGGCGGGCAGCAGCTGCAGACGCTCGGACATGCGACTCCTCGATCTCCGACGGCCGGTCGGCCGTCCGCTCAGATGGGTGCCCGATCGGCGGCGGGCCGGGTCGGGCGTGGTGCGTGCGGGTGGTCAGGTCAGCGAGCGGACCCAGTTCTCCAGGAGCCGGGCCCCCGCGTCACCGGACTTCTCCGGGTGGAACTGGGTGGCGGCCAGCGGGCCGTTCTCCACCGCGGCGACGAACCGACCGCCGTGGTCGGCCCAGGTGACCAGCGGGAGCGCGAACCGCTCCGGGTCGCCCTCGTCGAGCAGCGGGAACGAGCGCGCGGCGTAGGAGTGCACGAAGTAGAACCGCTCGTCCTGCACCCCGTCGAGCAGGACGGTGCCCGCCGGCGCGTCCACGGTGGACCAGCCCATGTGCGGCACGACCTCGGCCTCCAGGCGGTCCACCAGCCCGGGCCACTCGCCCAGCCCATCGGTACGCACGCCGTGCTCGTCGCCGGCGCCGAACATCACCTGCATCCCGACGCAGATCCCGAGCACCGGCCGGCCGCCCGACAGCCGACGGTCGACGATCTGGTCTCCGCGCACCTCTCGAAGGCCCGCCATCACCGCGGCGAACGCCCCGACGCCGGGGACCACCAGGCCGTCGGCCTCGGCAGCGGCGGTGGCGTCGGCGGTCAGCTCGACCTGCGCACCGACCCGCTCCAGGGCGCGCACGGCCGAGCGGACGTTGCCGAATCCGTAGTCCAGGACGACGACACGAGGCTGGCTGGGCACGTGCCCCAGGCTAGCCGCACCGCAGCGGGCCGACGGTCGACGTCCGGCCGCCGGACGGCCGCGACCCCCGGGCGGCGGCGGTCGGGGCGTCGGGCCGGCCGGTCACCCGCGCTTGGGGCGCTTGCCGGCCAGCGCGCGCATCGCGGTCCAGCGCGACATCCCGACGCTGGTCTGCACGCCGTCGAGGTCCGCGACCGGGGTGCCACCGAGCAGCAGGTCCTCGAGCACCTCCGGCGCGCCGGACAGCACCAGGCCGGGGGCGAGCTCGTCCTCCTGCGCGCCGCCGAGCCAGCGGCTCGCGGCGATCCGTCCGGCGCGGCGGTCCAGCAGGATCACCGGCGAGATCCGCAGAATCCGCGAGAGGTCGCCCGCCGCCCGTGCGGTGCCGGCGGCCTGGTCGACGTCCCGGAGCACCGCCAGGGCACCGATCGGCGAGGGCACGACGTCGGCCGCCACGCCGGCGAGCGCGCAGGCAGCGGCGAGCGGCAGCGCGGTCGCCACCTGCGTGACCAGCAGCGCGACCACGGGCTCGTCCGACGCCTCGACGCCCGCGCCGGGGTCCGGCTCCGGTGCCGGGCCCGGGTCCGGAGCGGCGGGCGGACCCGCAGGCGCGACCCCGGCACGAGGGGCGGTGCCCACCAGCGCGTCCAGCCCGGACAGGTCGTCCGGGATCTCGAAGCCGAGGTCGTCCGCGTCCTGCGGTCCACCGGCGCCGGGCCCGTCGGGGGGCGTCGGGGTCACAGGGCACCCTTGGTGCTCGGCACCCCGTCCACCCGCGGATCGAGGGCGACCGCTGCCCGCAGCGCCCGGGCCAGCGCCTTGAACTGCGCCTCCACGATGTGGTGCGGGTCGCGCCCCTCCAGCACCCGTACGTGGATCGTGAACGCGGCGTGGTGCGCGATCGACTCCAGCACGTGCCGGGTCAGCGCGCCGGTGAAGTGCCCGCCGATCAGGTGGTACTCCTGCCCCGCCGGCTCGCCGGAGTGCACCAGGTACGGCCGGCCGGACACGTCCACCACCGCCTGGGCGAGCGCCTCGTCCAGCGGCACGGTCGCGTCGCCGAACCGAGCGATGCCCCGCTTGTCGCCGAGCGCCACCCGGAGCGCCTCGCCGAGGCAGATCGCGACGTCCTCCACCGTGTGGTGCACGTCGATCTGGGTGTCACCGGTGGCGCGCACGGTCAGGTCGATCAGCGAGTGCTTGCCGAGCGCGGTGAGCATGTGGTCGTAGAACGGCACCGAGGTGTCGATGTCGGTGCGGCCGGACCCGTCCAGGTCCAGCTCCACCACGACGCTCGACTCGCTGGTCGTGCGCTCGATCCGCGCGGTGCGCCCACCCGTCGTGCTGCTCACAGCCCCACCACCTCGCTCAGCGCGGCCTGGAACGCCGCCGTCTCCTGCGGCGTGCCGACCGACACCCGCAACCATCCGTCCGGGCCTACCTCGCGGATCAGCACCCCTCGGTCCAGCAGACCCTGCCACACCGCGTGCCGGTCGGCGAACAGCCCGAACAGCACGAAGTTCGCGTCCGACTCCGCCACCCGCAGCCCGTGCTCGCGCAGCCAGAGGACGAGCGCGTCCCGCTCGGCGCGCAGTGAACCGACCTGGGCCATCAGCTCCGCCGAGTGCCGCAGCGCCGCCCGGGCCGTGGCCTGGGTCACCGCGGACAGGTGGTAGGGTAGCCGGACCACGCGCAGCGCGTCCACCAGCTCGCGGGAGGCGGCCAGGTAGCCGACCCGGGCGCCGGCCAGGCCGAACGCCTTGGACATGGTGCGGCTGACCGCGAGGTGCGGGTGGTCGGCCAGCAGGGTCAGCGCGGACGGCACCCCCGCGCGGCGGAACTCCGCGTAGGCCTCGTCCACCACGACCACGCAGCCGCCAGGCACCTCGGCGGCGGCCGCCAGCACCTCGCGCACCACGTCCAGGCCGAGCGAGGTGCCGGTCGGGTTGTTCGGGCTGGTGAGCAGCACCACCGTCGGGCGCTCCGCGGCGATCAGCGCGCGGGCGGCATCCGGGTCCACCTCGAAGTCCTCGGTGCGCCGGCCCGCGACCCACCGGGTGTGGGTGTCCCGGGCGTACTCCGGGTACATCGAGTACGTCGGCGCGAACGACAGCGCGGTGCGCCCCGGGCCGCCGAACGCCTGCAGCAGGTGCAGCATCACCTCGTTCGAGCCGTTGGCCGCCCAGACCTGCTCCGACGCCACCCGCACGCCGGACTCCAGCGCGAGGTAGTCCGCCAGGTCGCCGCGCAGGTCGAGGAACTCGCGGTCCGGGTAGCGGTTCAGCCCGCCGGCCGCGGCGGCCACCGCCTCGGCGATGTCGGCGACCACTCCGGGCGACGGCGGGTACGGGTTCTCGTTGACGTTCAGCAGGACCGGCACCGCGAGCTGCGGGGCGCCGTACGGCGCGCTCCCGGCCAGCTCGGGGCGGATCGGCAGCACGCCGGAGACCTCGTTCACGCTCACGAGGGCGATCGTATCCGGGTCGGCCCACCCGCCACGGCGACGTCTCACGGCCGGGCACCACCGCGGCGGGGGCTGTGGGCGGTCACCTCTAGGGTCGGGACGGTGAGCACCCTCGACGCACCATCCCCCGCACCATCCCCCGCGCGATCCTCCGCACCGGCCGTCGGTCCCGTCGCCGGCTCGCTGCGCGACGAGGCCGAGGCCGTGCTGCGCCGGCTGGTGGGTCGGGACGACGCCCGGCTGCGCGACGACCAGTGGCGGGCGATCGACGCGCTGGTCACCGACCGGCGGCGCGCGCTGGTGGTGCAGCGCACCGGCTGGGGCAAGTCCGCGGTGTACTTCGTGGCGACGGCGCTGCTGCGTGCTCGCGGCGCGGGGCCGACGGTGCTGGTCTCGCCGCTGCTCGCGCTGATGCGCAACCAGGTGGCGTCGGCCGCGAAGGCCGGGGTGCGGGCCGCGACGCTGAACTCCGCGAACGTCACCGAGTGGGACGAGGTGCACGCCCGGATCGCCACCGGTGACGTCGACGTGCTGCTGGTCTCCCCGGAACGGCTCACCCACCCGGTGTTCCGGGACGAGGTGCTGCCCCGGCTCGCCGCGGACGCCGGGCTGGTGGTGATCGACGAGGCGCACTGCATCTCCGACTGGGGGCACGACTTCCGGCCCGACTACCGGCGGATCCGCACCCTGCTGACCGAGCTGCCGCCGGGCGTGCCGGTGCTGGCCACCACCGCGACCGCGAACGCGCGGGTCACCGCGGACGTCGCGGAGCAGCTCGGCACGGCGGCGGGCAGGGCGGCGGGTGGGGCGGCGGGCAGTGCCGAGGACGTGCTGGTGCTGCGCGGCCCGCTGGACCGCGCCAGCCTGGACCTGTCCGTGGTGCGGCTGCCGGACACCGCCGCCCAGCTCGCCTGGCTGGCGCAGAACCTGCCCGCGTTCACCGGCTCCGGCATCGTCTACTGCCTGACCATCGCCGCCGCGCAGCAGGTCACCGAGCACCTGCGCGGCGCCGGCCTGGCGGTACGCGCCTACACCGGCCAGACCGACCCGGCCGAGCGGGAGACCGCCGAGACCGACCTGCTGGCGAACCGGGTCAAGGCCCTGGTCGCGACCTCGGCGCTCGGGATGGGCTTCGACAAGCCTGACCTCGCCTTCGTGGTGCACGTCGGCGCGCCGTCCTCCCCGATCACCTACTACCAGCAGGTCGGGCGGGCCGGGCGGGCCGCCGAGGCGGTCGGCGGTCGCGCTGCCGCGGTGCTGCTCCCCGGCCGCGAGGACCGGGCGATCTGGGACTGGTTCGCCTCGACCGCCTTCCCGCCGGAGCCGGACGTGCACGCCGCGCTGGCCGCGCTCGCCGAGCACGGCACGCTGTCCACCGCGGCCCTGGAGACGCACGTGTCGCTGCGCCGGTCCCGTCTGGAGCAGATGCTCAAGGTGCTCGACGTCGACGGGGCCGTCCGGCGGGTGCGCGGCGGCTGGGAGGGCACCGGCCTGCCGTGGACGTACGACGGCGACCGCTACGCCCGCGTCACCCGCACCCGCCAGGACGAGCAGCAGGCGATGGTCGACTACGTGGCCACCGAGGGCTGCCGGATGGCGCACCTGCGCCGCGCGCTGGACGACCCCGAGCTCACCGGCCCGGACGCGCTGCCGGGTGCCGAGGCGTGGCGGTGCGGGCGGTGCGACCGCTGCTCGGGGTCGGCCGCCGGCACCGCTCCCGACGAGGTGCACCTGAGCACGGCCCGCGCCGGCCTGGCCCGTGCCGGCGTCGAGGTCGAGGCGCGGCGGCAGTGGCCGGCCGGCATGGCCACCCTCGGCGTCGACCTGCGCGGCCGGATCCCGGCCGAGCTGCAGGCCGCGCCCGGCCGCGCGGTGGCCCGGCTGGATGCGGTCGGCTGGGGCGGGCTGCTCCGTGACCTGTTCGGCGCAGACCCCAGCACCGGTCCCGCGGGAGGTCTGCCGGCCGCGCTGCGCAGCCCGGTGCTGGAGACCCTGGACGGGTGGCACCCGGACGACCGGCCCGAGGGCGTCGTGCTGGTCCGCTCTACCGGCCGGACCGCCCTGGTCGACCACCTGGCGCAGGGCGTCGCCCGGCACCTCGGCGTCCCGGTGGTCGGCGCGGTCGCGCCCCGCCCCGAGGTGCCCGCCGGCCGGCACGACGTCAACTCCGCGCACCGGCTGGCCGCCGTGGTGCGCCGGATCGAGCTCGACCTGTCCCCCGCCGCCGCGGCCGGGCTGCCGGGCCGGCACCTGCTGCTCGTCGACGACCGGACCGGTACCGGGTGGACGCTCACCGTCGCGGCGATGCTGCTCCGGCAGGCAGGGGCCGCGAGCGTCCGGCCGTTCGTGCTCGGGGTGGGCTGAGGCGCTCCCGGAACGCGACGCACCGCGGACCGCCCACGGCCCGCGCACAGCCCGCCCTCGGCCGGCGGCGGTACGCTGACCACGGATCCCTGGCGGACGATGCCGCCACGGCTGCCGCCCCCGACCTGGAGCGGCGGGTCCTCGGCCGCCGGGTGGTGCGGCACCCCCAGCTCGCGCGACCGATCCGAGGAACCCTGTGCTGCCCGACCCGACCTTCCCCACCCGTACCCCCGACGGCGTCCCCGACCGCGCCCCTGATCCCGGGCCCGCCGCCGTGCGGGCCGCGGTGGCCCGCACCGAGGCCCGCGAGCCGGTCACCGCGGACGACGCGGTGGCACTGCTGCACGCACGGGGCGCCCTGCTGGACCGGCTGCTGGCCACGGCCGGCGCCGTGCGCGACGAGGGGCTGGCGCTGCGCGGCCGGCCCGGCGTGATCACCTACTCCCGGAAGGTCTTCGTCCCGGTCACCACGCTGTGCCGCGACCGGTGCCACTACTGCGTGTTCGTCGACACCCCGGGCGGTCTCGCCCGGCACGGCCGCAGCACGTACCTGACGCCGGAGCAGGTGCTCGAGACCGCCCGTGCGGGTGCCGAGCTCGGCTGCAAGGAGGTGCTGCTGACGCTCGGCGACCGCCCGGAGGAGCGCTGGCCGGTGGCGGCCAGCTGGTTGCACGAGCACGGCTTCGCCTCCACCGTGGACTACCTGCGGCACCTCGGCGAGCTGATCGTCGCGGAGACCGGCCTGCTGCCGCACATGAACCCGGGGGTGCTGACCTGGCGCGAGCTGCAGCTGCTGCGCCCGGTCTCGCCGTCGATGGGGATGATGCTGGAGACCACCTCCACCGCGCTGTGGAGCGAGCCGGGCGGCGTGCACTTCGGTTCGCCGGACAAGGACCCGGCCGTCCGGCTGCACGCGGTCGCGGACGCCGGCGAGTCGCACGTGCCGTTCAGCACCGGGGTGCTGCTCGGGATCGGCGAGACCGCAGCGGACCGGGTCTCGGCCCTGTTCGCGCTGCGCGACCTGCACCACCGGTACGGGCACGTGCAGGAGGTGATCGTGCAGAACCTGCGGGTGAAGCCGGCCACCGCGATGGCGAACGACGAGGACCTGGAGCTGCAGGAGTACGCCGCCGGGATCGCGGTGGCCCGTCTGGTGCTGGGTCCGCTGATGACGGTGCAGGCCCCGCCGAACCTGTCCGAGCAGACCGACCTCGGCCTGCTGGTCCGGGCCGGGATCGACGACTGGGGCGGGGTGAGCCCGCTGACGCCGGACCACGTGAACCCGGAGCGTCCCTGGCCGCACCTGGACGTGCTGGCCGATCTGACCCGGGCCAGCGGGTTCACCCTGACCGAGCGGCTGACCGCGCACCCGCAGTTCGTCACCGACCCGCAGACCTGGATCGACCCGGCGCTGCACCGGGCCGTCGCGGCGCTCGCCGGCCCGGACGGGCTGGCCCGGGTCGAGGGGCCGGCTGGGGTCGACGGACCGGCACCGAGCGAGGGGCGCGTGCGGCCGACCCGCCCGGTCCCGCGCGAGCAGGTGACGGCGCGCACCGCACCCGCGCCGGTCGACCCGGCGGTCGCCGCCGCGCTCCGGGCCGCCGAGCGGGACCCGGCCGGCCTGCGGGACGCGGACTACGCGACCCTGCTCGGCGCGCGCGGCGCCGGGCTGGACGCGCTCGCGGCGCTGGCCGACGACCTGCGCCGCGACGTGCACGGCGACGTGCTGACCTTCGTCGCGAACCGCAACCTGGACTCCGCGCTGTTCCGCGCCGCGCCGCGGCCGGACGACGCGCCGTGGGGCACGCCGCCGGCGCTGGACGACGAGCTGCTCGCCGCGCTGGCCGTCGAGGCGTGGGACCGCGGGGCGACCGAGGTCTGCGCGCAGGGCGGTCCGGGGCCGCAGGCCGGGCAGCACGCGGCGGTCGACCTGGTGCGGGTGATGCACCAGGCGGCACCGGGCCTGCACCTGCACGTGTTCCGCCCGACCGAGCTGCTGGCGGGTGCCGAGCGCGCCGGGCTGAGCCTCGCCGAGCACCTGGCCGCGCTGCGCGAGGCCGGCCTGGCCAGCGTGCCCGGCACCATGGCCCGGGTGCTGGACGACGACGTGCGGGCCCGGCTGAGCGGCGGCACCGACCCGAGCGTCGCCACCTGGGAGCGGATCATCCGCACGGCGCACGCCGCCGGGCTGCGCTCGACGTCCACGATGGTCTACGGGCACGTGGAGTCCCCGGACCAGGTGGTCGCGCACCTGCGCCGGCTGCGCGCGATCCAGCAGGACACCGGCGGATTCACCGAGTTCATCGCGATGCCGTACGTCTCGCAGGGCCCGGACGACCCGTTCGGCCCCGGTCCCGACCTGGGCACCGGCGTCGCGCTGCACGCGGTGGCCCGGCTCGCGCTGCACGGGCAGATCGACCACGTGCAGGTGGCCTGGACCAAGCTCGGGCTTGCCGGTGCCGCCCGGGTGCTGCGCTCCGGCGCGGACGACGCGGGCGGGCTGCTGATCGGAGGCGGCCGGGAGCCGTTCGCCGGTGCCGAGGCCGGCCGCGAGCTCGCGGTGCCGGACCTGGCCCGGCTGGCGGCCGAGCTGGGCCGCGAGCTGCGCCAGCGCACCACCTCCTACGGCACGCCCGACCCGGAGCGGTCCGGGACGCTGGCGTCCCGGCACCGGCCGGCGGGCCCGCTCACCCGTCCCGTGGTGCGGCGCGGCGCGCAGCGGGTGCACGCATGAGCGCGGGCACCCTGTGGGTCTTCCCCGGGCAGAGCAGCCAGGCGGTCGGCATGGGCCGCGAGGCGGTCGAGCGCTCGGCGCGCGCAGCGGAGTTCTTCACCGCGGCCGGCGAGGCGATCGGGGTGGACCTGCGCGAGCTGTGCTGGCGCACCGAGATGGCGGTGCTCACCCGGACCGAGAACGTGCAGCCCGCGCTGACCGCGGTGACCACGGCGACCTGGATCGCGATGACCGACCTCGGCCTGGTGCGGCGGCAGGACGCCGACGTGTTCACCGGGCACAGCCTGGGGTCGCTCGCCGCGGCGTCCGCGGCCGGGTTCCTCGACCCGGTGGACGCCGTCCGGCTCGCCGCGCAGCGCGGCCGGATCATGGCGTCCGCCCCGTCCGGCGGCGGCATGCTGGAGATCCTCACCCCCGACGACCGCGGACCTGCCGGGCAGCGGGAGCGCGGGGCGGCGCTGGCGGAGCGGTTCGGCGTCGACCTCGCGGCGGTGAACGGCCCGACCGAGATCGCCCTCGCCGGGGAGGTGGCCCGGCTCGACCAGGCAGCCGCCGAGCTCGGCGCGGTGGCCCGGGCGGTCCCGGTGAGCAACGCTTTCCATTCCCGCTACATGGCCCCGGTCGTCCCGCTCTGGGCGCAGGCGCTGGACGCGATCGGCCTGCGGGCCACCGCCGACCGGCACCTGGGCTCGACCACCGTGCAGGTGGCCACCGACGCCGCCGGGGTGCGCGCCGACCTGGTGCGGGCGCTCGACGAGCCGGTGCTCTGGTACGACGTGCTGGACCGGACGCACGACCTCGCGGCCGCCGCCGTGGTCGGACCGGGCCGGGTGATGCGCCGGATGATGCGCTCGCACCTGGACGGCCGGCCGCTGCGCACCTTCGACAATGGCGACGAGGGCTGGCTCGGCAGCTGACCCGTGCCCGCGGTCGGCGGCCCTGCCCCGGGCCGCGACACCTCAGAACCGCGCGCTGACCGCCTCGCCGTGCGCCGGCAGCCCCTCGGCGTCCGCGAGCGCGACGATCTTGTCCGCGACCTCGCGCAGCGCGTCCGCGTCGTACTCGATCACCTGCACCGCCCGGACGAAGCTGTGCACCCCGAGGCCGGAGGAGAAGTGCGCGCACCCGCCGGTGGGCAGCACGTGGTTCGACCCGGCCATGTAGTCGCCGAGCGAGACCGGCGAGTAGGGGCCGACGAAGATCGCGCCCGCGCTGGTGACCCGCTCCGCGACGGCGGCCGCATCCACGGTCTGGATCTCCAGGTGCTCGGCGCCGTAGGCGTTCACCACGGCGAGCCCCGCCTCCAGGTCGTCCACCAGCACGATCGCCGACTGCGGTCCGGACAGAGCCTGGGCCACGCGGGCGGCGTGCCGGGTGCCGGCGACCCGGTCGACCAGCTTGGCCTCGACCGCGAGCGCGAGCTCGATCGACGCCGTGACCAGCACGGAGGCGGCCAGCGGGTCGTGCTCCGCCTGCGAGACCAGGTCGGCGGCCACGTGGTCGGCGTCGGCGGTGCCGTCGGCCAGGATCGCGATCTCGGTCGGCCCCGCCTCGGCGTCGATGCCCACGACCCCGCGCACCAGGCGCTTGGCGGCGGCCACGTAGACGTTGCCGGGACCGGTGATCAGGTCCACCGGCTCGCACAGCGTGCGCCCGTCGACCTCGTCCGACCCGTCGGCCCCGTACGCGAGCATCGCGACCGCCTGGGCGCCGCCCACCGCGTACACCTCGTCCACGCCGAGCAGCGCGCAGGTGGCCAGCACCACGGCGTCCGGCAGTCCGCCGTTCTCGCGCTGCGGCGGGGAGGTGACGGCCAGCGAGCCGACCCCGGCCTCCTGCGCGGCGACCACGTTCATGATCACCGAGGACGGGTAGACGGCCAGGCCGCCGGGCACGTACAGGCCGACCCGGCGCACCGGGACCCACCGCTGGCGCACCTGGGCGCCGGGCGCCACCTGCACCGTGTGGTCGACGGGGCGCTGGGCGGCGTGCACCCGGCGGACCCGTGCGATGGTCTCCTCCAGCGCGGCGCGCACGGCGGGGTCGAGCACGTGCACCGCGGCGGCGATCGTCTCGGCGGGCACCCGCAGACGGGTGGGCCGCACCCCGTCGAACCGCTCGGCCAGGTCACGGAGCGCGGCGGCACCGCGCGCCCGGACGTCGGCGAGGATCGGCGCTACCACCTCGGTGGCGGACCCGACGTCCAGCTCCGGGCGGGGCAGGGTGTCGAGCAGCTCACGGCGGGACAGGTCGCGACCGCGCAGGTCGATGCGGGAGATCACAGGCACGGGTCGAGTCTAGGGCGACCTGCCGAGCCGGGTGCCGGGACCGCCCGCCCGACGCGCCGCCGTGCCACCGCTGGCAAGATGGTCTGCGTGACCACCGTGCCGATCTCCGACGACGTCATCCGCCTCGGGCAGTTCCTCAAGCTCGCCGGCCTGGCCGACTCGGGCGCCGACGCCCGCACCCTGCTGGAGGACGGCGAGGTCCAGGTGAACGACGAGCCGGAGACCCGGCGCGGTCGGCAGCTGCACCGGGGGGACGTCGTGCAGGTGGACTCCCCCTCCGGCGCGCACCGCGCCGAGGTCGGCTGACCCGCTGCCCCGCCGCGTCCGGCCTGCTGCGCCCCGGCCCGGGCTCCTCGGGCGACGGCGCGTCCGGCTCCCGGCGCAAGATCTCGCCGGGCTGACCGTCGAGCCCCCGGCAGGTCCCGTAGCGCCGAAACCAGTAAGGGTAGGCTCACCTACATGCCGCCGATCCCCGTCCTGTCCGGCGAGATCGGCTCGGCCGAGCAGGAGCACCAGTACGCGTCCTACTACGCGTCCATCGCGGACCAGGACCGCGACCGGATCGGCCCGCACGTCACGACCTACGCGCTGCGCCCCGGGACCGGCGAGGGGACGATCGAGGTGACGCGGCTGCACGGCGGGCTGCGCGTGATCCGGTACGACGTGCGCTTCGCCGCCGACCACCCGATCGGCTACCGCTTCTCCGCGGACCGGTTCGAGCTGGAGAGCTGCCTCGACGGGCAGATGCGGATCGTGGAGGACGCGGCGGGCCGTGGCGACCTGGGGCGGGGCTCGACCTCGCTGACGCCGTCTCGCCCGACCGAAGGGATGGTCGTGCACCCCGCGGGCCAGCTCTACCGCGGCGTCTCGCTGACCGGGCGGCGGGACACGCTCGCGCCGTACCTGGGCAGCGTCGGCACCGAGGCGTTCGCGGCCGCGCTCGACCGGCTGGGCGCGGACCGCGCCGACGACCTGTACCTGGGTCGCGGCACGCGGCTGCTCGGCGTGCCGCGGCTGCTCGCCGAGCTGTTCGGGCTGCGCGCGGACACCCCCGGCAGGACCCTGCTGATGGAGTCCCGCGTGATGGCCGCGTTCGCCCTGCTCACCGACGCGTCGCCGGCCGAGGCCGACCACGGGCCGACCGAGCACCCACTGGCCGAGCACGAGGTCGAGGCCCTGCGCAACGTCCCCCTGATCCTGTGGCGGGAGCGCCATGCCCCGCCCACCCTCGACGAGGTCGCCCGCCTGCTCTCGATGAGCCCGAAGCGGCTGGCCCGCGGGTTCAAGGCGCTGTACGGCGTGCCGCCGATGGAGCGCCACCGACGGCAGTGCCTGGAGCGCGCGGCCGACCTGCTGCTCGACACCCGATGGACGGTCGAGCGGATCGGGGCCGAGGTCGGCTACGGGTCGGCCAGCAGCTTCGTCTACGCCTTCCGTCGACGCCTCGGCTGCACGCCCGCCGAGTACCGGCGAACGCACGCCTGACCCCGCGCGCGAGCGGACCGCTCGCTCCACACGCGCGGGCCGTTCGCTCGACATCCGGCACGGGCCTCCGGCAGCAGGATCGGCACGGGCCGCTGACCAGCGCCCTTCCCGATCACCTCCCAGAAGGGTCCGTGCTGCATGCCCTCCCGCAGACGTTCCACCTCGATGTGCGTCGCCGTGCTGGCCGTCGTGCTCGGCGTCGCCGCCCTCACCGGCTGCTCCACCAGCCCGTCGTCGTCGACCACCTCCGCCTCGACGACGACCGATGCGTCCTGGCCGCGCGCGCTGACCATGGTCGACGATGCCGGCGAAGAGTTCACCCAGACGCTGACGTCGGCGCCCGAGCGGGTCGTGGTGATCGGCCAGAACCTCGCCGAGCTGATGATCGCCTTCGGCCTCCAGGACCGGATCGTCGGGGTCGGTTACCTGGACGGGGCCGACTCGTCCTACGCCGACGATCTCGCCGAGCTGCCGGTGCTGTCCGAGCAGGTGCCGTCCGCCGAGGCCGTCCTGGCGCTCGACCCCGACGTGATCCTGTCCATGTCGTTCGCGATCACGGACGAGAGCCTGGGAACCGTCTCGACCTGGAACGACCGGGGCGTGTCCGTCCTGACGGCGGACAACTACACGATCGGCCGCGACCTGGACGCGTACTTCGCGGACATCCGCACCCTCGGCACCGCGTTCGACGTCACCGACCAGACCGACACGTACATCGAGAGCGAGCAGGAGACCCTCGACGCGATCAGCGCGGTCGCGCAGACCGCAGACGACACCCCGACCGTGCTCCTGGTGGCCAGCGGCGGCGCGAACAAGCTGACCTACAACTACTACTCGCCCTCGCTGAGCCTGGTGGACGAGATGGTGCAGGCCGCCGGGGGCACCTATCTCGAGGTGTCGGACGCGGAGTACGCCGAGATGTCGGCGGAGACCATCATCGAGGCCGATCCCGACGTGATCGTGATGACCCAGTTCCAGCAGGCCAGCGCCGAGGCGGAGAAGGCCGAGCTGGTGGGCAGCAGCCAGCTCGCCGACGTCACCGCGGTCGCCGAGGGCCGGGTCATGCTGCTGGACTACTCGACCGCGGTGCGCGGTACGCCCATCCTGGGCGAGCTGACCCTGAGCCTGGCGGAGTACCTGCACCCCGAGCTCGACTTCCGGTGACCGGGGCGCGACAGCGGCAGACCGGCGGCCTGGTCGCCGTCCTGATCGTGACCGCGGCCCTGCTCCTCTCAGTCCTGCTCGCCGTCTCGATCGGGCAGATCCGCATCCCGTTCTCCGACGTGGCCACGGTGCTCGGACACCGGCTGCTCGGCCTCGACCTCGGGGCCGGGACGGGCGGGTCGGGCGGGTCCTCGGTCGAGACGGTGGTCTGGGACATCCGGCTCCCGCGCGTGCTGCTCAGCGTCCTGGTCGGCGCGGGGCTGGCGCTGTGCGGCGTCGTGATGCAGGCCGCGCTGCAGAACCCGCTGGCCGACCCGTACCTGCTGGGCGTGTCCGCGGGCGGCTCGCTCGGCGCGACCATCGCGATCGTGGCGGGGCTCGGCGCCGGAGGCGTGCTGGCGGGGGCGACCCTGCCGGTCTGGGCGTTCCTCGGCAGCCTGGCCGCCGCCGCCGTGGTGCTGCTGGTCGGCTCGCTCGGGTCCCGGGCCTCGGCCGTCAAGCTCGTGCTGGCCGGCGCGGCCGTGAACGCGCTCTGCTCGGCGATCTCCAGCTCGTTCGTGTACTTCGCCGCCTCCGCCGAGGGCATCCGGACCGTGACGTTCTGGATGCTGGGCAGCCTCGCCTCGGCCAGCTGGTCCGACCTGCCGCTCGCCGCCGGCGTCGTGCTGCTCGCGATCGTGGTGATGAGCACCCAGATCCGCAGCCTGGACGTGATGCTCACCGGGGACGAGTCCGCCGTCACCCTCGGCGTCGACTCCGCGGCACGCCGGCGGGTGTACCTGGTGATGTGCGCGCTGGTCACCGGGACCCTCGTCGCGCAGGTCGGGGTGATCGGCTTCGTCGGGCTGCTGGTGCCGCACGTGGTGCGCAGCGTCGTCGGGTCCTCGCACCTGCGGCTGCTGCCGGTCGCGGTGATCAGCGGCGGGCTGTTCCTGCTCTGGGCCGACGTGATCGCCCGCGTGGTGGTGCCGAGCTCCGAGCTGCCGATCGGCATCGTCACCGCGGTGCTCGGTGCTCCGGTCTTCCTGCACATGCTGACCCGGACGGAGTACCGCTATGGCTGACACCCCGGACGCCCGGCCGAGCCTCCGCGCCGAGAGCGTGCGCGTCGACCTGGGCGGCAGCACGATCATCCGCGACATCGCCGTGCAGGTCGGCGGCGGCGAGCTGGTCGGCGTCGTCGGGCCGAACGGCAGCGGGAAGTCCACGCTGCTCAAGGCCCTCTACCGGGTCGTCACGCCCGTCGACGGCCGGATCCGGCTCGGTGACCTGGACATCCGCCGGGCGCGGCCGGCCGTCGTGGCCCGTCACCTGGCGGTCGTCTCGCAGTTCCAGCAGACGAGCTTCGACCTGAGCGTGCGCGAGATGGTCGCGCTCGGCCGGACGCCGCACCACCGGCTGCTCGAGCCCGGCAGCCCGGAGGACCGGCAGATCGTGACGCAGGCGCTGCACGCGACCGGGCTGACCGGCGACGCGGCCCGCAGCATCCAGACCCTGTCCGGCGGGGAGCTGCAACGGGTCGCCCTGGCCCGCGCGCTCGCTCAGGGACCCGGGTTCCTGATCCTGGACGAGCCCACCAACCACCTGGACGTCCGCCACCAGCTGCAGGTGCTGGACATCGTGCGAGGCCTCGGCATCGGCGTGCTCGCCGCGCTGCACGACCTGCACCTGGCGGCCCGGTACTGCGACCGGGTCTACGTGCTGGACCACGGTCGGACCGTGGCGAGCGGGCTCCCGCGCGAGGTCCTGACCACCGAGCTGATCCGCGACGTCTACCAGGTCGACTGCGAGACGTACCTCGACCCGCGGGGCGAGCTCGCCTTCGCCTACGCCGGACCGGTCGCGGTGGAACCACCCGAGCCCGGAGCGCCCGGGTGAGGCGGCAGGTCCCGCTGATCGTGTCCTGCGCCGCGACGTTCCTGCTGCTCGCGTACTCCACCATCGTGACCGTCGCGATGCCGATGATCGCCGCCGACCTGCGCACCGGCTTCGGCGCCCTGCAGTGGGTGATCGGCGTCTACCCGATCGCGCTGGCCGCGCTGCTGGTCCCCGCCGGAGCCCTGAGCGACCGGATCGGCCGGCGCACCTTGCTGGTGGGCGGCCTGGCTCTGTTCGCCGCCGCCTCGCTGGCCTGCGCGCTGGCACCGGACGTGGTCACGCTCGTGCTCGCCCGACTCGTGCAGGGTGTCGCCGGCGCCGCGCTGTTCGCCAGCACGCTCCCGCTGCTGGACGCCTCGTACACCGGTCACGACAAGCGCCGCGCCTTCGCCGTGTGGGGGGCGGTGTCCGGCCTCGCCGCCGCGGTCGGCAACGTCTCCGGCGGGCTGCTGTCCGCCTTCGGCTGGCGGTCCGTCTTCGCGGTCGGGGTCCCGCTCGCCCTGCTCGCCGCGGTCCTGACCGCGGCGCTCGTCCCCGAGGGGCGGACCGACGACCCCGCCCCGCTGGACCTGCTCGCCACCGGCCTGCTCGCGGCCACCGTCGGTGGGTTCGTCGTCGCCGCGCTCGTGCTGGCCGACCAGGGGCCGAGCCCCGCCCTGCTGGCGATCGTGGTCGCCTGCGCATGCCTGGGCACCGCGCTCGTGGTCCGCCAGCGCCGGCACCCCGGCACCGCACCGATCGGACCGGCGCTGGCGCGCAGCCCGGTGCTGCGAGCCGCCGCGGTCGTCGCCGCCGCGTACTACTTCGCCGCCTTCGGCGTGCTGCCCGCGGTCTCCTCCTGGCTGCAGGACGCGCTCGGCCTCACCCCGGTCAGCACCGCGCTGGTGCTCTCCGTTCAGCCCGTGGCGTTCTTCGTCACGTCAGCCGCCCTGGGCACCCGGCTCGGTCGGCTGAGCCGCCGACGCGTGCTCACGCTCGGGCTCGCGATCTGCGGGCTCGGCTGCCTCGCCCTGGCGCTGCCCGGGCTGACCCCCGGCTGGCGGGCCGTCGTGCCGGCGATGCTTGCGACCGGCGTCGGCGCCGGGATCATCTCCCCCGTGCTGCCCGCCGCCGCCATGCAGGGCGTGGCCGCGAACCGGACCGGGGTCGCCGCCAGCACCGTCAACGCGGCACGCCAGCTCGGCATCAGCCTCGGCGTGGCCGGCTGCGCCGTCGTCGTGCGCCTCCAGCAGCCCGGCACGGACCCGGCGCTGTGGCCGCGCACGCTCACGAGCATCGCGCTGCTCGCAGGCGGGGTGTGCGCCGCGGCCGCGGTCGGTACGGCGGTCGTGCTGCGCCGCGCACCGGTGGGCCGCGCGGGCGACCTGGGACTCACCGGTGCGAGTGATGTGCACCGGCTGAACGGGTGACGGGCAAGCGTTTCCCGTCGAGGCGCTGGCCTGCGGGTTAGCGTCCAGGGCGGCGGGATGAACCGCCGCACCACCGTTGCTCGCACGGCCTGTGCCGCGCGGGAGCGGGCCCCGTGGGACACGTCCGACTTCGGCATGCCGTCACCGTTCGCACCTCTCACCGCGGCGAGCAGTGCGCTCGTCGCGGTCGGGCCCTGGCCGCTCCTGATCCAGGCCGCCGACGGCGAGCCCGTTCGGCATCGTCCAGCACGTCCTCGACGCCGTCGCCGAACCCGAGTCCGTGGGCATCGCTCTGACGGCGGCGGCCATCGCGTGGATGGCCCGAGCGGGTGCCTCCCTCGACCTCGACCAGTACCTCGCCTGAGCCGACGACCTCCGGCCCGACGCACGAGGTCGGCGCGCTGAGCAGCGTCGACGCCGCGGACGCCCCGCTGTGCGTCATCGGTGCGGGTGACGTGCGTCCGCCGGACGGGTGACGGGCGACCGCGACCGGGCGCACATCTGATCTGCTGGTCAGCAGCCGGTTCAGCGGAGCGTCCGCCCGGTCGATGATGCTCGCGCGGCCCCGACCGCGCGGGAGGGGGCCACATGGCACGCATCCGTGCCCAGCACGACGTCGCAGCGCAGCCGCGCACCGGCACCGCAGCCCGCACCCACCGACGACGAAGGACCGCGCCGCTCGGCCTCGACCGGTCCGCCCCCGGGCGGCCGGGCCCGACCGACGCACGTCGAGGGGTCCGGGCATGACCGGGCAGGACGATCCGCTGGCGGTCCTGACCAGCCCGGACTGCGCCGCTCGCGGGATCCAGACCAACTCCCTGTTCGGCGCCCGGGTCGCGGTCGATCGGGCGGAGGACGGTCCGATCCGTGCCGAGATCCGCTCGACGGGATGGCTGCTGGCCCGGATGAGCATCAACGACCGCATCGTGCTCGTGGACCGGCGCTGCGCTCCGGCGCTCGTCGCCCTGTGGTCCACCGGACCGCACCGACCCGTCCGCCGCGGATGAACCGGCGGCAGGACCGGGGGCAGCTCGACGACCCGGGCGAGCCGAAGCCCCGCTCGCGCTGGCTGCCCGTGCAGCTCGCGGCCATGCTGGTGTGGGTGGTGCTGTTCTACCTGTCGTGCACTCTGGGCACCCAGGGGCTGGAGGATCGCGGTAGTCGGCCGCGGATCCTCTCGACGCTGCTGGTCTTCTTCCAGATCGACCACGAGCACCGCGATGATCCGGTCTGGACCTACATCGGCCTGGCGGTCTCGATCCCGGGGTTCGCCGGGTCGCTGGTGCTGGCCTGGCTGCTCGTCCGACGACGCCGCTGAGCCGGGCCGACCGGCGGGCCGCTACACCCCCACCGGCGTCGCCGACAGCAGGCACCCCGGCCCGAGCAGCGCCTTGAGGTCCCCGTACAGCGCGGGCGAGCGCTCGACCCGGAACCTCGCCCCCGCGCGCAGCACCGTGGTGCGCCCGCCGGGCCGGTCCACCCGCAGGTGCAGCTCGGAGACGCCGGGGTGGGTCGCGACGACCTCGCGCAGCCGGTCGACCACGGGTCCGATGCAGCGCGACTCCGGCAGCGTCACCACCACCGGCGCGTCGGCGACCGCGGACAGGTCTGGCAGCGAGACCTCCATCGCCTGCAGCTGCATGACGTCGTCCCGGCGGCGCACCCGGCCGCGCACCACGACGACCGCGTCCTCGGCGAGCACGGTGGAGTAGGCGAGGTACGTCTCGCCGAAGAACATGATCTCGACGCCGCCCTCCATGTCCTCCAGCGTGACGGCGGCCCACGGGTTGCCCTGCTTGGACATCTTGCGCTGCAACGAGGTGATCAGGCCGGCGACCAGCACCGAGGAGCCATCGGGGCGCGCCTCGTCGGCGTTCAGCGTGGCGATCGAGACGTCGGCGTGCGCGGACAGCACGTGCTCCAGCCCGGACAGCGGGTGGTCCGACACGTACAGCCCGAGCATCTCCCGCTCGAACGCGAGGCGCTGCTTCTTGTCCCAGTCCGGCACGTCGGGCACCTGCACGGAGAAGCCGGGGCCGTCGTCGCCGCCGAGGTCCGCGAACAGGTCGAACTGCCCCTCGGCCTCCTTGCGCTTGACGCCGATCACGGACTCCACGGCCTGCTCGTGCACCAGCAGCAGGGCGCGGCGGGGGTGGCCGAGCGAGTCGAACGCGCCGGCCTTGATCAGGGACTCGATGGTGCGCTTGTTGCAGACGACGGCGGGCACCTTGTCCAGGAAGTCGGTGAACGAGCTGAACTCGCCCTTGTCCTCCCGGGTGCGCACGATCGCGTCCACCACGTTCGCGCCGACGTTGCGCACGGCGGTCAGGCCGAACCGGATGTCGGTGCCGACCGCGGTGAACAGCGCAGCGGACGAGTTGACGTCCGGCGGCAGCACGGTGATACCCATCCGGCGGCACTCGCCGAGGTACAGGGCGGACTTGTCCTTGTCGTCGCCCACGGAGGTGAGCAGGCCGGCCATGTACTCGGTCGGGTAGTTGGCCTTGAGGAAGGCGGTCCAGTAGGAGACGACGCCGTAGCCGGCGGAGTGGGCCTTGTTGAACGCGTACCCGGCGAACGGCACCAGGGTGTCCCAGACCGCCTGGATCGCGGGCTTCGAGTAGCCGCGCTCCTTCATGCCGGCCTCGAACGGCACGAACTCCTTGTCGAGGATCTCCTTCTTCTTCTTGCCCATCGCGCGGCGCAGCAGGTCTGCCTGCCCGAGCGTGTACCCGGCGAGCACCTGGGCGGCCTTCTGCACCTGCTCCTGGTACACGATCAGGCCGTAGGTGCCGTCGAGCACCTCGGCGAGCGGCTTCTCCAGCTCGGGGTGGATCGGCGTGATCGGCTGCAGGCCGTTCTTGCGCAGCGCGTAGTTGGTGTGCGAGTTCATGCCCATCGGCCCGGGCCGGTACAGGGCGATGACGGCGGAGATGTCCTCGAAGTTGTCCGGGCGCATCTGGCGCAGCAGCGCCCGCATCGGCCCGCCGTCGAGCTGGAACACCCCGAGGGTGTCGCCGCGGGCCAGCAGGTCGTAGGTCGGCTGGTCGTCGAGCGGGATGTCCTCGAGCTCGATCGGCGCCTTGTCGTTCATCACGATGTTGCGCAGCGAGTCGTCGAGGATGGTCAGGTTGCGCAGCCCGAGGAAGTCCATCTTGATCAGGCCGAGGCCCTCGGACGTCGGGTAGTCGAACTGCGTGATGACCGCGCCGTCCTGCGGCCGCTTCATGATCGGGATGATGTCGATCAGCGGCTCGCTGGACATGATGACGCCCGCGGCATGCACGCCCCACTGCCGCTTCAGGTTCTCCAGGCCCCGGGCGGTCTCCAGCACGCGCTGCGCCTCGGGGTCGGCGTCGACCACCTTGCGGAACTCCTCCGCCTCGGCGTACCGCGGGTTCTTCGAGTCGTACATCCCGGACAGCGTGATGTCCTTGCCCATCACGGCGGGCGGCATGGCCTTGGTGAGCTTCTCCCCCATCGCGAACGGGAAGCCGAGCACCCGGGAGGAGTCCTTGAGCGCCTGCTTGGCCTTGATCGTGCCGTAGGTGACGATCTGCGCGACCCGGTCGTCGCCGTACTTGTCGGTGACGTACCGGATCACCTCGGCGCGTCGACGCTCGTCGAAGTCGACGTCGACGTCCGGCCAGGACACCCGCTCGGGGTTGAGGAACCGCTCGAAGATCAGTCCGTGCCGCAGCGGGTCCAGCTCGGTGATGCCCATCGCGTAGGAGGCCATCGAGCCGGCCGCCGAGCCACGCCCCGGCCCGACCCGGATGCCCTGCTCCTTGGACCAGTTGATGAAGTCGGCCACCACGAGGAAGTAGCCGGAGAAGCCGAGCTGCACGATCACGCCGGTCTCGTACTCAGCCTGCTTGCGCACGTCGTCCGGGACCCCGCCGCGGTAGCGCCGCTGCAGGCCGCGCTCGACCTCCTTGATGAACCAGGAGTTCTCGTCCTCGCCCTCGGGCACCGGGAACCGGGGCATGTAGTTCGCGCCGGTGGGGAACTCGACCTCGCACCGCTCGGCGATCAGCAGGGTGTTGTCGCACGCCTCGGGCAGCTCGGCCCAGGTGCGACGCATCTCCTGCGCGGACTTGACGTAGTAGCCGTCGCCGCTGAACGCGAACCGGGAGCCGCCCTGGTCGTAGGTGGGCTCGTCCA
>DASWPG010000006.1:0-154745 GCA_036404115.1 Cellulomonas sp.
CGGTCACTACGCTCGGGGAGGGGTGCCCACCTCGGCGCTCCGTGTGTCCCTTCGGCCCGAAAGAATCCGTTTGTGAACGACCGTCTGATCGTCCGTGGCGCCCGCGAGCACAACCTCAAGGACGTCAGCCTCGACCTGCCCCGCGACGCCATGATCGTGTTCACGGGTCTGTCCGGGTCCGGCAAATCGAGCCTCGCCTTCGACACGATCTTCGCCGAGGGGCAGCGCCGCTACGTCGAGTCACTGTCGGCCTACGCGCGGCAGTTCCTCGGCCAGATGGACAAGCCCGACGTCGACTTCATCGAGGGCCTGTCCCCGGCGGTCTCGATCGACCAGAAATCGACCTCCCGCAACCCTCGCTCGACCGTCGGCACCATCACCGAGGTCTACGACTATCTCCGCCTGCTCTTCGCCCGCACCGGCATCCCGCACTGCCCGGTCTGCGGCGAGCGTGTCACCGCGCAGACCCCGCAGCAGATCGTCGACCGGCTGCTGGAGCTGCCCGAGGGCACCCGCTACCAGGTGCTCGCGCCGGTGGTCCGCGGCCGCAAGGGCGAGTACGCGGACCTGTTCAAGGAGCTGCAGGCCAAGGGCTTCTCCCGGGCGCGGGTGGACGGCGAGGTGGTCCAGCTCACCGAGCCGCCGACCCTGGAGAAGAAGCTCAAGCACGACATCGAGGTGGTCGTCGACCGGCTGGTGTCCCGCGAGGGCGTGCAGCGCCGGCTCACCGACTCGATCGAGACCGCGCTGCCGCTGGCCGGCGGGCTGGTCGTGATCGAGCTGGTGGACGCCGACGTCGACGACCTGGGCCGCGAGCTGCGGTTCTCCGAGCACCGCGCCTGCCCGAACGACCACCAGCTCGCGCTGGAGGAGATCGAGCCGCGCACCTTCTCGTTCAACGCCCCGTACGGGGCCTGCCCCGAGTGCACCGGTCTGGGCGCTCGTCTGGAGGTCGACCCGGACCTGGTGGTGCCGGACGAGGACCTGTCGCTGCGCGAGGGTGCCGTCGCACCGTGGGCGCAGATCTCGTCCGACTACTTCGAGCGGGTGCTCAGCGCGCTGGCCGACGACCTCGGCTTCTCGATGGACGCCCCGTGGCGGGCGCTGCCGGAGCGGGCACGGCACGCCGTGCTGCACGGCGAGAACCACAAGGTCGAGGTCCGGTACCGCAACCGGTGGGGCCGCGAGCGGCAGTACTCCACCGGCTTCGAGGGCGTGCTGACCTTCCTGGAGCGTCGCCACCAGGAGACCGAGTCCGAGTGGAGCAAGGAGAAGTACGAGGCCTTCATGCGCGAGGTCCCGTGCCCGGCCTGCGAGGGCACCCGGCTGAAGCCCGAGGTGCTCGCGGTGCTGGTCGGCGGGCGGTCCATCGCCGAGGTCTGCGCGCTGCCGATCCGCGAGGCCCGCGACTTCCTGGACACTCTGGAGCTCGGCGAGCGGGAGAAGCAGATCGCCGCCCAGGTGCTCAAGGAGATCCAGGCCCGGCTCGGCTTCCTGCTGGACGTCGGGCTGGACTACCTCTCGCTGTCCCGCGCGGCGGCGACGCTGTCCGGCGGCGAGGCCCAGCGGATCCGGCTGGCCACCCAGATCGGCTCCGGGCTGGTCGGCGTGCTGTACGTGCTGGACGAGCCGTCGATCGGGCTGCACCAGCGGGACAACCGCCGGCTGATCGACACGCTGACCCGGCTGCGCGACCTCGGCAACACGCTGATCGTGGTCGAGCACGACGAGGACACCATCCGCGCCGCCGACTGGATCGTGGACGTCGGCCCCGGCGCCGGCGAGCACGGCGGCCACGTGGTGCACTCCGGCGACCTCGCGGGGCTGCTGGCCGCCCAGGACTCGGTGACGGGTGCCTACCTGTCCGGTCGTCGGTCGATCCCGATGCCGGCCACCCGGCGCGCGGTGGACCCGAAGCGCCAGGTCACCGTGGTGGGTGCCCGGGAGCACAACCTGCAGGGCATCGACGTCTCGTTCCCGCTCGGCGTGCTGACCGCGGTCACCGGCGTGTCCGGCTCGGGCAAGTCCACCCTGGTCAACTCGATCCTCTACACCGTGATGGCCAACGAGCTGAACCACGCCCGCCGGGTCGCCGGCCGGCACAAGCGGGTCACCGGCCTGGAGCACCTGGACAAGGTGGTGCACGTCGACCAGGGGCCGATCGGCCGCACGCCGCGGTCCAACCCCGCCACCTACACCGGTGTCTGGGACCGGATCCGCAAGCTGTTCGCCGAGACCACCGAGGCCAAGGTGCGCGGCTACACCGCCGGCCGGTTCTCGTTCAACGTCAAGGGCGGGCGGTGCGAGGCGTGCTCCGGCGACGGCACGCTGAAGATCGAGATGAACTTCCTGCCGGACGTCTACGTGCCGTGCGAGGTCTGCCACGGCGCCCGGTACAACCGGGAGACCCTCGAGGTGCACTTCAAGGGGAAGACGGTCGCCGACGTGCTGGACATGCCGATCGAGGAGGCCGCCGAGTTCTTCGCCGCCGTGCCCGCGATCAGCCGGCACCTGCGCACCCTGGTGGACGTCGGGCTCGGCTACGTCCGGCTCGGCCAGCCGGCCACCACGCTGTCCGGCGGCGAGGCGCAGCGGGTCAAGCTCGCCTCCGAGCTGCAGCGACGCACCAGCGGTCGCGCGGTGTACGTGCTGGACGAGCCGACCACCGGCCTGCACTTCGAGGACATCCGCCGGCTGCTCGGCGTGCTGCAGTCCCTGGTCGACAAGGGCAACTCGGTGATCGTGATCGAGCACAACCTCGACGTGATCAAGAACGCCGACTGGCTGATCGACATGGGCCCCGAGGGCGGCAGCGGTGGGGGCCTGGTCGTCGCGGAGGGCACTCCCGAGCACGTGGCGACCGTGCCGGCCAGCCACACCGGGCGGTTCCTCGCCGAGGTGCTGGACCAGGGGCGCGAGGCGATCGGCGCCTGAGGCGGGGCAGGGCTGGACGAAGCAGGGCTGGACGAAGCAGGGCAGGACGGCCTAGACCTGCTGCTCGACCTCGACCTGCCTCGGCTCGACCCGCACCGGGAAGCTCACCGACCGGGCGATGAAGCAGTGCTCGTGCGCGCGAGCGTGCACGTCGGTCAGCAGCGCGTCCAGGTCGGGCGTGCCGTCCGGCCAGCGGCGCACCGTCACCCGCGGGTGCAGCACCGCCTCGGTGAACTGCCCGTGCCCGGCCGGCTCGACCCGCATCGTGGCGGTGGCGCGGTCGGTGTAGCCGACCACCACGACCCCGGCGACCGATGCCAGGTGCAGGAACCACAGCAGGTGGCACTGCGCGAGGGCGGCGACCAGCAGGTCCTCCGGGGAGTGCCGGCCCGGATCGCCGCGGAACGCCGGGTCGGCGGAGCCCGGCAGCACCGGTCGGCCCGGAACCAGCACGTCGTGCTCGCGGCCGTAGTCGCGGTACCCGGTGGTGCCGGTGGCCCCGGCCCCGGTCCACACGACGTCGGCGGTGTAGCTGTGCAGCGCTCCCATCGCGCCACGGTACCCAGACCGGCGCACGGTCCGGGGCCTGGTCCGGCACCCGGTCCGGCACCCGCTCCGGGCCCCGGCGCGGGTGCGGCCCTGTCGGTGGTCCGAACTAGGCTCGACCGCATGGCCGACCCCGCGACGTACCGTCCCGCACCGGGGGAGATCCCCGACCAGCCGGGGGTCTACCGGTTCCGGGACGAGCACGGCCGGGTGATCTACGTCGGCAAGGCGAAGAGCCTGCGCCAGCGGCTGAACAGCTACTTCCAGGACGTCGCCGGCCTGCACCCGCGCACCCAGACGATGGTGACCACCGCGGCGTCGGTGCAGTGGACCGTGGTCGGCACCGAGGTCGAGGCGCTGGCGCTGGAGTACTCCTGGATCAAGGAGTTCGATCCGAGGTTCAACGTGAAGTACCGGGACGACAAGTCCTACCCGTACCTCGCGGTGACGCTGGCGGAGCGGTTCCCGCGGGTCCAGGTGATGCGGGGCGCCCGCCGGCCGGGCACCCGGTACTTCGGCCCGTACGCGCACGCCTGGGCGATCCGGGAGACGGTCGACCTGCTGCTGCGGGTGTTCCCGGTGCGCACCTGCTCGGCCGGGGTGTTCAAGCGGGCCGGCCAGCAGGGCCGTCCGTGCCTGCTCGGCTACATCGACAAGTGCTCGGCGCCGTGCGTGGGCCGGATCTCCGAGGTGGACCACCACACGCTGGCCGAGGAGTTCTGCGACTTCATGGCCGGTGACACCGCGCGGTTCACCCGGCGGCTGACCGCGCGGATGAAGGAGGCCGCGGCCGAGCTGGACTTCGAGCGCGCCGCCCGGCTGCGGGACGACGTCGTGGCGCTGGAGCGGGCCACCGAGAAGAACGCCGTGGTGCTGCAGGACGGCACGGACGCGGACATCTTCGCGCTGGTGGGGGACGAGCTCGAGGCGGCCGTGCAGGTGTTCCACGTGCGGGACGGCCGGATCCGCGGCCAGCGGGGCTGGGTGGTGGAGAAGGTCGAGGACGTCACCGACGCCGAGCTGGTCGAGCACCTGCTGCAGCAGGTCTACGGCAACGAGACCGCCGGCGACGGCGCCGCGGCGGACGCCGTGCCGCGCGAGGTGCTGGTGCCGGTGCTGCCGCCGGACCTGGACCAGGTGCAGACCTGGCTGGCCGGGCTGCGCGGCAGCCGGGTGCAGGTGCGGGTGCCGCAGCGCGGCGACAAGCACGAGCTGGCCGAGACGGTGCGCAAGAACGCCGAGCACGCGCTCGCGCTGCACCGCACCCGCCGGGCCGGCGACCTGACCACCCGCAGCCAGGCGCTCCGGGAGATCCAGGAGGCGCTCGGGCTGGCCACCGCGCCGCTACGGATCGAGTGCTACGACGTCTCGCACAACCAGGGCACCTACCAGGTGGCCTCGATGGTGGTGTTCGAGGACGGCCTGTCCCGCAAGAGCGAGTACCGGCAGTTCTCGATCCGCGGGCCGGAGGGGGAGGGCGCCGCGGACGACACCGCCGCGATGCACGAGGTGATCACCCGGCGGTTCCGGCGGTACCTGGCCGAGCGGGAGCGGGCCGGCGACCTGGAGCTCGGCCTCGGCGAGGACCAGGTGGCCGAGGCGCTGGCGGACACGGACGCGGGTCCGGTGCGGTCCGGTCCGGTCGACCCGACCACAGGGCGAGCCGTGCGGTTCGCCTACCCGCCGAACCTCGTGGTGGTGGACGGTGGCCCGCCGCAGGTCGCCGCCGCGGCCGCCGCGCTGGCCGAGCTCGGCATCGACGACGTGGCGCTGTGCGGGCTGGCCAAGCGGCTGGAGGAGGTCTGGCTGCCGGGCGACGACTACCCGGTGATCCTCGAGCGCTCCTCCGAGGGGCTGTACCTGCTGCAGCGGCTGCGGGACGAGGCGCACCGGTTCGCGATCACCGCGCACCGCAGGCAGCGCAGCAAGGGCATGACCGTCTCGGCGCTGGACGGCGTGCCCGGGCTCGGCCCGGCCCGCTCGGCGGCGCTGCTGAAGCACTTCGGCTCGCTGAAGCGGCTGCGGGTCGCGTCGGTCGAGGAGATCGCCTCGGTGCCGGGCATGGGGGAGCGCACGGCGGCCGCGGTGGTGCGGGCGCTCGACCCGACGGCGGGCGCCCCCGGCGGCGCGACGTCCGAGGCGGGAGCGGCCGCTCCGGAGGTCGCAGGGCCGGGTCCGGCTGGCATGCTGGGGGCATGAGCGACCCCTCCTCGCCGAACCCGTCGACCCCGCCGCCCCCGTCGATCTCGCCGGACCCGTCGGCCTCGCCGATGACCGTCCCGCACGGCATCCCCGCCATCGAGGCCGCCGCGCAGGCCCCCCGGCTGAACGAGCCGCACCTGCTGGTGATCACCGGGATGTCCGGCGCCGGTCGCTCCCGGGCCGGCGCGGTGCTGGAGGACCTGGGCTGGTACGTGGTGGACAACCTGCCGGCGCAGATGCTCACGCACCTGGTCGGGATGCTCACGCACGGCGCCCCGCCCACCGCCGACCTGCGGCTGGCCGCGGTGGTGGACGTGCGTGGCCGAGAGTTCTTCGCGGACCTGTCGGGCGTGCTCGACCAGCTGCGCGAGACCGGGGTGGACTACCGGATCCTGTTCCTGGACGCCTCGGACGAGGTGCTGGTGCGCCGGTACGAGCAGGTCCGCCGGCCGCACCCGTTGCAGGGCGAGGGGCGGATCCTGGACGGGATCGCCGCCGAGCGGGCGCTGCTGTCCGACATCCGCGACCGGGCGGACGTGCTGATCGACTCCTCGGGCACCAACGTGCACGAGCTGGCCCGGATCGTGCGGAACGCCGTGTCCTCCGCGCAGGACGACGTGCTGCGGATCAACGTGGTCGCGTTCGGCTTCAAGTACGGCATCCCGCTGGACGCCGACCACGTGGTGGACGTGCGGTTCCTGGCGAACCCGTACTGGATCACCGAGCTGCGCCACCTGTCCGGGCGGGACGCCCCGGTGCGGGACTACGTGCTCGGCCTGCCGGGCGCTCGCACGTTCGTGGACCGGTACGTCGCCGCGCTGGAGCCGGTGCTCTCCGGCTACCTGCACGAGGAGAAGCGGTTCGTCACGATCGCGGTCGGCTGCACCGGCGGCAAGCACCGCTCGGTGGCGATCAGCGAGGCGATCGCGGCCCGGCTGCGCGCCGGCGGGCAGCGGGTGACGGTGGCTGCGCGGGACCTCGGCAAGGAGTGAGTGCGGTGAGCGCCGCGCACGACGGGCGACCGGCCTTCGTCGCGCTGGGCGGCGGGCACGGGCTGTCGGCCACGCTGTCCGCGCTGCGCCGGGTGAGCGACCGGATCACCGCGGTGGTCACGGTGGCCGACGACGGCGGCTCGTCCGGCCGGCTGCGCGACGAGCTGGACGTGCTGCCGCCCGGCGACCTGCGGATGGCGCTGTCGGCGCTGTGCGACGACTCGGACTGGGGCCGCACCTGGCGCGACGTGCTGCAGCACCGGTTCACCTCCACCGGCGACCTGGACCAGCACGCGGTCGGCAACCTGCTGATCGTGGCGCTGTGGGAGCTGCTGGGCGACACGGTGGACGGCCTGGACTGGGTCGGCCGGCTGCTCGGCGCCCGTGGCCGGGTGCTGCCGATGGCGGCGGTGCCGCTGGCGATCGAGGCGGACGTGCGCCGGCCCGACGGCTCGACCGAGCTGGTGCGCGGGCAGAGCCGGGTGGCGGTGGCCAGCGGCACGATCACGCACCTGCGGGTGCTGCCCGAGGCGCCGCCGGCCCGGCCGGAGGCGGTCCGAGCGGTCGAGGAGGCGGACTGGGTCGTGCTCGGACCGGGCTCCTGGTACACCTCGGTGATCCCGCACCTGCTGGTGCCGGACCTGGCGGACGCGCTGCGCCGCACGGCGGCCCGTCGGATCGTGGTGCTGAACCTGGTGCCGGAGTCCGAGACCGCCGGCATGGGGCCGTGCGAGCACCTGGACGCGCTGCGAGCGCACGCCGGCGACCTGCGGGTGGACACCGTGATCGCGGACCCCGGGTCGGTGGAGGACGTCGACGCGCTGGAGGAGCGCACGGCGGCCCTGGGCGGTCGGCTGCTGCTGCGCCAGGTCCGCCGCGGTGACGGCACCCCGCGGCACGACGCGCTGCGGCTCGCGGCGGCGATCAGCGACGTGGTCGAGAACCACCTCGGCGACGTCGGCGGGGGCGTCGGCAGGGAGGTCGGCGGAGGCAGCGGCCGACCGGACGAAGGATCGGCGACGGACCAGGACGGGATGGCAGGATGACGCCATGGCGCTGACAGCACAGGTGAAGGACGAGCTGGCACGGCTCCAGGTGGACAAGACGTCGTGCCGCAAGGCCGAGGTGGCCGCGACGCTGCGGTTCGCGGGCGGTCTGCACATCATCTCCGGGCGGATCGTGATCGAGGCCGAGCTGGACACCGGTGCGGCGGCCCGGCGGCTGCGCCAGGCGATCGCCGAGGTGTATGGGCACACCTCCGAGGTGATCGTGGTCTCCGGGGGCGGGCTGCGCCGCGGCAGCCGGTACGTGGTCCGGGTGGTCAAGGACGGCGAGTCGCTGGCGCGCCAGACCGGGCTGCTGGACAACCGGGGGCGTCCGGTGCGCGGGCTGCCGCCGCAGATCGTGGCGGCCGGCGCCCAGGAGGCCGAGGCCGCCTGGCGCGGCGCCTTCCTCGCGCACGGCTCGCTGACCGAGCCGGGCCGGTCCTCGTCGCTGGAGGTGACCTGCCCCGGGCCCGAGGCCGCGCTCGCGCTGGTCGGTGCCGCCCGTCGGCTGCAGATCCCGGCGAAGGCCCGCGAGGTGCGCGGCGTGGACCGGGTGGTGATCCGGGACGGCGACGCGATCTCCGCGATGCTCGCGCGGCTCGGGGCGCACGACACGCTGCTGGTCTGGGAGGAGCGCCGGGTGCGCCGCGAGGTGCGCGGCACCGCGAACCGGCTGGCGAACTTCGACGACGCGAACCTGCGCCGGTCGGCCCGGGCCGCGGTGGCGGCGGGCGCCCGGGTCGAGCGCGCGTTCGAGATCCTCGCCGCCGACGTGCCGGAGCACCTGCGCGAGGCGGGCGAGCTGCGCCTGGCGCACAAGGAGGCCTCGCTCGAGGAGCTGGGCCGGCTCGCCGAGCCGACCCTGACGAAGGACGCCGTCGCGGGGCGGATCCGCCGGCTGCTGGCCACGGCGGACAAGCGCGCCGCGGACCTGGGCATCCCGGACACCGAGGCCGGGCTCAGCCCCGACCTGCTGGACCTCTGATCAGCACCCCGGTCGCACCGCTCGCCGCACCCTGACCGCACCTGTCGCCGCACCCTGACCGCACCCGTCGCCGCACCTGTCGCCGCACCCCGGAGCACGCCTCCGACCGGTCCCGCGAGGCCGCCGTCCGGCCAGACCTTGGTCCCTGCACCTGCCTCGCGCGGGGTATAGGCTTGAGGCCAACCGGACACCTCGGACGGGTCAAAACCATGTGACGAGCATGTGACCCCGAGAGGCCGGGGGCGCACAGTGCCGTGCGTAGTCCATCACCGCAACAGTGTGCGTCGGCGCGTGCCGGCGCGTGCCGAGGAGGGCAAGTGACCATCAAGGTCGGCATCAACGGCTTCGGCCGGATCGGGCGCAACTTCTACCGCGCCATCGTCGCGTCGGGCGCCGACATCGAGATCGTCGGAGTCAACGACCTGACGGACAACAAGACGCTCGCGCACCTGCTGAAGTACGACACGGTCCTCGGCCGCTTCCCGCTGAGCGTGGGCTACGACGACGACAACATCATCGTCGACGGCAAGAACATCCGCGCCCTCGCGGAGCGCGACCCGGCGAACCTCCCCTGGGCCGAGCTCGGCGCCGACATCGTGATCGAGTCGACCGGCTTCTTCACCGACGCGACCAAGGCGAAGGCCCACATCGAGGCCGGTGCCAAGAAGGTCATCATCTCCGCCCCGGCGAAGAACGAGGACGGCACCTTCGTCGTCGGCGTGAACCACACGCAGTACGACCCGGCCACGCAGCACGTGATCTCGAACGCGTCCTGCACGACCAACTGCCTGGCCCCGGTCGCCAAGGCGCTGAACGACGCCATCGGCATCGAGCGTGGCCTGATGACCACGATCCACGCCTACACCGGTGACCAGAACCTGCAGGACGGCCCGCACCGCGACCTGCGTCGTGCCCGTGCCGCCGCGCAGAACATCGTGCCGACGACCACCGGTGCGGCCAAGGCCGTGGCCCTGGTGCTCCCCGAGCTCAAGGGCAAGCTGGACGGCTTCGCGCTCCGCGTGCCGACCATCACCGGCTCCGCCACCGACCTGACCTTCACCGCCTCGCGCGAGGTCACCGTCGAGGAGGTCAACGCTGCGGTCAAGGCCGCCGCCGAGGGCGCCCTCGCCGGGACGCTGGAGTACACCGAGGACGAGATCGTCTCCTCGGACATCGTCACCAACCCGCACCAGAGCATCTTCGACGCCAAGCTCACCAAGGTGTCGGGCGACCTGGTCAAGATCGTGGCCTGGTACGACAACGAGTGGGGCTACAGCTCCAGCCTCGTCAAGCTGACCGAGTACGTCGGAGCGCGTCTCTGACGATCGTCTCGCAGCTCTAGCGACAGCCATGCGTCCGCGTACGCCCGGGTCCCACGGCCCTGGCGTACGCGGACGCTGCTGTGCGAGCACCGGTCTGCGTGACCCGGCCGCCGCGCCGCGGTGACCACAGCACGGCCCTGCCGCCGCACCGCGGTGGCCTCCCCAGCAAGGTAGGAGAGCATGAAGACCATCGAGGACCTCGGCGACCTGCGCGGCAAGCGCGTGCTCGTCCGCTCCGACTTCAACGTGCCGCTCGACGGCACGACCATCACGGACGACGGCCGCATCCGGGCCGCCCTGCCGACCCTGACCGCCCTGCTCGGCGCCGGCGCCCGGGTGATCGTCACCGCGCACCTCGGCCGCCCGAAGGGCGAGCCGGACGCGAAGTACTCGCTGGCCCCGGTCGCGGCGCGCCTGAGCGAGCTGCTGGGCGTGCCGGTCACCCTGGCCGCCGACGTGGTCGGCGACTCCGCCAAGGCCACCGTCGCAGCCCTGCAGGACGGCCAGATCGCCCTGCTCGAGAACATCCGGTTCGACGCCCGGGAGACCTCCAAGGACGAGGCCGCCCGCGGCGAGCTCGCCGACGAGCTCGCGGCCCTCGCGGACGCGTTCGTCTCCGACGGCTTCGGCGTCGTGCACCGCAAGCAGGCGTCGGTCTACGACGTCGCGCTGCGGCTGCCGCACGCGGCCGGCCTGCTGGTGCTGACCGAGGTCGAGGCGCTGCGCAAGGCCGTCGAGGACCCGGCACGGCCCTACGTCGTCGTGCTCGGCGGAGCCAAGGTCTCCGACAAGCTCGGCGTGATCGGCAATCTGATCACCAAGGCCGACAAGCTGCTGATCGGTGGCGGCATGGCGTTCACCTTCCTCGCGGCCCAGGGCCACGAGGTCGGCTCCTCGCTGCTGGAGCAGGACCAGATCGAGACGGTCAAGGGCTACCTCGCGCAGGCGAAGGAGGCCGGCGTCGAGATCGTGCTGCCGGTCGACGTGCTGGTCGCGCCGGAGTTCGGCTCGGACGACTTCGAGGTCGTCGCCGCCGACGCCATCCCGGCCGGCAAGATGGGCCTGGACATCGGTCCGAGGTCCGGCGAGCTGTTCCGCGCCGCGATCCTCGACGCCAGGACCATCGCGTGGAACGGCCCGATGGGCGTGTTCGAGCGTGCCGCCTACGCCGAGGGCACCAAGGCCGTCGCGCAGGCGCTGGTCGACACCGAGGGGTTCTCGATCGTCGGCGGTGGCGACTCCGCCGCGGCCGTCCGGCTGCTCGGCTTCGACGAGGCCGGCTTCGGCCACATCTCGACGGGTGGCGGCGCCTCCCTCGAGCTCCTTGAGGGCAAGACCCTCCCCGGCATCGCGGTCCTGGAGGACTGACCTATGGCACGCACCCCCCTGATCGCGGGCAACTGGAAGCTCAACCTGGACCACCACGAGGCCGTGCACCTGGTGCAGAAGCTCGCGTGGACCCTCAAGGACGCGAAGCACGACTTCAGCGACGTCGAGGTCGTCGTGCTGCCGTCGTTCACCAACCTGCGCTCCGTGCAGACCCTGGTCGACGCGGACAGGCTCGAGGTCGGCTACGGCGCGCAGGACGTGTCGCAGCACGCGTCGGGCGCCTACACCGGTGAGGTCTCCGCCGCGCAGCTCGCCAAGCTCGGCGTGACCTACGTGGCGGTCGGGCACTCCGAGCGGCGCGAGTACCACGCCGAGTCGGACGCCGTCGTCGCCGCCAAGGCGGTCGCCGCGTTCGGCGCCGGCATCGTGCCGATCGTCTGCGTGGGCGAGGGCCTGGAGATCCGCAAGGCTGGCGAGCACGTCGCCTACACCCTGGCGCAGCTCGAGGGCTCGCTCGCCGGCATCACCGCCGAGCAGGCCAAGTCCGTCGTGATCGCCTACGAGCCCGTCTGGGCGATCGGCACCGGCGAGGTCGCCACCCCCGAGGACGCGCAGGAGGTCTGCGAGGCCGTCCGCGGCAAGCTGGCCGAGCTGTACTCGGCCGAGGTCGCCGACGCGGTGCGCGTGCTCTACGGCGGCTCGGTGAAGTCCGGCAACGCCGCGCAGATCATCGGCAAGCCCGACGTGGACGGCGCCCTGGTGGGCGGCGCCTCGCTGGACCCCGAGGAGTTCGCGAAGATCGCCCGGTTCCGGGCGCACGTCGGCGCCTGAGGCGCAGGCGGGTGGTCCGCGCTCCGCACGGGGCCGGGCCGCCCGCACGACCTGCCCGCGCCACCCGCCGGGGACGGCGGCGCGACATCGGGCGCGGGTCGCTGGCCCGCACGCTGCCGCGTCGCCTACCCTGGTACCGCAGTTCACCGCACCACCGTCTCCACCGGCCGCCGTCTGCTCGCCAGCGGCGGTTCCCCTCCGACCGAGAGTTGCGACACCGTCGTGGATGCCCTTCGTATCTCCCTCCAGGTGCTCCTGGTGGTCATGAGCCTGCTGCTGATCCCGCTCGTCCTGCTGCACAAGGGCAAGGGCGGCGGCCTGTCGGACATGTTCGGCGGCGGCATCACGAGCAGCGCCGGCTCGTCCGGCGTGGCCGAGCGCAACCTGAACCGGATCACGGTCGCGGTGTCGCTCGTCTGGGCGGCCACGATCGTGCTGCTCGGTCTGATCGAACGCGTGAGCTGAGGAGCGGACCCCCATGGCGAGCGGAAGTGCGATCCGCGGGTCCCGCGTCGGTGCGGGCCCGATGGGCGAGGCGGAGCGTGGCGACACCGCGCCGCGCGTGTGGATCTCGTACTGGTGCGCGAACGGGCACGAGACGCGCCCGAGCTTCGCGGCGGAGATCGCCGACGAGGCCCCGGTGACCTGGGACTGCCCGCGCTGCGGCTTCCCCGGTGGTCAGGACCAGGCGAACCCGCCCTCGCCGAGCCGGAACGAGCCGTACAAGACGCACCTGGCCTACGTGAAGGAGCGCCGGTCCACCGAGGACGGCGAGGCGCTGCTCGACGAGGCCCTGGAGGCGCTGCGGGCGCGACGCGGCGGCCGGCGGCTGCGCTGAGCCGCACCCCCGGACGTCGAGCAGGTCCCCCCGACATCGAGAAGGCCCCGTAGCCGGTCGGCTGCGGGGCCTTCTCGTGCCTGCTGGGTCCGTCAGGGCGTGGCGGGCGCACCGACCTCGGCGACCGCGGCGGCGTCGACCAGCCACAGGGTGGCCTCGGTGCCGAGCGCACCGGCGGCCGGGGTGACCTGCACCGGCGCGTCGGACAGCGCCGAGGCGACCGCAGCGGCCTTCTCGGCACCGGCGGCGACCACCCAGACCTCACGGGCGGCGCGGATCGCCTCGAAGGTCAGCGAGACGCGCAGCGGCGGCGGCTTGGGCGAGCCGTGCACCCCGGTGGTCGCGGTGCCGGTGACGTCCAGCCCGGCGTGCCCGGGGAACAGCGAGGCCACGTGGCCGTCCGGGCCCATGCCGAGCATCAGCACGTCGAACGCGGGCACCTCCGCGCCCTCGGGGGCGTACGAGGCCAGGGTGGCCGCGTAGGCGGTCGCAGCGTCCTCGGGGGTGCCGACGCCGGCCGGGTCCAGGGCGGGCACGGCGTGCACGTTCCCGGCGGGCAGGGCGTCGCCGAGCGCGGAGATCAGGGCGTCGCGGGCCTGGGTCTCGTTGCGGTCCGGGTCGCCGTCGGTGAGGAACCGCTCGTCGCCCCACCACAGGTGCACGCCGGTCCAGTCCACGGCCTCGCGCACCGGGCTGCTCGCGACGGCCGCGAGCGTGGCGATGCCGACGGTGCCGCCGGTGAGCACGATGTGCACGGGGGAGCGGTCGGACTGCAGATCGACCAGCCGGGTGAGCAGCCGGGCCGCGGTGGCCTCGGCCAGCACGGGCGCGCTGGGGTGCACCAGCACGGTGCGGTGCGGGGCGCTCATGCGTCCACCAGCGTGAGGCCCTTGCGGAGCACCTCGCCGTACACCTCGTCGGCGTCCAGCCGGCGCAGCTCCTCGGCCAGGCACTCCCGGAGCTGCCGGATCGGCAGGGCGATCCGGTGCTCGGGCTGGTCGGGCTGGCGCAGGGCGGCGGTCTTGCCGTCCGGACGGTCCAGCACGATAGGCCCGGACCGGCGCTCCAGGCGGACCTGGGTGATCGCGGGCGCGTCCGGGATCCGCTCGATCTCGACCGGGCAGTGCAGGGCGTGCGCGAGCCAGGCGGCCATCAGGTCCACCGAGGGGTGCGTGCTCTCGCCGCTGACGACGGCGCGCTGCACCGGCTCGTACGGCGGCTGGTCCAGCGTGGCGGCGATCAGGCCGCGCCACAGGGTGGTCCGGGTCCACGCCAGGTCGGTGTCGCCGTCGTCGTAGGCCGCGGCCAGGTGGTGCAGCGTGCCGGCCGGGTCGGCGCACTCGGTGCTGTCGGTGATCCGGCGGCGGGCCAGCTGGCCGATCGGGTGCGTCGAGGGCTGCTCGGGCACCGCGTGCGGCCACCAGGCGACGATCGGCGCGTCCGGCAGCATCAGGGGCAGCACCAGCGTGTCCAGGTGCTGGCGCTGGTCCGGGGACGGCCGCAGGATGATCACCTCGCTGGCGCCCGCGTCACCGCCGAGCCGGATCTCCGCGTCCAGCTCCGAGGTGCTGGTCGGGAGCTCCTCGGACAGCACGACCACCCGGCAGGGGTGCTCGCGGCTGGCGTCGTTCGCCGCCTCGACGGCGGCCTCCGGGTCCTGGCTCCCGACATCGATGATCAGCGTGAGCACCCGGCCCAGGGCCACCGCCCCGCCCTCGTCGCGCTCGGTCACCAGCCGGCGGTTGATCTCCCGGGTGGTGGTCCCGGGCATGTCGATGATCACGGTCGCCTCCAGGCGCGTCCGTCACGCGCCATCATCTCGTCGGCCGACTCCGGCCCCCACGTGCCGGCCCGGTACTGGTCCGGCCTGCCCTTGGACGCCCAGTACGCGGTGATCGGGTCCAGGATCTTCCAGGACAGCTCGACCTCCTCGTACCGGGGGAACAGCGGCGGATCGCCGAGCAGCACGTCCAGGATCAGCCGCTCGTACGCCTCCGGGGACGACTCGGTGAACGCGTGGCCGTAGCCGAAGTCCATCGTGACGTCCCGCACCTCCATCGCGGTGCCGGGCACCTTGGCCCCGAACCGCAGCGTCACGCCCTCGTCCGGCTGCACCCGGATCACCAGGGCGTTCTTGCCGAGCTCCTCGGTGGCCGTGGACTCGAACGGCAGGTGGGGCGCCTTCTTGAACACCACGGCGATCTCGGTGACCCGCCGGCCGAGCCGCTTGCCGGTGCGCAGGTAGAACGGCACGCCGGCCCAGCGGCGGGTGTCGATGTCCACCCGGACCGCGGCGAACGTCTCGGTGGTGGACTCGGGGTTGAACCCCGGCTCCTCCAGGTAGCCGAGCACCTTCTCGCCGCCCTGCCAGCCCGAGGTGTACTGGCCGCGCGCGGTGTGCTTGCCGATGTCCTTCGGCAACCGCACGGCGGACAGCACCTTGATCTTCTCCGCGGTCAGGTCGTGCGCGTCGAAGGTCACCGGCTCCTCCATCGCCGTCAGGGCGAGGAGCTGCAGCAGGTGGTTCTGGATCACGTCGCGCGCCGCGCCGATGCCGTCGTAGTACCCCGCGCGCCCGCCGATGCCGATGTCCTCGGCCATGGTGATCTGCACGTGGTCGACGTAGTTGGCGTTCCAGATCGGCTCGAACAGCTGGTTGGCGAACCGCAGCGCCAGCAGGTTCTGCACCGTCTCCTTGCCGAGGTAGTGGTCGATCCGGAACACGTCGTCCGGGTGGAACACCTCGGAGACCACGTCGTTCAGCTCGCGCGCGGACCTCAGGTCGTGGCCGAACGGCTTCTCGATCACCACCCGCCGCCAGGCGTCCGGCGCCGGCTGGGACAGACCCGACCGGGCGAGCTGCTGGCAGACCACCGGGAAGGCGCTGGGCGGCACGGACAGGTAGAACGCATGGTTGCCGCCGGTGCCGCGGTTGACGTCCAGCTCCTCGACGGTCTGGTGCAGCCGGTCGAAGGCGTCCGGGTCGTCGAAGGAGCCCTGGACGAACCGGATCCCCTCGGAGAGCTGGCGCCAGGTCGACTCCCGGAACGGGGTGCGGGCGTGCTCCTTCACCGAGTCGTGCACGATCTGGGCGAAGTCCTGGGTCTCCCAGTCCCGCCGGGCGAAGCCGGTCAGCGCGAAGCCGGGCGGCAGCAGGCCGCGGTTGGTCAGGTCGTACACGGCGGGCATCAGCTTCTTGCGCGCCAGGTCGCCGGTGACCCCGAAGATCACCAGGCCGGACGGGCCGGCGATCCGTGGCAGGCGGCGGTCGCGCGCGTCGCGCAGCGGGTTGTGCTCCGCCGTGACCCGGGCGGGCTTCACTCGGTCACCCGGTCCAGGCCGGCGCGCACGGTGCCGAGCAGGTCGGTCCAGGAGGCCTCGAACTTCTGCACGCCCTCGCGCTCGAGCGTCGTGGTGACCTCGTCCAGCTCGATGCCGAGGGCGGCGAGCCCGTCCACCACCGCCTGCGCGGCGGGTGCGGTGCCCGTGACGGTGTCGCCCCGGAAGTCGCCGTGGTCGGCGACGGCCTGCAGGGTGCCCTCCGGCATGGTGTTGACGACGCCGGCGACGACCAGCTCGTCCACGTACCGGGTGTCGGGGTACGCGGGGTCCTTGACGCCGGTGGAGGCCCACAGCGGGCGCTGCGGCCTGGCTCCGGCGGCGGCCAGGGCGGCCCAGCGGCCGCCCGCGACGACCTCCTGGTAGACCGCGTAGGCGAGCCGGGCGTTGGCGATGGCGGCCTGGCCGCGCAGCGCGGCGGCCTCGGGGGAGCCCAGCGCGTCCAGCCGCGGGTCGATGGCGGCGTCCACCCGGGAGACGAAGAAGGAGGCGACCGAGGCGATCGGAGCCAGGTCGTGCCCGGCGGCACGGGCCTGCTCCAGGCCGGCCAGGAACGCGTCCAGCACGGCGCGGTAGCGGTCCAGGGAGAAGATCAGCGTGACGTTCACGCTGATCCCGTCCGCGAGCACCTGGGTGATCGCCGGCAGCCCCTCCAGGGTGGCCGGGATCTTGATGAAGACGTTCGGGCGGTCCACGGTCGCCCACAGCGCGCGCGCCGAGTCGATCGTGCCCGGGGTGTCGTGCGCCAGGCGCGGGTCGACCTCGATCGACACCCGGCCGTCCACGCCGTCGGTCCGGTCCGCGACCGGGCGCAGCACGTCGGCGGCCGCTCGCACGTCGTCGGTGGTGATCGCGAACACGGCGCGGTCGACCTCGGTGGTGCCGGCGTGCGCCAGTGCCGCCAGCTGCTCGTCGTAGGCGTCGCCGTGCGCCAGTGCTCCGGCGAAGATGGTCGGGTTGGTGGTCACGCCGACCACGCGGCGCTCGTCCACCAGGTGCTGCAGGTTCCCGGTGCGCAGCCGCTCGCGGGACAGGTCGTCCAGCCAGACGGCGACGCCGGCCTCGCTCACCTGGTCCAGCGGCGTGGTGATGCCAGTCATCGCGAAAGTCACCTCACTCCCGCCCCGGCACCTGCCGGGACGTCGACGGACGGGACCCGGTCGGCGGACCGGGCACCGCTCACGTCCGGCACCGGTGACCGGGCCGGACGTGCAGTTCGAGCCTAGCCCCGCGACCCGCAGGTGCGCCGGGTGAGCCGCTGTCTCGGCGGTCACGGTCCGGGGCGACGCCGGGCGGTCGCAGCCGCCGCACCGGGTGAAGTCGGCAAGATCACACACCTAGGACCGACGTCCCGGGCGCGGAGTGCCGTCGTCCGCTAGCCAGCAGGCCGTACGATGACCGGACGGGGCAGGGCCGACGAGGTGGCCGGCCAGGGACGCCAGACGGAAGGACCCGACCGCGTGCGAACGATGAGCCCAGCCGCCCCGACCGGTGCGTCGGCCAGCGCCCCCCGGGCGGCCGCGGTCGCCGCGCGGCCCGGCCTGCGGGACCGGGTGCGCGCGTACGTCGCGCTGACCAAGCCCCGCGTGATCGAGCTCCTGCTGGTGACGACCCTGCCCACGATGGTGCTGGCCGAGGGCGGTCTGCCGCCGGCCACGCTGGTGCTGGCCACCCTGGTCGGCGGTGCTGCGGCAGCGGGCGCGTCGAACGTGCTCAACTGCTACCTGGACCGCGACATCGACCGGCTGATGAACCGCACCCGGCGCCGGCCGCTGGTCACCGGGCTGATCTCCCCGCGCGCCGCGCTGCTGTTCGGGCTGGCGCTGGCGGTCGGGTCGCTCACCTGGCTCGCGCTGCTGGTCAACCTGCCGTCGGCGCTGCTCACCGCCGGGGCGATGGTGATCTACGTCGTCGGCTACACGATGATCCTCAAGCGTCGCACCCCGCAGAACATCGTCTGGGGCGGAGCGGCGGGCTGCATGCCGGTGCTGATCGGCTGGTCCTCGGTGACCGGCGGCGTCTCCTGGGCGGCGCTGCTGCTGTTCGGGGTGATCTTCTTCTGGACGCCGCCGCACTACTGGCCGCTGTCGATGAAGTTCCGCCGGGACTACGCCGCCGCCGGCGTGCCGATGCTGCCGGTGGTCGCCGGCGACACCAAGGTCGCTCGCGAGATGATCCTCTACACCCTGGCGATGATCGCGTGCAGCCTGCTGCTGGTGCCGGTCGCCGGGATGACCTGGGTGTACGCGGTGGTCGCGGCGGCGCTCGGCGGTTGGTTCCTCTGGCTGTGCCTGGGCCTGTACCGTCGCGCCCAGGACCCGTCGCGCGGCAGGCTGAACGCGATGGCGGTCTTCCACGGGTCGATCACCTACCTGTCGCTGCTGTCCGTCGCGGTGGCGGTGGACGTGTTCCTCCCGCGCTGAGCCGCCCGGCTCGGCACCGGCAGAGGAGGTCCGCGTGGCATCGGCGCTCGGGTCGTCCCTGGACGGCTACCTCGCGCACCTCACCGTCGAGCGCGGCCTGTCCGGCAACACCCTCGCGGCCTACCGGCGGGACCTCGGCCGCTACCTGGGCTACCTGACCGCGGCGGGGCGCACGGCGCCGGACCAGGTGACCGAGCCGGACGTCGAGGACTACGTGACCGTGCTGCGCACCGGCGGCGACGGGAACGCCGCCCTGTCGGCCTCGTCGACCGCACGGGCGGTCGCGGCGCTGCGCGGCTGGCACCGGTTCTGCGTGCTGGAGGGGCTGGCGCCGGACGACCCGGCCCGCGGCGTCCGGCCGCCGCAGCAGTCCCAGCGGCTGCCCAAGGCGATCTCCACCGACGACGTCGAGCGGCTGCTGGCCGCGGCGTCGGTCGGAGACGGCCCGGTGCCGCTGCGCGACCGGGCGCTGCTGGAGCTGCTGTACTCCACCGGCGCGCGGATCTCCGAGGCGGTCGGGCTGGACGTGGACGACCTGGACCTGACCGAGGGACGGGCGTCGGCGCGGCTGCTCGGCAAGGGGCGCAAGGAGCGGGTGGTGCCGGTCGGCTCGTACGCGGTGGAGGCGGTCGAGGCCTACCTGGTGCGCGCACGGCCGGCGCTGGCCGCTGGACGCTCGCCGGGAAGCGGCGGGACGCGTGCTGCGGCGGGTGGGGGAGCCGCGGCCCGGGGCGGCGCGCGGATCGGTTCGGCCGTGTTCCTGAACACGAGGGGCGCGCCGCTCAGCCGGCAGAGCGCCTGGGCCGTGCTGCGCACCGCCGCGGAGCGGGCCGGGATCGCCGGGGCCGAGCACGTCTCGCCGCACACGCTGCGGCACTCGTTCGCCACGCACCTGCTGGCCGGCGGGGCGGACGTCCGGGTGGTGCAGGAGCTGCTGGGGCACGCCTCGGTGACCACCACGCAGATCTACACCCGGGTCACCCCGGACACGCTGCGCGAGGTGTACGCGACCAGCCACCCGCGGGCCCGCCGGCCGATGCGACCGGTGCCGCTCCGGTAGGTTGTGCAGGTGGCACGCGAGGACATGACCGAGACCGCACTCGACGCGGTGGGCCGCGTGATGCCCGCCTTCCCCGAACCAGCACCGCTGGCCGCGCACGGGCCGGCCCGCGTGATCGCCATGTGCAACCAGAAGGGCGGGGTCGGCAAGACCACCACCACCATCAACCTGGCCGCGGCGCTCGCCGAGTACGGCCGGCGGGTGCTGATCGTGGACTTCGACCCGCAGGGCGCCGCGTCGGTCGGCCTGGGCATCAGCCCGCACGAGCTGGACCGCACCGTCTACGACCTGCTGGTGGACCGGCGGGCCGAGATCGGCGAGCTGATCCGCGCCACCGAGGTGCCCGGCCTGGACGTGCTGCCCGCGAACATCGACCTGTCCGCGGCGGAGGTGCAGCTGGTCAGCGAGGTCGCCCGCGAGTCGATCCTGGCCCGCGTGCTGCGCCCGGTGATGGACGACTACGACGTCGTGCTGATCGACTGCCAGCCGTCCCTCGGGCTGCTGACCGTGAACGCCCTGACCGCTGCGCACGGCGTGCTGATCCCGCTGGAGTGCGAGTTCTTCGCGCTGCGCGGGGTCGCGCTGCTGGTCGAGACGATCGAGAAGGTGCGCGACCGGCTGAACCCGCGCCTGGAGGTCGACGGCATCCTGGCGACGATGTACGACCCGCGCACCCTGCACGCCCGCGAGGTCGTGGCCCGCGTCTACGAGGCGTTCGGCGACACGCTGCTGCACACCGTGATCGGCCGGACCGTGAAGTTCCCGGACGCCTCGGTCGCGGCCGAGCCGATCACCACCTACGCGCCCACGCACTCCGGCGCGCACGCCTACCGGCAGCTCGCTCGTGAGCTCGTCGCGCGTGGCGACGCCGCCTGACGCGCCCGCGCCCGCTGGGGCACCGGTCGGGTCGAGCGCGTTCGAGGTGCACCTGGAGAACTTCTCCGGGCCGTTCGACCTGCTGCTCGGGCTGATCTCGCAGCACAAGCTGGACATCACCGAGGTGTCGCTCGCCGCCGTGACGGACGAGTTCATCGCGCACCTGCGCACGATCGAGCGCGCCGCCGCCGCGGGCGGACGGACCTGGGACCTTGGGCAGGTCAGCGAGTTCCTGGTGGTGGCCGCGACGCTGCTCGACCTGAAGGCCGCCCGGCTGCTGCCCGCCGGCGACGTCGAGGACGCCGAGGACCTGGAGCTGCTGGAGGCGCGCGACCTGCTGTTCGCCCGGCTGCTGCAGTACCGGGCGTACAAGGTCGTCGCCGCCGACCTCGGCGGGCGGCTCGCGGAGCAGGCCACCCGGCACCCGCGCACCGTGGACCTGGAGCCGCACCTCGCGGCGCTGCTGCCCGAGCTGGTCTGGCAGATCGGCCCGACCGAGCTCGCGGCGATGGCCGCCCGGGCGCTCGCACCGCCGGCCGCCCCGCCCGGGGTGGACCTGAGCCACCTGCACGCCCCGGCGGTCAGCGTCCGTGAGCAGGCCGCCGTCCTCGCCGACCGGCTGCGGCACGGCGGACCGTGCTCGTTCCGCACCCTGACCGCGGACGCGGGGTCGACACTGGTGGTGGTCGCCCGGTTCCTCGCGCTGCTGGAGCTGTTCCGCGAGGGGGCTGTCGGCTTCGACCAGGTGGTGCCGCTCGGCGAGCTGACGGTGCGATGGACCGGGGTGCAGGAGGGCGACGTCGAGGTGCAGACCGACTACGACGACGGCGACGGGGCGGGTGGGGACGGCGTGCTGGGCGGACCGGGCGAGCAGAGCGGGCTGGACGAGCAGAGCGGGTCGGACGAGCAGGGTTCGGGCGAGGGGACGGCGGGATGAGCGGGGACGTGACGGCGACCGGGCCGGTGGCAGAGACGCCGGTCGAGCCGGACGAGCTGGCCTTCGACGTCGAGGACCTGCCGGGCGGGGCGCTCGCCGCGCTGGAGGCGGTGCTGATGGTGGTGGACGAGCCGGTCTCGGCGGTCCGGCTCGCCGCCGTGCTCGGCCTGCCCACCGAGCGGGTCGCGGGGCTGCTCGCCGCGCTGGCCGCCGAGTACCGTGGCGCGGACGGTGCCCGACCGCACGGCTTCGAGCTGCGGCAGGTCGGCGAGGGGTGGCGGATCTACTCCGCGCCGGTCTACCACGAGGTGGTCGGACGGTTCGTGGTTGACGGCCAGACGGCCCGGCTGACGCAGGCCGCGTTGGAGACTCTGGCCGTGATCGCGTACCGTCAGCCGGTCACGCGCGGACAGGTCTCAGGGGTCCGCGGTGTGAACGTGGATGGTGTGGTGCGCACGCTGACCGCCCGAGGGCTGGTCACCGAGGCCGGCACCGACGCCTCCACGGGTGCGGTGCTGTACCGCACCACGGGATACTTCCTCGAGCGGATGGGGCTCACCAGCCTGGACGAGTTGCCCCCGCTCGCTCCGTACCTGCCCGACATCGACGCGTTCGACGGGCTGGACGGCGCAGCAGGTACGACAGGAGAAGAGCGATGACGTCAGCAGGACAGGGCCGGTCCGGCCACGGTGGTTCGACGGGCGGCGGTGCCCGCGGCACCGGGGGCGGCACGAGCCGGTCCGGCGGCGGCGCGGGCAGATCGGGGGGCGGCGCAGGCCGGTCCGGGGGCGGGCCGCGTGGCGGTGCTGCGCCGTCGGGGCGTGGTGGCGGGTACGGCTCGGGCGGTGCCGGCGGCGGGCGTGGCGGGTCGGGCTACGGCTCGGGTGGCGGCGAACGTAGCGGGTACGGCGGTGCGCGCGGGCGTGACGGTGACGCGCGGCGCGGTGACGAGCGGCGCGACGGGGTGCGGCGCGGTGACGAGCGGCGCGACGGGGTGCCGCGCGGTGACGAGCGGCGCGACGGGGTGCCGCGCGGCGACGGGTACCGCGGTGACGCGCGGCGTGATGGCGAGCGTCGCGGTGACGAGCGGCGTGACGGGGGTCGTCGCGGTGACGAGCGTGGGCGGTCCTGGGGCGATGACGCTCGGGGCGGCGCCGGGTCGCGGGGTACGGGTGCCGGGCCGCGAGGTGCCGGTGGCGGGTCCCGTGGCGCTGGCTCGCGTGGCTCGGGTGCGGGTGCGCGCGGTGCTGGTGCTGGTGCCGCTGGTTCTCGCGGCGGTGCGCAGGGCGGCCGGACGGGCGGCCGGGCCGGGAACGTCGGCATCGGTCGGCCGGGGGCGGCGTGGCCGTCCCGGCCGCGGGTGGTGCCGGACCGCAGGCCGCGCAGCGCCGAGCCGGCGGTGGACGTGCACGACCCGGACGGCGTGCGGCTGCAGAAGGTGCTCGCTCAGGCCGGTCTCGGGTCGCGGCGGGCGTGCGAGGACCTGATCACCGCCGGGCGGGTCGAGGTCGACGGGCAGGTCGTGCTGGAGCTCGGCGTGCGGGTGGACCCGAAGGGCTCCACGATCCACGTGGACGGGCTGCGGCTGCAGCTGGACTCCTCGGCGATCACGCTGGCGCTGAACAAGCCGCTGGGCGTCGTCTCGACGATGCACGACCCGGAGGGCCGGCCCTCGCTGGCCGAGTTCGTGCAGAACCGCGAGGAGCGGCTGTTCCACGTCGGCCGGCTGGACGCCGACTCCGAGGGCCTGATCCTGCTGACCAACGACGGCGACCTGGCGAACCGGCTGTCGCACCCCTCGCACGGGGTCGCGAAGACCTACCTGGTCAGCGTCGAGGGTCGGGTGCCCGGCTCGCTGGGCGCGCGGCTGCGCAGGGGCGTCGAGCTGGAGGACGGCGTGGTGGCCGTCGCGGACTTCCGGATCATCGATGCGCTGCCGCACGCCAGCATGGTCGAGGTCGTGCTGCACGAGGGCCGCAACCGGGTCGTCCGGCGCCTGCTGGAGGAGGTCGGCCACCCGGTGACGAGGCTGGTGCGGACCCAGATCGGCTCGATCAAGCTCGGCGACCTGCCCCCGGGCCGCACCCGCGTGCTCGGCAAGGCCGAGCTCGGCTCGTTGATGACCCAGGTGGGCATGTGAGCGCTGGGCACGTGAGCACGGGGCACGTGAGCGTCGCTGCGACCGTCGGCCCGGTCCGGGTGGTGGGGACCGGGCTGCTCGGTGCGTCCGTCGGTCTCGCGCTGACGGCGCGCGGCGTGGACGTGCAGCTGCACGACCCGTCCCGGACCGCGCTGGCACTGGCCCGGGACGTGGGGGCCGGCCGGCCGGCCGCCGCGGGCGACCCGGAGCCGGCGCTGGTGGTCGTCGCGGCGCCCCCGGACGTGACCGCCGACGTGGTGCGGGCCGAGCTGGCCGCGCACCCGGACGCGGTGGTGACGGACGTGGCCAGCGTGAAGGGCTACGTGCTGAGCGAGCTGCGCGCCTCCGGCGTCGACCTGAGCCGGTACGTCGGCTCGCACCCGATGGCCGGGCGGGAGCGCTCCGGCCCGGCGGCGGCGGTGCCGGACCTGTTCGTCGGCCGGCCGTGGGTGGTCGTGGACTCGGGGAGCTCGACGCCGGCGGCGCTGCTCGCCGTGCGGGCGCTGGCCACCGACCTGGGTGGGGTGCTGGTGACGCTGGACGCGGACGCGCACGACGCGGCGGTGGCCGTGGTCTCGCACGTGCCGCAGGTCGCGTCCAGCCTGGTCGCCGCCCGGCTGCGGTCCGCCGATCCGGACGCGCTCGGCCTGGCCGGCCAGGGCCTGCGGGACGTCACCCGGCTGGCCGCCTCCGACCCGGCGCTCTGGACCTCGATCCTGGCGGCGAACGCGGGTGCGGTGCGCGACGTGCTGGTCGACCTGCGCGCCGACCTGGACCAGGTGGTCGCCGCGCTGGACAGCGCGGCGCAGGCGCACGGCCCGGAGGACGTCGCGACCGGCGCGCTGGCCCGGATCGCGCAGACCATCGCCGACGGCAACGCCGGGGTGGGGCTGGTGCCCGGCAAGCACGGCGGCGCGCCGCGCACCTACGCCGTGGTCACGGCCCTGGTGCCGGACCGTCCCGGCGAGCTGGCCCGGCTGCTGACCGACGTCGGCGCGGCCGGGGTGAACCTGGAGGAGCTGCAGCTGGAGCACGCGGCGGGGCGTCCCGTCGGCATGGCGGCGGTGTCGGTCGACCCCGCCCGCTCGGCGCACCTGGAGGCGGAGCTGACCGCCCGCGGCTGGAGGCTGGTCCGATGAGCACGGAGCCGGATCACGGCGTGGCACCGGTGGACGGCGTGCCGCGCCCGCTGGTGGTGGCGATCGACGGGCCCTCGGGCTCCGGCAAGTCGAGCGTGTCCCGGCGGGTCGCCGAGCGGCTCCACCTGGCGTACCTGGACACCGGGGCGATGTACCGCGCCGCGACCTGGTGGGCCGTGCACGAGGGGGTCGACCTGGACGACACCGAGGCCGTGGACGCCCTGGTCCGCGCGATGGCGCTGGTGATGGTGGTGGACCCGCGGGGACCCGAGGTGCACGTCGACGGGCACGACGTCTCGACCGCGATCCGCGAGACCGCGATCTCCGCGGCGGTCAGCAGGGTCGCGACGAACCTCGGCGTGCGGGCCGAGCTGGCGCGCCGGCAGCGGGCGGAGATCGCCGCGCAGTGCGCGGCCGGGTCCTGGGCGGACGGACGCGGCGTCGTCGCGGAGGGTCGGGACATCACCACGGTGATCGCCCCGGATGCGGACGTGCGGCTGCTGCTCACCGCGAGCGAGCAGGCCCGGCTGGCCAGACGCGCCCGCGAGGTGCACGGCACCGATGACGCCGTCGCGCTCGCCGCGACCCGGGACCAGGTGGTCCGTCGGGACGCCGACGACTCGACGGTGGTGCAGTTCATGGTCGCGGCGGACGGCGTCGTGACGATCGACTCCTCGGAGCTCGACCTGGAGCAGACGGTGCAGGCGGTGCTGGACGTGGTCGGGCGGACCGCCGGCGTCACGGCGTGAGCGGCCCGCACGTCCCCGGCCCGGCCGGCCCGGTCTGGGGGCGCTGGGTCGGGCGGTTCCTCGCGCAGGGCGTGTGGGCCACCCGGGTGGTCGGTCGCGAGCACGTGCCGACCGACGGACCGGTGATCTTCGCCGCGAACCACACCGGCGTGGTGGACGGCCCGATCCTCGCCGGCGTCGCGCCGCGGCCCCTGCACGTGCTGGTCAAGGCGGAGATGTTCACCGGCCCGATCGGCCTGGTGCTGCGCGGGGCGGGCCAGATCCCGGTGGACCGTGCCAGCGGGCGCTCGGCGCTGGCCGCCGCGCTCGGCGTGCTGCAGCGCGGGGGAGCGGTCGGCGTCTTCCCGGAGGGCAACCGCGGTCGCGGTGACGTGTCCGGGGCCCGGGCCGGGGTGGCCTGGCTCGCGGTGGCCGCGGACGCCCCGGTGGTGCCGGTCGCCATGCTCGGCACCCGTCGCACCGGGGAGTCGGTCGGCCACGTGCCCGGGCTGCGTCGCCGGGTCGAGGTCACCTTCGGCGAACCCGTGCGGGTCGAGCGCTCCGAGGGCGTCTCCCGGCGTGAGCTGACGGCGCTGGCGGCCGAGCAGATCCGCGCGGCGATGGCGGTGCTGGTCGCCGACGCCGCCACCCGCACCGGGATCGCGCTGCCGGACGCCTGAGCCGGCCGTGCGCGAGCCCGTCTGCTGCCGGGCACGGGCAGATCGGCCGCCGGTCGCGGGCAGGGTGCCACGTCGGGGACAATGGTCCTCATGCACAACGACCCGGCCGAGCCGACCGCTGCCGACCTCGACGACATCGTGGAGCCGGAGGCGCTGGAGATCAGCCCGGACGCCGAGGCCAACCTGCACGCACCCGAGACCGACGAGGAGGCCGCGCGCGAGCGTGCCCTGCGGGTCGGGCTGGACGAGTACGACCTGGACGACGAGGACGTCGCACTGCTGTCCGGCGGCGAGGACGGCGCGGACGACGACGGCTCCGGACGGGTGCTGCCGGTGCTGGCCGTGGTCGGCCGGCCGAACGTCGGCAAGTCGACCCTGGTCAACCGGATCCTCGGTCGGCGCGAGGCCGTGGTGGAGGACCGCCCCGGCGTGACCCGGGACCGGGTGTCCTACCCCGCCGAGTGGGCCGGGCGCCGGTTCACGCTGGTGGACACCGGCGGCTGGGAGGTCGACGTCGCGGGCATCGAGGCCCGGGTGGCCGAGCAGGCCGAGGTGGCGATCTCGCTGGCGGACGCCGTGCTGTTCGTGGTGGACGCCACCGTCGGACCGACCGCGACCGACGAGCGGGTGGTCCGGCTGCTGCGCCGGGCCGGCAAGCCGGTGGTGCTGTGCGCCAACAAGGTCGACGGGCCGCGGGTCGAGGCGGACGCCTCCGAGCTGTGGAGCCTCGGCCTCGGCGAGCCGTACCCGGTGTCCGCGCTGCACGGGCGGGGCACCGGCGACCTGCTGGACGCCGCCCTCGCCGCGCTGCCCACCGAGTCGGCGCACGGCGTCGCCCGGCCCGGCGGCCCGCGCCGCGTCGCGCTGGTCGGGCGGCCGAACGTCGGGAAGTCCTCGCTGCTGAACAAGGTGCTCGGTGAGAACCGTGTGGTGGTGGACGACGTCGCCGGCACCACTCGCGACCCGGTGGACGAGCTGGTCGAGCTGCGCGGCGTGCCGTACTGGTTCGTGGACACCGCAGGAATCCGTCGCCGGGTGCACCAGACCTCCGGGGCCGACTTCTACGCCTCGCTGCGCACCGCCGCGGCGATCGAGAAGGCCGAGGTCGCCGTGGTGCTGGTGGACGCCTCCACGCCGATCACCGAGCAGGACATCCGGGTCGTGCAGCAGGTGATCGACTCCGGCCGGGCGCTGGTGATCGCCTACAACAAGTGGGACCTGATGGACGAGGACCGTCGGCCGTACCTGGAGCGGGAGATCGAGCGCGAGCTGGTGCAGATCCCGTGGGCGCCGCGGGTGAACGTCTCCGCGCGCACCGGCTGGCACACCGACCGGCTGGTGCCGGCGCTGACCACCGCGCTGGACTCCTGGGACACCCGGGTGCCCACCGGCCGGCTGAACGCGTTCCTCGGCGAGCTGGTCGCCGCGCACCCGCACCCGCTGCGCGGGGGCAAGCAGCCGCGCATCCTGTTCGCCACCCAGGCGTCCACCCGACCGCCGCGGTTCGTCATCTTCGCCTCCGGCTTCCTCGAGGCCGGCTACCGCCGATACATCGAGCGCCGGCTGCGCGAGACCTTCGGCTTCGAGGGCTCGCCCATCTCGATCTCGGTGCGGGTGCGGGAGAAGCGCAAGCGGTGAGGCGGGGCGGTGCGCGGCCGGCACGGCGATCGCCCGTGCTGGTGCTCGGCCTGCCGCGGGACCCGTCCGGCCCCCGGCACGTCGCCGGGTTCCTCGCGGTGTCCGTGCTGACCGTGCTGGTCACCCGGTGGCTGCTCGCGCTGACCGGGTTCCCGCAGCTCGGCGGCGGTGGTCTGCACATCGCGCACGTGCTGTGGGGCGGGCTGCTGATGGCGGTCGCCGTGATCGGCATGCTGTCCTGGGCCGGACCGGTGCTGCGGCCGCTGGCCGCTGTGGTCGGCGGGGTCGGGTTCGGGCTGTTCATCGACGAGATCGGCAAGTTCGTCACCACGGACAACGACTACTTCTACGAGCCGACGGCGTCGCTGATCTACGTGGTCGTGGTGCTGCTGGTGCTGGTCGGCGAGGTGGTGCACGGGCGCAGCGCCCGCGATCCGCACGAGATCCTGGCCGCCGCCACCGACCTCGCGGTCGCGGGGGTGGCCGGTGGCTTCTCCGTGCGGGCCCGCCGCCAGGCCTGGGCGCTGGTCGACCAGGCCGGCGACGTCCGTGGTGCCGCCGAGGTGCGGGCGCTGCTGGACGCGGTCCAGGACGACGCCAGGGAGCTGCCGGACCCGATCGGCGCGGTGTCCCGGGTTGTGGTGCGGGTCAGCCGGCGGGTGGTGCAGGTCAGCTGGGCGCCGCGGGTGACGGTCCTGGTGCTCGCCGCGGTCACCCTCTACACGATCGGGCGCGGGATCGGGCTGTCGCTGGCCACGAACGAGCTGCCGTGGTGGGCGCTGATCGGGATGCTGGTCAGCGGGCTCGGGGCGTCGGCCTGCTCGGTGGCCGGGCTGCGGCTGGTCGGCACCGACCGGATGCGGGGCTACGAGTGGTTCCGCCGGGCCGTGCTGGTGAACCTGCTGCTGACCCAGATCTTCCTCTTCCGGGTGGACCAGTGGAGCGCGGCCGGCGGGCTGGCGGTGGACCTGGTGCTGCTCGGGCTGGTCGCCGCGGAGCTGGACGTGCTGCGCGGCGCGGGGCCGGACGACGAGGAGGTCCCGTCCCAGGTGGCGGACGGTCGACGCGAGGATGCGCACGACTGAGATACATGTAGTGCCCATGAGCTCTGTCGCACCGCCCGCCGCCGAGGTCGCCTACCAGCACGTCAAGGACGCGCTGCTCACCGGTCGACTGCACGGCGGGGAGATGGTCAGCGAGGGCGACGTCGCCGGCGAGCTCGCGATGAGCCGCACCCCGGTGCGCGAGGCATTCCTCCGGCTCGCCACCGAGGGCTGGCTGCGGCTGTTCCCGAAGCGCGGCGCCCTGGTGGTGCCGGTCGCCCCGGGCGAGGCCGAGGCGGTGCTGGACGCGCGGCTGCTGCTGGAGTCGCACGCCGTCGAGACCGTCGTCGCCGGACCCGCGCCCGCCCGCGCCCGGCTGGCCGCCCGGCTGCGGGCGCTGGTCGAGGCGCAGCGCGCCGCCGTCGCCGCCGGGGACCTGGCCGGCTACGCCGAGCAGGACGCCGCCTTCCACCAGGCGATCGTCGCGGCCGGCGGCAACGGGCTGCTGACCGGCTTCGCGGTCACGCTGCGGGAGCGGCAGCGCCGGATGATCGCGCTGTCCGTCGGCAGCGGGGGAGAGCGCGCGCCCGGCTTCATGGACGGGCACGACAGCCTGGTGGCCGCGATCGACGCCGGGGACGCCGACGGCTTCCGGGCCCGGCTCGCGGAGCACCTGCGCTCGGCGCACCTGGACGCGGCAGGGCTCGACGGGGTCGCTGAGCTCGACGACCCTGCCGTGCTGGGCAGCGCCGCGGGGTGGCAGCGGTGAGCGCGACGACCACGGGCACGGCCGGTCTGCCCGCACGCACCACGTCCGCACGCACGGCCCTGGGCGCCGCCGGCTCCGTCGATCCCCGCGCCTGGGTGCGCGTCGGGGTGCTGATGTTCGCGATCGCGTGGGGCGGCAACGAGTTCACCCCGCTGCTGGTGATGTACCGCGAGGTCAGCGACCTGTCCGCGCTGACCGTGAACGTGCTGCTCGGCGCGTACGTGCTCGGCATCGTGCCCGCGCTGCTGATCGGCGGACCGCTGTCCGACCGGTACGGGCGCCGGCGGCTGCTGCTGCCCGCCGCCCCGCTGGGCATCGTCGGCTCGCTGATCCTCGCGCTGGGGCCGGCGTCGGTGGCGGCCCTCGCGGTCGGACGGGTGCTGTCCGGGCTCGCGCTCGGCCTGGTGATGGCGGTCGGCACCACCTGGATCGCCGAGCTGTGCGCCGTCACCGGCTCGGCCGCCGCAGGACCGCGCCGGGCGTCGCTGTCGCTGACCCTCGGCTTCCTGCTCGGTGCCGGCATCGCCGGGGTGCTCGCCCAGTGGGGCCCGTGGCGCACCGGCACCCCGTACCTGGTGCACGTGGTGGTGACCGCGCTCGCCGGGGCCGCCGTGCTCGCGGTGCCGGAGACCCACCCCGCCCGGCCCGCGGGCTCGCGGTCCCGGCTGCGGGACGACCTGCGCGTGCCGGCGGTCGCGCACCGCCGGTTCCTGCGGGTGGTGGTGCCGCTGGCGCCCTGGGTGTTCGGCGCGGTCGGCTCGGCGTACGCCGTGCTGCCCGGGCTGATGCGCTCGCACTCCGGCGGTGTGCCGATCGCGTTCTCCGCCCTGCTCACCGTCATCACGCTGGCGTGCGGCTTCGGCATCCAGACGCTCGGCCGGCTGATCGACACCCGCCGGTCCGCCCGCGCCTCGGTGGTGGCCCTGGTGATCGTGCTGGTCGGCATGGTGCTGGCGTCCTGGGCGTCCGCGACGCTCTGGCTGCCGGCGGTCGTGCTCGCCGCCGCGGTGCTCGGCTGCGGCTACGGCCTCGCGCTGGTCGCCGGCCTGGCCGAGGTGCAGCGGATCGCCACCCCCGAGGACCTGGCCGGGCTGACCGCCGTGTACTACTCGGTGGCGTACCTCGGCTTCTTCGTCCCGGCGATCCTCGCCTGGCTGGCGAGCCGCTGGACCTACCCGGCGATGTTCCTCGGCGGGGTCGCCGTCTCGCTGCTCTGCCTGGTCGTGGTGTCCTGCGCGTGGCGCGCCCACCTCCCCGCCGGGGACGGCGGAGCCGTCCGGGTACGGTAAGGTTGGTGCGGCTCCTGCGGGGGCCGACGGGCTGTAGCGCAGCTTGGTAGCGCACTTGACTGGGGGTCAAGGGGTCGCAGGTTCAAATCCTGTCAGCCCGACCGGATGCCCTGGTGAGAGCTGGTTTCTCACCAGGGCTTCGTCGTTGCCGGCGCGCGCGGGCGCATCTCGACGCCGACGACGCAGAGGGCGACGCCGAGCGCGGTGCCGACGATCGCGAGCGTGGGCAGCAGCATCGAGGCGAGCACGGCGGCCACGCCGGCAGCGAGCAGGACCGTGCCGGCCGCGGCGAGCCGGCCACGCAGGGTGAGCCACCAGACGCCGGCGAGGAAGACGGCGGTCGGGACGGCCAGGGTGGCCGCCGCCGCGGTGGGTGCGAGCTCGGTCGCCCCGGTGGCGCGGTCGATGGCGACCTCGATGCCGGCGGAGAACGCGCCGGCGGCGGCGAAGATCACGTAGTGGAAGTACCCGAACAGCAGGGACGGACCCAGCCCCGGTGCGGGCAGGTGCTCCCGGGCGAAGTACACCCACCACATCCCGGCGGCGATCACGAGCCCGGCGCCGGAGATCGCGAGCAGGTCACCGGTGCGGTCGCCGGAGTCGAGGGCCTCGACGACGGCGGTGGCGGAGGCGAGGATCGACTCGCCGAGCAGGATCAGGGTGAACAGGCCGTAGCGCTCGGCGACGTGGTGCGGGTTCCACGGCGTGGTGCCGTGCCGTTCGGCCCAGACCGGGACGAGGACCTCGGCGACGGCGAGGACGACGAACCCGACCAGGCCGGCGGTCGGCGGCAGGAAGAGGCGTGCGACCCACGCGGCCTGCACCAGGACGATGCCGGTCGCGTAGCGCAGCGCGGTCGGGCGGAGCGCAGGGTGGCTGACGGCGGCCCGGAGCCACTGCCCGACGAGGGCGAGGCGCATCACGACGTAGCCGATGGTGACGAGGGTGAAGTCGTGCTCGGCCATCGCCGCGCCGGCGCCCGCCGCGAGCACCAGGACGCCGCCCATCTGCAGGAAGGTCATCACCCGGTAGAGCCAGTCGTCCGTGTCGAACGACGTCGCGAACCAGGTGAAGTTCATCCAGGCCCACCAGATGGCGAAGAACACCATCAGGTACGAGAGGGCGCCGGCGCCGACGTGCCCCTCGGCGTCGAGATGGTGCAGCGCCTGCGAGGAGAGGGATACCGCGACCACGAACACCAGGTCGAAGAACAGCTCGAGCGGGCTCGCGGTGCGACCCGCCTCGTGCGGGCTGCGGGGCGCCATCCGGGTCAGCGACCGCCGCGACCGGATCGGGTCCGGGCCCACCCCTGGGGCGGTGCGGTGCTCGTGGCCGGTGCCGGTCATCTGACCGTCCTTCCCGGATCGGGTCGCGGATCGCTCGGCGGCAGCGCGAGCACGGGGTGGCCAGTATCGTCCAGCACGCGGTCCGGGACGAGCGGCGGCGGCTGCCGCGGTCTCGACGTGCCGCTCGAGCTGCTCCCGGACGGTGCCGTCGACGCAGGCGGGGCTCGGGCGTCGTCGCGGCCGGGATCAGGCGCCGTCGGGCACCGGCCGGGCGACGCGCGGCTCGAGCACGCGGTGCGTCGCGGTGTCCTCGCCGAGGACGACGAGCAGCTCGTGGAGCAGCTGCGTCGCCGCCTCGACGAGCGAGGTGGGGACCGGGGCGAGCGCCAGCGTCAGCTCTGCTCCGACCTCCCGCGCGGTCTCGTCGGCCGTGGCGGCGCCGTACGGGGTGATCAGGACGCGGTGGCTGCGCCCGTCGGCCTCGTCGGCCTCGCGCTCGACGAGCCCGTCCTCGTGCAGCCGCCGCACGATGTTGCTGAGCCCGCCGGTGGTGAGCAGCAGCGCGGTCGACAGCTCGCCGGGCCGGGCGCCCGCCTCGCCAATCTCGGTGAGCGTGGAGAGCACGTCGAGCTCGCTGCGGGAGATCTCGTGGGCGCGAAGCACCGGGGCGGCTCGCGCCCCGAGCAGGGTCTGGAGGCGCACGACATGCTGGGCCAGCGCGAGCGAGGCGGGATCGAGCTCGTCGTTCATGGCGGGGGAGCCTACCGAATATTCTTTCATGATATCTTTCGCGAAAGTGAGATCAGTGGGACGCCACGGTGCCACGCATCGAGGTGTCCGCCCGATGGCATCGTGCGGTCCCGTCGACCTGTCGCGCCGGGTTCGCCGGGCCGCCCGGCCGGCACGGTGGGCACGGGAGCCGGCACGGTGGGCACGGGAGCGGCGGGCGCAGGCAAGCAGGGTCCGGGCACAGGGGGGTCCGGACCCAGGAGGTTCGGCTTCCGGGCCAGGCGACTTCTGCGCCCGCTCGCGCGACCCGGACCCTTGGTCCGGGAACCGGGGGCGAGGCCCCATGTCGGCGCGGCGTGGTCTGCGTGATCTCCCCGACGGAGCGAGCGGAGCGGCTGCCAGCAGCCGCAGGTCGGCCTCGTGCTCGACGTCCGGAGATGACCGCGGCTGCGATCCGGCAGGATCATCACCGTCACGATCCCACGCGCAGGTCCACCTGGTAGCCCACGCACGACCCGGTGTCGCGGCACTCGTCGTACGGGCTCCCCGTCACGTCGATCGAGGCCCGACCGTCCGGCGCGTCGTGCGGGACGGTGACCTCGACGCTGAACTGCCCGTCGGCGGCCGGCTCGACGTCGCCCAGGGGCCAGCTCTCGTCCGCCGCGACGAAGGTCAGCTCGTAGGTGGTGCCCTGGTCGAGAGCGAGATCGCAGGCGGCCGCGTCGCTGCTGACCGTCACCGCCGCGCCACCGGCCAGGTCGGAGCCGGACAGTTGCAGGTCGGCAGGTAGGCACGCCTCGCGGGAGCACGCCGTCAGACCCATCGTCGCGAGCACCAGGATCGCGCCGAGCAGCGCCGCGAGTCCGCGCACCGGCCATCACCCCCTGCGGGCACCATGCTCCCGGGCGGCCGCGCGCCGCCAGGAGATCGGCTGATCGTGACCGTCGTGACATCGACGCCAGCAGGGCACGGAGCGCCCGTGCGTGACCACCGCGCCGCCCGGTCCAGGGGGTCGGTCACCGGGTGGACGCGTGCGGGTGCGTCACCGCCGGCGGCCGTGCCGGTCCGCCGTGGCTGAAGATCGCCAGCAGCTCGACGGGGCGCCCGTCCAGCGCGGCGACGCCGTGCGGGACGCGGGTGTCGAACTCGGTGGACTCGCCGGCGCTCACCACCAGGTCGCGGTCGCCCAGCACGACGCGGGCCCGGCCGCGCAGGACGTGGAACCACTGGTGGCCGTCGTGGCTGCGGGTGCGGACCGGCTCGGGGCTGGGGTCGACCCGCAGGGTGAAGGTCTGCACCGGTGAGGTCGGCGGCGACAGGTACTCGACGGTGAGGGGGCCGAGCCGGCGTGGGCGCTGCCGGTCCGGCCGGTGCCGGGGGCCGGCGGAGCCCCAGACCATCAGGTCGTCCAGGCCGATCCGGAGCACCGCGGTCACCGGGATCAGCAGCTCCAGGTTCGGGGCCCGCTTGCCGCCCTCCAGCCGGGACAGCGTGGAGGCGGAGATGCCGGTCTCGGCGGCGAGCGCGTCCAGGGTGAGGCCGCGACGCAGGCGGGCGGCACGCAGCCGCGGCCCGACCTCGCGCAGGACGGCCTGCGCCAGGTCGGGCCGTTCGGGCTGCTCGGGCCGAGGCAGGCCCGCGTGGCGTGCGGTCACGGTGCCGCCGGGGTGCGGAGCGCGTGCAGCACGTGGTCCAGGCGGGTGCCGGGCCTGCCGTCGGGGCTCTCGACCTCGGTCGCGACGACCTCGGACCGGACGGTCCGCCACCGGTCGTCGTCGAGGCGCAGGGCTGCGACGGTCTGCTCGGGGGTGGGCAGCGTCATGGCGGCGGGGTGCTGCTCGGCCCAGGTGGGCATGCCGTGGTGCGAGACCACCAGCAGCCGCCCGCCGGGGGCGACGGCCTCGGCGGCACGGCGCAGGATCTGCTCGCGCTCGCCGGCGGCGGCGACCGGGGAGTGCAGGAACTGGACGGACACCAGGTCGAACCGGCCGGTGGGGAAGCCCGTCGCGAGGTCGTGCTGCTCGAACGCGACCTGGTCGCCGAGACCGAGCCGGTCGGCGTGCGCTCGGGCCCGGCCGAGCGCGGCGGCGGCGACGTCCACGCCCAGGACGATCCAGCCGTGCCGGGCCAGCCAGAGCGCGTCCGCGCCCTCGGCGCAGCCCAGGTCGAGCGCGGTGCCGGGCGGGACGGCCTCGACCTCGCGGACCAGCTGCCGGTTGACGGGGCCGTGCTCCGACCAGGTGCGGGTGGCGTAGAAGTCGTCCCAGAACTGCTGCGCGGTGCGCTGCGGGTCGGCCTGCACGTCGTCCCAGAACCGCCGGGCGGATCGCTGCTCGTCGGCGGGCAGGGGCGCGTCCGTGCTCATCGGGTGGCCGCCGCGACATCGGTGGCGATGGACTCCAGGGAGTCGATGATCCCGACGCCACCACCCTGGGCGGGGCTCTCGTCGGCACCGTAGACACGGCCGTCCTGCACGGCGGGCAGGTCCGGCAGCAGCGTCGCGAGCTGGTCGATCGCGGTCTGCTCGTCGCCGACGTAGTTCACCAGCACGACGTCGGGATCCATCGCGAGGGCCTGCTCGGTGCTGAGCTCGGCGTAGGCGGTGGCCAGGTCGGCGAACTGGTTGGTCAGGCCGAGCGCGGACAGGATCGCTGCGGCGGGGTAGCCGCCGATCGCGTAGACCGTGCCGCCGATCACCTTGAGGACCGCCACGGTCGCGGTGCTGCCGTCCAGGGAGTCCTCCGCCGTGGCGACGCGGGCGCGCAGCTCGTCGTTCAGCTCGCTCGCGCGCTCGGGCACGTCGTAGATCGCGCCGAGTGCGGTGATGTCGGCGTAGACGGAGTCGATGGTCAGGTTGTCCGGGTCCTGCGCGCAGTAGGCGCCCATCACGTAGGCGTTCGCGCCGATGCCGGACAGGTCGTCGTAGGACAGCGTGCCCTCGCCGGTGAGCTGCGCCTCGTTGTAGGACAGGAACAGGTCCGGCTCGGCGGCGATCACCGGCTCGCGCGCCGGGATCGTGTCGGCCGAGACCATCACCAGGTCGTCCGGGAGGTCGGTGGGGGCCACGCCGTCGTCGTCCGGGCCGAGCAGGTAGCCGTGCACCGAGCCGGCGACGCCGAGCGCGTCCAGCGTCTCGAACGTGCGGTAGCTGCCGAGCACCACCCTCGACGGCGCCTCGTCGTAGGTGAAGTCCTGGCCGCACGAGGTCACGGTGACCGGGTACGCGGCGGACGCGGTGCCCGAGGTGGTGCCGGTCGCGGTGCTGGTCGAACCGGTCTCGGCGGCGCAGCCGGCCAGGGCCAGGGCGGACACCGCGGCGCCGGCCGTGAGCAGCAGGGCTGGCGTCGCGGCGCGGCCGCGGGTGCGGTGGCGGGTGGTGGTCATGGGGTTCCTTCGGTGTCGGTGCGCCGGCCGATGTGGACGGCGCGGGTGCCGGTGAGCGGGTTGGTGGTCAGGGCGGCGGCGACGCCGAAGACGGCGCCGATGAGGTCGGGGGTGAGCACCTGCTCCGGGGTGCCGGAGGCGACCAGCCGGCCGCGGTGGAGCAGGTGCAGCCGGTCGCAGTAGGCCGCGGCGAGGTTGAGGTCGTGCAGCGCGGCGACCACGGTGACGCCGCGGTGGCGGAACAGCTCCAGCAGGTCGAGCTGCGCGGACAGGTCGAGGTGGTTGGTCGGTTCGTCCAGCAGCACGACCGGGGTGGCCTGGGCGAGCGTGCGGGCGGCGAGCACCCGCTGCCGCTGGCCGCCGGACAGCGTGCCGATCCGCCGGTCGGCGAGGTCGGCCGCGCCGGCGGCGGCGAGCGCCCCGGTGACCGGGTCGTCGGGGTCGGGGTCGGCGCCGACCATCGGGCGGTGCGGCAGGCGTCCGGTGGAGACCACCTCGCGGGCGGTGCTGCGCGGGTCGGTGCCGTCGTCCTGCAGCAGCACCGCGACCCGGCGGGCGAGGTCCCGGGTGCTCAGCCGGGCGACGTCGGCCCCGTCCAGCAGCACGGTGCCGCCCGCGGGGGACAGGGCGTGCCAGAGCGTGCGGAGCAGGGTCGACTTGCCGGACCCGTTCGGGCCGAGCAGCCCGACCATCGCGCCGTCCGGTACGGACAGGGTGATCTCGTCCAGCACGGTGCGGCCGGCCAGGCGCACCTGCACCCCGGCGACGTCGACGCTCATGCCGGCGCCGTGCGGGCGAGCTGGGCGATGAACAGCGGGGCGCCGATCGCGGCGGTCACGACGCCGATCGGCAGCTCGGTGGGGGCCAGCACGGTCCGGGCGACGATGTCGGCCGCCGGCAGGAAGGCGCCGCCGAGCAGCAGGCTGGCCGCGAGCAGCCGGCGGTGCGCGGCGCCGACCAGCAGCCGGGCCGCGTGCGGGACCACCAGGCCGACGAAGCCGATCCCGCCGACCACGGCGACGACGCACCCGGTGACCAGCGCGGCCACGCCCATCAGCTCCAGCTGGAACCGGCCGACCGGCACGCCCTGGGAGCGGGCCAGCTCGGGGCCGGCCGCGAGGGAGTCCAGCCACCGGGCGCGCAGCAGGAGCCAGGCGGCGCCGGCCATCGTGACGGCGGTCAGCAACGGCAGGTCGGACCAGCCGACCCCGGCGACCGAGCCCAGCGTCCAGAGCAGGGCGCGCTGCAGCTCGGCCGGGGTGGCCATCACCTGCAGGAGGTAGGTCCCGGCGGAGAGCAGATAGCCGATCGCGACGCCGGACAGCACCACCCGGCCGGGCGCCCAGCCGCCGCCGCGTCGCGCGAGGGCCACGATCAGGGCGAACGCCGCCATCGCACCGAGGAACGCGGACCCGGCGATCCCCGCAGCGCCTGCGCCGAGCACGATCGCGCCGACCGCCCCGAGGCTCGCGCCCGGGGTCACGCCGATCACGTACGGGTCGCCGAGCGGGTTGCGCACGACGGCCTGGATCACCACGCCGGTGACGGCGAGCGCCCCGCCGACCAGGACGCCGGCCAGCACCCGGGGCAGCCGCACGTCCCAGACGATCTGGTCCTGCACGCCGGTGGCCGTGGACGGGGCGCCGAGCAGGTGCGTGGCGAGCACCCGGGCGATCCGGGCCGGCGGGACGTCCACCTGGCCGACCAGCACACCGATCGCGCCGACCAGCACCACGACGGCGACCGCTGCCGTCCAGACCGTACGTCCGGGCCGGGCGGCGCGAGGTGGGGCCGTGGCGGGGCGCGCGGCCGCGGCGTCGTTCGGCACCCGCCCCTCCCTTCAATATGAGAACTGTTCTCAGTAGGTTGGGGCAGACGGTACGCGGCGGCCGGGCCGGTGCCGCAATCCCGATGCCGAAACGGCACGCGCCGGGTCCTCGGGCACGGTGCGCCACCGGCGGCCCGCAGGATGCACAGCCGGCCCACAACCGACGCGGCTACCGTCCCGGCATGGCGCCGACCCCGCGCAGTCCCTCCGCGGACGCACTGCAGCCCGCAGCGCCGGCACCGGCAGCCGGACCCGCCCGGCCGTCCCGACGACGTGGTTTGGCCGCGCTGGCCACGGTCTCCGGCGCCGCGGCGGTGGTGCTGGCCGTGGTGGTGGCGCTGCTGGCCTACCGGCTGGGCTCGGCGGGCGCGGCGGCGGACGCCGAGGACGCGCCGGCCGCGACCGCGACGACGAGCGCGGCGCCGACGGTGACCGACGTCTACGAGACGGTGGCCGCGTCGGTGGTGGTGGTCCGCACCGCGGACGGGTCCCTCGGGTCGGGCGTGGTGGCGGCGGACGACGGCACGATCCTGACCGCGAACCACGTGATCGCGGACGGCAGCGCGGTGACGGTGACGTTCGCGGACGGCACCGAGTCGACTGCCACGGTGTCCGCGACCGATGCGACCACCGACATCGCGAGCCTGCTGCCCGCGACCCTGCCCGAGGTGCTGGTGCCCGCGACGATCGGCGGCGGGGTGGAGGTCGGCGCGACCGTGATCGCGATCGGCAACCCGTTGCAGCTGACCCTCAGCCTCTCGACCGGGGTGGTGTCCGGCCTGGAGCGGTCGGGCGAGACCGCGGCCGGCGAGATCGACGGGCTGATCCAGTTCGACGCCTCGGTGAACGCGGGCAGCTCCGGCGGCCCGCTGCTGGACGAGACCGGCACGGTGGTGGGCATCGTGGTCGCGATCGCGGACCCGGGCGAGGACGGCGCGTTCGCCGGGATCGGCTTCGCGGTGCCGATCGCGGCCGCGGTCGACGGCGGCACGGGCGGGCAGGGACCACAGCTGTGACCGGCCGGGCACCGACCCCGACCCCGACCCCAACCACGACGGCAGGAGCACGATGAGCACGAGCAGCGACCAGGACGCCAACCCGCTCGAGCAGGTGCTGTTCGAGGTCAAGCGCACCATCGTCGGCCAGGACCTGCTGCTGGAGCGGATGGCGGTCGCGCTGCTGTCCGGAGGCCACCTGCTGGTCGAGGGCGTGCCGGGCCTGGCCAAGACGTTGGCGGTCCGCTCGTTGGCGCACGCGATCGGCGGGCAGTTCCAGCGGATCCAGTTCACCCCGGACCTGGTGCCGGCCGACCTGGTGGGCACCCGGGTGTTCCACCAGTCCTCGGGGGAGTTCCAGACCGTGCTGGGGCCGGTGTTCGCGAACCTCCTGCTGGCGGACGAGATCAACCGGGCGCCCGCCAAGGTGCAGAGCGCGCTGCTGGAGGTGATGCAGGAGCGCCAGGTGACGATCGCCCGGGAGACCTACAAGGTGCCGCGCCCGTTCCTGGTGATGGCCACGCAGAACCCGATCGAGTCGGAGGGCACGTACCCGCTGCCCGAGGCGCAGGTGGACCGGTTCATGATGAAGGTGGTCGTGGACTACCCGTCGGTCGCCGAGGAGCACGCGATCGTGCAGCGCGCGCTGCTGCCGGCCGAGGTGGTGCGGGCGATCCTGTCGCCGGAGGACCTGATCGGGATGCAGCAGGCCGCCGCCGAGGTGTACGTCGACCCGGCGATCGTCGACTACGCGGTGCGCCTGGTCACCGCGACCCGGACGCCCGCGACGGTCGGGCTGGGCGACCTGGACCGCTACGTGACCTACGGCGCCAGCCCGCGCGCGTCGATCGCGCTGGTGCTCGGTGCCCGTGCCCTGGCCTACCTGCGCGGCCGGGCCTGGGTGCTGCCGCAGGACGTCTCCGAGCTGGCGCTGGACGTGCTCCGGCACCGCGTGGTGCTGTCCTACGAGGCGCTGGCCGACGGCGTGGACGCCGACGCGGTGGTGACCCGGGTCGCCGCCGCGGTGCCGGCGCCGCCGGTCGTGCTGCAGGACCGCTGAGCCGGTGGTGACCACCGCGTCCGACCAGCTGCTGCTCCGCCTGGAGTGGCGGGTCCTGCGCCGGCTGGACGGCCGGCTGCAGGGGGCGTACCGGACCGCGCAGCGCGGTGCGGGGCTCGACCTCGCCGGGCTGCGCGCCTACTCCGAGGGCGACGACGCCCGGCACATCGACTGGAACGTCACGGCCCGGATGGACGAGCCGTACCTGCGCGAGTTCACCGAGGACCGGGAGATCACCGCCTGGCTGGTGCTGGACCGGTCCGCCTCGATGGCGGCCGGCGCCGACGGCCGGGGCAAGGACGGCACGCTGACCGAGCTCGCCCTGGTGCTCGCCCGGCTGCTCGGCCGGGGCGGGAACCGGGTCGGCGCGGTGCTGTACGACACCGGTGCGGTGCGGGTGGTCCCGCCGCGCACCGGCCGGCGCCAGGCGCTGGTGATCGCCACCGAGCTGGAGCGGACCGCGCCGCGGCCGGCCGGTCCGGCGCCGCGGCGTGCTGCGCGTCGGCGGCGCGGTCGCGGGACCGGCACCACCGGCAGCACCACGGACCTGGCCGCGATGCTGACCTCGGTGGCCGCGCTGGCGCAGCGACGTTCGCTGGTGCTGGTGCTGTCCGACCTGATCGGCGTGGGGGACTGGGCGCGACCGCTGCTCCGGCTGGCCCAGCGGCACGACGTGGTGGCCCTGCGGATCGCCGACCCGGTGGACGACGCCCTGCCCGAGGTCGGCCTGGTGGTCGTCCAGGACGCGGAGACCGGCGAGCAGCTGGTGGTCGACTCGGGCGACCCGGAGTTCCGTGCGGGGCTGCGCGCGGCCGCGGCGGCGCGGGAGGCCGCGATCGCCGACGGGATGCGACGGGCCGCGGTGCCGGTGCACCGGGTGGGCACCGACCGCGACCTGGCCGAGACGCTGGTCGAGATCGTCGGGCGGACCGGGGGGAGGGGCCGATGACCGTCGAGCGTCCTGCGCTGCTGGTCGCGGGCCTGCTGCTGGTGCTGGCCCTGGCGGTCGCGGTCGTGCGGCTGGGCCGGCGCCGGACCGCCGTGCTCACCGCCGCCGGGATGGTCGCGCCCCGTGCGCGGCGCCCCGGGCTCTGGCTGACCCTGGCCGGTCTGGCCGTGCTCGCGCTGGCGGCGGCCGGACCGGTTGCGGCGATCCCGGTGCCGCGGGCCGCGGGCACGGTGGTGCTGGCGATCGACACCTCGAACAGCATGGGTGCCGACGACGTGGACCCGACCCGGCTGGCTGCCGCGCAGGAGGCCGCGCTGGCGTTCATCGCGGCGCAGCCGACCTCGGTGGACATCGGCCTGGTGGCGTTCCAGGAGGGCGCGCTGACCACCGCGCAGCCGAGCGCGGACCACACCGCCGCGGCCGACGCCGTGCAGCGGCTGACCGTGTCCGGCGGCACCTCGATCGGCGAGGCGATCCTCACGGCGCTGTCGGCGATCACCGGCAGCACGGTGACGATCGGCGAGGACGGCACGGTGCCGGACCTCGGGTACTGGGGCTCGGCGACGATCGTGCTGTTCTCCGACGGCGAGGAGACCGGCGGGGCCACCGATGCCGCGACCGCCGCCGCCGTGGCGCAGGCGGCGGGCGTGCACATCGAGACGGTCGGGGTCGGGACCACGGCCGGCACCACGGTGGAGGTGGACGGCTACCAGCTGCAGACCGCTCTGGACGCCGAGACGCTGCAGACGATCGCGCAGACCACCGACGGCTCGTACCACGCCCTGGACGACGCCGCGGAGCTGGACGACGTCGCCGACTCGATCGACCTGCGCCTGGAGGTGTCGGACGAGGAGCTGCCGCTGGCCGGCGCGCTGTCCGCCCTCGCCGCGGCGCTGCTCGCGGTCGGCGCGGTGCTCACGGTGCTGCGTACCGGAAGGATCGTCTGATGTCGTTCGCCTGGCCGCTCGCGCTGCTCGTCCTGCTGGTGGTGCCCGCCGTCCTGCTCGCCTGGTGGCTGCTGGCGCATCGCCGGCGGCAGGCCGCGGTCCGGGTCACCTCGATCGCCCTGGTGCGCTCGGCGGTACCGGCCCGGGGCCGGTGGACCCGGCGGCTGCCGGCCGCCCTGCTGGTGCTCGCCCTGGTGGTGCTGTCCGTCGGTGCCGCCCGGCCGCAGGTGCAGGTGCCGGTCGCGGCGGACGGCACCACCGTGATCCTGGCGTTCGACGTGTCCTCCTCGATGTGCTCCACCGACATCGACCCGAACCGGCTCACCGTGGCGAAGGAGGCGGCCACCGAGTTCGTGCAGCAGCAGGCCGGCACCGCCCGGATCGGCCTGGTGGCGTTCTCCGGCACCGCCGGCCTGGTGGTGCCGCCCACGGACGACACCGACGCGCTGGTCGAGGCGATCGACGCGCTCACCACCTCGCGCGGCACGGCGATCGGCCAGGCGATCCTCGCCTCGATCGACGCGATCGCCGAGGTGGACTCCTCGGTCGCGGCCACCGGCGTCGAGGTCGAGGCGGACGAGGACGCCGACTACGCGGCGGCCGCGATCGTGGTGCTCACCGACGGCGCGAACTCCCAGGGCGTCGAGCCGGCCACGGCGGCCGAGCAGGCGGCGGCGCGTGGCGTGCGGGTGTACACGATCGGGTTCGGCACCGACGAGGCAGCCGCTTCGGTGTGCGACGCCTCGGAGGTCACCAGCGGGTCGGCCGGCGCAGCGGGCGGGTCCGGCGGCGGGGCGGGACCGAGCCAGACCATCGACGAGGCCACGCTGACGGCGGTGGCCGACGCGACCGGCGGCGAGTACTACCGGGCGGAGAACGCCGACCAGCTCGGCTCGGCGCTGTCCGACCTGCCGTCCACGATGTCCGTGGTGTACGAGGACCAGGACGTGGCTGCCTGGTTCGCGGCCGCCGGCGCCCTGCTCGTCCTGGTGGCCGTGGGGCTGTCGCTGTGGTGGTCGCGACCGCGGGTGCGCGGCTGACCGCGGACGACCCTCCCGGTCGACCGCCCGGGAGCCGCCGCCGCAGGGGACTGCGTACCCTGCGGGGGTGAGCGAGCCGCTGCCCCCTGTCGTGGAGGTCCGGAGCGAGACCCGGCGGCTGCCGGTGTACGACGCGGGCGAGCTGGACGTGCCGTACCGCGTGTGCGGCACCTACGAGACGCTGCACGCCCCGACCCGGTGGGCCGAGCACGCCCATCCCACGCACGAGCTGCTCTGGCACGACCGGGGGGCGTCGGTGGCGGTGGTCGGCGAGAGGGTGTAGACCGTCACGCCGACGCTCGGCCTGTGGATCCCGGCCGGGGTGCGGCACTCGGGGGAGGCGCCGGCGGGGGTGCTGCACCGCGCCGCCCAGCTCAGCGTGCACGCCGCTCCGGCGATCGCGACGGGTCCGGTCGCCGTGCAGATCACCCCGCTGCTCCGGCTGCTGCTGGACCGGCTGAACGGGACCGCCCTGGACCCGGACGCCCGGGAGCGCACCGAGGCGGTGGTGCTGGACCTGGTGGTGCCGGCGCCGCACGAGCTGGTGCTCCGGGTACCGACCTCGTCGGTGCTGGCCCCGGTGGTGGCCGCCCTGGAGGCGGACCCGGCGGACCAGACCTCGCTCGCGCAGTGGGCGGCCCGGCTCGGGGTGAGCACCCGCACGCTGGGCCGGGCCTTCCAGGCCGAGACCGGGCTCGGGTTCAGCCGGTGGGCGGCGACCGCGCGGGCGCAGCGCGCCGTGATGCTGATCGCGCAGGGTGCGGAGCTGACTGACGTGGCGGCCCTGGTGGGCTTCCGCTCGGTGAGCGCGTTCGGCACCGCGTTCCGGCGGGTCACCGGGCTCACGCCGGGGGCGTTCCGGGCGGATCCGCGCGACTGACCGACGGGGCCGGTCGCGGGCTGCCGGCGGCGCTCGAGGCCGGTGCGCCGGACAGGCTGTCACTTCTGCAAGATCTGATGTCGTGATGGCGCGATTGCGCACAGCCTGTGTGCTCTCTATCTTTGGTGAGGCAATCCTTACCTCGCTGAAGCCGCGCGAGGGGGTCGGCACCGTCCCGGCCGTCACCGACGGCCTCGCCCTGCCCGGAAGGACCTCATGTCTCCCGCACCCCGCTGGCTCGCCGCCTCCGCGGCCGCCCTGCTCGCGCTGGGCCTCGCTGCCTGCTCCACCGGTACCGACGACGCAGCCGACGACGCCACCACCACGGCGGCCGGCACGGACTTCGAACCCGTGACGATCGAGCACGCGTTCGGCACCACCGTGATCGAGGAGCAGCCCGAGCGCATCGCTACCGTCGCGTGGGCCAACCACGAGGTGCCGCTCGCCCTCGGCATCGTGCCGGTGGGCATGGCGGCTGCCAACTTCGGCGACGACGACGGCGACGGGATGCTGCCCTGGGTCGAGGAGCGGCTGGCAGAGCTCGGCGGCGAGACCCCGGTGCTGTTCGACGAGGGCGACGGCATCGACTTCGAGGCCGTGGCCGGCACCGACCCCGACGTGATCCTGGCGGCCTACTCCGGCCTGACCCAGGAGGACTACGACACGCTGAGCGAGATCGCCCCGGTCGTGGCCTACCCGGACAACGCGTGGGGCACCGACTGGCGCGAGATGATCGAGTACAACGCCGCCGGCATGGGGATGGCCGCCGAGGGCGACGAGCTGATCGCGGACCTGGAGCAGGAGATGGCGGACGAGGTCGCCGCCTACCCGCAGCTGGAGGGCACCACGGTGGCGTTCATGACGCACGTGGACCCGACCGACCTGAGCGAGATCAGCTTCTACTCCACGCACGACACCCGGGTGTCCTTCTTCTCCGATCTCGGCCTGACCGATCCGCAGAGCGTGCTGGACGCCTCGGCCGCCACCGACGAGTTCGCGATCACGGTCAGCACCGAGCAGGCCGACACCTTCAGCGACGTCGACGTGATCGTCACCTACGGCGACGAGTCGATGATCGAGGCGCTGGCCGCCGACCCGGTGCTCTCCCAGATCCCGGCGGTCGCGAACGGGGCGGTCGTCGCGCTGCCGAGCGACCAGCCGCTGGGCACCGCCGCGAACCCGACCCCGCTGGCGATCTCCTGGGTGCTGGACGACTACCTGAGCCTGATCGCCACCGCGGCCGACCGGGCCGCGTGACCCTGTCGGCCTCGCACGGCACCGTGCAGGGCACGCCGGCCGCCGCACCCGACCAGCACGCGCTGGCCGTGGTGCGGCGGCCGGCGCGGGCCCGTGCGCTCGGGCTGCTGGTGCTGCTGGCCGTGCTGGTCGTGGTCGCGGTGCTGTCTGTGGCGCTCGGGTCCCGGGTGGTGGGCTGGGACGCCGTGCTGGACGGGGTGCGGGCCGCGTTCGGCGGCACCCCGGAGGGATTCGACCAGGCCGCTGTGGCCAAGCGGTTGCCGCGCACCGTGCTGGCGCTGGTCGCCGGGGCCGGGCTCGGCGTCGCCGGGGTCGTGATGCAGGGGGTGACCCGCAACCCGCTGGCCGACCCCGGCATCCTCGGCGTGAACACCGGTGCCTCGCTGGCCGTGGTGGTCGCGATGTCTTGGACCGGGCTGTCGACCGCGCGCGGCTACGTCGGTGCGGCGATCCTCGGCGCGGCCGTCACCGCTGCGGTCGTCTACACCATCGGGTCGCTGGGCGGCGGGGGAGCGACCCCGCTGAAGCTCGCCCTGGCCGGGGCGGCGACCTCTGCGGCGCTGTCCTCGTTCATCAGCGCGATCGTGCTCGGCCGCAACGACCTGGGGGAGAACGTGCAGTCCTGGCAGATCGGCGGCGTCGGGGGCGGGAGCTGGTCCCAGCTCGCGGTGGTCTGGCCGTTCCTGCTGGTCGGCGGCGCGATCTGCCTGCTGTCCGCGCGCGGCCTGAACCTGCTCGCCCTCGGGGACGACCTGGCGGCCGGTCTCGGCCAGCGGGTCGCCCTCGTCCGGGCGGCGGCCTCGCTCGGCGCGGTGGTGCTCTGCGGGGCGGTCACCGCGGTGGCGGGGCCGATCGGCTTCGTCGGGCTGGTGGTGCCGCACCTGTGCCGGCTGCTGGTCGGCGTGGACCACCGGTGGCTGCTGCCGTTCTCCGCGCTGGCCGGGGCCGTCCTGCTGACCGGCGCGGACGTGCTCGGTCGGCTGGTCGCCCGGCCCGAGGAGATCGCCGTCGGCATCATCACGGCGTTCCTCGGCGCCCCGTTCTTCGTCTGGGTGGTCCGCCGGCGCACGGTCGGTGCGCTGTGAGAGCGGTCGCGGGCACGGCTGCGGGCACGGTGCCGGACGCGGCCGACGGCACGGTCGCGACCCGCGTCGCGACCGGTGCCGAGCGGGTGCGGGCCGCACGTCACGACCGGGACCGCCGCCGGCGCCTGGTGACCGGCGTGCTGGTGCTGCTCGTCGTCGCGGTGTACGCCGTGACGTTGATGGTCGGCCGGACCGTGCACACCCCGGCCGAGGTGCTGGACGTGCTGCTCGGCCGGGACGCGGCCGGGGCGGCCTTCACCGTCGGCACGCTGCGGCTGCCCCGTGCCACGCTCGGCCTGCTGGCCGGCCTGGCCTTCGGGGTCGCCGGCGTGACGTTCCAGACCATGCTCCGCAACCCGTTGGCCAGCCCGGACATCATCGGGATCAGCTCTGGTGCCAGCACGGCGGCGGCGTTCGCGATCGTGGTGCTCGGCCTGGACGGGGCCGGGGTGTCGGCGTTCGCCATCGTCGCGGGCCTCGGCGTCGCGCTGCTGGTCTACCTGCTGTCCTACCGGGGCGGGGTGGCCGGCACCCGGCTGGTGCTGGTCGGCATCGGGGTGTCCGCGGTGCTGCAGAGCGCGACCGCCTTCATCCTGGACCGCGCACCCGACTGGGCCCTGCAGGACGCGATGCGCTGGCTGACCGGCAGCCTGAACGGTGCGACCTGGGCGCAGACCCGCCCGCTGGCCGTGGCGCTGGTGCTGCTCGGACCGGTGCTGCTGGCGCACGGCCGGTCCCTGGCCCTGCTGCAGCTCGGCGACGACACGGCGGCCGCGCTCGGTGTGCGGGTGGACCGCACCCGGCTGGTCGGCGTTCTGGTGGCCGTGACGCTGCTCTCGTTCGCGACCGCGGCGGCCGGGCCGATCGCGTTCGTGGCGTTCCTGGCCGGCCCGCTGGCGTCCCGGCTGGTCGGGCCGTGCGGCTCGCTGCTGGTGCCCGCGGCCCTGGTCGGCGCGCTGCTGGTGCTGCTCGCGGACTACTGCGGCCAGTTCGCTTTCGGCTCCCGGTACCCGGTCGGTGTGGTGACCGGCGTGCTCGGCGCGCCCTACCTGCTGTATCTCCTCGTCCGCACCAACCGCGCCGGAGGGTCCCTGTGACACCCGCCCAGCCGTCCGCCCAGCCATCCGCCCGTCGGCCCCGGCACACCCTGGAGGCGCGGCACCTCACGCTCGGCTACCAGGACCGGACGGTGATCACCGGGCTGGACCTGGTGGTGCCGCCGGGCCGGATCACCGCGGTGGTCGGCGCGAACGCGTGCGGCAAGTCGACCCTGCTGCGCGCGATGTCCCGGCTGCTCGCGCCGCAGGACGGCCAGGTGCTGCTGGACGGCGCCGCCGTGCACGGTGTGCCCGCCAAGCAGCTCGCCCGCACCCTCGGCCTGCTGCCGCAGCAGCCGATCGCCCCGGAGGGCATCACGGTCAGCGACCTGGTCGGGCGCGGCCGGCACCCGCACCAGCGGATGTTCGCCCGCGCGTCCCGCCAGGACGACGAGGCGGTGGCGGAGGCGCTGGTCGCCGCAGACGTGCGCGACCTGGCGGACCGCCCGGTGGACGAGCTGTCCGGCGGGCAGCGGCAGCGGGTCTGGATCGCGATGGCGCTCGCGCAGCAGACCGACGTGCTGCTGCTGGACGAGCCGACCACCTTCCTGGACGTGGCGCACCAGGTCGAGGTGCTGGACCTGCTGGTGGACCTGAACGCCGCCCGCGGCACGACGATCGTGCTGGTGCTGCACGACCTGAACCTCGCGGCCCGGTATGCCGACCATCTGGTGGCGGTCGCGGGCGGGCGGGTGCACGCAGCCGGGACCCCGGCCGAGGTGCTCACCCCGGCGACGGTGCAGGCCGTGTTCGGCCTGCGTGCCCAGGTGGTCACCGACCCGGTGTCCGGGACGCCGCTGATGGTGCCGGTCGGTCGGCACCGGACCGCCCTGCTGGACGCCGGGGCATCGCCTGCGCAGTGAGCGGCGGGGCGTCAGGCGGCGCGCTTCTCCCGCCGCCGCTCGGCCCGGTTCTTCAGCACCAGCGCACCGAGCACCCAGCCGCCGAGCGCGGTCACGATCCACACCACCAGCGGCGCGAGCACCCAGGCGAGCACGCCGGAGATGGTCAGCCCGCCGGAGAACAGCGTCGCGACCAGCAGCGCGACCAGCGTGGACACCAGACCGATCCCGCCGAGGATGGGCGCGGCGTGCTGCCGGGCGATGTTGAAGATGAACGGCGACAGGATCGCCTGCGCAGCGGCGAACACGACCACGGCCACCACGAAGCCGGCCGCGGTGACGCGCACGCCGTCCACCAGCCACGCGGCCACCAGCAGCCCGATCGCGGCGGTGGCGAGGTTGATCAGGACGCGGAGGAGGAGACGGACCACGGGGCACCTGCCGATCGCTCGTGCGCGGGCCGATCGCCCCGCTGCGCCCGATCGTAGCGACGACGCTCCCGCCGGTGCCAGCGTGCTCGTCGTCGGCTCCGCCGGGTAGAAACACGCAGGTCGGCACGACCACGGTCCCGATCGGGTGTCCAGTGGGACACGTCACCAGGTGCGCAGAGCGAGGAGCCAGCCGATGCCGACCACCGACACGCCGACCAGCGGGACGAGACCCATCGGTCTGCGCCCCGTCGCCGTTCCCGGGAACGGGGCACGCCGCACGGTGCTGGACGCCGCGCGCGAGCGCCTGGACCGGGTGCTCGCGGACTTCGACACGATCGTGGTCGCATTCTCCGGCGGCAAGGACTCCGGGGCGCTGCTGCACCTGCTGCTGGACCGGATGCGTGAGCGCGGGACCACCCGGCCGGTGCACGTGCTCCACCTGGACTACGAGGGCCAGTACACCGCCACCACCCGGTTCGTGGACGAGATGCTGACCGAGCACCCGGACCTGGTGGTGCCGTGGCGGGTCTGCCTGCCCGTCGCAGCGGGCTGCGCCGCCACGATGTACGCCGACCACTGGCGTCCATGGGCCCCGGACGAGCGGACGCTGTGGGTGCGGGACCTGCCGGAGCACCCCGGCGTGCTGCACACCGGGAACCTGCCGCCGGGCTTCCCCCGGTACGACGGGGTCCCGGACTACGAGTTCCAGGAGGACGTCGTGCGCTGGCTGCACGAGACCACCGGCGCGCGTCGCACGGCGGTGCTGGTCGGCATCCGTACGCAGGAGTCGCTGCACCGGTACGCGGCGATCCACCGGGTCGACAAGCACGCGGTGCACCAGGGGCTGCGCTGGACCTCGGTCATGGCGCCGGGCGTCGTGAAGGCCTACCCGGTGCACGACTGGTCGTTGTCGGACGTGTGGCACGCGCACGCCCGGTTCGGCTGGTCGTACAACCGGCTGTACGACCTGATGTACCAGGCGGGGGTGCCCCCGTTCCGGATGCGGGTGTCCTCGCCGTTCATCAGCCAGGGGCTGCACCAGCTCCAGCTGTACCGGGTGATCGAGCCGGAGATGTGGTCGCGGCTGGTGGGGCGGGTGAACGGGGCGAACTTCGCGGCGATCTACGGCGCCTCGCCCGCCATGGCGTCCCGACGCGTGCGGCTGCCGAAGGGGCACACCTGGCGCTCCTACCTGCGGCTGCTGCTGGCCACGCTGCCCGAGGCCGCCCGGACGCGGTACCTGACCAAGTTCGCCAGCTCGGTGCGGTACTGGACGGTGAAGGGTGGTGCGCTGCGCACCACGACGGTGCGCGCGCTGCAGGCCGCCGGGGTGCACGCCGAGTACCTGGGCGAGCCACGCGGCACGCGCCGGTACTCCGTGCCGCACGAGGTGGTGCGGTTCTGGGACTACCCGGACGACCTGCCGGGGATCCGGGACGCCACCTCGGTGCCGACCTACAAGCGGATGTGCCTGACGATCCTGCGCAACGACTACACCTGCCGGGCGATGGGGTTCGGCCCGACCAAGTCCGAGCGCGAGATCCGCGAGAGTGCGCTGGCGATCTTCGAGGAGGCTCTGGGATGAGCGAGCAGCGACGGTCCCCGGTGTACCGGGTGCGCCCGGTGCCGGTGGCGCAGGTGCGGGCGAACGCCTACAACCCGAACGTCATGGCGCCGCCGGAGATGGTGCTGCTGGAGCGCAGCATCTGGGAGGACGGCTACACCATGCCGGTGGTCTGCTACCACCTGCCGGACGAGGACGCGTACGAGATCGTCGACGGATTTCACCGCTACCAGGTGATGCTGACCTCCGAGCGGGTCCGCGAGCGCGAGCACGGGCTGCTCCCGGTGTCGGTGATCGACCGCGACCTGCCGAACCGGATGGCCTCCACGATCCGGCACAACCGGGCTCGTGGCACGCACTCGGTCGAGCTGATGACCTCGATCGTCGCTCAGCTGGTGGAGGCGGGCATGGGTGACGCGTGGATCATGGCGCAGATCGGGATGGATGCGGACGAGCTGCTCCGGCTGAAGCAGGTCTCCGGGGTGGCGAGCCTGTTCGCCGACGCCGAGTTCTCCGCCGCCGTGGACGACGAGGAGGTGGTGCGGTCCGCGTGGTAGCCCGCGATCGGACCAGTGGTTCTACCTAGCCACGTGCACCCGGGTACCGCTCGGCGTGCCATCGTCGGGCGTTCCGGCGTGCTCAGGCACGTCCGGGACGGTGCACCGGGGCAGGCGGCCCGGCCGTGCCGAACCCGTCCTGGAGGGACCGGACGGGTCTGACGAGGGGAGCGCTGCATGGCGATGCAGCAGGACCGACCCGTGGGCGGCAGCGCTCCGGGCACGGTGGTGGAGGTGCTGGCGGACCTCAGCGGGCGGGGGACGCCGAAGCCGGTGCGGGTGGACGAGGCCGGCGAGGTGCTGACCCCGACCACGCGCCTGGTGCCACCTCGCCGCTCCGAGCCGGACCGCGAGGTGCGGGTCAGCATCGTCGAGGACGAGGGGCTGACGCGCACCCTGCTCGAGCGGACGATCTGCGACCACCCTGGGCTGCGCGTGGTGCACGCCGTGCCCGGCCTCGAGGAGGCGCGCCTGGCGATCGAGCCCGGCAGCACGGACGTCGTGCTGGTGGACGTGACGCTCGGGGACGGCAACGGCGTCTCCCTCGGTGTCGCGCTGCAGCGGGCGGACCCGCACCTGTCGGTGATGCTGCTGTCCAGCCAGGACCACATGGGGCTGTTCTCGGCGGTGCGCAACGAGATGGTGCGCCCGTGGAGCTATCTGTCCAAGCGGTCCACCTTCACGCCGGACGTGCTCACCGGCGCGGTGATCGCCGTCGCGCGCGGCAGCGTGGTGATCGACCCGTACCTGGTCCGGCGCTCGGAGCCGCGCGAGGGTTCGGCGGTGGCCGAGCTGACCGCGACGCAGTTCCAGGTGCTCCGGCTGGTCGCGGAGGGGTTGTCCAACCAGGCCGTCGCCGAGTGCCTGGACCTGTCCGCCCGCTCGGTGGAGAGCCACCTGCGCGGCATCTACCAGCGGCTCGAGCTGGAGGACGACGCGCAGAACCGGCGGGTGGCCGCGGTGCTGGAGTTCCTGGACCAGACCGGTCGGCGCTGGACCCTCTAGGGTCCCGGACTGCGGGGCCGGGTTCCCGGGGAGCCGGCCCGGGGAGCCGGGCGGCGGGCGGGCCGGCGGGGAGCGGGTCGGGAAGCCGGTCGGGTGACGTCGCCGTGCCCGGTCGGGTGACGCGGCGGGACGGGGCTCAAGGCGGGCGCAGGGCACCCGATGAAGGGTGGTGAGGGGTTCTGCCTGGACGAGGGCCCCGCCCAGCGACCACCCCGAGACGAACACGGACCCCGCCACGAACATCGTCGACCTCGACTCGGAGCTGGCAGGTGCGCTCCCGGGCGCCTGGGAGCGTGCCGTCGACGAGCTGGCGCTGCTGGCGGAGTCGGACGCGCGGGCGTGCGTCCGACGCGCGGGCGAGCTGATCCCGCTCGCGCGGATGGGCGGGCAGCGGCTGGCCGAGATGCGGATGTGCTACCACGCCGCCGTGGCGCACCACGCGCTGGGCGAGGACTCCCGGGCGCTGGAACGGGCGGCCCGCGCCGAGCGCCTCGCCGAGGAGCACGGGGAGCTCGTCTGGCAGTCGCGCGCGCTGGCCCGGCAGGGGATGGTGCACCACGACCTCGGGCACGTGGAGGACGCGGTCGACCTGCTGACCCGCGCCGCCGAGCTGCGCCGCGAGGCGGACGACCGGGCGGGCACGGCGGACGTGCTGACCATGCTGGGCACGGTCTACACCGCGATGCCCCGGTTCGCTCCGCAGGCAGCCGGGGTGCTGACCCAGGCGCGTCGGCTCTGGCTGGCCGCCGGCGACCCGGACCGTGCGTCGATCGCGCTGGCCCACCTGGCCCGGACCTTCGTCGAGACCAGCCGCCGGGTCGCCGACCAGAACCCGCGCGGGGCGCGGGCCTCCGCACGGCATGCCCTGTCGCTCGCGCTGGAGGCGGTGGGGGAGGCCGACGCCGCGGGCCTGAGCCGGACCGCGATCGACGCGCGGTTCACCGTGGCCACGGCCCACCTGCTGGCCGGCGACGCGATCGCGGCCGGCGCGGTGCTGGACACCGCCGCCGCGATGCTGGCCGGCTTCCCGGGCGGCGCGCAGCAGCTCGTGCTGCACCGGGTGCGGGCGCAGGTGCTGCTCGCGCAGGACCTGGACGAGGCGGCGGCCGAGGAGACCGCCACCGGGCTGCGGGTCGCGGAGGAGACGCGCCGGCCCGCCGAGCGGCAGGAGCTGCTGCGTGTCCGGGTCGCGGCGCTGGAGCGGGTCGGCGACCTGGACGGCGCCCTGCGCGCGCTGCACGAGCTGTACGACCTGACCGTGCGGCTGACCGACGCGATGGCCGAGCGGCGCGCGATGCTGCTCGGCGCGCGGATGGAGGTGGAGCAGGCGGAGCGGCAGGCCGAGTCGGAGCGCCGCCGGTCCGAGGCGCTGGAGCGGCGCAACGCCCGGCTGGCCCACGAGGCGGCGCACGACCCGCTGACCGCGCTGGCCAACCGGCGGGAGCTGGACCGCGAGATCGCCGCACGCGCCGAGAGCGGCCGGCCGTTCGCCGTCGCGCTGGTGGACGTGGACCACTTCAAGCGGGTGAACGACACCTGGTCGCACCAGACCGGCGACGAGGTGCTGGTCCGGGTCGCCGGCACGCTGCGCGACGCGCTGCGCGAGGACGACCTCGCGGTGCGCTGGGGCGGCGAGGAGTTCGCGCTGCTGCTGGACGGCCTGGACGACCGGGTGGCACGCGAGGTGTGCGAGCGGGTGCGGTCGGCGATCGGTGCGCTGACCTGGACCGGGCCGATGGCCGGGGAACAGGTCACGGTGAGCATCGGGGTGGCCGCGCACGCCGCCGGGGTGCCGATCGAGGCGGTGCTGGCAGGTGCGGACGCGGCGCTGTACGAGGCCAAGGCCGGCGGGCGGGACCAGGTGCGGGTGGGCCGCGCGCTGGAGACCGCCGGCGCGGCGACCGACCTGGCGGCGCATCTGGCCGACGGGCTGCCGGCGGATCTGGCGATCGGGCTCTCGGTGGACCTGGCGGGCGCACCTGGCCTGGCGGGCACGGGGGACCTGGGCGCGGCGACGGGATCGGAGCCCCGTCCGGCGCCGGGCCGCTGACCGGAGCGCTGCGGCCGGCGCCGGCACGACGACCGGCCGCCGCCGTGCTCCCGAGCGGTCACCCGTCAGGGCGACATCGGCCGGTGCGCCGCGGATCGGTGCGGGCGAACCGCCTTCACAGGCGACCGGCTCGTGCCACCATGTCCGGGACGCAGGAGTGCTCGTACCGATCGCACAGACGCGCGGGGTTGAGAGCCCGTCGGGATGCAGGGGGACAGGGATGGCGCCGGACATCGGCGTGTGGCCGGGGCTGGAGCCTGCCCGGAGCGTGGACGCGCTGCTCGGCGATCTGGTGGCGCACGCCGCGCAGGCCGGCGCCGCGGTGCAGGGCTCGGTGTGGGCACGCCGGCGCGGCACGGACTGGCGGCTGGCCAGCACGGGTGACCGGGTGGACCGGTGCGAGGCGGCGGCGGTGCGCGCCGACGGGCCGCGCGCGCCGGGCCGGGGGCCGGAGCAGCAGATCCTGGTGCCGGACGTGCAGGTCGAGCAGCGCTGGCAGCACTGGTGCGAGGTGGTGCTCGGTCAGCGGTTCCGCTCGGCGACGGTGCTCTCGGCGTCGCTGGCCCGCGGGGACCAGGTGTCGCTGAGCCTGTACGCGGACCAGCCCGACGTGTGGGCGGACGCGCTCCTGCGCCGGGCGACCGGGTTCGCGGTGCAGATGGCCTCGCTGGTCGACCTGCACGCGACGATCCCGGAGCGGCGCGCCGCGCGCCCGAGCGGGGGTGCGAGCCAGCGGCGGCGGCACGCGACCGTGGAGCAGGCGGTCGGGGTGCTGATGGAGCGGCGCGGCTGCGACGCGGCGGCGGCGCTGCGCGTGCTCACGGTGATGGCCACGGCCCGGTCGACCACGGTCGAGCAGGTCGCCGGCGCGGTGGTCGAGGGCGCGGCCGTCCCCGACGATGCCCACCGGCACGGCTGACCCGGGCGGCCGGGCACCGGGACCGACGGCCCAGGCGACGCGTCGCCGCGCCGCTAGCGTGCAACGGACCGGGCCCGACGCCGTGCGCGGCCGGACGAGACGGGGGAGACGTCATGCGGGTGCACGTGGTCTACGAGTCCATGTTCGGCAACGGGCACGCCGTGGCGGACGCTGTCGCCCTCGGGGTCCGGGCCGCCGACCCGACCGCGGACGTCCAGGTGGTCAGCGTGCTGCGTGTCACCGACGCGCTCGACACGGACCTGCTGGTGGTCGGCGGTCCGACCCACATGCTCACTCTGAGCAGGCCCGAGACGCGCGCCTCCCGGTCGCAGAAGCTCGACTCCGAGACCGATCGGCAGCGGGCTGCCGGGGAGCCCGGCGCGGACACCGGTCGGGGGGTCCGGGAGTGGCTGGAGCAGCTGGCGCCAGCCTCCGGCACGGCGGCCGCCGCGTTCGACACCCGGGTGGACCGCCCGGTGCCCAAGCGCGCCGCGGCGGGGATCGCGAAGCGGCTGCGCCGGGCGGGCTACCGGGTGGTGCTCGCACCGGAGGGGTTCCACGTGCTCGGCACCTCCGGGCCGATCGCGGACGGCGAGCTGGCCCGCGCGACGGCCTGGGGCACGCAGGTGCTGCACGCCGCGGCCGCGCTCGCCTGACCGGTCCCGACCGACGCGCACCCGGCAGGCCGGCCCGTCACACCCCGGAAATCCCGGCCCGGTTAGGCTGCGGGCCGGGGTCGGTCCCGCGGCCCCGGACCTCGTGGACAGGAGCGCAGCGGTGGATCTCGACGTCTCGTCGACGGTGTTCTGGGTGAACGGCGGGCTGGTGCCCGCGGTCGAGGCGACCACCTCGGCCCGCGACCACGGCTTCGTGGTGGGGGACGGCGTGTTCGAGGCGGTGAAGGTCGACCACGGGCAGATCTTCGCGCTGAGCCGGCACCTGCGGCGGATGGAGCGTTCCGCCGCCGGCATCGGGCTGGCCGGCTTCGACCTGGAGCGGGTGCGCCGCGCCGCGCACGAGGTGGTCGAGGCGAACGCCGACGTGCTCGGCTCCGCGTTCGACCTGCTGCGGATCACCTTCACCGGCGGTCCCGGCCTGCTGGGCAGCGGCCGGGTGGCCGGCGAGCCGACGCTGGTGCTCGGCGTGACGCCCGGCCACCTGCCGGACCCGGTCACCGGGATCATCACCGTGCCGTACCGGCGGAACGACGTCGGTGCGCTGACCGGCCTGAAGACCACCTCGTACGGGGAGAACGTGCTGGCCCTCGCGCACGCGCACGCTGCCGGGGCGAGCGAGGCGGTGTTCGCGAACACCCGCGGCCAGCTCTGCGAGGGCACCGGCACCAACGTGTTCGTGGTGCGCGACGGCGAGCTGCTCACCCCGCCGCTCTCGTCGGGCTGCCTGGCCGGCGTCACCCGCGCCCTGGTGCTCGAGTGGCACGGCGGCCGCGAGGTCGACCTGCCCTACGACGCCCTGACCACGTCGGACGAGGTGTTCGTGACCTCGACCGGCCGCGACGTGCAGCCGGTGGTCGCGGTCGACGGCCGACCGGTCGGTGGCGGCGAGGCCGGGCCGGTCTCGCTGGAGGTGGCGCGGGTGTTCGCCGAGCAGCAGCGGGAGCGCACCGACCCCTGACCGGCCCCTGGCGCAGTCAGAGCGCCGTGAGCGCAGCGGCCAGCAGCGCGGCGCGCTCGGCGATGCTGCGCACCCGGACGTGCTCGGTCACCGCGTGCGCCCCGCCGCCGAGCGGTCCGAAGCCGTCCAGGGTCGCCACCCCCGCCGCACCGGTGAGGTTGGTGTCCGCGGCCCCGGGGGCAGCCGCGCCGGTCACGTGCTGGCCCACCGTGCGCGCGGCGGCATCCACCGCGGCCAGCAGCTCGCCGGCCGCCGGTCCGGGACCCCAGGCGGGTCGCCGGGACAGCACCCGGACGTCCAGCTCGGCGCCGGGGCGCACCGGGGTCAGTGCCGTGAGCCGGTCCAGCACCGCGCGCTCGGTCTCGGGCGTGACGAACCGGAGCCCGAGGTCGGCCTCGGCGTGCGCGGCCACCACGTTGGTGCGGGACCCGCCGCGGATCGTGCCGACGTTCGCCAGCACGTCGGGGTGCTCGGCGATCACCGCGCGCACCGTGACGAGCTGGTCGACCAGCTCGTCGATCGCGGGCACGCCGGACGTCGGGTCGATCGCGGCGTGCGCGGCCCGACCGGTCACCGTCAGCCGGAGCCGGGTCGACCCACGGCGCGAGGTCTTCAGCGTGCCGTCCGGCAGCGGCGCCTCCAGCCCGAGGGCGCAGCGCACCCCGACGGCGGCGGACCGCACCAGGTCGGCCGAGGCGGGGGAGCCGACCTCCTCGTCCGGGGTGCTGACCAGCCGGACGGGCCGGTGCGGCAGCCCGAGGTCGCGCAGCAGGGCGAGCGCCGCGAGCGCCACCACGATGCCGCCCTTCATGTCGTACGTCCCCGGGCCGCGCAGGTCGTCGCCGACGCGATGCAGCGGCACCGGCCCGGCGAGCGATCCGACCGGGTGCACGGTGTCGTGGTGCACCAGCAGCAGCACCGGGCGGTCGTCGCTGCCGGCGTGCTCCGCGCCGGCTGCGGGGGGCGTGCCCGGCAGGTCGAGCAGCACCGCGTCGCCGGTGCGGGCCGCTGCGGTGCTGGCCGACGCTGTGCTGCCCGGTGCCGTGCTGGCCGACGCTGCGTCCCCGGGCACCTGCTCGCCCCGTGCGCCGCCGAGCGGTACCCGGCCGCCGTGCATCCCGAGGGCGACCGCGTCGGCGACCAGCACGTCCGCGAAGGTGTCCAGCGCGGCGGCGTCGCCGGTGGGGGTCTCGATCGACGCGTACCGGACCAGTGTGTCGATGTCGCGGGGCAGCCGGTCGAGGGCAGCGGTCTGCAAGGTGGTCATGGATACGCAACGTAGGCGGTGCGCATGGCGCAGGCAAACGAGGGTCCGGAGCGGTGCTCGGTGCACGAGCGGGTGACGATGCGTCACGTATCGACGGAGGAGGCGCTACGCTCTCCCCGGCGCGGCCGGCGGGGCGCCGCACGGCGCAGCACCCAGCAGCACCCCGCAGCAGCACCGGAGAGGAGATCCCGGGTGGACGCACCGGAGGACGGGCTGGTGGCGCGCACGCTCACCGACCCGCGGCACCTGCAGCAGGCGGCCGAGCTGTACCGCACCGTGTTCGGCTACCAGGACCCGGCGCACGGCGTGAACCCCCGGCTGCTGGCCGCGCTGGCCGCGAACGGTGGCTCCGTGGTCGGCGTGCTCACCCCGGACGACCGGGTGGTGGGGTTCGCGTACGGCTTCGCCGGGCTGGACGACCAGGGCCACGCCTACCACTACTCGCAGGCCGCGGTGGTGGACGCCTCGGTGCAGGGCCAGGGGATCGGTCGGCGGCTGAAGCGGGAGCAGGCGGCGATCGCCCTCGCGCACGGGGCCGGCACCATGCGGTGGTCCTACGACCCGGCGGTGGCCCGCAACGCGCACTTCAACCTCGACGTGCTCGGCGGGCGGGCGCGCTGGTTCCACCCGGACTTCTACGGGCCGGGCACCGATCGGCTGGTGGTGGAGTGGATGCTCACCGGCACCGACGCCTGTGCGAGCCACACCGATCCGCCCGCGCCGCACGTCGACGCCGGACCAGAGACCTGGGGCGTGCCGCTGGACGCGGGGGACGGGTCGCGCTGGCTGCCGCTGCCGGCCCGGATCGCCACCCTGGACGCGCGCAACCCGGCGCTGGCGGCCTCGGTGCGTGCCCAGCTCGGCCAGGCGGTGCCGGCCCTGCTCGCGGCCGGGCTGGTCGGGGCGTCCTGCCGGCGGGTGGACGACGCCACCTCGGTGTACCGGTTCGTCCCGGCGGCGGCCTCGTGACGGCCCGCGACCTGCTGAGCACCCCGGTCGAGCGCTACGCCCAGCGGCTCGGCGACGACCGCGCGCTGCTGGGTGGCGCCGGCACCAGCGCGGACGCGCTGCAGCGACGGATCGCCGCCCGGGAGAGCGACCACCTGCCCGGCGCGCTGGCCGCGGTCGTCGCCTCGGGCGCCCTGCCCCGCGCTGCGGCGCTCGTCGTCGGGGCACGACGGCGGTTCGTCGCCGGCACGGCCAAGTCGTACGGGCACGCCGCGCTGCTGGCCGGCGACCTGGCGGTGGGGCTGTCGCACGTGCACCTGGTCGACGGCGCGACGGTGCCGGTGCTGGACGTGCTGAGCGAGGTCACCGGCACGGACGTGCTGGTCGCCTACTCGCTGCGCCGGTACCGGCGCGAGACCGTGCAGCTCGGCCGGCAGTTCGCCGCGGCGGGCGGGGTGCTGGTCGCGGTGACCGACTCGCCGGACGCCCCGCTGGCCGAGGTCGCCGCCGAGGTGGTGGTGGTCGACACCGAGTCCGCCTCCTACGCCGACTCGCCGACCGCGGTCGTCGCGGTCTCGCACGTGCTGGCCACCCTGGCCGCCGCCTCCGCGAAAGGCGCCCGGCGCCGGATCGCCACCCGTGACCGCCTGGCCGTCGAGCTCGGCCTCTACCTGTGAGGACATCACCGTGCGCGTCGTGACCGCCACCCTGCACCTGGTCCGTCAGGACCTGGTGCACGCGTTCCAGACCAGCTCGCACCGCAAGTCCTGGCTGGACCACGTCCTGGTGCACCTGGTGGACGAGTCCGGCGCCGAGGGCTGGGGCGAGATCGCGTCGGCTGCGGCGCCCTACTACAACGCCGAGACCGTCGAGACCTGCTGGACCATCGCGCGGGACTTCCTGCTGCCGGCCCTGGTCGGTGCGCGCTGGGAGCACCCGGAGCAGGCTGCCGGCACCTGGGTGAAGGTCCGAGGGAACGCGTTCGCGCGGGCCGGGGTCGACATGGCGGTCTGGGCGCTCTGGTCGCAGGCCCGGGGCCTGCCGCTGGCCGAGGCGCTGGGCGGCGTGCGCACCCAGGTGGTCGCGGGCGTGTCCCTCGGCATCGAACCGACCGTCGACGCGCTGATCGAGCAGGTCGCGGTCCAGGTCGCCGCGGGCTACCCGCGGGTCAAGCTGAAGATCCAGCCGGGCTGGGACGTCGAGCCGGTGCGGGCGGTGCGCGCGGCCTTCGGCGACCTGGACCTGCACGTGGACGCGAACGGTGCCTACACCGAGTCGCCCGAGCACCTGGCCGCCCTGCGCGCCCTGGACGACCACCGGCTGACCATGATCGAGCAGCCGTTCGCCCCCCGCGAGCTGCTGGCGCACGCCCGGTTCCAGCGCACCGTGAGCACGGCGGTCTGCCTGGACGAGTCGGTGGAGACGCTGGCCGACCTGGCGCTGGCCCTGGAGCTCGGCTCCGGGCGGGTGCTGAACATCAAGGTGTCCCGGATGGGTGGCCTGACGGTGGCTCGGGACGCGCACGACCTCGCGCGCCGGCACGGGATGCCCGTGTGGTGCGGCGGGATGCACGAGTTCGGCGTCGGCCGGGCCGCCAACGTGGCGCTGAGCTCGTTGGCGGGCTTCACCCTGCCGTCGGACGTGTCCGGCTCGGACAAGTACTACGCCCGGGACATCGTGCTGCCACCGGTGGTCGCGCGGGACGGCCTGGTCGACGTGCCGACCGGTCCTGGGCTCGGCCACACCGTGGACCGGGAGCGGCTGGCTGCGTGCACCCGGCGCACGGCGGAGGTCGTCGCGCCCTGAGGCGGCGCCCGGTCAGCCGTGCGGCTCGGCCCGGAACCGTTCCAGCAGGGCCCGTGCGGCGGCGGCGACCAGCACCTGGTCGTGGGTGACCGCGAACGCGAACTCCCGAGCGGCGTCCCGCACGTCCGGGTGGCCGACGCCGAGCTCGCGCCCGACCAGGGCGACCGACTCGTGCGCACCGAGCACGATCACCGACCACTCCCGCGCCAGCGGGTCGCTCGGGTCCACCCGGGCCCAGCGCATCCCCGCCGGCAGTTCGTCCGGCACGCCCATGCCCAGGCCGCCGACGAACGGCAGCCGCTCGGCGAGCAGCTCGTACTGGCGCCGGGTCCGCCCGGTGAAGTGGGCCTGGTCCTGGAACGAGCCCAGCACCAACGGTGGCACCCGGCCGGACATGCCGGTGGACTCGAGCGTCCGGGACAGCGGCAGCAGCAGGTGCTTGGGCGCGGGGCGCACCGCTCGCCGGGCGGCCACCACCTCGAACGGGGTGGCGCCGATCGACCGGTGCGGCTCCGGGTGCGGGACCCGGGCCGTGTGCCGCTCGCCGACCGGCACCGTGCGGTTCGGCCGGCCCAGGTACCAGCCCTGCCCGAGGTCGGCGCCCAGGACCAGCGCCCGGGTCAGGTCGTCCCGGGTCTCGATGCCCTCTGCCACCACGCGCGCTCCGGTGGCCTCCGCGCGGGCTCGCACCGCCCCGGCCACCGTGATCGTCGCGGGGTCCTCCAGGGTGCGCAGCAGGCCCAGGTCGAGCTTGATCACCTCCGGGGCGAGCAGCGCCAGGAACGCCAACGAGGCCGGCTCGGCGCCCACGTCGTCCAGCGCGATCACGCACCCGGCCGCGCGCAGCCGGTCCGCGGCGGCCAGGATGCCGGCCGGGTCGTTGGCCAGCGCGCGCTCGGTGATCTCCACCACCACCCGCACCCCCGGCGAGCGGCGCCCGAGCGTCCCGAGCACCGCCGGCAGGTGCCGGGACAGCGTGCGCGGCTCGATGTTCAGGAACAGGGTGCACGACGCACCTGCCGACACGTGCTCGGCATCGGCGATCGCCACCGTCATCGCGGCGGCCTCCAGCTCGTAGAGCAGCCCGACCCGCTCGGCCTCGTCCAGCAGGTCCAGCGGCGAGGTCCAGCCCGACCCCTCCGGGGTGCGCATCAGGGCCTCGCGCCCGACCAGGCTGCCGGTCGCCAGCTCGACCACGGGCTGATAGACGCAGTGCACACCACCGGAGGCGAGCAGCTCGCGCACCGGCAGCCGCCCGGGGTGTCGCCGCTCCAGGGTCGGCAGGGGGCTCACGTGGTGCCCATCGGCTGTTTCTGGACCAAGATGAAGGTTCTGACCGGCACAATTGCTCGATGAGCGTCGTCGCCTGCCGATCGGTAGCGTGACGGTGGGAACGCAACGACAGGAGGGGGAGCCGTGGGGCGCCGCGACAACGACCGTCGGGTCGGGGACTACCTGGTGGACCGTGGACTGGTCTCGACGGAGACCCTCGACGCGGCGGCCTCGGTCGCCAGCGTCTCCGGGGCCCGGATCGGTGAGGTGCTGGTGGCGATCGGGGCCGTGGACTCCGAGTCGCTGACCCGGGCCCTGGCCGAGCTCTGGGACCTGCCGTACGTGGTGCCGTCCCGCACCGACGCGCCCCTGCACCTGGAGGGCCTGGACGTCGAGCAGCTGCTGCAGGAGGGCTGGCTGCCGATGGAGGAGCTGGCCGACGGCGGCCGGGTGGTGGCGGTGCTCGACGAGCCGACCGACGAGCTGCGGGCGTCCATCCGGACGCGCCTCGGCGTGGAGCCGTACCTGGTGCTGGCCGACCGGTGGGAGTTCCAGCAGGCCGTGCTCGCCCGGTTCGGCGGCGACCTGCGGGACAAGGCGAGCCTCGGCCTGTGGGGCCGCTCGCCCGGTCAGTCCGCCCGCACGGTGCTGGTGCTCTGGCAGCGCGTGGTCGGCGTGATCCTGCTGATCCTGCTGGTGCTGGCCGTGATCGCCCGGCCCCGGGTCGCGATCGTCACGCTGTCCGTGGTGGTCGGCCTGGCCTTCCTGATCGGCACCGGGTTCAAGTTCTGGGCCTCGCTGCGCGGGGCACGGATGGAGAACGTCGCCCGCTCCGACCCGGCCGACCTCGCCGCGCTGACCGACAACGAGCTGCCCCGCTACACGGTGCTGGTGCCGGTGTACAAGGAGGCGAACATCGTCGCCAACCTGATCGCCAACCTCGGTGCGCTGGACTACCCGGCGCACCTGCTCGAGGTGCTGATCCTGGTGGAGGAGGACGACACCGAGACCCGGGCCGCCGCGGAGGCCGCGCACCCGCCGTCGCACTTCCGGTTCATCACGGTGCCCGCCGGGCAGCCGCAGACCAAGCCGAAGGCCTGCAACGTGGGCCTGGAGTTCGCCACCGGCGAGTTCCTGGTGATCTACGACGCCGAGGACAAGCCCGAGCCCGACCAGCTGAAGAAGGCGGTGCTGGCGTTCCGCGCCGCAGGCGAGGACCTGGTCTGCGTGCAGGCGGCGCTGAACTACTTCAACGCCGATGAGAACCCGCTGACCAGGATGTTCACCCTGGAGTACTCGTTCTGGTTCGACTACATGCTGCCGGGGCTGGAGTACGGACGCCTGGCGATCCCGCTCGGCGGCACCTCGAACCACTTCCGGATCAACGGGCTGCGCCGTCTCGGCGGCTGGGACCCGTTCAACGTGACCGAGGACGCCGATCTCGGCATCCGGGCCAGCGCCGAGGGCCTGCGCGTCGGAGTGATCGACTCGACCACCTACGAGGAGGCGAACACCTCGTACCCGAACTTCATCCGGCAGCGCTCCCGGTGGATCAAGGGGTACATGCAGACCACGCTGGTGCACCTGCGCAACCCGTTCCGCCTGGTCAAGGTCGCCGGGCTGCGCCAGACGCTGTCCTTCCTGTTCCTGGTCGGCGGCACCCCGGCGACGTTCCTGGCCGTGCCGGTGCTGTACCTGGTGTTCCTCGCCTCGCTGTTCGCCGATCCCGGTCAGCTCGAGTTCCTGTTCCCGGGCTGGGTGCTCTGGCTGAGCATGTTCAACCTCGGGGTTGGCAGCGCGCTGATGATCTACGTCTCGATGATGGGCGCGTTCAAGCGCCGCCGGTACGGCCTCGTGCTGTGGGGGCTGGCGAACCCGTTGTACTGGCTGCTGCACTCGATCGCCGCGTACAAGGCGCTCTGGCAGCTCATCACGAAGCCGCACTACTGGGAGAAGACCGCACATGGCCTCACTGGTGTCGCCCACGACACGCGAGTCGGTGCGTTCGCCGCGCCGGTCAGCGGCTGACGTCTGGCCGATCCGGACGGCCGAGCGCTGGTTGCTCCGCGTCGCCCTGGCGCTGCCGTTCGTCACCGTCGCGCTGCTGTCCCGCAGCTCGCCCTGGGTCGCCCAGGCGAACGTCCAGCTGATCGCGCGCGGCGAGCTGGTCCGGTGGGGGGACACCCACCTGGGCTGGACGGCGGAGATCTTCCCGCCGATCGCCGCGGCCATCTCCTCCGTGCTGGGCGGCAGCGAGCTCGCGATGAACCTGCTCGCCGCCGCGGTGATCGGCTTCACGCTGCAGCGGCTCGCCGGGGTGCTGGTGCGCCGCGGGTTCGGGCTGTGGCCGACCTCCGCCGTGATCGGCACCCTGCTGCTCACCACGCCGCTGTACTACCTGGCCGCGAACGACCTGCAGGCGCTGCTCGGCATCGCCCTGCTGGTGATCGCGCTGGACGGCATCGCGTCCTTCGTGGAGGACCGCTCCACCGAGGCCGGGTTCCGGGCCGGGCTGGCGCTCGGGGTCGCCGTGATGGTCGATCCCGGCTCCTGGCTGTACGCGCTGACCCTGGCCGCCGTCGCGCCGTTCTTCGCCCGGCACGCCGGGCGATCGGGCCGCGGCGCCAACCCGGCGACCATCGCGGTGCTGCTGTTCCCGGCGGCCGCCGCCGTCGCGTTCTGGCTCTACGTCTCGTGGTGGTTCTCCTCGGACCCGCTGGGCGGGATGGAGAACGCGACCTGGGACGGCTGGTTCGTCGGCGGCGTGAGCGCCTCGGCCGTGACCGCCGCCCGGTCGATCGGGCTGGGGTTCCTGTCCGTCCCGCTGTTCTGGGTCGCGGCCGGCTTCCGGGCCCGGCGTGACCCGTGGTCGCTGATCGCCCCCGGGATCGCCGTGGTGGGGCTGTTCCTCTCGCTGTGGTTCGGCCTGCGCGAGTCCAGCGGCCAGACCTACGTCGTGCTGACCACGCTCTACGTGCTGCTGCTGGCCACCCGGCACCCCAGCCGACGGCGACGCGTGATCATCATCGTCGCCGGCCTGCTGCAGACCGCCGTGAGCTGGGCGCTGGTGCTCAGCACCGGCTCGGTGCTCGGCCAGTGGGTGCGCGCCGTCACCAGCGTGTGGTGACGTGCGACGAACCGGTGAGCGGCCCGTGGTCGGGGTGGTCCAGCCGGCCGGCGCAGGGTAGAACCAGGGCATGACCGAACGGCCGGCTCGCCCCCGCAACCTGACCTCCGACCCCGCCGCGGAGCACCTCGCCGACGCGCGGGCCTCCGACGCCGAGCTGCGTGCCGCGGACGCGCGCTCCGGCGGAGACCCGCACCGCGCCCCACGCTCCTTGCAGGCGACCGAGCTGCGGGCGGACGACGAGCCGATCGCGGCCGACGAGTGGGACGAGCCGGAACGGCTCTGAGCCGGTCTGCCGGAACGGCTCAGAGCCAGTTCCTGCCAGGACGGCTCGGGCCGGCGGTCAGGCGGCGCCGCGGGCGGCGGCCGCGGGGCGGTCCGCCGCGGTGAGCTCGCCGCCGGCCGACTCCAGGTGCGCCCGGACGAACCAGTGGAACAGCTCCAGCTCGTGCAGGTGCCCGATGAGCAGGTCGTTCGTCACCGTGTCCAGGGTCTCGGTGTCGGCGGCGGCCTGCCGGTGGCTGCCGATCACGCCGACGTACACGCCGTCCAGCGCGCGCAGGTGGTCGATCGCGTTCGCGCGGCCGATCGGGTAGTCCGACCAGGCGCGGTCGGCGACCAGCGCGCCCGGCGTGCCCACCGGTGCTCCGCCCAGGGTCGCGATCCGTTCGGCGACCGCGTCCACCATCGCCCGCACGGCGTCGACCTGCGGGTCGATCATCTCGTGCACCGCGATGAAGTGCGGCCCGGTCACGTTCCAGTGGATGTGCTTGAGGGTGAGCGCCAGATCGTTCAGCGCGTTCAGCCGCTGCTGCAGGATCGCGGCGACCTGCGCGCCGTCCTGCACGGTCAGTGACGGCACGGTGTACTTCGGCAGCTCGGTCCTGCGGGCCATCTCGGTTCCTCCTCGGGTCTCGCGGCGCGGGCCGATCGGCGTCGCACCGTTCCTCCCACGGTGCCGCAACCCCCCGGCAACCGCAATCGGGGTCAGCGACCAGAACGCGCAGATCGTCCGGCCGGCCGGGCTCGCCCCCGGCCGGTGCGCGCCCGGCGGGCACCGGGTCCGAGGGTGCTGCGGGCACCGGGTCCGAGGGTGCTGCCGCAGGCCGTTCCGAGTGGTCGGCGACCTGCCCGGGGCCGGCGGGGGCCTGGACGCGCGTCCTGGCGACGACACGCGGGCAGCGTGGCGTTGCGCCACTTGCGGTGTTCACCGTTAAGGTCGTCGGCGTCGGTCCGCCGGACACCCGCCCCGTCAGGGGTTCGAAACGGGGCACAGGCGGGTCCGCAGCACCGTCCGATCCACAAGGAGCACATCCGTGAGCGTGAACCGCACCGAGCTCGTCCAGGCCATCGCCGCCAAGGCCGGGCTCACCAACACTGCTGCCGACGCGGCCCTCAAGGCCTTCCAGGAGGTCCTGGTCGAGCAGCTCGCCGCCGGCGAGAGCGTCACCATCCCCGGCCTGCTCGCGGTCTCCCGCGCCGAGCGTGCCGCCCGCACCGGCATCAACCCGCAGACCGGCGAGAAGCTGGACATCCCGGCCGGCTTCCGCGTGAAGCTGACCGCCGGCTCGGCCCTGAAGCGCGCCGTCGCCAAGTGAGCACCCGCCGGGTCGTCGCGTCCTGGACGTGACGGACCGGCAGCAGTCCACGAGCCAGGGACCTGACCGGGTCCCTGGCTCGTGGCCTACCATGGGTGGCCGTGTGCGGGCGGGTTCGCGCGTCGGCACGCATGGACGAGGGAGGGCTCGGAAGATGGCGGTCATGCAGCGGAACACCCGGCAGCGGGCGGAGATCCTCACCCTCCTGGACGACCTGGACGAGTTCCGCAGCGCGCAGCAGCTGCACGACCTGCTGCGCGGCCAGGGCTCCACCACCGGGCTGGCCACGGTCTACCGGGCGATGCAGACCCTCGCCGAGACCGGTGACGTCGACGTGCTCCGTTCCGCGGAGGGCGAGGCGGTCTACCGGCGCTGCCTGCGCCGCGGGCACCACCACCACCTGGTCTGCCGGTACTGCGGCAAGGCCGTCGAGATCGACGGCCCCGGCGCCGAGACCTGGGCCGAGCAGGTCGGCGCCTCCCACGACTTCTCCGACGTCGAGCACACCATCGAGCTGGTCGGCACCTGCGCGGACTGCCGCGCGGCACGCGCCTCCTGACCGGCGGCACGCGCCTCCCGGCCCACGGAGCGCCCATCCCGGCACGCGGCCCGCACCGTGACCACCGCCGTCCCGCGCGTCCCGACCACCGGCCGACCTGCGGCAGAATTGCCCCGTGGACAGACGGCACGACCCCGACCGGCGTGAGCTCGGCTCCGACAACTACGCGGGGGTGCACCCCGAGGTGCTGGCGGCGCTGGCCGTCGCGAACGAGGGGCACGTGCCCGGCTACGGGGCGGACCCGTACACCGAGCACCTGCAGGACGTGCTGCGCGGTCACTTCGGCGCGGACGCCGTCGGGTACCCGGTGTTCAACGGCACCGGCGCCAACGTGCTCGCCCTGCAGTCCATGCTGCCGCGATGGGGTGCGGTGATCTGCGCCGAGACCGCGCACATCAACACGGACGAGAACGCCGCGCCCGAGCGGGTCGGCGGCCTCAAGCTGCTCACCGTGCCCACCCCGGACGGACGGCTGACCCCCGAGCTGGTGGACCGGCAGGCTCGCGGGTTCGGCGATCAGCACCGTGCGCAGCCCGGCGTGGTCTCGATCACCCAGGCCACCGAGGTCGGCACCGTCTACCGTCCGGAGCAGACCCGCGCGCTCGCCGACCATGCCCACGGGCTCGGGATGCTGCTGCACCTGGACGGCTCCCGGCTGGTGAACGCCGCCGCTGCGCTGGACCTGCCGCTGGGCGCCCTGACCACGGACGTCGGTGTCGACGTGCTCAGCCTCGGCGGCACCAAGAACGGTGCCCTGTTCGGCGAGGCCGTCGTCACGCTCACGCCCGGTGCGACGGACGGCATCGAGTACCAGCGCAAGGTCGACATGCAGCTCGCCTCGAAGATGCGCTTCGTCTCGGCGCAGCTGATCGCGCTCTTCGAGGGCGACCTGTGGCTGCGGTCCGCCCGGCACGCCAACGCGATGGCGGCCCGGCTCGGTGCCGGTGCCGCCACGGTGCCCGGCGTGCGGATCGCCCAGCCCACCGAGGCGAACGGCGTCTTCGCGGCGCTCCCGCCCGGCGTGGCCGACCGGATGCGCGAGGTCCGGCGGTTCTACGACTGGGACGCCGCCGCCGGCGTGGTCCGCTGGATGTGCGCGTTCGACACCACCGAGCAGGACGTCGACGGCTTCGTGGCGGCCCTGCGCAGCGCGGTCGCCGGCGCCTGAGCCCGCTGCGCCGCGCGGCGCAGCGGGTCGGTGCAGCGGACCCGAGGGCCTCAGCGGGTCGGGCGGCCGCGGTGGTCGTCGTGGCCGCGGTACCGGTCGGTGCCGGAGCGGGGGCCGTCCGGGAACGAGCTGCCGCCGTGCGTGCTGCCCGGGTGGGTACCCCCGGAGTAGGAGCCGCCGGAGCGGGGTCCGCCGGTGTGCGGGCCGCCGTGCCGGGGCGAGCTGGTGCCGCGGGAGGCGCCGGCGCCGGGACGCTGGCCGGGGCCCTCGTCCACCCGGATCCGCAGCGGGCGTCCGGCCACCCGGGCGCGGGCGATCCGGTCGAACGCCTCCGGGGTCAGGCCGCCGGGGATCTCCACCAGCGAGAACGTCGCGAAGATGTCGATCTTGCCGAGGTCCTTGCCGGTGAGGCCGCCCTCGTTCGTCAGCGCGCCGACGATCGCGCCGGGCTGGGCGCCGTGCGTGTGGCCGACGGCGACCCGGTAGCGCGGGGCGCCCGAGCCGGCCGCGCCGGACCGGCTGCGCTGGCCGCCACGGGGACCGTTGTCGGGCCGGCCCGTGGACCGGTCGCCGCGATCGGGCGTGAGGTGCGCGCGGGACAGCGCGTCGTCCAGGTCGTCGCCCTGGGTGGCGCGCGGTGCCGGGCCCTCGTCGCCGACGGCGAGCGCCGCGAGCACGGCCACCAGGTCGGTCGCCGCGAGGTCGGGGTGCTCGGCGAGGAAGTCGGCGGCCGCGGTGCGGTAGAGGTCCAGCCGGCCGAGCGCGTGCCGCTCGGGCACCCGGGCGAGCAGCGCCGCGACCCGGTGCGCGGAGACGTCCGCGGGGGAGGGGATCTGGATCTGCTCGAGCTGCTGACGGGTGGTCCGCTCGATCGCGCGGAGCTTGCCCTGCTCGTTCGGGGTGACGAACGTCAGTGCCTCGCCGGTGCGGCCCGCGCGACCGGTGCGGCCGATCCGGTGCACGTACGCCTCGGGCTCGCCGGGGACGTCGAAGTTCACCACCAGGCCGATCCGGTCGATGTCCAGCCCGCGGGCGGCGACGTCGGTGGCCACCAGCACGGAGATCGCGCCGGAGCGCACCCGCTCGACGATCTTCTCCCGGTCGCTCTGCGCGACGTCGCCGGAGATGTAGGCCGCGGGCACGCCGCGCTCGACCAGCGAGACGGCGACGTCCTCGGCTGCGCTCCGGGTGCGGACGAACACGATCGTCGCGTCGGCCTCGGTGACCGCGAGCACCCGGGCGAGCGCGCCGGCCTTGTGCCGGAACGGCACCACGGCGTAGGTCTGCCGGACGCTGGTCACGGTGGAGGACTGCCGGGAGACGGTGATCTCGACCGGGTCGGTCAGGTGCTGGTTGGCGACCCGGCGGATGCCGGCCGGCATGGTGGCGGAGAACAGCGCGACCTGGCGCTCGGCCGGCGCGGCCGAGGCGATCCGGTCGACGTCCTCGGCGAAGCCCATCCGCAGCATCTCGTCGGCCTCGTCGAGCACCAGGAACCGCACGCCGTCCAGGCGCAGCGAGCCGCGGTCGAGGTGGTCGATCACACGGCCGGGCGTGCCGACGACGACCTGCGCCCCGCCCTTGAGCGCGCGCTGCTGCGGCAGGTAGGGCGAGCCGCCGTAGACCGCGAGCACCTCCAGGCCGGGCAGCTGGCGGGCGAAGGAGTCCAGAGCCTCGGCGACCTGCACCGCGAGCTCGCGGGTCGGTGCGAGCACCAGGGCCTGCACCTCGCGCAGCTCGGGGTCCACCGCGGCGAGCAGCGGCAGACCGAACGCGGCGGTCTTGCCGGTGCCGGTCTGGGCGACGCCGGTGATGTCGCGGCCGGAGAGCAGCGCGGGGATCGCGGCGGCCTGGATCGCGGTCGGGGTGGTGAAGCCGAGCTCGGCGACCTGGGCGCGCAGGGCGGCCGGCAGGTCCAGGTCGGCGAAGGTGACGGGGGAGCCGGGGGTCGACGTCGGGGCGGAGCCGTTCTCGGGCAGGGCAGGGTCGAGCAGGGTGGTCATCATGAGCCGTTCGTGTCGCGGGAGCTGCTGGGGGGACCAGAAGGGTCACCCGACCGTCGCGCTCCCACACCCACACATCACGAGAGACCCACACACGAGGAAGGGGGACTCCGGCACGCACATCACGGGAACCTGCGACGCACTCCAAGTGTCCCCATCCTACGCTGCCGGCGCGCATCGGACCGCGCAGGAGCGCGCCCGCACGGCCGTGACGTCCGGCACACCGGCCGAGCGTCCGACGCTCAGAGCAGCCCGAGCCGCTGCGCCTCGATCGCCGGGCAGGCGTCGACGACCACGTCGAGCCCCGCCGCCCGTGCCCGCTCGGTGGCCGCGTCGTCCCGCACGCCGAGCTGCAGCCAGACCGCACGCGCCCCGACCGCCACCGCCTGGTCCACCGCGGCGCCGGCGAGCGAGGAGTTCACGAAGACGTCCACCACGTCGATCGGCCCGTCGACCTCCGCCAGCGTCCGGACCCCGGCCGCGCCGTGCACGGTCGCGGCGCGCGGGTGCACCGGGACGATCCGGTGCCCGAGGTCCTGGAGCCGTGCCGAGACGCCGTGCGCCGCGCGGTCCGGGTTGTCCGACAGGCCCACGACCGCCCAGGTCCCGGGCTCGGTGAGCAGGCGACGGATCACGGCGGGATCGTTCACGACGGCCATGCCGTCAGCCAACCACACCCCGACGGCCGATCACCTCCCGGAGCACCCCGGACGGGCGTCGGACGGTGCACCCGCGGTGCGTAGGATGTGCCGAGGCCGATGAACGAGAGCGGGGGCGGGCGTGGCAGAGCAGGGCGTGGTCAGCGACCGCGTCGTCACGGTGCCGAACGCGATCAGCGTGCTGCGGCTGGCGATGGTGCCGGTGTTCGCCGTGCTGATCGCGGGCGGGCACGACGGCTGGGCGCTGCTGGTGCTGGCGGTGTCCGGCGCGAGCGACTGGCTGGACGGCGTCCTCGCTCGGCGGCTGAACCAGGTCACCCGGCTCGGGCAGGTGCTCGACCCGGCCGCGGACCGGCTGTTCATCCTGGTGACGCTGCTCGGCCTGGCGGCCCGCGGGGTGGTGCCGTGGTGGCTGGTCGGGGTGCTGCTGGCCCGCGAGGCGATGCTGCTGGTCAACCTGATGGTGCTGGCCCGGCACGGCTACGGCCCGCTGCAGGTGCACCTGGCCGGCAAGGCCGGCACGTTCGCGCTGCTGTACGCGTTCCCGCTGCTGCTGCTGGCCCGCTGGGGCGGCGCGCTGGGCGACGTCGCGTCGGTGGTGGGCTGGGCCTGCGCGTGGTGGGGCGTGGCCCTGTACTGGTTCGCGGGGGTGCTGTACGTGCGCCAGACGGTGACCCTGCTGGGTCGCCGGGGCGGCACGGGCCCGGAGGAGTCGCGACCGGTGACCGCGTGAGCGCCCCGCAGGGTCCGACGCCGCAGGGTCCGACGCCTCAGCGCACGACCGCGTCGCACCTGACCACCCCGCACCCGACCACCCCGCGCCGGGTGGACGCCTCCATGTCGCTGCTGACCGAGGTGATCCGCAACCCGCTGGACCCGGGCTACCGCGCCGCGGCCGAGCGGCGGGCGCGTGCGGGCGGCCGGGCGGGCCGGTCCGGGACGGCCACGGTGGCTGTGCTGGTGCTCGCGGTGCTGCTGGGGGCGGCGACCACCTGGTCCGTGCTGGAGCTGCGCGCCCCGCAGCCGTCCGCGGTGGCCGCGCGCGAGGTGCTGGCCGAGCAGATCACCGAGCGCAGTGCGGAGGTCGAGGAGCTGCGCGCGCAGAGCACCACGATCACCGCGCAGATCGCCGCCCTGCAGCAGGAGGTGCTGTCGGCGCAGGACTCGCCGCTGCTGGACCAGCTCGCCGCGGACTCCCTGGTCTCGGGCGCCACGGCGGTGACCGGCGACGGCCTGCGGATCACCCTGACCGACGCGGACGTGGTCGACCCCGACGACGACCCGGACTCGCGGGTCCGGGACTCCGACCTGCAGATCGTGGTGAACGGCCTGTGGGCCTCCGGCGCCGAGGCGATCGCCGTGAACGGGGAGCGTCTGACCAGCACCACCGCGATCCGCACCGCGGGCGACGCGATCCTGGTGGACGTGGTGCCCCTGGTCGGCCCGTACACGATCGAGGCGATCGGCGACTCGCAGGGCATGCAGACCCGGCTGGCCGGCACCACCGCGGGCCAGCTGCTCGCGGTGCTGCAGTCCACCTACGGCATCCGCACCCAGATCACCTCGCAGCACGACCTCGCGCTGCCCGGCGCGGGGACCACGACCCTGCGCTCCGCCGGGCTGCCGGACGGCGTGGTCCCGGTGCCGGACGACGGCGCGGCGGCCGACGGCGTCGCAGCACCGTCCGACGACGCACCGGCCACGGACCGCGCGAACGGCGCGTCGGCGCCGTTCGGCACCCTGGACCAGAGCAGCGCGCTGCGCAGCACCGAGAGCAAGGGGACACTGTGATCGCCGTCATCGGCCTGCTGGTGGGCGTCGTCGCCGGGCTGGTCCTGGAGCCGACGGTGCCCGCCGTGCTCCAGCCGTACCTCCCGATCGCCGTGGTGGCGGCGCTGGACGCGCTGTTCGGCGGGCTGCGGGCGGTGCTGGACGGGATCTTCGACGACCGGGTGTTCCTGGTCTCGTTCCTGTCGAACGTGGTGGTCGCGGCGCTGATCGTCTTCCTGGGCGACCAGCTCGGTGTCGGCACGCAGCTGTCCACCGGCGTGGTGGTGGTGCTGGGCATCCGGATCTTCTCGAACGTGGCGGCGATCCGGCGCCACCTGTTCAAGGCATGAGCACGCCGACGCCGGAGGAGCGGCCGGAGGTGGCCGCGGGTCGGCCCGCTGCTCCGGCCGGGCCCGCCGCCGCGACCCAGCCTGCGAACCCGCCGGCCGTGCCGCCGGTCGGTGCGTGGCGCCGGCTGGTCCGGGCGATGCGCCCGCGCAGCACGACGGCGCAGCTGCTCGCCGGGCTGCTCTGCGCGCTGCTGGGCTTCGCGATCGCGGTGCAGGTGCGCCAGACCGACACCAGCGCCCTGTCGAGCATGCGCGAGTCCGACCTGATCAGCCTGCTGGACCAGACGACGCGGCAGGCGGACGAGCTGCAGGACCAGGTCACCGATCTCGAGCAGACCCGTCAGGAGCTGCAGTCCGGGTCGTCCAGCCGGGAGGCCGCGCTGGAGGCGGCGACCCGCAGCGCCGCGGTGCAGGGCATCCTGTCCGGCCGGCTCCCGGCGGAGGGCCCGGGCGTCACCATCACGGTGACCGACCCGGCGGGCACCGTGTCGGCGCTGACGCTGCTGAACCTGCTGGAGGAGCTGCGCAACGCGGGTGCCGAGGCGGTGCAGCTCGGTGACCTGCGGCTGACCGCGCAGAGCTACTTCCTGGCCACCGACGACGGGATCGAGGTGGACGGTGTGCTCACGTCGCCCCCCTACCGGTGGATCGCGATCGGCGACGCGGAGACGATCGCCACGGCGCTGTCGATCCCGGGCGGCGCGCTGGCCAAGGTCCAGGTGGACGGCGGCAACGCGACCGTGCAGCAGCAGGACGAGGTCGAGGTCTCTGCCACCCGCACGCCGGTGGACCCGGAGTACGCCTCGCCGGTGGACCCCGAGGACGGGTGACCTCCGGCGACGTCGCAGGAGAACGGACAATCCCGGACGAGCTCGGGTGGTGACGGCCGCTCGTCGCAGGTTCGGACTGTGCCGGGCGGCTCGATCCACATAGGCTGTCGGTGGCCCCCGTGCAGGTCGGTACGGGTGGTGCGCTGGTTCAGCAGGTCTGGGAGGTGGCATGAGCGACGAGGAGCAGGTGCTGGGCGCAGGACTGTCCGGCACCCCGCAGGACGGGCCGCCGGCCCCGCACCCGGCGGACACCACGATGAGCTTCGGCTCGCTCGGCGCCCTGGACCACGATCCCGCCGGACCGGTCGGCCTGACACCGGAGCAGGCCGCGGCCGTGCAGGCGCTGCCGCGGACGTCGGCGCTGCTGGTGATGCAGCGTGGCCCGAGCTCGGGTGCCCGGTTCCTGCTGGACGCGGACCGGACGGTCGCGGGCCGGAGCACGAGCGCGGACATCTTCCTGGACGACGTGACGGTCTCGCGCAAGCACGCGGAGTTCGTCCGCGAGCTCGACGACTTCGTCGTGCGGGACATCGGCTCGCTGAACGGCACCTACGTGAACCGGGAGCGGATCGACTCGGTGGTGCTGCAGGCCGGTGACGAGGTGCAGATCGGCAAGTTCCGGATGACGTTCCACCCGAGCCCGGGGGCGCACCCGGGCCACGCGGCGGCCGGGGCGTGACGGCGGCACGTCCGGCGGCGCGGTCGACCGCGGTCGCCGCCGAGCCCGGTCCCGGGCGCACCGGTCGGACCGCACCGGACCCGCAGCCCGTCGTGGGCGACGGCGGCGCGAGCGGGTCCTGGCCGCGCGGGCTGTCCCGGTCGGCGACGATGCGGATCTCCGACGTGCTGGCCGCGCTGCGCCTGGAGTTCCCGGCGGTGTCGACGTCCAAGCTGCGCTTCCTGGAGGAGCAGGGCCTGGTCGATCCGGTGCGCACCCCCTCGGGGTACCGGCAGTACAGCCCCGCCGACCTGGAGCGGCTGCGGTTCGTGCTGCGCGAGCAGCGGGACCGGTACGTGCCGCTCAAGGTGATCGGCGAGCGGCTGGCGGCGCTGGACGCCGGGGTGGAGCACGAGCCGCTGTCGCCCGCGCGGCTGGTGCCGGAGGGCGACGACGCCGGGGTCCCGGGCCGCTACACCACCGCGGCGCTGGCCCGGGAGGCCGCCGTGGACGAGCAGCTCGTGGCGAACCTGGTGCGGGCCGGGGTGCTGCGTCCCTCGGTCTCCGGGCACCTGGACCCGTGGGCGAAGGACGTGGTGGTCGCGGCCGCGGCCCTGGCCGAGCACGGCATCGGTGCCCGGCACCTGCGGGCGGTCCGCAGCGCCGCGGACCGGCAGATCGACATGGTGGAGGCCGTCGTCGCGCCGTGGCGGGGCCAGTCCTCGCCGGAGGCCCGCGGACGGGCCGGCGTGGTCGCGGCAGAGGTCGGCGAGCTGTGCACGCGGCTGCACACCGCGCTGGTGCGTGGCGGCGTGGCAGATCTCGCCCCCTGACCCGCCGGGCCTGCACGCGACCGCAGGACGGTCGGTCGCGGTGGTCGTAGCGTGGGACACATGCAGGACGACGACCTGGTCGCGCTCGAGGTGCTCGGGGTGCGTCGGCACCCCGGTGACGACGCGCTCGTCGTGCTGCTGCTGGAGCCGGTGGGCGAGCTGATCGTGCCGATCGCGGTGGGCGCGGCGGAGGCGGGGGCGATCGCGACCGCGCAGGCGGGGGTGGTCCCGCCCCGGCCGATGACCCACGACCTGCTGCGGGACGTGCTGCTGACGTTGCAGGTGCCGATCTCCCGGGTGGAGATCACCGCCCTGGTGGACGGGGTGTTCCACGCCGCGCTGGTGCTGGACCGAGGGCTGCGGGTGGACTCGCGTGCCTCGGACGCGATCGCGCTGGCGGTCCGGGTGGGCTGCCCGGTGATGTGCGCGACCGAGGTGCTGGCCACGGTGGGGGTGGTGGCCTCGCCGGCTCGACCGGTCGGCGACCCGGAGGCGGAGGTGGCCCGGTTCCGCACCTTCCTGGACCAGGTCGAGCCGGGGGACTTCGGGCCGGGGACGCAGGCGTGATCAGCGTGAACGGGCGCGAGAGGCTGATTCTGGCGTCGATCCGGACCCGCACGGGCCCCCGCCGACGAGAGCCCGGCCTCAACCTGAGGTGGAAGGTGAGACACGCCGTGCGCGACACGCCGGGAACCGCCGTGGGCGTGGTCGTTGACCACCCCTGGTGCCGGGCCTAGCGTTGCACCCGGAGCAGCACGATCCGCGAGGCCGCACCGACGGCACGCGGACGCGACGACTTGGAGGACACCCCGTGAGCGGCACCGAACAGACGGTCGACGCGGCCGGCAGCATCCCGCAGCGGGCCCAGGGTCTCCTGTTCGGCGACACGCTCCCGGACCTCGACACCACCACCGGGTACCGCGGGCCGACCGCCTGCCGTGCCGCGGGGATCACCTACCGCCAGCTCGACTACTGGGCCCGCACCGGGCTGGTCGAGGCATCGGTGCGGCCGGCCACCGGCTCCGGCACGCAGCGGCTCTACAGCTTCCGCGACATCCTGGTGCTCAAGGTGGTCAAGCGGCTGCTCGACACCGGGGTCTCGTTGCAGCAGATCCGCGCCGCCGTCGGCCACCTGCGTGAGCGCGGGGTCGAGGACCTCGCCCAGATCACCCTGATGTCGGACGGTGCGAGCGTGTACGAGTGCACCTCCGCCGACGAGGTGATCGACCTGGTGCAGGGTGGCCAGGGCGTGTTCGGCATCGCGGTCGGCCGGGTGTGGCGCGAGGTCGAGGGCACCCTCGCCACGCTGCCGACCGAGCGGGCCGAGGACGACGGCCAGATCGGCTCCGGCCACGACGAGCTCGCGGAGCGGCGCCGGGCGCGCAACGCCGGCTGAGCAGGCGGGCTGCCGGTCAGCCGCGCGGTGCACGCAGCGCGCGGTCCAGCAGCTCCTCGAACACGCCGCCGAGCTCGCGGGCACCCGCCCCGGGCCAGGCGTGCACCGGCTGCGCCGCGCCCTGGGCCTGCTGCAGCGCGGCCCGCTCGGGCACGAACGGCGCCAGCACCAGCGGCCCGTACAGCCCGCGCAGCTCCTCCAGGCGGAACGCCTGCTCGATCGAGCGCGCCTTGACCCGGTTCACCACCACGCCGAGCGGCTGCAGCTGGCCGGCCGGCCCGCGGCGCAGCTCGTCGATCGTGCGCATGGCGCGCCCGACGGCGGTCACGGAGAACAGCCCTGGCTCGGTGACCACCACCGCGCGGTCGCAGGCGGTCAGGCCGGTGCGGGTCAGCCCGCCGAGCGAGGGCGGGCAGTCCACCAGCACGAGGTCGTAGTCGTTCACCCACGCCAGGGCGTAGCGCAGCCGGTCCACCTCGGCCGCCGCGCCGTCGTAGGCGTCGTGCCGGGCGGAGCCGCCCGAGCCGACCAGCACGTCCAGCCCCTCCTCGGCCCAGGCGCTCGGCGCGAGGGCGGCGGCCAGGGTCTCGGGAGCGGGGGAGTCCAGCAGCCCGGCGACGTCCCCGACGGCACCGGTGGCCGCCAGCGCGAGGGTGCAGTCCGCCTGCGGGTCGAGGTCCACCACCAGGGTGCGCAGCCCGCGCTCCAGCGCTGCGGACGCGAGACCGAGCGTCACGGACGTCTTGCCCACGCCGCCCTTGAGCGAGCACACACCGAGAACCAGCACCCCGACACCGTATCCGTACGTCCCACCTCTCAGGCAATCCCCGGCCCGTGCCCACCTCCCGCTCATCGCTGACCCGTCGCCCGTCCACCGTTCCGGCGGGGGCCGGCGCGGGCCCGTCGTGCACACCCTGCGGACATCCGGGCGGGCGTGGCGGGTGCAGCGCTACCGTGCACCTCGACCCGGGAAGAGGTGAGCGGTGTTCGACAAGGTGCTGGTCGCGAACAGGGCAGAGATCGCGGTGCGGGCGTTCCGCGCCGCGTACGAGCTCGGTGCACGGACGGTCGCGGTGTTCCCGTACGAGGACCGCAACTCCGAGCACCGCCTCAAGGCCGACGAGGCCTACCGGATCGGCGAGGTCGGGCACCCGGTGCGCGCCTACCTGGACGTCGAGGAGATCGTCCGGGTGGCGGTCGAGGCCGAGGCCGATGCGATCTACCCCGGCTACGGCTTCCTGTCCGAGAACCCGGAGCTGGCCCGCGCCACCGCCGCGGCGGGGCTGACGTTCGTCGGTCCGCCGCCGGAGGTGCTGGAGCTCGCCGGGCACAAGGTGCACGCCATCGATGCCGCGCGCGCCGCGGGCATCCCGGTGCTGCGGTCCTCGGCCCCGTCGGCGGACGTGGACGAGCTGCTCGCGGCGGCCGGCGAGATCGGCTTCCCGATCTTCGTCAAGGCGGTCGCCGGCGGCGGCGGTCGCGGGATGCGCCGGGTGGACGACCCGGCCGGGCTGCCGGACGCCCTCGCTGCGGCCATGCGCGAGGCGCAGGCGGCGTTCGGCGACGCGACGGTGTTCCTGGAGCAGGCGGTGCTGCGCCCGCGGCACATCGAGGTGCAGATCCTCGCGGACGCCACGGGCGAGGTCGTGCACCTGTACGAGCGGGACTGCTCGGTGCAGCGGCGGCACCAGAAGGTGATCGAGATCGCGCCGGCGCCGAACCTGGACCCGGCGATCCGGGACGCGCTGTGCCGGGACGCGGTGGCCTTCGCCCGGAGCATCGGCTACGTGAACGCCGGCACGGTCGAGTTCTTGGTCGACACGGTCGGCGAGCGGGCCGGGCAGCACGTGTTCATCGAGATGAACCCGCGGATCCAGGTCGAGCACACGGTGACCGAGGAGGTCACCGACATCGACCTGGTGCAGGCGCAGATGCGGATCGCGGCAGGGGAGACCCTGGCGGACCTCGGGATCAGCCAGGACGCCGTGCGGGTGAACGGCTTCGCGATGCAGACCCGGATCACCACCGAGGACCCGGCGGACCACTTCCGGCCGGACACCGGCCGGATCCTCGCCTACCGCTCGCCGGGCGGGGCGGGGGTGCGCCTGGACGGCGCGACCTCGACGGTGGGCTCGGAGATCAGCGGCCACTTCGACTCGATGCTGGTCAAGCTCACCTGCCGCGGCCGGGACTTCCCGACCGCCGTGAACCGGGCGCGCCGCGCGCTGGCCGAGTTCCGGGTGCGCGGGGTGCGCACCAACATCCCGTTCCTGCGCGCGGTGGTCGCCGACCCGCAGTTCGCCGCCGGCGAGCTGGCCACCTCCTTCATCGACGAGCGGCCGGAGCTGCTGGTCAGCGCGAGCAGCGGCGACCGGGGCACCAAGATCCTGCAGTACCTCGCGGACGTCACGGTGAACCGTCCGTACGGGCCGCCGGCCGCGCTGGCCGAGCCGCGGGACAAGCTGCCCGCGGTCGACCTGCGGATCCCGGCGCCCGAGGGCACCCGCCAGCAGCTGCTCGCGCTCGGCCCGGACGGCTTCGCCCGCGCGCTGCGGGAGCGCACCTCGGTGGCGGTGACCGACACCACCTACCGGGACGCGCACCAGTCGCTGCTCGCCACCCGGGTGCGCTCGCACGACCTGCTGGTGCCCGCCACGGTGGTCAACCGCACCCTGCCGGGCCTGTGGAGCCTGGAGGCGTGGGGCGGGGCGACCTACGACGTCGCGCTGCGGTTCCTGGCCGAGAACCCGTGGGTGCGCCTGGACCGGCTGCGCGAGCTGTACCCGACGCTCGCGCTGCAGATGCTGCTGCGCGGCCGGAACACCGTCGGCTACACCCCGTACCCGACCCGGGTCACCGAGGCGTTCGTGCAGGAGGCCTCCGACTCCGGCATGGACGTGTTCCGGGTGTTCGACGCGCTGAACGACGTGACGCAGATGCGGCCGGCGATCGATGCGGTGCTCGCCACGAACCGCTCGGTGGCCGAGGTGGCGCTCTGCTACACCGGGAACCTGGCGGACCCGGCCGAGCCGCTCTACACGCTGGACTACTACCTGCGTCTCGCCGAGCAGGTGGTGCAGGCCGGCGCGCACGTGATCGCGATCAAGGACATGGCCGGCCTGCTCCGGCCGAGTGCCGCGTCCACCCTGGTCCGGGCGCTGCGCGAGCGGTTCGACCAGCCGGTGCACCTGCACACGCACGACACCGCCGGCGGCCAGCTCGCGACGCTGCTCGCGGCGATCGACGCGGGGGTGGACGCGGTGGACGTCGCCAGCGCCCCGATGGCCGGCACCACCAGCCAGCCGTCGATGTCGGCGCTGGTGGCCGCCCTGCAGCACACCGAGCGGGACACCGGGCTGTCCCTGACGGCGGTCACCGACCTGGAGCCGTACTGGGAGGCGGTGCGCCGGCTGTACCACCCGTTCGAGTCCGGCCTGCCCGGCCCGACCGGCCGGGTGTACGACCACGAGATCCCCGGCGGCCAGATCTCCAACCTGCGCCAGCAGGCGATCGCGCTCGGCCTCGGCGACCGGTTCGAGGAGGTCGAGCGGATGTACGCCGCGGCGGACCGGATCCTCGGCCGGCCCGTCAAGGTCACGCCGTCCTCCAAGGTGGTCGGCGACCTCGCACTGCACCTGGTGGCCGCCGGGGCCGACCCGGACGACTTCGCGCGGCACCCGGAGCGCTACGACGTGCCGGACTCGGTGGTCGGCTTTCTGCGCGGCGAGCTCGGCGACCCGCCCGGCGGCTGGCCGGAGCCGTTCCGCACGCGGGCGCTGAAGGGTCGCGCCGCGGCGCCCGCCCCCGCGGAGCTCAGCGCGGAGGACCTGGACGAGCTCGGGGCGGACTCCGAGCGTCGGCGTGCCCGGCTGAACCACCTGCTGTTCCCCGGGCCGACCAAGGACTTCGAGACCGCACGGGCCGCGTACGGCAACCTGCGGGTGCTGGACACCTCGTCCTACCTGTACGGCCTGGTGCCGGGCGGGAAGCACGAGATCGAGGTGATGCTGGAGCGCGGCGTCCGGCTGCTGATCGGCCTGGAGGCGGTGGGCGAGCCGGACGAGCGCGGGATGCGCACGGTGATGTTCACCCTGAACGGCCAGCTGCGGCCGGTCACCGCGCGGGACCGCTCGGTCGAGGTGGACGCGGCTGCCGCCGAGCGTGCCGACCCGCACGCGCCGGGGCACATCGCCGCGCCGTTCTCCGGGGCGGTGACGCCGGTGGTGCAGGAGGGCCAGAAGGTCAAGGCCGGGCAGACCGTCGCGACCGTGGAGGCGATGAAGATGGAGGCCGCGATCACGACGCCGGTCTCCGGCCTGGTGCAGCGGCTCGCGGTCGGCGCGGTCCAGCAGCTCCAGGGCGGCGATCTGGTGATGGTGATCGGCTGACCCGCCGGGCACCCGCGCAGGCCGCGCGCGTCGACCCGCGCGGTGGACGGCGGGCGGGCGGTGGGGCGATGCTGCCGGCATGACCTTCACGCTCACCACCGGGGGACACGCCTGCGTCCGGCTCGATCGCGACGGGGGCCGGCTCGTGATCGACCCCGGCGGCTTCAGCGACCCGGCGGTGCTGGACGGCGCCGACGCGGTGCTGGTGACGCACGAGCACGCCGACCACGTGGACCCCGCGGGGCTGGCCGGCCGGCTCGTGGCGGACCCGGCCCTGGAGGCGTGGGCGCCGGCGGGCGTGGTCGACCAGCTCCGGGCGGCCGGCGCGCCCGGGGCCCGCACGCACGTCGCCGAGGTCGGCGGCTCCTGGACGGCCGCGGGCTTCGCGGTCCGTGGCGTCGGTGGGACGCACCGCGCGATCCATCCGGACCTGCCCCCGGTCCAGAACATCGGCTACCTGGTCGAGGGCGTGCTGCTGCACCCTGGCGACGCGCTGCAGCCGCCGCCCGCGGGCACGGACCTGGCGGTGCTGCTGGTGCCGGTGGCCGGGCCGTGGCTCGCGCTGGCGGACGCGATCGACTACCTGCGCGCCGTCCGGCCGCGGGTCGCCGTGCCGATCCACGACGCGATCCTCAGCCCGCCCGGTCTGGCCCTGGCGGACCGGCTGGTCGGCGGGCTCGGCGCGCTGGAGGGCACGCAGTACCTGCGGCTCGCGCCGGGCGCGGCGCACCTGGTCGAGGGCTGAGGCCGCCTGCCCGGTCGCGGCACGCCGCCAGGAGAGTGCGCCGGGCCGGTCGGCCCGCGGCCGCTGCGGTCGCCGGGTGCGGTCCGGGTGGACCGGGGCGCCGAGACGTTGTTCGAGCGGGTCTACGGCCTGGCCGACCGGGCGCACGGCGCCGCCGTGACCACCGCGCACCGGTTCGCGGTGGCGAGCATCTCCCGGGGCTTCGCGGCACCGGTGATCGGTTCACTGGTGGACGAGGGCGCGCTCGGGTTCGACGACCGGGTGCGTGGGCAGCTGGGCCCGGACCGACGTGCTCACCTGCCGGTGCCGGCCGCCGGGGACGGCGGGGCGCTGAGCACGGCGGGCGACCTCGCGCTGCTCTGGCCGGTGCTGCGCGAGCCCTGACGGTCCCGTGCGGGCGGGGCCGGGCGTGCGCCCGCGTGTCAGAGGTCGGCCTCGGGGTGCAGCACCGTCAGGAGCGCGGTCAGCCGGACGCGCTGCGCGGGGTGCAGCGGCGCGAGCTGCGGGCGCAGCCGGCCGAACGCGTCCTCGGCCAGCCGGTCCGCGAGGTCGCGACCCTGCTCGGTCAGCGACACGACGACGACGCGGCCGTCCTGCAGGTCGCGGCCGCGGCGCAGCAGCCCGCGGCGCTCGGCGCGATCGACCAGACCGGTCACGGTGGACTTCTCCAGGCCGAGGTGGTCCACCAGCCGGCCGATCCGGACCTGCGGGCGGTCCCGCAGGATCTCCAGCACCCGGAGCTGGGTGAGCGAGAGGTCGTGGTCGGCGGCGAGGCGCTGCAGCACCGCGATGGTGCTGAACGCGCCGAGCCCGATCAGGGCGACCAGCGCGCGGTCCGCGGCATCGGAGCCGACCTCCGGCCCGCCCTCCGACCCGGCCTCGGCGTCCGGTCGCCCGGTCTGCTCGGTCACGTGGCCCACCCCGTTGCCTTGGTTGGTATCACGAACTATGGTTGTTCGCAGTACCAACCATAGTGGAGGTTCGCGATGAAGGCAGCACTGGTCACCGAGCTCGGTCGGCCGCCCCGGTACACCGAGATCGAGCCACCGGCCCCGACCGGCCCGCACCAGGTGCTCGCCGAGCTGGTGGCGGCCGGCCTGCACCCGCGGGTCCGCTCGCAGGCGGCCGGCACGCACTACACCAGCACGGCCGACCTGCCGCTGGTGCCCGGGGTCGACGCGGTGGTGCGCCTGCCGGACGGCACGCTGCGGTACACGATCCAGTCGCACGCCACCCTGGGCACGATGGCCGAGCACGTGCTGGTGGACCTGCGGCGCAGCGTTCCTCTGCCGGCGGACGCCGACCCGGTGCAGGTGGCGGCGGCGATGAACCCGGCGATGTCCTCCTGGGTGGCGCTGCGTCGACGCGCCGCGCTGCGACCGGGTGCGAACGTGCTGGTGCTCGGGGCCACCGGCAGCGCCGGGCGGCTCGCGGTGCCGGTGGCCCGCCGGCTCGGCGCGGGCCGGGTGACGGCGGTCGGGCGCGGCGCGGAGCGGCTGACCGGCACGGGCGCGGACGTGACGGTCGTGCTGGACCGGGACCCGACGACGGTGGCGGCCGACCTGGCCGTCGCCGGCCGCGACGTGGACGTCGTGCTCGACTACCTGTGGGGCGAGCCGGCCCGGCAGGTGCTGATCGCGGTCGTCCCGGCCCGGGAGGACGACAGCCGGACCCTGACCTGGGTGCAGATCGGCTCGGTGGCCGGTGCGGACTGCGCGGTGCCGTCGGCGGCGCTGCGTGCCACCCGGCTGCAGCTGGTCGGCAGCGGGCAGGGCTCGGTGCCGACCCCGGAGATCGCGGCGGAGCTCGCCGAGCTCGCCACGGTGGTGGGGGAGCCGGACCTCGCCGCGCGCGCCCGCACGGTGCCGCTGCGGGACGTCGAGCAGGCGTGGGGCGCGACCGAGGGGCTGACGGAACGGGTCGTGCTGGTGCCCTGACCCGGCGCGCCCGTACCGCCACGGCGGTACGCCGGGTCACCTCGCAGCGGGATGTGGCAGCCTCACGGGGCGACCATGCTGCAGACGGAGGTGGACACGGTGACCAGAGACGGCCTGCCGCGGATCGCCGGCACCCGCGCCGCGCGCTGCCTCGGTGACGGCGGGGCGGCGCTGCTGGTGCTGCTGTCCACCGTGCTGCCGGCTGGGCCGCGGCAGTCCTTCGTGTGGGACCCGGAGGCGCTGGCGCTGAACGTGGTGCTGTGCCTGCTGCTCCTCCCCGTGCGGCGGCGCTGGCCGGGTCCGGTGCTCGCCGTGACGGTCGCGGTGGTGTGCGTGACGGTGCCGCTGGGGCTGTTCAACACCGGCACGGTCACGATGGCCGCGGTGGCGGTCTACACCGTGGTGCTCCGGGTGCACCGGCACCTCGGTCTGGCGCTCTCGCTGGCGGTCGCGCTGCTCGCCGTCGGCTGCTCGCTGCTCGCCGACCGCGGCGGGCCGCAGCACGCCCTGGTGGTGCTGCTCGGCGGGGCGCTCGGCGAGGCGATCCAGTCCCAGCGCGCGGTGGTCGCGGCGGTCACCGAGCGGGCGGAACGGGCCGAGCGCACTCGGGAGGCGCTGGCCCGGCAGCGGGTCGCGGAGGACCGGCTGGCGATCGCGCGGGACCTGCACGACGTGGTGGCGCACCAGATCGCCGTGATCAGCCTGCACGCGGGGGCGGCGGGCTCGGCGCTGCCGGACCGCCCCGACGACGCCCAGCGGTCGCTCGGGGTGATCCGGCAGGCGTCCCGCACCGTGCTGACCGAGATCGGCGACCTGATGTCGACGCTGCGCGACCCCGAGCAGGCCACCATCGGGCCGCCCGGGCTCGGCCAGCTGGACGAGGTGCTGCGCGGGCTCGCCGTCGACGGCCTGGAGGTGACCGTCCGCACCGAGGGGGATGCCGTGGAGCTGGCCGGCAGCGTGGACGTCACGGCGCTGCGGGTGGTGCAGGAGGCGTTGACCAACGCGCACAAGCACGGCAGCGACCGGCGGGCGCACGTGCTGGTGGAGTACCTGCCGCGGTCGTTGCACCTCACGATCGCGAACCCGGTGGCCCCCGGGGCGGGGACGGAGGACCGTGCGGGCACGGAGGACCGGGCGGTCGGCACCCGGCAGGGTCTGGTCGGGATGGCGGAACGGGTCGAGTCGGTGCGCGGCACGGTCACCTCCGGGCGTACCGGCACCGGCATCTGGCTGGTGGACGCCGACCTGCCGTACGGACCGCTGCACACCCCCGAGGGGACCTCCGCATGATCCGGGTGCTCGTCGTGGACGACCAGACCCTGATCCGGGCGGCGATCAGCGACCTGGTGCAGCACACCGAGGGCATGGCGGTCGTGGGGGAGGCCGGCGACGGCCGGCGCGCCGTCCAGCTGGCCCGTGAGCAGCGGCCCGACGTGGTGCTGATGGACATCCGGATGCCCGGCACCGACGGCATCGCCGCGACCCGGGAGATCTGCGAGGACCCCGCGCTGGCCGAGATCCGCGTGCTGGTGCTGACCACATTCGAGGAGGACGCGTACATCGTCGGCGCGCTGCGCGCCGGGGCCAGCGGGTTCCTCGGCAAGGGATCCGAGCCCGCGGAGATCGCGAACGCCGTCCGTGCCGTGCACCGCGGGGACGCGCTGCTGTCCGCCACTGCGACCAGGAGCCTGATCGACCGGTACGTGCGGCCGATCACCACGCACGGCCGCACCCCGCCCGCGCTGGGCGAGCTGACCGAGCGCGAGGTCGAGGTGCTCACCCTGGTCGGCGCCGGTCGGTCGAACGACGAGATCGCCGAGGACCTGGTCATCTCGCCGCACACCGCCAAGACGCACGTGAACCGGATCATGACCAAGCTGCACGCGCACGACCGGGCGCAGCTGGTGATCGCGGCCTACGAGAACGGCCTGATCCGCCCGCAGGGGGTCTGAGCCGGGCCGCCCCCTGATGGTCACCGCACCGACCACCGGCGCGCTCGCCGCCCGGACCGGGATGGCCGCTGGTCGGCACGGTGGTGATTCGTGCTGATGTCCACCGCGACCGTCAGTGCCCCGCTCGCGGTGCCGCACGGCCACCTGCTCCTGCTCGGCACCGGCTCACCGACCCCGAGAGCCCTGGCGAGCGCGCTGCCGGCCGCGCTGCACGATCTGGTGGTGGTGGGGGGCTGCAACGATGCGCTCACCCCGGTGCTCCTGGTGCTGGCGCCGGCGCTACTCGTACCGCAGCGAGGTGATCGGGTCCTGCCGCGCGGCGCGGAGCGCGGGCAGCGTGCCGGCGAGGAACGCGATCGCCATCACCCCGCCGATGATCGCCGCCACCGAGGCCGGGGCGAACGCGATCAGCGTCAGCCCGGGCAGCTCGCTGAGGATCGAACCGGCCAGCGCGACCCCGACCAGCTGCCCGACGCCCATCGCGGCGAGCACGCCGAGCACGCTGCCGAGCAGGCCGATCACGACCGCCTCGACGCTGAACAGCGCGAACACCGTCGACGAGGACAGCCCCATCGCCTTCATCAGGCCGACCTCGCGGGTGCGCTCCTGCACGGACATCAGCAGCGTGTTGACGATGCCGATGGCTGCCGCGATCAGGGCGATGATCGCGAACCCGTTCAGCACCAGGGTGATGGTGTCGATCACCGAGGTGACGGTGCCGAGCTGGTCGGCCAGGGTGGCGCCGGTGTAGCCGGCGTCCGCGAGCCGGTCCTGCAGCCCCTGGGTGGCCTCGTCGCCCGCGTCGGCGTCGAACCAGACCGAGGCGGACGCGTAGGCGCCGGCGGCCTGCTCGGACGCCCCGACGGTCTGCAGGTCGAACAGGGTGTCCGTCAGTGTCTCGTTCGGGATCGCGCCGCCCAGGGAGAGCAGTCCGGGCTCGGCGACGCCGACCACGGTGGCGGTCGACGTGACCTGGGTGCCGGTGCCGTCGGTCACCGCGAGGGTGACCTCGGTGCCGACCGCGTCCGCGGCGTCCGAGAAGCCCAGCGGCTCGACGTAGGACTCGGGCAGCACGATCTGCGGCTCGTCCGCGTCCAGGTCCACCTGCGTGCCGGCGGCCAGCTCGACGGACATGCCGGGCACGATCTGCTGCAGGTCGAGCTGGTAGGGCGTTCCGTCACCAGCCTGCACGTAGTCGACCTGCACGTTCTTCATCGGCTCGACCCGCTCGACGCCCTCGATCCCGGCGATCGCGTCGATGTCCGTGGCGGTCAGCGCCGCGACAGTGCCACCCGAGGCGGCCGGCCCGGAGCCGACCGTGCCGCTGCCGGACACCTCGACCGTGTCCGGGTCGTACACCTGCGGCCCGCTGTCCAGCGTGGTCTGCTCGGTGGTGCGGGTCACCGTCATCACGTCGTCCACACCGATCGAGGCGACGGTGTCGGTGACGTAGGTGCTGATGCCGGTGCCCAGGCCGTTGGTCAGGGCGAGCGTGAACGCCCCGATCACGATCGCCAGCACGGTCAGCCCGGTGCGGAGCCGGGAGCGGAACGCGTTCGAGACGGCGCGCCGGACCACGTCGGCGGGCCTCATGCGGCCACCCCTTCGGGCTCGGCGGCGATCAGGCCGTCCTTGATGAAGATGGACCGGTCGCAGCGCGCCGCGAGGTCCTCGTCGTGCGTGACGACCACGAGCGTGATGCCCTGGCTGCGGTTGAGGTCGAACAGGATGTCCTCGACCGTGCTGCCGGTCGCGGAGTCGAGGTTGCCGGTCGGCTCGTCCGCGAAGATCACCCGCGGCTGGTTGATCAGGGCGCGGCTGATCACCACGCGCTGCTTCTGCCCGCCGGACAGGTCGTTCGCCTTGTTGCCGGCCTTGTCCGCGAGGCCGAGCTGGGCCAGGGCGGCACGGCCACGGGCGGTCCGCTCCCGGCCGGAGACGCCGGCGATCGCCAGCGGCAGGGTGACGTTGTCCAGCACGCTCGCCGACGGTGTGAGGAAGAACTGCTGGAACACGAAGCCGAACTTCCGGTTGCGGGTCCGGTTCAGCTCCTTCTCGGTCAGCCGGGAGGTGTCCTGGCCGTCCAGCGTGATCGTGCCGGCGGTCGGTCGGTCGAGCAGCGCGAGCAGGTGCATCAGGGTGGACTTGCCGGAGCCGCTCTTGCCGACGATCGCCAGGGACTCGCCCTCCGCGATGTCCAGGTCGACGCCCCGGAGCGCCTCGAAGGCGGCGCTCCCGGAGCCGTAGGTCTTGCGCAGTCCTCGGACCGCGATCAGGGGTGGGGTGGTCACGTCGTTCGTCCTCGTGTCGTCGGGGGAAGGGATGCCCCCACCCTCCGGCCACCGCGGTGCGCGCCGAATCCCGCACCGGTGGACACCCGCGTACCCCTGGCGCGGTATGCGGGCGGGCTACGCGGAGCCGCGCAGCACGGACGACATCCGCTTCCCGCGGGCCACCTCGTCGACCAGCTTGTCCAGCCAGCGGATCTGCTGCATCAGCGGGTCGTCGATCTCCTCGACCCGGACCCCGCACACCACGCCGGTGATCAGCGGCGCGTTCGGGTTGATCGCCGGGGCCCGGCCGAAGAACGTCTCCAGGTCGGTGCCGTCGGCGAGCACCCGGTCCAGGCCGGCCTGGTCGTAGCCGGTCAGCCAGCGGACCACCTGGTCCACCTCCTCGCGGGTCCGGCCCTTGCGCTCGGCCTTCGCCACGTAGTGCGGGTAGATGCTGGCGAAGCTGGTGCCGAAGATCCGGTGCGCTGCCATCGGTCGTCTCCTGTCGTCGTGCGATGCTCCCACGCGGAGGCGTCGCGCGCCCGGCTCAGCCCTCGGCCTGCGCGAGGGCCCGCTCGGCGCGCTCCGGGCTGCCGTCGGCCAGGCCGCGGCCGATCGCGCCGCGCGACGCGAGCCACAGCCCGACGCCGACCAGCAGCACCGCCACCTCGGTGACCGTGAGCGCCCAGACGATCCCGGGCAGGCCGAACCACAGGTTGCCGAGCAGCACGACCGGGACGAACAGCACGCCCTGCGTCACGGACATCACCGTGGCCGCGAGCGCCCGCCCGGCGGCCTGGAACAGCGAGGTGATCAGCCCGGTGAACCCGTTCGCGATCATCGCGACCAGCTGGGCGGTCAGGATCGCCACCCCGGTCGCGAGCACCGAGCGGTCCGCGACGAACAGCAGGACCACCTGCTCGCGCAGCACGAGCACCACGGCGGCGAACAGCACCGAGCAGGCGCCCACCGTGATCGCGGCGGCGCGCAGGGCGGCGGTGAGCCGCGCCCGGTCGCCCTTGCCGTAGGCGTAGGCGAGCAGCGGCAGCACGCCGAGGGTCACGCCCATCACCAGGAACTCCGGCACCTGCGCGATCCGGACCGAGACCCCCATCGCGGCCAGCGGGCCGTCGCCGTACGCCGCCGCCAGGTTGTTCAGCACCAGCGCGGTGACGATCAGGAAGGCCGCCTGGAGCAGCGATCCGATCCCGACGCCCAGCACCGGCCGCAGCACAGCAGGGGAGAGCGTGAACCAGCGCGGGGACAGGCTGATCCGGGCGCCGCTGCGCTGCAGCCACACCACGAAGTAGCCCACGGTGACCAGGTTCGCGACGCCGACGGCCAGCGCCGCTCCGGTGACGCCCCAGCCGAGCCCGAGGATCAGCAGCAGGTCGAGCAGGAGGTTCACCACCGTGGAGGCGACCAGGGCGATCATCACCTGCCGTGCGGCGCCCTCGGCCCGGACCAGCTGCTCCAGGCAGACCGCTGCGGCGAGCACCGGCACGAAGGCGAGCAGCACCCCGACGAAGGACCGGGTCGCGGCCGCCGACGAGGCGTCCGCGCCGAGCAGCCGCACCAGGGGGTCGAGCAGCGCCAGGCCGGTGCCGCCGACGAGGGCACCGACGCCCAGCGACCCCCAGAGCGAGAACGCGGCGACCCGCCTGATCTCGCCGGCCTGCGCGGGGTCGTGCTCCGCCGCGCCGAGCAGCCGGGCGACGAACGCCCCGCCGCCGACACCGAACACGTCGCCGATCGCCATCACCAGGGCGAGCACGGGCGCGCCCAGCGTCACCGCCGCGAGCAGCGCGGTGTCGTGCAGCGAGCCGATCACGCCCGCGTCGATCAGGTTGTACACCGCGCCGACCATCATCGCGGTGGCCATCGGCACGCAGAGGTGCACCAGGGCGCGGACCATCGGCGCGGCGGACAGGTACCAGCGGTCGGTGCCCGGCGCCGGGGCGGGCCGGTCCGCGGTGGGGACGACGTCGGTGGGGTCGAGGTCGGTGCTGCTCATGGCTGCTCCTGGTTCCGGGCAGGCTCGAGCGCGCGCCGGCGGCTGCCGGCACGGCGGGGCGTGGGGGATGGATAGGGGGTGCGGGTGTGCGGTGCGCTCAGCGCGTGGGGCGGGGCAGCTCCGCGGCGATCTTCGACAGCAGCGCGAGCAGCGTGCCGCGCTCGTCCGGGTCCAGCGGAGCGAGGATCTGGTCGTCGGCCGCGGCGATCGCGTCGCCGAAGCCCGCCACGAGCGTGGCGCCCTCCTCGGTGGCGTGCACGCGTTTGCTGCGCTCGTTGCCCGGGTCGGTGCGGCGCTCGACCAGGCCGCGGCGTTCGAGGCCCTGCAGCAGGCTGGACACGCTCGCCGCGCTGGTGCGACTGACCTGCGCGATGTCCCGCTGGATGGCGCCGGGGCTCTGCACCAGGTAGCCGAGCACGAAGGCCTGCTCGTGGGTGAGCCCGCGCTCCCGGATCCAGTCCTCGGCGGCCTTGCGCTGGGCCCAGCCGATCCAGCGGAGCAGCTCCAGGCTGCTGGTGGGGGTGCGGTCCGTCGGCTCCATGCTGAGAAACCTAACTGTTTGAGCCCTAACTGGCAACGCTCGAAGGCCGGTCGCTGCGGGGCTGCGTCACCGCAGGTCGCAGCGCGGCGGGCCGCCGTACACCAGGCGTCGTACCCGCGACTCCCTCCGCCGGGAGGACGACCTGCGCCCGGGCGGTCGCCAGCATGGAGACTGTCCAGATCACGCCCCCGCGAAGGATGCACCACCATGATCGAGCTGCAGCAGCTCACCAAGAAGTACGGCGAGAAGACCGCCGTCGACGGCCTGACCGCCACGATCCGGCCCGGGATGGTCACCGGGTTCCTCGGCCCGAACGGCGCGGGCAAGTCGACCACCATGCGCTCGATCATCGGGTTGGACCGGCCGACCTCCGGCCGGGCGCTGGTGAACGGCCACCCGTTCCGACGGTCCCGCGCGCCGTTGGCCGAGGTCGGTGCGCTGCTCGACGCGAAGGCGATGGACGGCGGCCGGACGGCGCGCGCCCACCTGCTCGCGCTCGGCGCGACCGTCGGGGTCGGCCCGAGACGGGTGCAGGAGGTGCTGGACGTCGTCGGCCTGAGCATGGTGGCCGGCCGGAGCACCCGGCAGTTCTCGCTCGGCATGGGTCAGCGGCTCGGCATCGCCGCGACCCTGCTGGCCGACCCGCAGGTGCTGATCCTGGACGAGCCGGTGAACGGGCTCGACCTGGACGGCGTGCAGTGGCTGCGCCGGCTGCTGCGCGAGCTGGCCGACGAGGGCCGCACCGTGCTGCTCTCCTCGCACCTGATGAGCGAGATGGAGCTGGTGGCGGACCACCTGCTGATCATCGGGCAGGGCCGGCTGCTGGCCGACACCTCGCTGGCGGAGTTCATCGACCGGTCGACCGGGGGAGCGGTGCGGGTCACCTCGCCCGACGCGACCGCGCTGGTCGAGCTGCTGGTGCGCGACGGGTCCGTCAGCACGACGCCCGTGGCACCCGGCACGGTCGAGGTGATCGGTCTGCGTCCGGCGCAGATCGGCGACCTCGCGGCCGCGCACGGCCTACGGATCCACGAGCTGGCCCCGGTGGCCGGGTCGCTGGAGCACGCCTACCTGCGCCTGACCCAGCACTCGGTGGAGTACACCGGCACCAGCGAGCAGCAGCAGAGCCCCGCGGTGGGCACGACCTCGAGGACGGCAGCCTGATGAGCACGGTCACGCACCAGCTGAGCGGCACCCGCGCGGCGACGCCCGCGCGGCAGACCTTCGGCCGGGTCGTCCGGTCGGAGTGGATCAAGCTGCGCACCCTGACCAGCACCTGGATCGGCGTGGGGGCCGTCGTGGTGCTGTTCGTCGGGGTCGCCGCCATCGCGGCCGCGACCGCCGAGCCCGGTCTCGGCAGCGGGGACGGCGTGCAGACGGTGCTCGCCGGCGCCGATCTGGCCGGGTTGGTGATCGGCGTGATCGGCTCGCTGGCCGGGGCGCGGGAGTACGGCTCGCGGATGGTCAGCACGACGTTCGCGGCGGTCCCGCGCCGCGGGTCCGTGGTCGCGGCGAAGGCGATCGTGCTCGGCGCGGTGCTGGCCGTCACGAGCCTGGTCGCGGTGCTGCTCGCGTTCACGGTCGGGGCTGTGGTCCTGTCCGGCACGAACGCCGGGTCGCTGTCGCTGCTCGACGACCTGGGGGACCTGCTCGGCATGGCCGGCTACCTGACCGCGCTCGGGCTGCTCGGCCTGGGGGCCGGCATTCTGCTGCGCAACGTCGCGGGAGCGGTCGGGGCGATCGTCGCCGGCATCCTGATCGTGCCCGGGCTGGCGGCCGGGCTGCTGCCCGAGAGCGTGCAGCCGGTGCTGGAGCTGCTGCCGACCTCCGCTGCGGCCGCGTTCACCACGGTGCGCGCGGCGGGCGACGACGTGCTGGGCGCCGTGGCCGGTGCGCTGGTCCTGGTCGCCTGGGTGCTCGCCGCGGTCGGTGGCGCGGCCCTGGCCACCGAGCGCCGGGACGTGTGAGCGCCGCCGTGACGAGCGGGGACCGGGCCGCCCGGCCGGTGCGACGCCTGGCACGCAGCGAGCCGACGCTCGCTGTGCTGCTGGGCGTCGCGCTGCTCGTGCTGCCCGTGCTCCAGCGGCAGCTCTGGCCGTCGGCCGGCGCCGGGATCCGCCTGACCGTCGTGGACGTGGTGCTGACCGTGGTGTGCGCGGTCGCCCTGGCGTTCCGGCGGCGGCACCCCTGGCCGGTGCTGGCGGTCACCACCGTCGCCACCTGCGTCGCCATCCTGTCCGGCCACCAGGCCAACCTCGCCCAGTTCGGGCTGAGCGTGGCGATCGTGAGCGTCGCGCTGCACCGGCCGCGCCCGCAGGTCCTGGTGGCGATGGCGATCGCGACGGTCACGTTCCAGGCCACCTCGCTGCTCGCCGCCCAGCTGACCGAGAGCACCTGGCGCCGGGAGGACGTGATCCTCTGGGTGTGGGTGGTCACCGCGACCGCGCTGGCGGTCCAGTCGCACCGCGCCACCACCCTCGCGCTGCGCGAGCGGGCCCGGCGGGCCGAGGAGACCCGCGAGGAGATCGCGATGCGGCGGGTGGCCGAGGAGCGGCTGCGCATCGCGCGCGACCTGCACGACGTGATCGCGCACCACGTCGCGGTGATCAGCGTGCAGTCCGGCGTCGCCCAGCACGTGCTCGGCCGGGACGAGGACGCCGCCCGGGAGGCGCTCACGCACGTGCGGACCTCCGCGCGGTCCGTGCTGAGCGAGCTGCAGGACGTGCTGAGCGTGCTGCGGGGCACCGACGGCGAGCCCGGCACCGCACCTGCGCCCGGCCTCGCCGACGTGCCCGCCCTGGTCGAGGCCGCGCGGGACGCGGGGCTCGCCGTCGAGCTGGACACGGCGGGCCTGGTGCCGGCAGACCTCTCGACGGCGGACCCCGGGGCCGCGGTCGCGATGACCGCCTACCGGATCGTGCAGGAGGCGCTGACCAACGTCCGCAAGCACGCACCGCACGCCCGCGCGCGGGTGGTGCTCCGCAGCGACGAAGACGGGATGCTGGTGCGGGTGGTGAACGACGCGCCGACCGGCGGGGACGCCGGCCTGGCGCCGGACCTCGACCGGGACCCCGGCTCGCAGCCTGACCCGGTCGCCGGCTCGCACCTCGGTCTGGTCGGGATGCGGGAGCGGGTCGCCGCGGTCGGTGGTCTGCTGCAGGTCGGCCCCCGCCCCGACGGCGGGTTCAGCGTGACGGCCCGGTTCCCGGCCGGGCAGGAGGAGCACCGATGACACGCGTGGTGATCGCGGACGACCAGAGCCTGATCCGGGCCGGGTTCCGGATGCTGCTGCAGGCCACCGACGACCTCGAGGTGGTCGGCGAGGCGTCCGACGGTGCCGAGGCGGTCGCGCTGGCGCGGTCCGGCCGGGCCGACGTGGTGCTGATGGACATCCGGATGCCCGGCACCGACGGCATCGAGGCCACCCGGCAGATCTGCTCCGACGACGACCTCGCCGGCGTCAAGGTGCTGATCCTCACCACGTTCGAGCAGGACGAGTACGTCTACCAGGCGCTGCAGGCCGGCGCGAGCGGGTTCCTCGGCAAGGGCGTCGACCCGGACGAGCTGCTGTCCGCCGTGCGGCTGGTGGCCGCGGGGGAGGCGCTGCTGTCCCCGACCGCCACCCGGGCCCTGATCGCCTCGTTCCTGGCCCGACCCACCAGCACGCTGCCGGACGCCGGCCGGCTCGCGCCGCTCACCCCGCGCGAGCGCGAGCTGGTCGCCCTGGTCGCCGAGGGGATGACGAACGACCAGATCGCCGAGCATCTGGTGATCTCGCCTCTGACGGTCAAGACCCACGTCACCCGCGCCATGATGAAGGTCGACGCGCGGGACCGCGCGCAGCTGGTGGTGATCGCCTACCAGTGCGGGCTGGTCCGCGTGCCCCGTCCGCGCACCTGGTGACGCGCTGCACGGTCCGGTGCCGTGGGTGCCGTGGGTGCGCCGGACCGGCGTATCATCGGTCCGGGCGATGGATCCCGCCCGGGCACCTGCCCGAACCGCCGCGGTGGCTGATGGTTCCTGCTTCGTCGTCATGACGGGGCAGGCGCACGCCCTGACCCCGCCGTTGGAGGCCACGTGCCACGCCCGCCCCTGGTCCCGCTGCCCGCCCTCGCCCTGGTGCTCGTGGGCGGCGCGCTCGGCACCACCGCCCGTGCCCTGCTGGAGAGCGCGTACGGTGCCGATCCCGGCCGCTGGCCCTGGACCACCTGGGCGATCAACATCACCGGCTCGTTCGCCCTCGGCCTGCTCACCGCGACACTCAGCCACCTGCCCGGCAGCCGGCAGGCCGGTCGGCTGCGGTGGAGCCTGGGCACCGGCCTGATCGGCGGCTTCACCACCTACAGCACGTTCGTGCTGGAGGTGCACCAGCTCGCGATCGGCGGTCACCTCGCGCTCGCGACGGGCTACCTGCTCGCCAGCCTGGTCCTCGGCGTCGCGGCGGCCGCGGCGGGTGCGGCGCTCGGCCACCGCTGGGTCGGGCGCTGGGCCCAGCTGCGGGCTGCGTCCGCCGGTCACCGCGGGGGGCGCTGATGATCACGCTGCTGGTCGCCGTGGCCGGCGGCTGCGGGGCGGTGCTCCGCCTGCTGGCGGACGCGCTGGTCGCGCGGCACCTGCCTGCACGCGTCCCGCTGGGCACGGTCGTGATCAACGTGACCGGCTCGTTCCTGCTCGGCCTGCTGCTCGGGGCCGCGACCGGCCACCCGGCGTGGGACGACGCCCGCACGATCCTGGGCACCGGACTGATCGGCGGCTACACCACCTTCTCCACCGCGAGCGTCGAGGCGGTCACCCTGGCCGCGGGGCGGGACCGGCGGTCCGTGCTGGTGGCGACGGGGCACGCGGTGGTGATGATCGTGCTGGCGCTGGCCGCGGCGAGCGCCGGCTGGTGGCTCACCGCGCGCTGAGGGCGCGGGCGAGCGCGCGCAGGGCATCGACGCCCTGCGCGGCGGGGTCGGTGGCCACGGCGCCCGCACGTCGCAGCGTGCCGGCCCACTCGGCGCGCACCCGCCGCAGGTTCTCGTCCGCTGCCGGCGTCGGGTGCAGCCGGGCCGTGCGGGCGTCCTGCGCGCTCTGCTCCCGCCGCACGAGACCGCGGGCCTCCAGGGTGCGCAGCGCGGTGCTGGTGGCGCTCCGGCTCAGGCCGGTCGCCCCGGCGACGTCGGTCGGGGACGCGCCCGGTGCGCCGTGCACCTGACGGATCACCAGGATCTCGGTGCCGGTCAGCGGGCTGCCGCCGTCGGCCGCGCGGCAGTGGTTCTTCAGCCGGTGCGCGAGCGCGGTGATGGCGTCGGCCAGATCGGCGAGCTGCTCGTCGTCGGCGGTCCCGGGCGTCATGGGTCCACCCTACGGGTCATGTATAGTTCACGAACCACAACTAAGGACGAAGGTCCGGCATCCCGCCGCACCGTGCTCGTGCGAGGTCCCCCGACCCGCCGTAGTCGCTCCGAGGTCCGCGCCATGTCGGCGCCCGGCTGCACCCACCCGCACCGATCCTCGAAGGACATCTCTGTGCCCACCCAGCGCTCCACCTCCCGTCGCGCCCTGCGCGGCAACCCCACCGCGACGCTCGTCGCCGTCAGCTTCGGCCTGTTCATGGTCGGGCTGGACGCGACCGTCGTCTCGATCGCGAACCCGGCGATCTCCGCCGACCTCGGCACCTCGTTCGCCGAGCTGCAGTGGATCACCAACTCCTACCTGCTCGTGCTGGCGGTCTTCCTGATCCTCGGCGGCAAGATCGGCGACCGGTTCGGCCGGCGCCGGACCTATCTCACCGGGGTGGCCGCGTTCGCGGTGGCCTCGCTCGCGATCGCCCTGGTCGGCACGACCACCGGGGTGATCGTGTTCCGCGCCCTGCAGGGGCTCAGCGCCGCCATGCTGATGCCGCAGACCATCGCGCTGCTGCGCGCCACCTTCCCCCGCGAGCGGTTCGGCATGGCTGTCGGCATCTGGGGCGGCGTCTCGTCGGTGGCCATCGCCGCCGGTCCGATCGTCGCCGGTGCCCTGGTCGCGGCGTCCGGCTGGGAGTCCGTCTTCACGATCAACGCACCGATCGCGCTGGTCGCGGTCCTGTTCGGCCTGGTCGCGCTGCCCGAGTCGGTCGCGCCGCACGCCGGCCGGTTCGACCTCGCCGGCGTGGTGCTGCTGGCCCTCGGGCTGTTCGCGATCGTGCTCGGCATCGTGCAGGCCGAGGGATGGGGGTGGGGGAGCGCGGCGACGCTGGGCACCCTCGCCGCCGGTGCCGTGCTGCTGGTCGCGTTCGTGCTGGTCGAGCTGCGGGTCGAGGACCCGCTGCTGCCGATGAGCCTGTTCCGCACGCCCGGGTTCTCGATCGGCGGCCTGGCGGTCGGGGCGAACTTCTTCGCCCTGCTCGGCATCACGTTCTTCCTGTCGCTGCTGCTGCTGAACTTCCGTGGCGAGTCCGGGCTGACGGCCGGCCTGATGCTGCTGCCGATGAGCGGGGTGTCGATCGTCGCCTCGCCGATCGCGGCCACCGTGGTCAGCCGGATCGGCATCCGCGCGACCATGACCAGCGGCCTGGGCATGATGACCGTCGCGCTGCTCGCCCTCACCGCGGTCACCGCCGACTCGCCGTACCTCCTGATGGCGATCCCGTTCGTGGTGCTGGCGTTCGGGGTCGGGTTCACCATGACCGCCGGCGCCGAGGCGATCGTCGGCAGCGCACCGGTGCGGTACGCCGGGGTGGCCGGCGGGTTCCAGTCCACCGCGCTGCAGCTCGGCGGGGCCCTGGGCACCGCGGTGCTGTCCGCGGTCGTCGCGGCCCGGGTCGCCGCGGGCACCGTGGGGCTCGGCCTGACCGACGCCGCTCGGCAGGAGCTGGTCCAGGGGATCGTGCCGAGCGGCCTCGACGCCGCCGGGACCACGGCTGCAGCCGACGCGTTCCTGTCCGGGTTCCACCTGGCGGCCGGCACCGCCGGCGCGGTCACGCTGGTGGTCGGGATCCTCGCGGCGACGTTCCTGCGCGAGCGCCGCCGGCCGACGCCCGCGGTGGTGCTGGAGGAGACGGTGGAGGGGCTCGCCGGGCACGTGTAGGCGTATCGCGAGGACGAGGTCCTGCGCACCCTGCAGGACGACCTACCGGTCGCCCCCGGTGCCGGCGTCCGGGTCGGTCTCGGTGCCGGGCACCGGGTGCACGGCAGCCTCGTCGAACCTGATCAGGGCGACCGCCTCGTGCACGACCGCCGCTCGGCGGGCCTCCTGGGCTGCCAGTGCCTCGACCGCGACGGCGCGCGCGGCGCTGGCCGAGCGCAGCTGCTGGTCGATCTCGCGGAGCACGCCGGTGAGTGCCCCCGCCAGGCCGTCGCGAAGCTCCGCGAGGGTGGTGCCCGCCACCAGCAGCCTTCGGTCGGACACCTCCAGCCGCAGATCAGGGCCCGTCCGACCCGGACCGGTCCGCGCGACCAGCAGCCGGAGGGTGTCGGGCGCCTCGATGCGGACGCGTTCGGCGGGTGTCACCTGCCGGGAGAACACCAGAGGCACGGTGTAGGCGACCGGCTCGTCGGGCGTGCCGAGCTCGACCGGAAGGCCGGGCTCCAGCACCGAGAGCAGCCGCAGCTCGGTGCTCGGGTCGGACGGGAGGGTGCTGCTGCGTACGCTGGTCGGAGCGGTCATGACGATAGGCCCTTGTCTGGCTGGGGTGCGTCCGGCGCGGGTGCGCGGGACGTCGGCTCGATCTCGTCCAGCAGCGCGGGCAGGTCGACCAGCGCGACCCGGGTGGTCGAGTCGCCGGAGCCGTACGGCAGGACCAGGCTCCGCCCGTGCCGCATCGCCCCGCAGGAGTAGACGACGTTCGGCACGTAGCCGAAGCGCTCGTCACCCTGGGCGGTGAGCACCGGGCGGCGCAGCCGTCCGACCACCCGGGCCGGGTCCTGCAGGTCCAGCAGCAGCGCGCCGATGCTGTACGTCCGCATCGGGCCGACGCCGTGCGTCAGCACCAGCCAGCCACGCTCGGTCTCGATCGGGGAGCCGCAGTTGCCGAGCTGGATCAGCTCCCAGCCCTGCTCCGGGCGCTGCACGACCTCGGGCACGCCCCAGTGCAGCAGGTCGTCCGACCTGGTGATCGCGTTGCTCTCCCGGTCCGGACGAGAGATCGCGACGTACCGACCGGCGATCTGCCGGGGGAACAGCGCGAGACCCTTGCTGCGCGCGCCCGGACCGCTGAGGGGCCGGCTGGTCAGGTGCCCGAAGTCCTCGGTGCGCAGCAGCTGCATGGCGATCTCGCGCCCGTCGAACGCCGTGTAGGTGCCGAGGTAGCCCACCGTGCCGTCGGCCTCGTGGAACCGGACCATCCGGACGTCCTCGATCCCGTGGCTCTCGGCAGGTCCCTGCGGCATCAGCACGCGCTCGCTCAGCGCCGATCCGGCTGGGAACTCGACCTGCCACGTCCGGTGGTCGTCCTGGTGGGTCCCGGCGGCCTCGGCAGGCTCGACCGTGGACGGCCGGCCGCCGGTGGCGCGGTGGTCCCGGGGACCGAGCGCCGTCGCCGGTCGGGCGTGCACCGGCGGGGCGTCGAAGAGCACGGCACCGGCCTCGTCCACGGTGCCCGTGCGCAGCTGCATGCTGGACACGTGCCCCTCGCCCGTACCGCGCAGCGTCATCACGAACCGGGTGCTGCCGGGCGGCAGGCCCTGCTGGTCGGGGTGGGGGACCATCGAGGGGTTGAACAGCGCCGCCGCCTCGATCGCGTACTCCTGGGTGAAGTACGCCCCGACCAGCCGCCGGCGGCGGACCGGCAGCCGCTCGGCACCAGGCAGCCCCGCGCACACCAGCGCGGCGTGCGCGTCCCAGGTGCCGTCCAGGTCGTGGTGCCGGTGCCCGAACACGGCGGTCAGCTCGCGCAGCTCCCGGTCGACCTCGTGCTCGGAGAGCGCGAGCACCCGGCCGAGCACGGCGGGTGATCGCGGCTCGCCCGAGCCGGACAGCCCCTGCCCGGGCAGGAACAGCCGGGCGAGGACCCGGGTCGGATCGGGGCGCAGCACGTGGGCGGTACGGCGGACCCAAGCCGGGTCGGTCTGCGGCCCCGCGGCGGTCACCGGGTCACGCAGCCGCGTCCGCGCCGGGCCGGGCGGCCGCGAGCTGGGCGCAGGACAGCCAGGCCAGCGTCGACTCCGCGCCCTGGTTCAGGTTCACCCCGACCCGCTCCAGCCCGTCGAAGCCACCACCGGTCACGGCGTCCCGGACCACGGTGCCCGTGTCGTTGGCGCCCTCGAACCACGCCGCGCACAGCTCGACCACCGCGGACCACGCCGGGTCGCCGGTGACCCGGCGGGCGGTTGCGGCGGCCTCGGCGAGCGCGGCGACCTCGATCGGCTGCTGGTCGAAGCCGGGTCTCACGTCGTCTGGTCCGCGACCGCCGGCAGGCACCACGGACAGGTGCCCGTCGACGCGCTGCTCCGCCACCAGCCAGCGGAGCATCGCCAGGCCGTCGGCCAGCAGGGCACGGTCGTCCAGCACCTCGGCGGTCGCGATCATCGCCTCGGGCAGCACGGAGTTCGCATAGGTGAGCCGGGGCTCGGGCCAGGGCCAGCGCAGGTCCGCGACCGGTCGCGGCAGGGTGGCGCGCGCCTCGTGCAGCAGCCCGAGCGCGTCGGGGTGCCCGGGGGCGACGCGCAGCATCTCGACCGCCCCGAGCGCGGCGTAGGCGGTCGAGCGAGGGTAAGGCGAGCGGGCGACCAGCGCGCGGTCGGCACCACGCAGCGCATCGTCCGCCAGGGGGCCGGACGGCAGGTGCGACGCAGCGACGCCGAGCGACCACAGCGCCCGGCCCCAGTGGTCGCCTGCCGTCGGCACGCCCCACCACCGCCCACCGGCCGTGCGGCGGTTGTGCAGCAGCCCGGCCGCACCGCGCTGGGCGCCCCGGACGAACCGCAGGTAGGTGCCGACCAGGCTGGTGACCGTCTCGTCGGGCGACGGCACCCGGGCCGTGACGACCAGCGCCCGGGCCACGTCGTCCACGCACATGCCGTGCTCCGGGCGGGGCTCGGTGCCCAGAGCGTGCTCGAACAGCCCCGTCGGGGTGCTCAGGTGCACCAGGTGCGCCAGCTGCACGTCCCGCGCGGTCTGCTCGGGATCCGCGGCCCGGTCGGCGGCTGCACCGGTCGGTGCCGCCATCAGACCGCTGCCGGCAGCGCCGGGCGGTGCACCGTCGCGGCCAGCGCGAGGTACTGCTGGGCGACGGCCGGCCACAGCAGCGTGCCCGCCAGCCGCTGCGCGGTCCCGGCCATCGCGTCCGCGACCCCGTCGACCGTCAGGACCTGCTCCAGCGCGGCGGCGATCGCCGCGGGGTCGCGCCGTGGCACCAGCAGGCCGGCGCCGCCGGACAACAGCTCGACGGCGTGCGGGAACTCGGTCGCGATCACCGGCCGGCCGGCGGCGACCGCCTCGGTCAGCACCCCGGAGGTGACCTGCTCGGGGGAGTCGTACGGCAGCAGCACCACGTCGGCCGCGCGGACCACCGCCCGGAGCTCCGGGCCGGCCAGGTAGCGCGCGTCGAACCGCACGGTCCCGGTGAGCCCGAGCACGCGGGTCAGCGCCACCAGCCGGTCGCGGTACGCCTCGCCGTCGCGCTCCAGCACCCGGGGATGGGTCTGCCCGACGACGTGGTAGACCGGCAGCGGCGCGCGTCCGCGCAGCCGGGCGAGGGCCAGCAGCGCCCACTCGATCCCCTTGCCCTCGGACAGCAGGCCCCAGGTCAGCACCGTGCGGGGCAGGTCCGTCCGGGCCGGGTCGCGGGCCGGTGCGGGGGAGCGGTTGTCCTGAGCGCCGTGCGGCACCACCGTCACCCGCCGCGGGTCCACGCCCCAGCCCGCCACCAGCCGCTCGCGGGCCGTCTCGGTCATCGTGACCAGGCCCGCCGACCCTGCGACCAGCCCGGCCAGCACCCGGTGCTGGTTCGGCGTCGGCGTGGTCAGCACCGTGTGCAGCACGGTGATGACCGGCACGTGCACCTGGGCGAGCAGCTCCAGGACGTCCTGCCCGTCGGGGCCGCCGTAGATCCCGTACTCGTGCTGCAGCAGCACGACGTCGTACCGGTTCAGCGTCGCGGCGGCCGACCGCGCGCCGCGGGGCTGCCCGGCGACCCACTGGTGCACCACCGGCACCGCCGTGACCTCGGGCTCGTCGACCAGCCGCACCACCCCGACCTCAGCACCCGCGGCGAGCAGGTGGTCGACCAGCGCCTGGCTGAACGTCGCGATGCCGCACTGCGTGGTCGGGTAGGTCGACAGGACGGCGAGACGGGTGCTCATCGGGGCTACTTCCTGGTGCGTTCGCGCAGCGAAGGTGCTGCCGTGCACGGAAGGGGAGGAAGGCCGCGTGTCCCTGAAGGCGCTGATCACCGGCGCCGGTCCACCGGGCAGCACCCGGTGGGATCTGCTGCGAGCGTAGCAGCACAGCCAGGGCGTACCCTCAGGTCGACCCCAGGAGGTGCCCGTCAAGGTCGCTGTGCTCGCCTCGATCGCCCACCGCCTGCCGCCGCGCGGCTACGGCCCGTGGGAGCAGGTCGCGTCCACCCTCACGGAGGGCCTGGTCGCCCGCGGGCACGAGGTCACCCTGTTCGCATCCGCGGACTCCACGACCTCGGCCCGGCTGCACGCCGAGACCCCCGCCGGGTACGAGGAGGACCCCGGCATCGACGCGAAGGTCGCCGAGGCGCTGCACATCGCGGCGGTGTTCGAGCGCGCCGACCGGTTCGACGTGATCAGCAACCAGTTCGACTTCCTCCCGCTGGTGTTCAGCCGGCTCACCCCGACCCCGGTCGTCACCACGATCCATGGCTTCTCGTCGTCCGCGATCGTCCCGGTGTACCGCGCCTACGACGACGTCGCGCACTACGTCGCGATCAGCGACGCCGACCGGCACCCCGACCTCACCTACGCCGCCACCATCCATCACGGCATCGACCCGGACGCCTTCACCCTCGGGGCGGGAGAGGGCGGCTACCTGCTCTTCCTCGGGCGGATCCACCCGGACAAGGGCACCGCCACCGCGATCGAGGTCGCGCGCCGGGCGGGGCTGCCGCTCGTGATCGCCGGCGTGGTGCACGACCAGGAGTACCACCGGCGCGAGGTCGTGCCGCACCTGGACGGCGACCGGGTGCGCTACGCCGGACCTGTCGGTCCGGCCGAGCGCGACCGGCTGCTCGGCGGCGCGCGCGCCCTGCTGCACCTGATCGACTTCGACGAACCGTTCGGGCTGTCCGTGGTGGAGTCGATGATGACGGGCACGCCCGTGATCGCCTACCGGCGCGGCTCCATGCCCGAGCTGGTCCGGCCCGGCGTCTGCGGGCAGCTGGTCGCCGACGTGCCCGGCGCGGTCGCCGCCGTCGCGGCCGTCGCAGGGATCGACCGGGCGGCCTGCCGCGCGGACGCCGCCGCCCGGTTCTCGTCGGAGCGGATGGTGGACGACTACGAGCGCCTGCTGGGGCAGATCGCCCGTGGCGGGCGGGGTGGGTGCGGCGACCCCGCCCTCACGGTGCGCTGACCTGACCTGACCTGACCCGACGCGCGGGGCCGGCCGCCGTGCGCGGGCAGCACGAGCGGGGTCCCGGCCGGCCTGGTCAGCGCCGCCCTCGGCGGGCTCTACCTGCTGTGGTTGCTCGGGTTCTCCCGCGAGCCACCCCGAGCGGCACGTCGAGCGGGGGAGAGGTGGCCTGCTCGACGCTGTCACCGGCGCGGCGCACGGCTACCGTCGGACCGGTGGCCACCTCGGTGCCGGTACGCCTCGCTCCCTGGGGCGACGTGCGGGTGGTCTGCCCTGGACGTCACGGTCCGGTCCACGTGCTGTCCCGCGCGTCCTGCACGTCCTGCACAGGGCACAGGCTGGGTCGCCGAGCGGACCCGGTCGTCCACGGTGGGGAAGCGGGTCTGGGCCTGCGGAGGGGAGAGCTGGTTGCCCTGGCTCTGACAGTGGTATGACATAACGAACATTATCGGCGGACGAGGCGTTTGCGCTCTCACCCGAGACATCGCCAGAAACAGGCGTTACCATCGCAGTACGGCCCTCTCCGAAGGTTTGGATAGGAGATGGATCGAGACGCCCCGGTGTCCTGCTGGTAACAGGCCCGGGGCGCATCCTTGCCCGGAGGCGTCAGACGACCGCAGCCTCGAAGGCCGGCAGCCACGAGCCGACGTACGAGACGTCGAGCCGGCCGGCGTAGACGGACAGGTCGACCACGATGTCGATCAGGTCGCCGGCGGAGAACGACACGCCGGCCGAGGCCTGCACGGTGAAGCTGGTGACGTCACGGGACGCGACGAGCACGCCGACCTCCGTGAAGTCGTACGGGTTCCCGGACGCCTTGGAGGTGCCGGAGCGTCGCTCCGTGCGCAGGACCTGACCCGTGATGCGTGCAGCAGCCATGATGAAACCCGCTCTCAATTTGGGGGCACCTGGTAAGTGCCTGTGCCCGATGCCTACACCACGACCAGCACCGCGAGCAACACCGCCACGCACAAGATCACCCCTACGGATGTACCCCAGAGCCAGCGCCGTCGCCGCCGGCCGCGCGCGCGACGTTCGATCGCCAGGAGCAACCGTTCGGCGTCCACACGCGATCGGCGCGACTCGACCGGAGCCGCCCGGCGCGCACGCACTCCCCCGCGACGTGGCTCCACCCCCGCCAGACGGTCTCTCAGCCACGGATCCACACCCCCGTCATCGGCACCCGGCCGCACTGACGTGAGCGCCCGCGGCGAGTTATGGCACATAGAACAAGGGCCGCCCGCCCGGCCTGCGGCCGTTCGGGCGGGCGCTCGCTCCGCTTGCAGCGCCCGCCCGAACGACCGCTTGACCTGCACAGACGCGCTCACGGCGTGCCGATCGGCGGACCGTGGTCGGTGGCTCAGCTGCGAGACGGGGCCTGCGGACAAGGGTGAGCGGGGCCGGTGGGCCGTGCTGCCGGCGCACCGCCAGGCTCAGCATCGGTCCGCATCGAAAGACGGCCGGGGCGCACACGCTCCGCGGGCGCACGCGCTGCTGCCGGCCGACGGCCCCGGCGGCACGCCGCCGTTGTATGAATCGGCAAACGCGTTCGCGTCGCGATCGCGACCTCACTCCCCTGACCTGCACTTACAGTAGCGCTGCGGCGCCGAGCGCACCAGATCGACGAGTGGCGGAGACCGTAGGAATCCTACAACTCACCGCCCGACATGCCGATGGAGGTGACATGCGCCCGACGCTGACCCGCCACTCCCCCGCGATCTGGCACGTGCACCTGGACGGCGCCCTGCTCGGCAGCGTGTTCCGGCTCACCGAGACATCCCGTCCGACCTGGACCGCCCGGACGACGACGGGCCGCGTGCCGCAGCATCAGTTCGATCAACGCGCGCACGCAGTCGATTGGCTCGTCATCCAGCACCGGCCTCCGTACACGGCGCGCAGGCCACCGCAGGACGCAGTCCTAGCCGCGATCACCGCAGCAGCCGCAGCCGGCCGGCCCGACACGGGCGCGCTGGTCGCAGCCGGCGCGATCATCGAACTCGCAGCGTCTCTCAAGCGTCAGCGGGCGACGACCGGTGCCGCACCGACGTGGGCCGCGCTGGACCGGATCAGCGCGTGGGCGACGGCCGTGTGCTCAGCGGTCCAGGCCGTCGAGGTACCGAGCGAGGTCCCACGCGAGCTGCACGCCGTCGTGCACGAGCACCCAGCCGCCTCCGGAGGCACCGAAGCCGCCGCGACGTCGAGGCCGACGCAGGTCACGGACGTCCCCGCCATCAGCGCGTAGCCGCGACAGCGCCACCGCTGCCTGCCGGGCGCGCGCCACGTGTCGCAGCACCCGACGCGCCGCAACGAACGCCGTCCAGTCCACCTCGACCTCGACCGTGGCCCGATCGAGGCCCCAGTACCCCCAGAACCGCCCCGGCCCCTTGCCCTCGCCGCGCCACGCAGCCGGCACGATGTGCTGATATTCCTTGTCATCGAGCGTCTTTGAACCGTGCTTCGAGAAATAGATCGCGGTCCGACGCGGATCAGAGAACTTGACACCGGAAAAACTCACGTCAACGCCGTGCCCGAGATGCTTGAAATAATGCCCCTCAGAGTCGTACATCGCACGCTCCGACGCCGGAACGGCATCGCGGACAATGTCCGCCCAGGCCCGCGCCGCCCACCATTCCCACTTTTCCGACCCGACCATCGTCGGAACCCGCAAAAGCATGTGCATGTGCGGTGCGCCGCGCCCCTGAAACTCCAGTTTCCACAGTCCGCGCCACACCATGCCGGCCCGGACGCAGCGCTTGCGGAACTTGTCCACGAGCCCCTTGAAGGTCCGGCCGTCCGGCGCGATGACCTCCCACGGGCCCGGAATCGACAGCGTGACCATGCCGAGCGTGCCATCGCCGGCCCACCCGGAGTAGTCCAACTCCGCGATCCGCTCAGCCATCCGAGACCGCGAACGCCGCGACCACTCACGCACGCGCCGGCGCTCAGGCTCCTGCGACCACGCGGGCGCCGGAGCGCCGGCCATCGTCAACTCGACAGCCGGGTCCCAGCCGTCAGGCACCAGGTGCTCACGGTGCAGCTGACGCACCATCGCCGCGATGTGCTCGCGGTAGCCCCGCTCGGCGGCGGCCGCAGCGTCCGGCGCGACATCCATCGTCCGCAGCGTGCGGGCCCGCAGGCCCACGGTCCCGGGCGACAGCCGCAGGTACGCGGTCTGACCAGGAGTCGACCCGCCGGTGTGCGTACCGACGAGCGCACGCACCCGACCGGCCATCGACTCGACATCATCGATCGACGCGAACCCCAGCCCCTCAGGCTCGATCGCGCCAACCAGGTCCGCCCAGGCCGCTTCATCGACAGCGACCCGGGCGGACCCCACAAGGGCGCCCACCGGCACACGAACCTCCCGCGTCTGGACCGCCCTGGTAAGGCGGCGAGATGACCTACGGCAGTACGCGTAGCGGCGCTACCCGGCTTCCTCCCGGACGATGGCCTCCGAGTCGTCCACAGCGCCGTAGACGTCCTCAGCGGCCATCTCTGAGGCCTCCTGCTCGATCAGCGGCACCGGCTCTCCGATCCACGGGGCGTCATCCAGACCGCCGAGGTGCCTGCCAGCCTGTGCCCGCAGGCCGTCACCGACGTTGACGACCACGGCAGCCTGCGCAGTCGCGGCCGACTCAGCCCGAGCGGCCGCAGCTGCTCGCGCCTCCGCATGCGCGACGGCCGACGCGTACGCGTGAGCCCGACCCGACCGACGCCCGCACCACCACGCCAACAGGACCGACGCCGCGATCGCCACACCGAGCGTGCCGGCAACCGGATCGGAGACCCGCGGTGCGTTGCTCATCCCGACCCAGGCCCAACCGACGCACATGACCGCGACCGGCAGCCACCGCATCAGACGGCCCGCCCATCGACGCCGCCGGCCCCGCCAGAGCGCGCGACGGCCGCACGCTGGGCAGCAGCACGCTCGAGCGTCAACTTCCGTCGACGCTGCTCGCTGACCGACGCCGACGCGTACGCGTCCGCCTCAGTGTTGATGTGCTGGGCCGTCGCGATCCGCTCGAACGTGTCGTACGAACCCGCCACGGCCGGATCGAACCGGCGCCACACCGTGGTGTACCTCTTGTCAGGCCTCCGAAAGAACTCCGGCTCGTACGAGACTGCCCGGAAGAACCACGGGTGATCGTCACGCGAGAGCCACGCGGTGCAAAGCCATTGCCAGGAAGTGATGTCGCGGATGACTCGATCAACGCGCGACTCGTGCTGCGCGCACCACAGCAGGTCCCAGCCATTCTTTCGCGTCTGCGACAGCATCGCCAGCCACGACGGCGGCAGCTTCAGACTCATCCGCGCAGGGAACCACAGGTGGGCCTCATCGATCACGATCACGCCCGGCGGCAGGTCGAGCAGCTGCTCCGGCGCGAACGTCCAGCAGTTCGGGGCATTGATCGGATAATTCGCGAACACCTGACGGCCACGACGCGCAAGACGAATCGCACGCTCCGTCAGCGTGTAGGACTTGCCGGAGCCCGGCCGGCCGATGTAGCCCTCGATCATCGTGCCGCCCTCCTCAGCGCCCGGCCGAACGAGCGACCCGCACGGACCAGTCGCAGCACCGCGTAGAGAAGATCCATGTCAGTCCGACCCCCAGACCTGGTGATAGAGGAACAGCAGGACGCGCCAGGCCAACAGCAGGACCTTGAGCGCGAGAACGAAAGCGAGGCAGATGCCCAGGACCAGCACCGGGAAGTACCCATCCGCGCGGACGGCGAGCGTGCCGATCGACGTCGCCTGCGTGCCGAACGCGTCGGCGGGCGGCGTCCAGGACGGCAGCAGGCCGAGCACGGCGCGGATGCTCTGGCCCACGAAGCGGATCAGCGAGTCGGTAATCACCCTGCCGAGTCCTCACCGCTGTGACCGCCCAGCGCCGCGACGACCATGTGCCAGCACGCGAACGCCGTAGTCGAGACCACGACGATCAGCAGCACCGTGTACATCACGCCGAACCCCATGCCGTCGGGCGGATCGCACGGGATCGACATCCGCCCGAGACCCCACGGGTCGAACGCTGCGAGGTCGCCATCGCAGCCGCCCGTCCACCCATCAGCCAGACCCGTGATCGTCGGCTCGACCAGCGAGACCACCGAGAACGGCGCGGTCGTCTCCAACTGATCGCGAGTCGTGTCGACCTCTTCGGTAAGCGTCGCGGTATCCGGGACGAACGCCTCTTCTAGCGCGCAGACCGTGCCCTTGTAATACCACCAGGGGTTGACCAGCGACGACCAGGAGAATGGTGGCGGACAAGAATCGTCCTCATCCGCGCCCGTGTCACCACCGGTGGACGTGCCCGTATCGGTGTACTCACCGGTCTCCGGGTCCGCGTAGTTGATTCCCTGCGACGTCAGCGACAAGTTGAACGTAGGCGCGTACGCATTGCACTCGGAAAGTTCTACGACTTCCCCACCGTACGTGCATTCATAGCTCGATTCTTTGTCCGCATCCGTGAACCAGTCCGTGCACAGCGACGGATTCGCGAAGCAAGAGACGCGCGTCCCCGTCACCGAGTCGATCCGCGACAGCAGCAGCTGGCACCCGCCGGACACGCAGTCCGACTGTGCCCACTCGACATAGGCCGGATCGGCGGTCCAGTCGTAGATCACCGTCGTATCCGTCAAGCCCTCAGTGATCTGCTCGATCAGTACCCGCGTGACCGCCCCAGCGTCGCACTCCGCGACCGGGAACCCAGGCCACTCCGTATCGGTCTCATAGAACCCGTCCGAGAGCGAGACGCCGCCGGCACCCTCGGAGCACTCCCACGTCGTCCGCCACCACCGCTGAGGGTTGGACGACACCTCAGCCGGCCGGCGTGCGTCACCCTGCGGATACCACCACGAAACATTCTCAGTGTAATTGCTCGTTCCGCCCTTGACGTACTGCGAACTAGCGCTGACGAACTTCACACCCTCTAACGTAGAACCGGACGCACAAGACCACGAATACGAAGCCTTCTGCCCGGAATACGAATTCCCGAGAGTCCCGCTAGTGGTATATGTCAGCGAACTGCTTAAACCCAGGCCGGCACCGCTAACAGACGTGAGAACCCCGGAAGCATCCTTGCAGTACAGCACCAGAGAATAGGCAACACCCTGCGCATAACTCGTGCCGTAAGTCAGCTGAGAAAAGCCGGTATAGACGAGCGACGCGGTGAAAGTCCCGGACGAAGCACCGTACGAAAGACCCGTATCCGACACGTACGCCGTGGCAAGCGCACCGAACAGATCGCTGTACTGAGAAGCGCCGGCCCAGCCAGGATCAGGCTGGTCCTGAAGATCCGAATTAATCACGTAATTGTCCGAGGCCTCGACCGCGCACGTCGTACCGGCCGATCCCGTAATCGCCTCACGCAGATCACACGACCAATCGCCCGTGTCCGAAATGCCGAACGCGTACGCGATCTGCGAACCAAACTCCAGTCCGAACGACAAGCCGACGATAGCCGCAGCTGCCATACCCGCTGCGCTAGTACCCGACGACGCCATGAGACTCGCCTTAGAGCCGAGCGACGACGCGGACGACCCCGATGTCGTCACATTTCCGACCATGCCATCCGTATTGGTCAGAACCTTGTTCCAAGTGCTCGAATCGAGCGTGTTTCCAGAACTCAGCACCGACCCGGAGTACGTCAGCGGGTCGGGAACCGTCGTTGACGCCATCGCGTCCGGACCGTTCGGGTCGAACACCACCAAGCCGAGACCAACGAGAACAACCGCGACGAGCGATGCCCACCGTCGCATTCGCACCAGCACAGTCCCGACCTCCGCTCTATCCCGAGTAAGACGAAGGCCGGTCGGCCGGGGTGTACAGGGGGCACACAACCCGACCGACCGGCCGCCCATCACGCCTTGCTGGCGCCCTTCCGCAGGTACTTGATCCCCACGACCACGACGGCGCCGAGCACGACGAGGCCGATGAGGCTCGGGATGCCGACGGTCGTCAGGAACGTCGTGATCGAGTCGAACCCGGCGGACACCTCGGCCGTACCGTCCGTCGTGTCGCCCGTCGCCGCGAACGCCGGCGTGGCGGCCCCGACCATGACGGCGCCGGTCACGAGCGCGCCCGCGATCCGGTTGCGGACCCGGTGCGACCGCGAGGCCTTGACCTGGCCCGGCTCGACCGCGACACCACGCGCCGAGTCGGTGCTGATGGTGCTCATCTCACACTCACTCTCCCCGGGCGAAGACCCGGAACACGTGCCCCAGCAGGCGCAGGGACACACCGACCAGGACGCCAGCCAGCGCCCCGGAGTTCAGAAGACCGACGACGCTCACACGTCCGGCCCTTCACCAGCTGCCGCACGCCCACCGAGGCGCAGCAGCAGGACACCCATCTCGACCACCGCGAGCAGCGACACCACCGAGATGACGCCCGTCACGAACGGCACGAACGGCCCGAGATTCACGGCTCACTCACCGCCGCCACTTGAGAATCAGCAGACCCCACAGCGGCAACGCCACCAGCGCCAGGCCATAACTCACCGAAACCCTGATCGCCGCCAACTCCTGCTGCACCTCCGGGCTGTACGACCCGAGGGCGAGCGAGCACGCAGACGGCGCCAGCGGCGACGAGTCCCACGCCGGCAGCGACAGCACAGACGACCCCGACGCCAGGGAGTCGCAGTCCGCCGTCGACAGCGTCGGAAGCACCTCCGACGACGGTGCGGACGAGGAGGGCGAGGGCTCCGGTTCCGACGACGGAGAGGACGAAGGTTCGGACGACGAGGCCGACCCACTCGCGTCGGGTTCGGGAGAGGACTCCGGCTCCGCCACCGTCGCGCTCTGCGACGCGCCTACCCACGACGCACCAGCCGCAGCAGCGGGGCCAGCAGACGCCGCGAGTACCGCACCAGCAAGTACGAGACCAGCGCCCCAGCGACGGTAGGCACGAGGGCGCCGAGACCCCCGAGCATCACAGCCCCCCAGCAACGCACTGCCCGTCGATCGCAGCCAACTGCCCTCGCAGATACGCGCGAACACACCCGTTAAAAGTGAGCCCGGGCTTTGCAGCCTGCCCTTCATTAACGATCGCGACTTCCACCAGAATGACGGCACGCACCAGTGCGTTGAACAACACGCCCTCAGTGAGCGTCAGGCAGTTTTCGACGAGCCGGTCACCGTATGAAATGACCGAAACGAGGAGCGCGTCCTCATTCAAAGATCCATTATCGGCGGACAGGCAACGACCATTATCGGCGTAGGCGAGAACGCTGATCAGACAGCATGCCGGGCACGGCCCGCGACGAGCGTCGCCGGCCCGCTGGCGTCGTGCCGTGGCAGACGACGAGCACGCGACGAGCCTTCCTGGCGGCGGGATGGATGGCGCCGTCCGCATCGGCGACACCGTCCGGCGGGTGGCCGGCGCCTGGACGCCGACGGTCCAGCGGCTGCTGCAGCACTTGCACGCGCAGGGCGTCCAGGGCGTCCCGCGGGCCCTCGGGACGGATGCGGTCGGTCGGGATGTCACGGAGTACGTGCCCGGTGAGGTGCCGGCGTACCCGATGCCTCGCTGGGTGTGGCACGAGGACGTCCTGCGCGATGCTGTGAGTCTGCTGAGACGGGTGCACGACGCCTCGGCGTCGTTCGACCAGGCCGACGCGGTGTGGCGGCTGCCGGGGCGCGAGCCCGCCGAGGTGGTGTGCCACAACGACGCGGCGCCGTACAACATGGTGTTTCGTGACGGGCGCCTGGTCGCGCTGATCGACTGGGACACCGCGGTGCCGGGTCCGCGGGCCTGGGACCTCGCCTACCTGGCCTACCGGCTCGTGCCCCTCGGGCCCGCGGGCGCCGACCCGGGGCCGGTCTCCGACCTGCGGCGCCGACGTCGCCTCGACCTGCTGTGCCGGACGTACGGGGACGTCGGCTCCCCCGCACTCCTCGCCGTCGTCGTCGAACGGCTCCGGGAGCTCGCACGGTTCACCCGTGCACGGGCCGGCGACGACCCCGAGCTGCACGGGCACGTCGACCGGTACCTGTCCGACGCGGCGTGGGTCGAGGAGCACGCGTCGATGCTGGTCTCGCCGCCGGCCGCCTCTTCGTGACGTGCCACGGGCGTGCCGCCCGCTACCGCCGGCCGGCCAGCGTGATCAGCACCCCCACGGCGACAGCCACCGCGACGGCGGAGGCGAGGCGCCACAGGACGCGCCGCCGGCGGCGAGCACGAGCCGCACGCTCGATCCCGAGCAGCAGCCGGTCCGCGTCGACGCGGGCCCGCCGCGACTCACGTGGCGCGACCGGGCGTCCATGGTGCCGCGCGGCGCGTGCCTCGACACCCGCGAGACAGTCTCTGAGCCAGGGGTCCACCCGTGAGTCATCGGCCTCGACGCGCCGCCACCTGAGCACTCGGTGCAGGCCGGTGCACGACCCGAGCGCCCCGCGCGCCCTCGCTTCTGCCAGCACTCCCCCGTCGCCCCGGCGGTCAGCCCCAGCGCGGGTCCGCGCGGCGCACCTCGGCCAGACCCGCCGACCGGACCACCGTGACGGCCTGCTCGACGGCGGTGGGGATGTCGACGTGCACCAGGAAGCCTCGTCCGTGCGGGCCGTACCCGTCGGTGTCGTCGCGCAGGCGGGCGACCTCGCCGAGCAGCATCGAGGCGAACCGCTCCACCGGCCACATCCCCAGCGGGGTGCGCCGGTAGGCGAGCCGACCGTCGACCATCGTCACGGGTGCGACGTACGCGGCGTGGTTCAGCACGCGCGCGCCCGGGTCCTGCTGCTGCCAGACGGCGGCCATCCGCCGCTGCATGGTGGCGTCCTGGATCAGCAGCACCCGCTCGTGCGCGACCCCGGCGTCCTCCAGCGCCGTCAGCGCTCGGGCGACGTTGCTGCCGCAGTTCGTGGACTCGCGCTCCAGCAGGTCCACCCGGACGCCGAACCGCTCGCGCAGGTAGCGGTCGAAGATCTCGGCCTCCGCCGGCCCGGCCAGATCCCCGTCGGCGAGCTCCCCGGCGCCCCGATCGGCACCGGCCGCACCAAGGTCGCCCAGCACCCGGGCCGCGTGCGCGCGCAGCGCCGCGGTGGTGTGCCCCTCGCCGCCGACGATCATCGAGGTGGTCGCGAGGCCGTCCTGCACGACGGCCGCCATCACCTCGGCGCCGGCGAGGATGCTGCCGCCGAACAGGATCGCGACGTCCACCCGGCCGCCCGCCGCTGCCTCGACGGCACGCCGGTCGCGGAGGTCCGGGACGTCGCGCACGCCGCAGAAGGCAGCCAGCACGCCGATCGCCTCGGCCACCGCTCGCAGGTCGGTCACGTGGTCCCCCCTCTGCCCGATCTCGGTCAGGGTGTCAGCAGCCGGTCCTGCAGCGCGGCGACGTCCGCCTCGGTCAGCCCGGCCGCCAGCAGCGCCTCCGGCAGGTCGACCGCGCGAAGAAAACCGATCAGCTCGGTGCGCGCCGCGGCGAGCTCCCGGTCCAGGTCGCCGTCGTCGAGCGCGACCTCGTGCGGCCGAGGGTGCGTGCTCAGGTAGGTGTTCGCGTCTCGCCGTGCCTGCTCGTCCTGGTCGGCCACCGCCTCGGCAGGTACCCCGACCAGGGCGAGGAGCAGCGCGGACACCTGCCCGGTGCGGTCGCGACCGGCTGCGCAGTGCACCAGCACGCCGCCGCGGGGCGCTCGGGCGACCGCCGCGACCGCCTCCGCCAGCAGGTTCGGCCAGCGACGGACGATCTCCCGGTAGTACCGCGGGCTGCCCAGGTCAGGTCCGAAGTCGCGCTGGAACTCGGCGTCCTGCGGGTCCTCCACCGGCCGCTGGAGCACGGTGACGCCGTCGTGCGCAGAGCGGTCGCCCTCCCCCGGGCTGCGCAGGTCGACCACCGTGGCGATCCCCGCGGAGCGCAGCGCCGCCCCTGCGCCGGTGCCGAGCAGGGCGTGCGCCGGGCCGCGGAGAACCCGCCCGGGAACGGTCCGACCGGTCGAGCCGTCCGGCCGCACGGCGGGCAGCCCGCCGAGGCAGCGCACGTCGGGCAGCCCGTGCGGGGACGGCGTCGGTGCGGGCACCCGGTCAGTAGACCACAGCCCGGCCACCCGACGACCCGTGCGCACGGGCACCGGCGGCCCCGCTGCGCGCGTGGTGCAGGAGGAACAGCCGGTCCCGTCGCGGGCGGCGCGCGCCCGCCGTCCCCGTGACCGAAGCGGCGCCGTCCTCCGCCCGCTCTGGTCGCTGCCGGCCCTGCTGCTCTGAGGACGCGTCTCGATCCCGCTCGCGCTCGCGCTCGTGCCGCAACCGTGGTGCTGCCGCGGTACGGTCGGCCCGACGACCGACGCGCACCCGGGGGCCACGATGCAGGACGAGGACCAGCGACCGACGCCCGACGAGCGCCCGCCGGGCGCTCGACCGGGACTGAACGACGCGCCGATCGGCGCGCCCTTCCGGGACGGGCTGCGCCGCACTCCCGCCTCCGGCCGGACGTTGCTCGCGGAGCTGCTGCCGTTCCTGCTCCTCGCCGGTGCGGTCGTCGTGCTGCTCACACGCTGAGCGCGAGCTCACGCCCCCACGTACGCTGCGAGGTGCTGCCCGGTCAGGGTGGACCGGTCGGCGACCAGCGCGGCCGGGGTGCCCTCGAACACCACGCGGCCGCCGTCGTGCCCTGCGCCGGGCCCGAGGTCGATGATCCAGTCCGCGTGCGCCATCACCGCCTGGTGGTGCTCGATCACGATCACCGATGTGCCCGCGTCCACCAGCCGGTCCAGCAGGTCGAGCAGCTGCGCGACGTCCGCCAGGTGCAGGCCGGTGGTGGGCTCGTCCAGCACGTACACGCCGCCCGGGTCGGCCATGCGGGTCGCGAGCTTGAGCCGCTGCCGTTCGCCGCCGGACAGCGTGGTCAGCGGCTGACCCAGCGTGAGGTAGCCCAGCCCGACGTCGACCAGCCGGGTCAGGATCGCGTGCGCGGCCGGGGTGCGGGCCTCCCCCGCCGTGAACAGCTCCGCGGCCTCGGCCGCTGACATGGCCAGCACCTCGCTGATGTCCTTGCCACCCAGGTGGTAGTCGAGCACCGAGGAGTCGAACCGCTTGCCCTCGCACACCTCGCAGGTGCTGCTGACCGTCGCCATCACGCCGAGCTCGGTGAAGATGACGCCCGCGCCGTTGCACGCGGGGCAGGCACCCTCGGAGTTCGCGCTGAACAGCGCCGGCTTCACCCCGTTCGCCTTCGCGAACGCCTTGCGGATCGGCTCCAGCAGGCCGGTGTAGGTCGCCGGGTTGGATCGGCGCGAGCCCCGGATCGCGGTCTGGTCCACCAGCACGACCCCCTCGCGCCCGGCCACCGAACCGATCACCAGGGTGCTCTTGCCCGAGCCGGCCACCCCGGTGACCACCGTCAGCACCCCCAGCGGGACGTCCACGTCGACGGCCTGCAGGTTGTGCTCGGAGGCGCCCCGGACCGCCAGCACGCCGGTCGGCTCGCGGACGGTCTCCTTGACCGCGGCCCGGTCGTCCAGGTGCCGGCCGGTCAGCGTGCCGCTGGCGCGCAGCCCCTCGACGGTGCCCTCGAACACGATCTCGCCGCCGCCGCCACCGGCGCGCGGCCCGAGGTCGACCACGTGGTCCGCGATCGCGATCGTCTCCGGCTTGTGCTCGACCACCAGCACCGTGTTGCCCTTGTCGCGAAGCTGGAGCAGCAGGTCGTTCATCTTGCGGATGTCGTGCGGGTGCAGGCCGATCGTGGGCTCGTCGAACACGTAGGTCACGTCAGTCAGCGAGGAGCCGAGGTGCCGGATCATCTTGGTGCGCTGCGCCTCTCCGCCGGACAGCGTGCCCGCGGGCCGGTCCAGCGACAGGTAGCCCAGGCCGATCTGCACGAACGAGTCCAGGTGATCGCGCAGCGCGGCCAGCAGCGGCGTCACCGACGCCCACACCTGCGGGTCGCCGCCGTACGCACGGGCGGAGCCGGCCGGGTCCGTCAGGGTCGCCACCCACCGTGCCAGGTCGCTGATCTGCATCGCGCACGCATCGGCGATGCTCCGGCCGTCGATCCGGCAGCCGCGCGCACCCTCGCTCAACCGGGTGCCGCCGCAGTCGGGGCACGTGGCGAAGGTCGCCGCGCGCTCCACGAAGGCGCGGATGTGCGGCAGCATCGCCTCGCGGTCCTTGGCGAAGAACGCCTTCTGCACCTTGGGCACCAGACCCTCGTAGGTCATCTGGATGTCGCCGACCTTGACCTTGACCGGGTCCCGGTAGAGGAAGTCCTCCCGCTCGCGCCGCGTGTAGTCGCGGATCGGCTTGTCCGGGTCGAGGAAGCCCGATCCGGTGAAGATCCGCACGCCCCAGCCGTCCGCGGTGTAGCCCGGGATGGTCAGCGCACCCTGGTTCAGGGACTTCGAGTCGTCGAACAGCTGCGCCAGGTCGATGTCGTTCACCGATCCCATGCCCTCGCACCGCGGGCACATCCCGCCGAGCACCGCGAACGACCGCCGCTCCTTGACCGTCCGACCCGCCTTCTCGATCGTGACCGCGCCCGCACCGGAGATCGACGGCACGTTGAACGAGAACGCCTGCGGCGGCCCGAGGTACGGCGAACCGAGCCGGCTGTACACGATCCGCAGCAGCGCGTTCGCGTCGGTGGCGGTGCCCACGGTCGACCGCGAGTTCGCACCCATCCGCTCCTGGTCCACGATGATCGCGGTGGTCAGGCCGGACAGCACGTCGACGTCCGGCCGCGCCAGGTTCGGCATGAACCCCTGCACGAAGGCGCTGTACGTCTCGTTGATCATCCGCTGCGACTCGGCGGCGATCGTGCCGAACACCAGCGAGCTCTTGCCGGAGCCGGACACGCCGGTGAACACGGTCAGCCGGCGCTTCGGCAGCTCGAGCGAGACGCCCTTGAGGTTGTTCTCCCTGGCGCCCTGCACCCGGATCAGGTCGTGGCTGTCGGCGGTGCGCGACGTCGGCAGCGCGGCCGTTCCCGTCATCGTGTCTCCCTCGTTTCCGGTGCGGTGACGTGCGGCGACGTCCGGTGCCCCCGCGGACCCGGTGCCGTCGCCGGTCCGATGGTGCGGCACGACGGGCCTGAACGCCTACTCGGTGCCGCTCGTGGGTGCGGACGCGACCGGTGGACGACGGTCCGGGCGGCGTGCGGTCAGGCGCGCTGCTGCAGCCGGACCAGGTTGCCCGCCGGGTCCCGGACCGCGCAGTCCCGCACGCCGTAGGGCTGGTCCGCCGGCTCCTGCACCACCTCGACGTCCTGCGCCTGGATGCGGGCGAACGCCACGTCCACGTCGTCGGTGTCCAGCAGGATGCTCGCGTAGGTGCCCTTCGCCATCATCTCGGCGACCGTGCGGCGCTCGTCGTCGGTGAGGCCGGGCGTCGCGGACGGCGGGTAGAGCACGACGCTGGTGCCGGGCTGCTCCGGCGGGCCGACGGTGATCCAGCGCAGGCCCTGGTAGCCGACGTCGAGGCGCACCTCGAAGCCCAGCACGTCGCGGTAGAAGGCCAGGGAGACCTCGGGGTCCTCCTGCGGGAGGAAGCTCGAGTGGATGCGGATGTCCATGGCCACCACGCTAGGCGCGGCCGACGGGCGCCGCTTCTCGATTCCTGACCGGTCGCGTCACCTGCTTGGCCACGCACGCCGGCATCCCGATCGTCGACCCGCCGGCGGTCGCCCGGTACACGCTCGGCGGCACCCCGACCAGCTCGGCGAACCGGGTGCTGAAGGTACCGAGAGACGAGCAGCCGACCGTGAAGCACACCTCGGTCACGCTGAGGTCCCCGCGGCGGAGCAGCGCCATCGCTCGCTCGATCCGCCGAGTCATCAGGTACTGGTACGGCGACTCCCCGTACGCCGCGCGGAACTGCCGGCTCAGGTGCCCCGCCGACCAGTGCACCCCGCGGGCCAGCGCCTCGACGTCCAGCGGACGGTCGTGCTCCCGGTCGATCCGGTCGCGGACGCGTCGCAGCACCGCGAGGTCGTGCAGGCGCCGATCGGCCGACGAGGTCATGGGCGTGATCGTGCCACGGCGGGGACCGGCCGGCCCCTGATCGCCCTCGGCGCCGTCAACCGACGGACACGAGCGTCGCGATCACCGGCCCGACCACCACCAGGTACATCAGGGCGAAGAACACCGCGCCGATCACGGTGAAACCGGCCGCCGCTGCGCCGCCCGACCCCCGCAGGTGCCGGCCGATCTTGGCGAGCAGGCCGAACGGGTGCCGGATGTCCCAGGAGTTCACCCGGAGGTTCCGCCCGAGGTAGATGCCGAACGACACCAGCAGCAGCACCCCCGCGACCAGGGCCCGCACCTCCGGCCGGACCAGCGCTGCCTCGTCGTTGTACCGGATCGCGACGTACACCAGCTGGACGGCGAGCACGTTCATCAACGTGTTCAGCACCCCCGACATCGCCAGGGTCAGCACCAGCAGCACGTCGTACCACTCGGGCACCCCGTCGCCCGCCTTCCGGTGGCTGAGGTTCAGCTCCGTGATCAGGTAGCCCGCGTTCGGCAGGAGCAGCAACCAGCCGAGCAGCACTCCCGCGACCACCACCAGCACCACCGGGCGCGGCACCCCCGTCGCGGTGAGCACGATCAGCACCAGCAGCGCCAGCGCCAGCAGCCCGACCGGAGCCACCGACAGTGCGATGTTCATCAGCATCGGGCGGTACAGCCGGGTCCGGAACAGCGCGGCGCGCCCGAGCACCAGCAGCAGCGCCGCCAGGTTCATCCCGACGACGCCGACGATCGACGAGGTGAGCAGCATGGCTCGCATCCTCTCGCGTCGCGGGCGGCATCGACCAGCCTGATGGCCGGCCGTGGCCGACGTCCGCACCCGCGACGAGGCCGCACGAGAAGAGAGGCTGTGCTGCTTGACGTGCGAGCCGACCGATCAGCGGTACCGCTGCACCGCCTCGCGGATCGCGTCGACGTGCTGGTAGATCTCTTCCGACGTCGCGATGGGGTGCCGGGTCTCGACCTTCTCCGCGTCCAGCAGACCGAGGTACCGCTGGCTTGCGTTGAAGTGGAGCCGAGCGATCGGCTTGCGGTTGTTGTCGTCGAGCAGCACGCCGAAGTACGACTTCGTGTCACGAGCGACGACACGAGAGGCCGGGACCTCGCTGCACGCGATCGCCCGGATGATCTGAAAGGCCTCGATCTCCTCAAGCGTCGTGACGACGCCTCGGTCCTGTGCAGCATCCGATTCCGAGAGGCTCTCCTCGGCGACCGACTCGCTGGAGATAGCCTCCGGATCGCTGCTCGGTCCGCTCTGTGCTCCGAGCGCCGTCTTGAGCCGCTCGTTCACCTGATCGGAGAGGAACTGGGTCCCGGCCTTGCGGATCAGCGGGCGGAACTGGTCTCGCACCCGCTGCGTGATCGAGCCGTCGTAGACCCGCGTCGTCAGCGCGCGGAGCCACTCGTCGTCGGGGTCGCGGAACTGTGCAGCGAGCACCCTCTTGATCGCACCGACGTACTTGAGCTCCTCCGCCGCGTTCAGGATGGAGCCGAGGTCGAACAGCTCCTTGCCCATCTTCTCCACCTCGGCAAAGACCGAGGGATCGAGATCGTTCAGGTCGAGCTGGAGGAACGGCTTCTCGTCCATCCTGTTCGGCCGGTCCAGGTCCGAGAAGAAGTGGTACTGCTCGCCGTTGGTCAGGATCGCGATCCGTGCGTTCGTCGTGGCGAAGTATCGAAACAGCTGAGACGCGTGGTTCAGCGAGAGCGCAGACCCGACGGTCTTGCACTCAACCAAGATCTGTACCTCACCGTCCTTGACGATGGCGTAGTCGACCTTCTCGCCCTTCTTGGTGCCCACGTCTGCGGTGAACTCGGGCACCACCTCCTGCGGGTTGAACACGTCGTATCCCAGGACGACTGCGAGGAACGGCATCACGAAAGCGTTCTTCGTCGCCTCTTCGGTCACGATCGAGGCCTTCTGCTGCTTGACCTTGCCCGCCAACGAGGCGAGACGCTCACCCATCTCCACGACCTGCACTCCTTTGTCCCTGGACGTCAGCTCGATGCTAGCCATGGACCCCCTCGCTGCGACGTCGAACGGTGACATCGATCGCCGCGGCAGCGTCGAGTGCACGGATCCTGGCGTGGATGCAGACTGTGAGACTCGCGGCGAGGTGACCGACCCGCCAGCGTGCTGCTCTCTCGTCGGTGCGGGGCCATCCGATCTGCTCAGCTGCATACCGGAACGAGGCAGAAGCGTGCTCAGGACCCCGGCACTGTCAGCGCTCCCTGGTTCGCCGCGAGGGTGCACAAGTCCGGCAGCTCCGAAGAGTTGCGGCGTCCTCGAGCATGTTCGGCTCTGCCTGGCCGGCCGCTGCCTCTTGCGCTCGTGGTTGTCGGCGCACTGCGTCCTGGTCGATCCCCTGACTCAGGGGATCCCCTGAGCAGTCCCACTCCACGACCGGAGGTCTTCGCCTGTCCACGACCGCTACCGCGTGTCGTCGCACTCGATCAACCAACGTCCCTGGGCAGTACAGCTAGAACGGCGGAGGAGCATCTGAGAGCGGCGGCCGCTTGCCGGAACTGCTCTTGCTCGGCGCCACGCCGAGGTGCTCGTGCCGACCGTTCCGGCCCGGGACGACGCGGTAGCGGTGGCCGGTGCGGCTGGTCCATTCGAAAACGCCCGGCTCGGTCTGGCGCAGGGTGTAGCCGCCGTCGGTCTTGAGCCGGTGGTCGCGCCGGCACAACGGTCCGAGATTGTCCACGGCGGTGCGTCCGAGGGCGGGTGGGCCGGTCGTGGACGGGCTGGTTGCCGGTGGGCCGGTCGTGGTCGAGCCAGTGACGGGTGGACGGGTCGCGGGTGGACTGCTGGAGGTCGGGCTCGTGGCAGCTGGGCTGGGAGGAGGCAGGGCGGTGCCGCCCGTTGTGCCGCGGAAGGTTGCGCCGCCCTCCGGATCGCTGCCGGGCTGGTGGGTCCTCGGGTGGTCGGCGTCGATCTTCCGGTGGTACTCGATCGTGTGGTCGAGGTCGCAGGACTCCGCGGCAGCCGAGCAGCCCGGGCGTGCGCAGACCTGGTCTCGGGCACGGACGTGCCGGGCGATCGCGGATGGTGGTCGGTAGCGCGTGCGCCCGACGTCCAGCACTGTGCCGGACAGCGGGTCGGTGACCAGCCGTCGCCAGGTGCCCTCGGCGGCGAGGGCCCGCGCGGTGCTGGCGTCGATCGGCCCGTACCCGGCGAGGTCCGCGATCTGCTCGTCCAGGCCCAGCAGGGTCGACAGGGCCACGGTCACGCGGATCTCGGTGCGGTGGTGCGGGGCGGCCCCGCAGCCGTCGCCACGGACGGTCTCGCCGACCGCACCGGCGTTTGCACCGCTGACGGTCCCGGCACCCGCGCCGCCGCCATCCGCGGCATCCGCACCGCCGGTGCTCCCGACCTCTGCACCGGTGCCGGCGTCGAGTCCGCCACCGGTTGGACCGGAGGAGCGCGCGGCTCGGTCCGTGCTGGACAGCGAGCGGTCGACCCCGGTCCCGATCCCGGTGCAGGCGGTGTGCAGGAGCAGATCCCGGAGGCCATCGGCGCGCAGCTGGTCCACGGTGCGCGGGTCGCCGCAGGTCCGTGCGCTCCGGGCGGCGGCCTCCAGGGTCGCGTCGATCCGCGCGGCGGTCGCCCCGGGCAGCACCGCTGTCAGGCTGGCCATACCGTCGGGCAGCGCTCGCGGACGGTGCACGCACCGGCGGTCCCGGGCCCGTCGGGCACGGAGCGCGGCCTCGCCGGGGTCGACGACGATCAGCGCGGCCTCCAGGTCACGTGCCAGCTGGGTCGGCGTACGACGACCGGCCCCCGGCAGCACCCGGTCCTGCACGTCCAGGGCGATCTCGACGGGCTGGTCGGCGAGCCGGTCGGCGATCATCCCCGCCGCGACCGCACCGACCTGCCCCGCGGCCAGGGCGTCGCCGGTCGCGGAGAGCTGGTGCGCGTACGCCCGTCCGTGCCGCACCAGCCGGGCCGCGGACCGCCGGGAGCAGGCCAGGCGCATCGCGAGCTCGTCGCCGGCCACGCCCGCCTCCGCCGGCGCGCCGCCGGCCGCGACCGACCACACGGGGTTCATCGAGGGCCGCTCGGCGAGCGTCGCGGCAGCGCGGGCGGTGACCGCGTGCACCCAGCCCGCCAGCCGGCTCGCGGCAGCCACGACCTCGACCAGGTCCGCGTCCCGCAGCGCGTCGAGGTCCAGGTGCTCCAGCAGCACCGCCAGCGCCCCGCCCGGACGTGCCGCCGCGAGCATCTCGGCCGGGTCGGCCGGTGCGTCGAGGCCGCCGCGCAGGTCGGCGGGTGCATCGAGCGTGCCGCGCGGTGCGGCGGGTGCGTCGAACCGGCAGCCCGGGTCGGCGGGTGCATCCGCCGACGGGCACCGGTCGACAGCCGTGTCGAGCGTGCCGCGCGGGTCGGTCTCGGCGACGCTGCGGGGCACGGACCCCGCCGAGGCCCGGGTGCCGGCGGCGGGCCCGACCTCGGTTCCGAGCACCGTCGGCTCGGGTGCCGGTGTCGCGGGTCCTGGCTGGTCATCCCCCATGGAACGACGCTAGACCCGACCACCCACACGCCGGTCAGAGCGCGATCGTGCCGTCCTCGCGGATGGTCCACGCCGGGTTGTGCGCGACCTCCCACACGTACCCGTCCGGATCCGCGAAGGCACCCGAGGTCCCGCCCCACTCCGCGATCGCGGACTCCCGCACGACCGTGCCTCCGGCGTTCCGCGCGACCTCCAGCACGACGGCGACCTGCTCGGGCCGACGGACGTTGTGCGCGAGCTCGACGCCGGGGGCGCCCCGCCCGTCCAGCGCGGTCCAGAGGCCGAGCACCATGCCACCGGCCGGGAAGAAGCAGACCTCGTCGTCCGGCTGCTGCGCGTCGGTCCAGCCGATCGCCTCGTAGAAGGCGCGGGCCCGGGCCAGGTCGTCGACGCCGAGGGTGATCAGGCTGATGCGAGGTTCCATGGGTCGATCATGCCGTCCCGCCGAGACCCGCCGCGCGTCGTGCACCCGGCGCACGACGGCTGCCCACCAGCCCCGCGCCCTGGACCTGCGCCACTCCTCGCACAGTCGTCCTTCACCCGCTGCGAGCCCGCATCGCGCGCGCCGGGCTCCGGTCCTGAGCCGGCCCCGGTCCGCCACCTCTCGCGGCCCCTGCGACCCGTCGACCAGCCGCTCCGTCACGCAGCACGCCCGCCTCTCGGCGGCGAATACCTACCAGGTGTGAACCCGCTGGATCGAATCGATACGATCGATCCGACACCCCGTGAGAGGACGCTCTGGTGACCACGACCGCCCCGCAGCAGGACCTTCGCTCCGACAGCCCGGTCCCCTACCGTGACCCGGCGCTCCCGGTGCCCGATCGCGTGCGCGACCTGATCGGTCGCATGACGCTGCCGGAGAAGGTCGGCCAGATGCTCCAGCTCAACGCCAAGCCCGGCGTGCGGGACCTGATCGAGGAGATGCACGCGGGGTCGATCCTGCACGCCTCGCCCGAGCGGCTGCGCGAGGCGAACGCCCTGACCGCGCAGACCCGGCTGCAGATCCCGCTGCTGGTCGCCGAGGACTGCATCCACGGCCACTCGTTCAAGCTCGGCGCGACGATCTACCCGACCCAGCTCGGCATGGCCGCCACCTGGGACGCGGCGCTCGTCCGGCGCGTCGCGCGCGCCACGGCGGTCGAGGTCGCTGCCACCGGCACGCACTGGACCTTCTCCCCCGTGCTGTGCATTGCGCGCGACCTGCGCTGGGGGCGCGTCAGCGAGACCTTCGGGGAGGACCCGTTCCTGATCGGCGAGCTGGCCTCGGCCATGGTCGCCGGCTACCAGGGCGACGGGCTGGCCGACCCCACCGCGATCCTGGCGACCGCGAAGCACTTCGCCGGCTACTCCGAGACGCAGGGCGGGCGGGACGCCTCCGAGGCCGACATCTCCCGGCGCAAGCTGCGCTCCTGGTTCCTGCCGCCGTTCGAGCGGGTCGCGCGCGAGGGCTGCCGAACGTTCATGCTCGGCTACCAGTCGACCGACGGGGTGCCGATCACGGTGAACCGGTGGCTGCTGGACGAGGTGCTGCGCGGCGAGTGGGGCTACACCGGCACCCTGGTCACCGACTGGGACAACGTCGGGCGGATGGTCTGGGAGCAGCACATCTACCCGGATCACGTCCGGGCCGCAGCCGCGGCGCTCACCGCCGGCAACGACATGGTGATGACCACGCCGCAGTTCTTCGCGGGTGCCCAGGAGGCCGTCCGGCTCGGTCTGGTCGAGGAGGCCGCGATCGACGCAGCAGTGGCACGCATCCTCACGGTGAAGTTCGAGCTCGGGCTGTTCGAGGACCCCCGGCTGCCGGACGAGGTGCGCCAGGAGGCCGTGATCGGATCGGCCGACCACACCGCGCTGAACCTGGAGATCGCCCGGCGCTCGCTGGTCCTGCTGCGCAACGACGGCACGCTGCCGCTCGAAGGCGGGCTGGACGCGGACGCTACCGGTCGGGCCGTCGCGGCCGCGGGCACCCCCGCCCGCACGATCGCGGTGGTCGGTCCGAACGCCGACGACCCGCACAGCACGCTCGGCGACTGGGCCGGCGCATCCGGTCAGGTGGACTGGCTGCCGGACGGCCAGCCGCGCGCGATGATCCAGACCGTGCTGGACGGTGTGCGTGCGCACGTGCCGACCGGGTGGACGGTCACGCACGCCCGCGGTGCCGACATCGTGCGGACGGTGCCGGACCCCGACGGCGACTTCTACCCGGACGGGCAGCCGCGGCCGCCGATCGGCATCCCGGCCGACGTGGACGAGGCGCTGATCGCGGGGGCCGTCGCGCAGGCGACCGTCGCCGACCACGTGGTCGCGGTGGTGGGTGACTGCATCCAGCTGGTCGGCGAGGGCAAGTCGACCGCCACGCTGGAGCTGATCGGCGCGCAGGTGGCGCTGCTGGACGCCCTGGCCGCCACCGGCACGCCGTTCACGGTGGTGGTCGTCGCATCCAAGCCGCTGGTCCTGCCGCCCTCGGCGGAGGCCGCCGTCGCGCTGGTCTGGGCCGCCAACCCCGGGATGCAGGGTGGTCGGGCGGTCGCCGAGCTGCTGCTGGGCCTGATCGAGCCCGCCGGCCGGCTGCCGATCTCGTTCGCCCGGCACGCGGGCCAGCAGCCGACCTACTACAACCAGATCCGCGGACAGCACGGCAACCGGTACGCGGACCTCACGCAGGCGCCCGCGTTCGCCTTCGGGGACGGCCTCTCGTACACCACCGTCGAGTACGGCGACCTGGAGGTGCTCTCCCCCGAGGTCGCCACGGACGGCACGATCCGGGCCCAGGTCGCGATCCGCAACACCGGGGCACGACCCGCGCTGGAGACCGTGCAGGTCTACGTCAGCGACCTCGTCACCTCCGTCACCTGGGCGGAGCAGGAGCTGAAGACCTATCGACAGGTCGAGCTGGCGCCGGGCCAGGAGGTCGTCGTGCAGCTGGAGGTGCCGGTCGCCGTCTGCACGATCGTGGACGCCGAGGGACGCCGGGTGGTCGAGCCCGGCGACCTGGAGCTGCGCGTGGGGCCGTCTTCGCGCGCGTCGGTGCAGCGTCGGGCCGTCGTCCGGGTGGTCTGACCGAGGGGAGTGCTCCGGTCTCCCGGCCGGGCGCCGCCGCTCGACGAGCGGGTGCCGAGGGCGCACACCCGGTGCGCCCGCGCGGCGTCCCCAGGCCGGGCGCACCGCGGGCGCACCGACGGAGGCGCCACGGGCAGGGTGCGGTCATGACGCACCTCGACCTGGCCCGGCTCGGAACCCGCACCTCGTTCGCGATCCCGGACTCGATCGCGACCCCGGCCCGCGCGCCGGCCCCGGCCCGTACGCCAGAGGTCGGCCGCGCGCTGGATCTGACCGGTGCGCTGGATCTGACCCGTGCGCTGGGGCTGGCGCGGGTCGAGGGGCAGAGAACGGGACGGGCACCCGGACCGGCACCGACTCGAGGACCGGCACCGACTCCTGGACGGGCACCGGCTCCGGCACAGGCACAGCTCGACCCGATCGCGCTGCTCCGCCGACTCGCCGGCCTCACCGGCCTCACGGGGACAGCCGGCCTCACCGAGCCGGTGCCGCTGCCACGTGCGCTGACGCTGTGGCTGGTGCTCCTGTCCCCCGACGGGACGTTCGCAGCTCCCGGGGCGCTGCCGGTGACTGACCTGCCCCGGAGACCGGACCCGCTGCTCGCCGCGGGGTGATGTGCGCGATCGCGGCGACCGCGGCGGCCCTGGGCGACGGCGTCGGTGGCGGCAACGGTGGCAGCGACAGCGACAGCGTTGGCGGCTGCGCCGACGTGCACACGCGACCCGGCGTGCTGCTGGGGTACGTGCGGCGGGGCGGCGGCCGGCGCGGGGCGCCGGAGTCGGCCTGGTCGAGGACCCTGCGCGACGCGGCCTCGGCCCAGGGGCTGCGGGTGGTCGCCGAGGTGGCGATCAGTGCCCGGCGAGCCAGCGTGCTCCCGTCCGGGACGGTGTCACGGCGGCCGACCGTGCCGTACCGGTCCGTCTCGCCGGCGGCGGTGGCCGGTGCTGCTGCGGGCGCGGGCGCGAGCAGTGGCGAGGACGGCGACGGCGACGGCGCCACGGTGGAGCGTCCGAGCGGCTGCCGCACTCCCCCGGTGGCCGTGCGAACGCGTGTCGCTACGTTGTCTGCGAGAGGCTGACCTGCGAATATGTGGACGAGCTGATGGCCCGGGCCGGATCCCCGCCGCGCATTCACGGGACCTTCACGGCAGACTGGAACACTCGGGGGGTCCTGGACGTTGATCCGTCCGAGCAAGCACGATCACTGTACGTCAAGGCACGGAGGTCCCTGATGTCGAACCGGTCCCTGCGCGGCATGCGCATCGGGTCCCACAGCATGGAGACGGATGAGGGCGTCGACTTCGCCCCGCGTCTCCAGGCCTACTACGACTGCCCGAACGGGCACACGATCATCCTGCCGTTCTCGGTCGAGGCCGATGTCCCGGTGGTCTGGGAGTGCCGGTGCGGCGAGGAGGCGTTGCTGCGCGACGCCTCGAAGCCGGAGCCGAAGGCGACCAAGCCCCCGCGGACGCACTGGGACATGCTGCTGGAGCGACGCACGATCAAGGAGCTCGAAGAGCTGCTGGACGAGCGTCTCGACCTGCTGCGGGCAGGCAAGCTGCGCCGCAGCGCCTGACCGAGCAGCTGCCGGCAGCGCCTCGCCCGACCGGGTGACGCCCGACAGAGCAGCACCCGCGAGGGTGACGCCGGCCCGGGCAGCGTATGAGCCGGCAGCACGGGAGAGGGCAGCGCGGCGGGCCCCGACAGGGCATCCCGGTCGCGGCACGGCGAACCATCGAAGGCGGGTCCGACCCCACGGGTCGGACCCGCCTTCGTACGCCCCCGGCGATCGCGGCACGGCGAGGTCTCGCTCCCGCCCGTCGTGCACGTCGGGCTCGGCGAACCTCGGTACCAGCCGTGCGCACGCCGCACCGCGCCGGACGGTCGTGCGCGGCCGATCAGCCCTGGTCGGACGGCCGCGACGTCGCGCCGTCCGCTGCGGGACGGTCCCCGCGGCGCCCGAGCAGGGACCGGATCTGGCGGGCGCGCTCCTGCGCGCCCCAGACGGTCACCCGCACCAGGGCCTCGACCACGATGTCGTTGCTCATCTTCGATCGCCCCTCGGCCCGCTCGACGAACGTGATCGGCACCTCGACCACCCGGCCGCCCGTGCGCAGCACCCGCCAGGCCATGTCGATCTGGAAGCAGTACCCGTGCGAGGCGACCTCGTCCAGTGCCAGCCCGACGAGCGCGCTCGACCGGTAGACCCGGAACCCGGCGGTCGCGTCGCGCACGGGCAGGCCCATCGCGAGCCACGCGTAGACGTTCGCCCCGCGCGACAGCAGCTGGCGGTGCAGCGGCCAGTTGACCACCCGGCCGCCGCGCACCCACCGGGACCCGATCACCAGCTCGGCGTCCGGCAGCGCGGCCAGCAGCGCGGGCAGGTCCTCGGCACGGTGCGAGCCGTCCGCGTCCATCTCCACCACGGCGTCGTAGCCGCGCTCCAGCGCCCACCGGAAGCCGGTGACGTAGGCGGTGCCCAGCCCCTGCTTGCCGGTCCGGTGCAGCACGTGCACCGCCCGCCGGCCGGTCACGGCGGCGTCCTGCTCGGCGATCTCCTCGGCCAGGTCACCCGTGCCGTCCGGCGACCCGTCGTCCACCACCAGCACGTCGGCGTCGGGCACCTCCCGGCGCAGCGCCGCCAGCGCCCGCGGCAGGCTGTCCCGCTCGTCGTACGTCGGCACCACCACGAGGACGCGTGTCGCGGCCGTCATGCACCCATCTCCGTCCGCTCGATCCGGCGCACCCGACGTGCGCCGGCCATCCCCGCGAGGGTCATCACCACCGCGAGCCCCGACACGATCCAGCTCGGCCACGAGCCGAGACGCGCGGCGAGGGTCAGCGAGTCCCGCAGCGGCAGGCTCGCGACGAGCTGGTCGGCGGTGAACAGGTCCGTCTCCTGCGCGACGGTCCCGTTCGGGGTGATCACCGCGCTCACGCCCACGGTCGAGACCTGCACGGTGGCCCGCCCGAGCTCGACGGCCCGGAACCGGGACATCGCGAGCTGCTGGGTGGACTCGGCGGAGTAGCCGAAGGAGGCGTTGTTCGTCTGGACCACCAGCACCTCGGCGCCCGAGGTGACGCTCTCCCGCACGATCGAGTCGTAGGCGACCTCGAAGCAGATCACGTCGCCGAGCACCACGGTGCGACCGAGCCGTTCGGACTCCAGCGGGATCACGCCGGGCTCGGTGCCGGCGATCATGTCGTTGGTCACCAGGTCGACGGCCGAGGAGAACGGCCGGACGATCGAGCGGATCGGGATGTACTCCGCGAACGGTGCCGGCCGCTGCTTGCTGTACCGGGCCACGGCGCCGACGCCGGACTCCCAGAGCAGCGAGGTGTTGTACCGGCCGCCCGACTCCGGGTACTCGATCGTGCCGACCAGCAGCGGGGCGCCGAGCGCCTCGCTGGCGGCGTCCAGGTCGTCGGCGACCGAGTCGTCCGTCTCCGGGTCGATGTCGGTGCCGTTCTCCGGCCAGAGCACCACGTCCAGCTCCCCCTGCTCCACCTGGTCGAGCAGGGCGTACGTGCCGGCCAGGTGGTTGTCCAGCACCTCACGGCGCTGGTCGAAGGCGTGCAGGCCGGGCTCGGAGACGTTGCCCTGCACGGCGCCGATCCGCAGCGTGCCGTTCTCCGCGCTGGTGTCGAGCGGCACGAGCAGCCCCACCACCAGCAGCGCGGTCACCAGGGCGAGCCGGCCGAGCGTCGGCAGCAGGGCGAACCGGCGGGCGGCGGTGAAAGCCAGCGCGAGCCCGGCACCGGTCGCGACCACCGCTGCGGACACCAGCGGGGCGCCGCCGATCCGGGCGAGCGCGACCATCGGTGCGTCCACCTGGGAGAAGGCCAGCCGCCCCCAGGGGAAGCCGCCGAACGGCGCGACCGAGCGCAGCTCCTCGACGGCGACCCACAGCACGACGAACACCACGAGCTGCAGCGATCCCCGCCGCCAGACGGCCTCGCCGCGCCGCGCCCAGGTCCAGGCGGCACCGAACAGTGCGATGTAGCCGGCCTCGGCGACCGAGAGCGCGATCCACGGGACCGAGCCGACGGCATCGTCCGCCCAGGTGAGCAGAGGGACGAAGAAGGCGATCCCCCAGATCAGTCCGATCAGGGCGTTCCACCGGGCGCTGTCGCGCCGCATGGCGAGAAAGAGAAGGGCGATGCCGGGTGCAGCCGCGAACCACCAGTCGAGGTCGGGGAAGGCGCTCCATGTCGCCGCTCCACCGACCAGGGCCAGGACCGCGCTCCACCAGCGGGACGGCTCACGTGCTGGCACCGCGCCAGAGTACGTCACCCGGCTGGGCCGTTCCGGCCGACCCTGGGAGCCGACCGGCCCGCGTGTCCTTCGTACCGCACGACGCCGCGGTGAGGCAGCGCCCGTTCTCTACTGAACACGCGGGCCCGGCCGGGGCCCTGAGAGCGGCCCGGCGCAGCTGACCACGAAGGTGAGACCCCCTGTGGAGCGCTGTCGCGCCCGAACCACTCCAGTGAACCTATCGGCTCTCGGAGCGCTGTCAAGACGTGGCCGTGACAGGTCAGGGACGTCACCGCAGGTCATCCCGGGCAGCGAGCACGACCGATCCGACCGGACCGTCCAGATCGGTCGGCGTGTCGTCCGGCGTGTCGTGCGGCCTCCGCCACGGAGCGCGCGACCGAGCGCCCTGTTCGAGCGCGGCCGCCTCACCCGGACGGGTGGATAGCGCTATCCCGAGGGTTCACCCGAGTGGGCGGTGCAGCGGCGCTGAGGTCATCGGCGGCAGCCCGAGCGACGGGGAAGAGGCAGGCGGGCAGCAGCTCACCCCAGCGTGTCGTGCAGCACCACACCGGCCCGCACGGTGCGCAGGCAGCGCGGCAGCGGGGCATCGTCGGGCAGCGACGGCAGCACCGCGTCCCGCTGCTGGACGCCGTAGGCCCGCCAGTCCGGCCGGGAGCCCGGCAGCGCGCCGTCGGTCGGCTGCTCCCCGTCGTCCACCGCCCAGATCGCGAGGTGCGCCGGCGCGCCGACCCGGAGCTCACCGGCGCCGTCCGCCCCGAGCCCGGCAGCCAGCCAGCCGCCGCGCGTCGCCGCCGTCACCGCTGCCCGGACGCCGACCCGCTGGTCGGGCGTCCGGTGGCGCACCGCGGCCTGCACGCCCACCCACGGGTCGAGCGGCGTGGTCGGGGTGCCGGAACCGAAGGCCAGCGGGATCCCCGCGGCGAGCAGGTCCGCCAGCGGGAGCAGCGACGCGGCACGGCCCGGGCCGAGCTGCTGCGCGTACCGGCCGGACTCCCCGCCCAGGGCGGCGTCGAACGCGGGCTGCACGGAGCAGGTCAGCCCGAGCAGCACCGTGGTCGCCAGCGCCGGTGCGTCCAGCATGGTGACGTGCTCCAGCCGGTGCCCGGCCCGGCGCAGGGCGTCCACGCCCTCGACGTCGGAGGCGGCCCGGAAGCCGAGCAGCACCTCGTCCATCGCTCGGTCACCGGACACCCGGAAGCCGGCCTGCACCCCGGCCCGGGTGACCGCGGCGACGTGGTTGCTGACCTGCTCGGCGTTCAGTGCCAGCTCCCCGGCCGGCCGCACGGAACCGGCGGAGCGGGCCGACCCGGCGGGCAGCTCCGCGTACGGGGCGCGCAGCGCGGCCGTCCGGGCACCGAGCGATCCGTCCACGCCGAGGTGGCCCCCGATCCCGGTCAGGCCGGGCAGCGCGGCGAGGATCGCCCGCGCGTCGTCGGTGGTCTCGCAGAGCTCTGCGCGGTAGCCCACCACCAGCGGCAGCGCGGACACCGGGTCGGCGGTCGCCGCCATCAGCTCCGCGAGCCCGTCCCGGGAGTCGGTCTCCGGGGCGCTCATCTCGTGCAGCGCGACCACGCCCGCGCCGGCGAGCTCGGCCAGCGCCCGGCCGACCAGCCGCCCGCGCCGCGTCGGGTCGACGTCCAGCACGGCGGCGCGGGCGGTCGCAAAGGCCGTGCCCTGCACCAGGCCGTCCTCGCGCCAGCCGTCCAGCGCCGGCAGGCCGAGCACCTGGGCGAACGAGGTGGACACCACGCCCTGCCCGCCGCCCGCACGGTCCAGCAGCACGGGTGCGCCGCCGCAGGCCGCGTCGAGCTCGGTGCGGGTGGGTGCGCGGCGCTCGGGCCAGGACTGCTCGTCCCAGCCGGCACCGGTCAGCGGTGCGCCGTCGGCGGCCAGCCGGTGCGCCTCCGGCCCGCGCGACGCCCGCCCCAGCCGCGCGAGGGCGTCGGCGAGGTCGGTCGCGCCGGACAGGTCCACCCCCTCGCGGCGCAGGCCGGTGAGCAGCACGTGCGCGTGCGCGTCGACGAACCCCGGGGTGACCAGCGCTCCGTGCAGGTCCACGACCGTGTCCGCGGCGGGGGCCAGGCCGTCGGCCTCGTCGTCACCGCCGACCCAGACGATCGTGCCGTCCGCGACGAGCAGGCTGGTCGCGGCGAGGACGGCGGGTGCCAGGACCGCACCGCCCCGGTACAGGGTGGAGCTCACATCCGGTCACGATAGCCAGGCCGTGCCCGCTCGGCATGCGCACCGTGCCCGGCGGGTCAGGTCGCGGCGTACGCGACCACCCCGCGCCGGACCGCGTCCACCGCCCGGCGGGCGGTCGTACGGAGCTCCTGGTCGGGGGCGGCCTTGGCGACCTGGTCCAGCACGTCGATCACCTGCTTGCACCAGCGGACGAAGTCTCCGGCGGCCAGGTCGGAGCCCCGCAGCACCGCGTCCAGCCCACGCCCGGCGGCCCATCGGTGCACCGCCTGGACCAGGCCGAGGTCGAGCGGCTGGGTGGACTCCAGCCGGTGCGCGGACTCCAGGTCGTCCAGCTCGGACCAGATGCGGGTGGTGGCGGCCAGCGCCACGGCGAGCCGTCCCTCGGGGCCGCCGGGCAGCGCGGGGCTGCCGTTGCGGTCGTCCCGACGGGCGGAGTACACCACCGCCGAGACCGCCGCTGCCAGGCCCGGCACGTCCAGGTCGGCCCAGGCGCCGCGGCGCAGGCACTCCGCCAGCAGCAGGTCGTTCTCCGCGTAGAGCCGGCGCAGCCAGGCGCCGTGCTCGGTGACCCGGGTCCGGGGCGCGGCCGGGCCTTCCCCGTCGCCGAGCTCCAGGTAGCCGAGCCGGACCAGCACGTCGCAGATCCGGTCGAAGACCACGGCGATCGACCCGGTGCGACCCTCGATCCGCCGGACCAGCGCGTCGTGCTCGCCCTGCAGCCGGTACCAGCGCTCCGCCCAGCGGGCGTGCTCCTCGCGGTCCGGGCAGCCGTGGCACGGGTGCGCACGCAGCCGACGGCGCAGCGTGGCGATCGCCTCGTCCTCGTCGATCGGGTGCTCGGCGCGGCCCCGCCGCCGGGTCGGCGCGACATCGGCCAGGCGGCCGGAGGCGATCTCCGCGCGCAGCGCCGCGGCCAGGTCCCGGCGGTGCGAGGCCGCCCGCGGCGAGAACCCCTTCGGCACCCGCAGCTGCCCGACGGTCCGGACCCCCTCGCCGACCTCCTGGACCGAGAGCCGGCGCACCTCGCGCTCGGTGGTCAGCACCAGCGGGCGGGCGCCGTCGAACCCGCCCTGCTGCCCGGCGTCCACCACCACCGCCTGCCAGGGCCGACGCGAGCCGTGCACGCTGACCACGTCGCCCACCTGCACCTCCTGCAACGAGCGCGCGGCCTGCTGCCGGCGGGCCGCCGCCCCGGCCCGCCGTTCGCCGCGCTCGATCCGGCCGATCTCCCGGCGGATCGCCGCATACTCGGCGAAGTCGCCGAGATGGCAGGCCATCGCCTCCGCGTAGCCCTCCAGCGCCTCGGCGTCCCCCTGCGCCTGCCGGGCCAGGCCGACCACGCCGCGGTCCGCCTGGAACTGCGCGAAGGACGTCTCCAGCACCTCACGGGCCCGGACCCGGCCGACCTGGGAGACCAGGTTGACCGCCATGTTGTAGGTCGGCCGGAACGCGGAGCGCAGCGGGTAGAGCCGGCGCGACGCCAGCCCGGCCAGCGCCATCGGGTCCAGGTCGCCCCGTCCGAGCACCACCGCGTGCCCCTCGGTGTCGATCCCCCGCCGCCCGGCCCGCCCGGTCAGCTGGGTGTACTCGCCCGGGGTGATGTCCACGTGCTGCGAGCCGTCCCACTTGACCAGCTTCTCCAGCACCACCGACCGCGCCGGCATGTTGATGCCGAGCGCCAGGGTCTCGGTGGCGAACACCACCCGGACCAGCCCGCGGGCGAACGCCTCCTCCACGGTCTCCTTGAAGGCGGGCAGCATCCCGGCGTGGTGCGCCGCGACGCCGCGGGTCAGCGCCTCCACGAACCGCCAGTAGCCGACCACGTCCAGGTCTTCGGACGGGATCGAGGCGCAGCGGGTCTCCGCGATCAGCCGGATCTCCTGCTGCTCCTCCGCGCTGGTCAGGCGCACCCCGCCGGCCATGCACTGGTCGACGGCGCCGTCGCAGCCCGCCCGGCTGAAGATGAACACGATCGCCGGCAGCAGCCCGGCCTCGTCCAGCACGTCCACCATCGCCGGACGCGGCACGGGTCGGGGTCCGGCCGCGCGCGGTGCGCCGCCTCCCCCGCCAGGCCGGTGGCCGCCGGGCCCGCGGAACCCGCGGTCGCCCGGCCCGCGCCGGCCGCGGTGCGGCGGGCCGTCGGCGCGCTCGGCCCGCCGCAGCTGGTGCGCGAGCTCGGGGTTGATCGGCGGGTTCTTGCCCGGTGCGGTGGGGTCCACGTGCCCCGCGTACAGGTCGAGCAGGTCGTCGCGCACCAGCACGTGCTGGCCCAGCGGGACCGGACGGTGCTCGCTGACCACGACGGCGGTGTCGCCGCGCACGGTGCGCAGCCAGTCGCCGAACTCCTCCGCGTTCGAGACCGTGGCCGACAGCGACACCAGCTGCACGTCCTCGGGCAGGTGGATGATCACCTCCTCCCAGACCGGCCCGCGGAACCGGTCGGCGAGGTAGTGCACCTCGTCCATCACCACGTAGCCGAGGCCGTCCAGCGTCGAGGAGCCGGCGTAGAGCATGTTCCGCAGCACCTCGGTGGTCATCACCACCACCGGGGCCTCGCCGTTCACGGTGGCGTCCCCGGTCAGCAGGCCCACCCGGTCCGCGCCGTACCGCCGCACCAGGTCGCCGTACTTCTGGTTCGACAGCGCCTTGATCGGGGTGGTGTAGAACGCCTTGCGCCCGCCGGCCAGCGCCAGGTGCACCGCGAACTCGCCGACCACCGTCTTGCCGGCACCGGTCGGTGCGGCCACCAGCACCCCGGAGCCGTGCTCCACCGCCGCGCACGCCTCGATCTGGAACTCGTCCAGCGGGAAGTCCAGCAGCCGGCGGAACCGGGACAGCTCGGTCTTCTCCGCCGCGGCCCGCTGCCGGGACGCCGCGTACCGCTCGGCCGGTGACGGCTCGGCCTCCGCACGCTGCCGCGGGGCGCGGGCGGTCCGGCGCTCGGGACCGGACCCGGTGCTGCGACGGGCGGGGGGCGGTGTCTCGCGGGATGCCACGTGATCAGCCTAGGTCGCGGAGGCGGCCGGGAGCGCGGGCCGAGCCGGGCGTGCGCTCAGGCGAGCACGGCGACCGCCGCCGGCTGCACCTCGGCCACCAGGGGCAGCGCGCCGATCCGCTCGCCGTCGGCGTGCGCCTCGGGCGGGAAGCCGCCGAGCGCCGTGGCCGGCTCCACCAGCAGCCGCCGGGTGCGCAGCACCTGCACGGCGGGGTGCCGCAGGTGCCGCCCGGCGTACATCCCGGGAAAGATCCGCACCACGCCGGCGCGGCTGAACGGGCCGGCCACCACGACGTCCAGCAGCCCGTCGTCCATCCGGGCGTCCGGCGCCACCTGGATCCCGCCGCCGATCCACGGCCCGTTCGCCGCCACGACCACCGTGCCCGCCGACTCCCAGACCACCCCGTCGTCGGTGGTCAGCCGGAAGCCGTACGGTCGGAACGCCCGCAGCTCGGGCAGCAGCGCCCGCACGTAGCGCGCCGCGCCGCGCGGCCAGGTCAGCGCGTTGGCCCGCGCGTTCACCGCCGCGTCGATCCCGCAGGACAGCGCCCCGAGGTACCACTCGCGGGCGGACTGCTGCGGGGAGCCGACGCTCACCGCGTCCACCCGGCGCCCGCCGGTCAGCAGGCCGTGCTCGATCGCCGCGACCGCTGCGGCCACGTCGCCCCGCGGCAGCCCGAGCGCACGCGCCACGTCGTTGCCGGTGCCCGCCGACACGATGCCCAGCGGCAGGTCGGTCTCGGCGACCACGTTCGCCCCGAGGTGCACCAGGCCGTCGCCCCCCACCACCACCAGCGCGTCCAGACCGGCCACCGCGGCGCGGCGCGCGTGCGCGGTCGCCCCGTGCAGGTCGTGGGCGGTCAGGTCCTGCACCCGGTGCCCGCGCCGCCGCAGCGCGTCGAGCACCGACGCGCCGACACCGGTCCCCCGGCCCCGGCCCGCGACCGGGTTCACCAGGACCCCCAGGTGGCTCACGCGGCGGTCACGGTGTCGGGCGCCGCGCGCCGGTCCACCCGCCGGTCCCGCAGCAGCGAGAGCCCGACCGCGGCCAGGTAGAGCGCGATCGTCGGGGTGGCCAGCACCAGCATCGTCAGCACGTCCGGGGTCGGGGTCATGATCGCGGAGAACACGCAGGAGATCAGCACGGCCCAGCGCCAGCCCTTGAGCCAGGTGCGTCCACGCACCAGACCGACCAGGTTCAGGCAGACCATCACCACCGGCAGCAGGAACGCCAGCCCGAACGCGAGCACGAACCGCATCACGAAGCTGAGGTAGGTCTGGGCGTCGATCAGGTTGGTGGCGTCCTTCGGCACGAACTCGGTCAGCACGGCCACCGCGCGCGGGAGCGAGTACCAGGCGAACGCGGCGCCGGCGAGGAACATCGGCACTGCCGCCGCGATGAAGCCCACCGCCGAGCGACGTTCGCGCACCGTCAGGCCCGGCGTGATGAAGGCCCACAGCTGGTACAGCCACCACGGGCTGGACACGATCGCGCCGATGAACAGCGCCACCTTGAACTTCATGTCCATCGCGGAGGCGACCCCGGCGAAGTTCACCGAGGCGACGACCCCGCGCGCGTCCGCGGCCTGGAGCAGCGGGTCCTGCAGCGCGCCGAACACCGGGTCGTAGACCACCCAGCCGAGCACGCCGCCGACGGCGATGCCGAGCGTGGCGAGCACCAGACGCTTGCGGAGCTCGATCAGGTGCTCGCGCAGCGACATCCTGCCGTCGGGGTTGCGCGACGGGCGACGGACTGCCACCGGCCGGTCAGGCGGGCGGGTCGGCCGGGCGGTCCTGCGACGGCGCGGCGGTCTGCTGCACGGGCGCGGCAGCGGTCTGCTGCACCGGTACGACGGGGGCGACGGGTGCTGCCGGTGCGGGTGCCGGAGCGGCCGCGGTGGGTGCCTGGGCCTGCTGGGCGGCCTGCTGCGCTGCCTGCTGGGCGGCCTCGTCGTCGTGCAGGCCGTTCACCTCGCGCTTGAAGATCCGCAGCGACTGGCCGATGCCGCTGGCCAGGTCGGGCAGCCGCTTCGCGCCGAACAGCAGCAGCACGATGATGAGCAGCACGATCAGTGTCACCGGATGCTCGAAGAGCCGCCCCATGTCTGTCCTCCCAGTCAGCCGTCACCCCTGCGGGTGCGCCGAGTGTAGCCCCGCGACGGCACCCCACGGTTGCACATCGCGGCGGACACCGCCCGCTCGCGCGCCGCACCGTGCCCGGGCGGGATCAGCGGGTGTAGGCGCGCCAGCGCTCCCGGGTCGTCCGATCCCGCTCCCGGCGCCGCTCGCGGCGCACCGCGGCCTGCGCCCGCAGCTCCTGCCACCGGCCGTGCGCCTCCTGCGGATCCGGCAGCAGCTCGGTCACGGCCGCGGCGGCCCGCTCGGCCTCCCGGGCCTGCTCCGCGATCCGACCGGTGGTCTCGGCGAGCTCGCCCAGCACCTGCGAGGCGCGCTCGAGCTCGGCCACCAGCGCCCTGCCCTGGCGCCACAGCCGGCGCAGCAGGACGAACGCACCGGCGAGCGCGGCGAGCACGAGCACCGTCCAGACCAGGAACCAGACCATCGCGCCAACCTATCCGGTCGGACCGGCGTCGGTCCGACCGCCGGGCGGCTCGACGGGCGGCTCGGCGAGCGTGCCGTACGCGGCCAGCGCGGCGCGGGCGTCGGCGGCGACCTCCCGGGCCACCTCCACCGGGCGCACCTCGACCAGGTCGTCGGCGGCCTGCAGCACCAGGCGACGCACGAACGCCGGCTGCGCCACGCGCAGATCCACCTCGAACGACCCGTCCGGCAGGTTGCGGACGCCCTCCACCGGTACGGACTCGGCCACCCAGCGGCCCTGGCTGCGCAGGTGCAGCGTCACCACGTCGCCGGAGGCGTCCGGCCGGAACTGCGCCGTGGCCCCGCGCCCGACCCCCGGGTGCTCGTCCGCCGGCACGTCCAGCACTTCGGCGGCCACCACCCGGTCCAGCCGGAACAGCCGCTCGTCGCCGGCCCGCAGGCACCACGCCTGCAGGTAGGAGCGCTCGTCGCTGGTGGTCAGCCGGAGCGGGTCCACCTGCCGGTCGCTGGTGACGTCCGAAGCGTTCACGTACCGGATCCGCAGCCGGCGGCGGGTGGCGAGCGCCGTGCGGATCGCCGCCACCACGTCCGGCCGGCCGTCCACCGCCAGCCGGACGTCCACGGCCCCGGCGGCCTCCCCGGTCGCCGCGGTGAGCTTGGCCAGCGCCGAGCCGAGCACCGCGGCCTGAGCCGGGTCGAGCGTCGGCCCCAGGTCCGCCTCCATCGCACGCAGCGCCGCGACCAGCGTCACGGCCTCCCGGGTACCGAGGCGCAGCGGGCGGGTCATCCCGCGGGCCTCGGTCAGCCGGATCACGCCGCGGTCGTAGGAGTCGGCGTCGAAGTCGATCAGGTCGTGCGGGTAGTACCCCGGGGTGCCGCTCATCCACAGCGTGTCGACGTCCGCCATCACCTGCGCGGTCGGCACGCCGAAGTGCTCCGCGAGCTGTGCCACCGGCACGCCCTCGGTGCGGTCCAGGTAGCCGATCATCCCGAGCAGCCGCAGCAGCCGCTCGCTCGCGCGCTCAGCCACGGGTCACCTCCGTGCCCGCCCCGTCCAGGTCCGCGGCGAGCCGGAGCAGGCGCAGCACGGCCTCGCGCAGCCCTGCCGGCTCCACCACCAGCACGGCCTCGCCATAGCCGGCGACCTCCTCGGCCAGCTCCCAGGTGGCGCGGTAGGGCAGCCGGACCAGGTCGCGGTCCGTGGTCAGCGCGGCGAGCCGGGGGTCGACCGTCGCGGTCGCCCCGACCGGCGTGCCCCGGGCCCGCAGCGCCTCGGCCCGCTCCGGCCGGAGCGCCAGCAGCGCGACGCGCTCGTGCCCGGTGTCCCAGGCGCGCAGCGCGGTGGCCAGCGCGGCCTGCTCCGGCGCCGGGAACGCGTCCGGCTCGCCGGCCGGACGCACCCGGCCCTCGATCCGGCTGAGCCGGAACGACCGCGGTGCCGCACGGTCCACGTCCCGGCCGACCACGAACCAGCCACCGCGCCGTGCCACCAGCCGCCACGGCTCGACCAGGCGCTCGCGGACCTCGCCGGTGGCCGCTGCCCGATAGGTGAACCGGACCCGACGGTGCTCCTGCACCGCGTCCAGCAGCGGGGCGAACGCGTCCCCGCCCGCGCGCACCAGCGGCGTGACGCCGGTGACGAGATCGGTGGCGGTGGCACCGACGGCACGCAGCTTGGTCAGCGCGCGCGACGTGTCGGTCCGGGCTGCGCGGTCCTGCCAGAACTCCCCCGCCAGCGACAGCGCGCCGAGCTCGCCGGGGGTCAGCTCGATCGGCGGCAGCGCGTACGCGTCCTGGTCGACGCGGTAGCCGATGTCGTCGCCGTGGCCCGCGGAGGTCACGGTGGTCACCGGGATCCCGAGGTCGCGCAGGGTGTCCTTGTCGCGCTCGAACATGCGCTCGAAGGACTCGTCGGTGGTGGCGTCGGCGTAGCCCGCGACGGTACGGCGGATCTGGTCCTTGGTCATCCGCCCCGGGGTGTGCACCAGGGCGATGACGAGGTTCAGCAGCCGCTCGGCGGGATGGATCTGCTCGGGCATCGGCACCACCGTAGTGGCCGGTAGCGTGGTGCGGTGATCACGTGGCGCGCAGGTGTGGTGGAGTCGGTCGGTCGGTCCTGGCCGGGAGCGACCGAGCTCGAGGTCCGGGTCTCCGCCGGGGTGACGGACGACCGGTCGGCCACGGTGCGCGCGCTGGCCTACCCGCTCCTGGTCGGTCTGCCCCGGCCCGGCGACCCGGTGCTGCTGAACGTCTCGGCGCTGGCTCGCGGGCTCGGGACCGGCGGGTACGCGCTGGTGATCGCCCCCGGTGACGCCGGCCGGCTGCCCGCCGACCCGCCCGAGGGCCCCGGGCACCTGGTGAAGGCCCGCTACACCCCGCTGCAGGCGATGGTGCTGGGCGTGGACGACCAGGAGTCCCCGCACCACGAGGTGCTGCGGGACGCGGACTCTGTCGACGGCCTGCCCGTGGTGGTGGCGGACCTGCACTCCGCGCTGCCCGCCGTCGTGGCCGGCGCCCGGCACGCCGCCGCGCGGGCCGGTCGGCCGGCACCCCGGGTGGTCTACGTGCTGACCGACGGCGGTGCGCTGCCCGCCTGGTTCTCCCGCACCGTCGCCGGGCTGCGCGATGCCGGCTGGATCGCCGCGTGCGTGACCGCAGGCCAGGCGTTCGGCGGTGACCTGGAGGCGGTCACCGTGCACACGGCGCTGCTGGCGGCCCGGCACGTGCTCGACGCGGACCTGGTGGTGGTGGCGCAGGGCCCCGGCAACCTCGGCACCGGCACCCGGTGGGGGTTCTCCGGCGTGGCGGCGGGCGAGGCCGTGAACGCCGCGGCGGTGCTCGGCGGCCGACCGGTGGCCTCGCTGCGCGTCTCGGGAGCCGATCCGCGCGAGCGGCACCTCGGCGTCTCGCACCACTCGCTGACCGCCTACGGCCGGGTCGCGCTGGCTGCGGCGGACGTGCCGGTGCCGGTGTACGAGCAGGGCTCCCCGGAGCTCGCCGCGGTGGGTCGGCGGGTCGACCGTCAGGTCGCGGCGCTCGCGGCCCCCGACGGACGGCACCGGCTGGTCCCGGTGGCGGCGGGGGCCGACCTGCTCACGGCGCTCGGTGCGTCGCCGGTGCGGCTCTCGACGATGGGGCGCGGCCTGGCGGAGGACCCGGCCGCGTTCCTGGCCGCCGCGGTCGCCGGGGTGCACGCGGCCGACCTGACCCCGCGCTGAGGCCGTCTGCCGGAGCCTGCGCGGGCGCTCCGCCGCGGCTGCCGGCGGTCAGTCGTCCTGCGGGGTGCGGGTGCGGGCGGCGACCAGGGTGGCGAGCCGGCGGGCCTCGGCGACCGCCCGGGGGCCGTCGGCGCGCTGCACGCCCATCACCGCGAGCGTGTCGCCGTCGGCCAGGTCGAGCTGCACCCAGGGGCGGCCCTCGCCGAACCGCACCGAGACGATCTGCGCCCAGCCGACCGTGCGCGTGGTCATCAGGTTGCGCACCCGCAGGCCCTCGGCCAGCGGCTCCGCGCGCACCGTCGCCTGCCGCCAGCAGAACCAGACGATCGCGCCGGCGACCAGCAGGAGGCCGACCCGGTCGGCAGCACCGTAGGCCGCGGCCCCCTCGCTGGGCAGCAGCGCCAGCAGCAGCCCGGTGGCACCCGCGACCAGCACGGCGAGCGCGCCGGACACCCATCGGGCGTACCGCGGCCGCAGCACCGCGTCGAGCGCGGGCGGCCGGGGCTGCTGCCGTGCGGGGCCGGCCGGCGGCACGTCGGCCCTACAGCCGGCAGGCGTGGATCGAGGTGACCAGGATCGCGCGGGCGCCCACGTCGTACAGCGCGTCCATCACCCGGTTGGTCTGCGCCCGCGGCACCATCACCCGCACGGCGGCCCACTCGCTGTTGTGCAGCGGCGAGACCGTCGGGGACTCCAGGCCGGGCGTGATCGCGACCGCCCGGTCCACCAGGGTCAGCGGCACGTCGTAGTCCATCAGCACGTACTCGCGGGCGGTCAGCACGCCCTGCAGCCGGCGGGTCAGCACGTCGAGCCCGGCCGGCTCGGCCATGTCGGCCCGGCGCACCAGCACGGCCTCGGACCGCAGGATCGGATCGCCGAACACCTCCAGGCCCGCCGCCCGCAGGGTGGTGCCGGTCTCGACGACGTCCGCGATCACGTCGGCCACGCCGAGCCGGATCGCGGTCTCGACGGCGCCGTCCAGCCGGACGATCTCCGACGCCTCGACGCCGTGCTCGCGCAGGTAGCCCGCCACCAGCACCGGGTAGGAGGTCGCGACCCGGCGGCCGGCGACCTGCTGCACGTCGGTCATCTGGCCGGCCTGGGTGGCGAACCGGAAGGTGGACCGGGCGAAGCCCAGCTCCAGGTGCTCGCTGGCCGGCGAGGCCGAGTCGAGCAGCAGGTCCCGCCCGGTGATGCCCACGTCCACCGTGCCGGTGCCGACGTACACGGCGATGTCGCGGGGGCGCAGGAAGAAGAACTCGACGCCGTTGTCGGCGTCCGGGAGCACGAGCTCACGGGAGTCGCGGCGCTGGCGGTAGCCCGCCTCGCGCAGCATGTCGGCGGCGGGCTCGGCGAGCGAGCCCTTGTTCGGGACGGCGATCCTCAGCACGGGAAGTCCTCGGGGGTACGCCACGGGCGGGCCCGTGGCCGGCGCGCCGGTCCGGTCGAGGGCCGGACGCCGGTTCTGGTCAGGTCTGGTCAGGGCGGTGGGCGCGCCGGGCGGTCGCCCGGCAGCGGTGGGTCACAGGTAGGTGTAGACGTCTTCGAGCGTCAGACCCTGCGCGACCATGAGCACCTGCAGGTGGTACAGGAGCTGGGAGATCTCCTCGGCCGTGCGATGGTCTCCCTCGTGCTCCGCGGCCATCCAGACCTCGGCGGCCTCCTCGACGATCTTCTTGCCGATCGCATGGACACCGGCGTCCAGCTCCGCGACGGTCCCCGAGCCCTCGGGCCGGGTGATCGCCTTGTCGGACAGCTCCGCGAACAGCGAGTCGAACGTCTTCACGTCCGCCAGGGTAGACGGTCCGCGCCCCCACGCCCGCGCACCGTCCGAAGGGCGGGCGGGAGAAGCACGGACGGGCGGGCGGGAGAAGCACGGAGGGGCGGGCGGGTACGCCCCTCAGCCCGCGCCGGCCGCGGCGGTGACCTGCTGCGGCTGCTCCTGCTCGCGCGCCCGCCACCAGACCACGAAGCCGGACAGCACCACGCCCGCGTAGACCAGGTACAGCACCGCCGACGGGTAGTAGCCGGCGGTGAACAGCAGCGGCACGCCGACCGCGTCCACCGCGATCCAGATCAGCCAGAACTCGATCCAGCCACGAGCCATGCCGTAGGTGGCCAGCAGCGAGCCGACGAAGATCCAGGCGTCCGCCCACGGTCCCCACGAGCCGAGCGCCCGGAAGACCAGTGCGCACACCACGGTGCCGATCACGGCGACCACGCCCATCTGGATCCAGCCGGACCGGCCCGCCCAGCGCGGGACGACCGCCGGGGCGTCCGGGTCGCCGCCCGCGCGGGCGGCGGTCCGCGCCTGGCGCCAGCGCACCCAGCCGTACACGGCCACCACGACGAAGAACACCTGCCGTCCGGCCTGGCCGTACAGGTCACGGTCCTGCGGGGTGTGGAACACGCCGCCGAGGAAGACGGTGAACAGCAGCACGTTGCCGACGATGCCGACCGGCCAGGCCCACACCTTGCGACGCATCCCGCCCAGCGCGGAGGCCAGCCCGAACAGGTTGCCCACGATCTCCCGCCACAGCACCGGGTGCCCGGCGATCACGAGCTGGGCGTCGAACAGCCAGCCGATCACGTCAGAGCCCGCGCAGCGCGACGACGGTGGCCACAGCGGCCTGCGCGGCCTCGGCGCCCTTGTCCTCGTGCGAGCCCGGCAGGCCGGCCCGGTCCAGGGCCTGCGCCTCGTCGTCACAGGTCAGCACGCCGAAGCCGACCGGCACGCCGGTGGAGACGCTCACCTCGGTCAGGCCGGTCGTCGCCGCCTCGCAGACGTACTCGAAGTGCGGGGTGCCGCCCCGGACCACCACGCCGAGCGCGACGACCGCGTCCGCGCCGCCCCGGGCCGCGCGGGCGGCGGCCACCGGCAGCTCGAACGTCCCCGGCACCCGGATCTCGCGCACCTCGGCGACGCCGGCCTCGGCCAGCGCGCGTCGGGTGCCGGCGAGCAGGCCGTCCATCACCGCGGTGTGCCAGCTCGCCGCGACCACCACCACCCGCAGGCCCGCGCCGTCCGCGCTGATCATGGGTGCTCCGCTGCCGCTCATCGTGCGTCCTTCGTGCTCGTCGTGCTGCTGCTCGTGCTGCTGCCGGTCGTGCTGCTGCCCGGGACGTCGTCCAGGCCGGGCAGCAGGTGGCCCATCGCCCGTGCCTTGGTCCGCAGGTAGGCCTCGTTGTGCGGGGTGCGGCCGACCTCGAGGCCACGCACCTCGGCCACCTCGATGCCGTTCGCCGTCAGGCCGGCGACCTTCGCGGGGTTGTTGGTCAGCAGGGTGATCCGTTGCACGCCGAGGTCGGCCAGGATCGCGGCGGCGGCGCCGTACTCGCGCCGGTCCGCCGGCCAGCCCAGGTCGAGGTTCGCCTCGACCGTGTCCCGGCCCGCGTCCTGCAGCGCGTACGCACCGATCTTGGCCAGCAGGCCGATCCCCCGGCCCTCGTGCCCGCGCAGGTAGACCACCACGCCGCCGTCCCGGGCCGTCTGCTCCAGCGCCGCGTCCAGCTGCGGGCCGCAGTCGCACCGCGCCGAGCCGAACGCGTCGCCGGTGAGGCACTCCGAGTGCACCCGCACCACCGGCTGAGCGGCGAGCCCCGAGGCGGCCACCAGCGCGAGGTGGTCCGCGCCGGTGCGCAGGTCGCGGTAGGCGTGCACCCGGAAGTCGCCGTGCCGGGTCGGCAGGTCGGCCGAGTGCGCGCGGTGCACCCGGCGAGCGGGCCCGCTCGCGGCCGCGGCCGGTCCCTCGGGTGCTCCGGGCAGGTCACCGGCCGCGGTGCGCCAGGCGATCAGGTCCGCGATGGTCAGCACCACCAGGTCGTGTTCGCGGGCCAGCGCGGCGGTCTGCGGCAGCCGCATCATCGTGCCGTCGTCGTTCACCAGCTCGGCGATCGCGGCGACCGGTGCCAGCCCGGCGAGCCGGCACAGGTCGACGGCCGCCTCGGTGTGACCGGCCCGGTGCAGCACCCCGCCGGCCGCGGCGCGGAGCGGCAGCACGTGCCCGGGCCGGATCAGGTCGACCGCCCCGGAGGCCGGGTCCGCCAGCACGTGCAGGGTGCCGGTGCGGTCGGCGGCCGAGATGCCGGTGGTGACGCCGTGCGCGGCGTCCACCGTGACGGTGTAGGCGGTCCGGCGCGGGTCCTGGCTCTGCGGCACCATCAGCGGCAGCTCCAGGGCGTCCGCGCGCTCGGCGGTCATCGGGGCGCACAGGTAGCCAGAGGAGTGCCGGATGGTCCAGGCGACCCACTGCGGGTCGGCGAGCTCGGCGGCCAGCACGACGTCCGCCTCGTTCTCCCGGTCCGGGGAGTCGGCCACCAGGACCGGCCGGCCGGCGCGCAGCGCGTCGAGCGCCTGCTCGACGGTGCCGAGCTCGATGGCGGCGTCCGTCGGGTCCGTGGTCAGGTCGTGCGTCAGATCGGTCATCGGGCATCTCCAGTCGTCATGAGCAGCCGTTCGACGTACTTGGCCAGCACGTCGACCTCCAGGTTCACCCGGGTGCCGACCGCGGCCGCGCCCAGGGTGGTCGCCGCCAGCGTGGTCGGGATCAGCGAGACGCCGAACCAGTCCGGTCCGACGGCCGTGACGGTCAGCGAGACCCCCGACACCGCCACCGAGCCCTTCTCGGCCACGTACCGGGCCAGCACCGGGTCCAGCGCGATCTGCACCTCGTCCCAGCGGGGCCCCGGGGTGCGCCGGCGCACGGTGCCGACCCCGTCCACGTGGCCCTGCACGACGTGCCCGCCGAGCCGGGCGTCCACCCGCACCGCCCGCTCCAGGTTCACCGGCGCACCCGGCCCCAGGTCGCCGAGCGCGGTCCGGTCCAGCGACTCCGGCATCACGTCGACCACGAAGGTGCCGTCCCCCGGCAGCCCCGCGACGGTCAGGCAGACGCCGGCCACGGCGATCGAGTCGCCGAGGGCCGCGTCCGAGACCACCAGCGGACCGCGCACGGTGAGCCGGGCGTCCGTGCGGCCGGGGCCGTCGGGTCCGCCGGGACCCTCGTGCTCGGTCGGTGCGCTGGTCGCGAGGTCGATCGCCACGACGGCGCCGACCTCCTCCACGATCCCGGTGAACATCGCGGCTCCTTCTCAGACGGTCCGGCCGCGGTCGCGGTCGGTACGGATGGCAGGGGTGGCAGGGCCGTCCGGCGCACCCGGCGTCGCGACCAGCAGCACGTCCGGGCCGATCTGCCGCACCTCGCGCACGGTCAGCCGCAGCGCATCGCCGATCGTGGCGATCCCGAGGTCGGCGACGGCGGTCGCACCCGCACCGAGCAGCACCGGGGCGAGGTAGGCGTGCACCTCGTCCACCAGGCCGGCGCGCAGGAAGGCGGCGGCCAGCCGGGGCCCGCCCTCGACCAGCACGTGCCGCACCTCGTGCTCGTGCAGCACGGCCAGCACCGCGTGCGGGTCGTGGCTGCGCAGCTGCAGCAGCTCACCGCCCGGGCCGTGCAGCCGGCCGCCGGCCGGCAGATCCCGGTGCCCCACCACCACCCGCAGCGGCTGGTGCTCCGCGAGGTCGCCCTCGGGCGTGCGGGCGGTGAGCGACGGGTCGTCGGCCAGCGCGGTGCCGGTGCCGACCAGCAGCGCGTCCACGGTGGCACGGACGGTGTGCGCGTGCGCCCGGGACCGCGCCGAGGTGATCCACCGGCTGGTGCCGTCCGCCGCCGCCACCCGGCCGTCCAGCGTGCTGGCGGTCTTCAGCGTGACGAACGGGCGTCCGCGGCCGACGGCCACCCACCACGGACCGAGCAGCGCCCGGCCCTCGGCGGCCAGCAGCCCGACCTCGACCGGCACCCCGGCGGCGCGCAGCCGGTCCGCCCCGCCGCTCGCCACCGGGTTCGGGTCCGCGACCGCGACCAGCACCCGGCCGATACCGGCGCCGATCAGCGCGACCGAGCACGGTCCGGTGCGGCCGGTGTGGTCGCACGGCTCCAGGGTGACGACCGCGGTGGCTCCCCGGACGTCGGACCCGCGCCGGTGCGCGTCGGCCAGCGCTGCGACCTCGGCGTGCCGGGTGCCGGCGCCGCGGTGCCAGCCCTCGCCCAGCACGGTGCCGTCCGCGCCCAGCAGCACGCAGCCGACCCGGGGGTTCGGTCCGTGCTGCGGTCCGCGTGCGGCGATCGTCAGGGCGCGCAGCATCGCGTCGTGCTCGGGTCCTGGTCGCCCGTCCGGCGTGATCATCTCCGCCTGCGCCTCTCGTCACCGTCGTAGACGGCTCCGGGGTGCGGGCGGGCACGCGACACGAGGTCGCGCGACGGCCACGGCGTCCCCGGGTCACCCCACGGACGCCGCCACGACTCCTCCCATCCGGACTTTCACCGTCGGTCCTGGAGTTCCACCAGGTCAACCGCTCCCACCCTGAGGGTGGTCGCGGGTCGCGGACTGTCACCGCCGGCTCGGACTTTCACCGACCCCGGAGCACGTGTTGCTGCTTCTAGCTCCGATGATGCCACACGGCGCAACCCCGGGCGTGCAGGGTCACCCCGACGGGTGGCCGATCGGCCTCAGCGCCCGGCGACCGCCGCGTCCGCGAGGTCGCGCAGGGCGTCGATCTCCGCGTCCGGGTCCGGTGCCCCGTACACCGCGGAGCCCGCGACGAACACGTTCGCACCCGCCTGCGCCACCGTGGCGATCGTGGACCGGGACACCCCGCCGTCCACCTGGATCCAGGTCGCCGCGCCCTGCTCCTCGATCGCGGCACGTGCCCGGCGCACCTTGGGCAGCGTGCCCTCGATGAACAACTGCCCGCCGAAGCCGGGCTCCACGGTCATCACCAGGATCATGTCGAACTCGTCCAGCAGGTCCAGCACCGGCTCCACCGGGCTGGCCGGCCGCAGCGCGATCCCGGCCCGGGCCCCCGCGGACCGCAGCTCCCGGGCCAGCCGGACCGGCGCCTGGGCGGCCTCCGCGTGGAACGTCACCGAGGCGGCGCCGGCACGGGCGTACTCCACCGCCCACCGGTCGGCGTCCTCGACCATCAGGTGCACGTCGATCGGCACCGGCGCGACCTCGACGATCCGACGCACGACCGGCAGACCGAGCGTGAGGTTCGGCACGAAGTGGTTGTCCATCACGTCGACGTGCGCGTAGTCCGCCCGGCCGATCCGGTGCAGGTCGCGCTCGAGGTTCGCGAAGTCGGCGGACAGGATGCTGGGACTGATCAGGGCGGGCACGGGGCCAGCCTAGCCAGCGGGAGTCCGGTCCCGGTGCCGCGCGTGCGTGCGCTCGGGCGGCGCGCGCGGGCACGGCCCTCAGGCGGTGCGGCGCAGCAGCGTCAGGTGCATCGCGTCGGTGCCGTGCACGTGCGGCCACAGCTGTACGTCGTCGCGCTCCGGCAGGTCGATTCCCGGTGCGATCCCGGCCAGCACCGACCGGGCCGCCAGCACCTCGGCGACCACACCGGCCTTGGCGGCGGCCCGCACCGAGTCCAGCACCACCAGCCGGGTCTCGGCCAGGTGCGGGGAGCAGGTGACGTATCCGACCAGGCCGCCGACCCGGACCGCCCGGAGCGCCGAGCCGAGCAGGTCGCGCTGCAGGGCGGTGAGCGCCGCGAGGTCGGCGGGGGTGCGCCGCCAGCGCGACTCGGGCCGGCGCCGCAGCGCACCGAGACCCGTGCACGGGGCATCCAGCAGCACCCGGTCGAAGGCGGCGGGCTCGGCCTCGCCGAGCAGCCGGCCGTCACCGGTCCGGACCTCCTCCACCGTGCCCTCGGGGGCCGCGGCGAGCGCCTGCCGGACCAGCCGGGCACGGTGCGGCTGCACCTCGTTGGCCACCAGCCGGGCACCGCGCTCCCCCGCCAGCGCGGCGAGCAGCGCGGCCTTGCCGCCCGGCCCCGCGCACAGGTCCAGCCACCGGGCGTCCGGACCGTCGACCGGGGCCGCCGCCAGGGCCAGGGCCACCAGCTGGCTGCCCTCGTCCTGGACGCCGGCCCGCCCGGAGCGCACCGCCGCGAGCCCGGCGGGGTCGCCGCCGGCCAGCGTGACCGCCGTACGGGCCCACCGGCCCGGTGCGGCGCCCGGCCCGGCCTGGGCGAGCAGCTCGTCGGCGTCGACCAGCCCGGGGCGTGCCACCAGGGTGACCCGGGGCGCGACGTTGTCCGAACGGAGCAGGTCGGCGAGCTCGTCGGTGGACCGGCCGTGTCCGACCAGCGCCTCGCGCAGCGCGCGGGTCACCCAGGCGGGGTGGCTCTCGGTGGCGCCGAGCCGCGCGACCTGGTCCGTGCCGTCCGGGTCGGCCGCGTCTCCGACCCGGGTCAGCCAGCTGTCCAGGTCGTCCCGCCCGACCGCCCGCAGGACGGCGTTCACGAACTGTGCCGCGCCCGCACCGACCCGCTCCCGGGCCAGCCCGACCGTCTCGGAGACCGCGGCGTGCGGCGGCACGCGCATCCCGAGCAGCTGGTGCGTGCCGATCCGCAGCAGGTCGAGCACCGGCGGGTCCACCTCGTCCAGCGACCGGCCGCCGACGCACTGCGCCAGCACGGCGTCGTACCGGCCGCGCAGCCGGAGCGTGCCGTAGGCCAGCTCCGTCGCGAAGCCCGCGTCCCGCCCGCGGATCCGACGCTCGCGCAGCAGCGGCGGGAGCACGAGGTTGGCGTAGGCGTCCGACCCGTCGACCTCGCGCAGCACGTCCAGCGCCGCGGTGCGCGCCGGGTCGCCGGTGCGCCGACGCGCCGAGGGCGCCGCGGCCGTGCGCTGCCGAGGGCCGCGGCGGCCGTGCTCCGACCGGTCGGCGCCCGTGCGCCCGGCGGACGCGCTCACGAGTGCGCCGCCGCGCCGAGCACGGTGCCGGCCGGCGGCCGGGCCCCGCGCGCCCAGTCCGTCGCCGCCATGGCCCGCTTGCCGGCCGGTCGGACCTCGCCGAGGCGCACCGCGTGCGTCCCGGTGCCGACCAGCACCTCGGCCCGCTCCGCCCGGAGCTCGCCCGGTGCCAGGTCGTCCACCGCCGGCACGGGCAGCACGGGGCCGAGGCCGAGCCGGGAACCGTCGGGCAGCACGGTCCACGCGCCCGGGGCGGGCGTGCAGCCCCGCACGCGGCGGTCGACGGCCAGGGCGGGGTGCTCCCAGCGCACCCGGGCGTCGTCGGTGGTCAGCCGGGGTGCCAGGCTCACGCCGTCGGCGGGCTGCGGCACCGGGTCGAGGATGCCGTCCTCCAGCGCGTCCAGCGTCCGGACCAGCAGGCCTGCGCCGGCGTCGGACAGCCGGCCGAGCAGGTCCCCGGTGGTGTCCCGCGGGCGGATCGTCTCGGTGAGCGTGCCGAGCACCGGACCGGTGTCCAGGCCGCGCTCCAGCCGGAAGGTGGTGGCGCCGGTCACCTCGTCCCCGGAGATCACCGCGTGCTGCACGGGGGCGGCGCCCCGCCAGGCCGGCAGCACGGAGAAGTGCAGGTTGACCCATCCGTGCGGCGGCACCGCCAGCGCCCAGCCGGGCACCAGGTTCCCGTACGCGACCACCGGGGCGGCGTCCGGCGCCAGCGCGCGCAGCCGGTCGGCGAAGCCGTCCTCGCCCAGCCGGATCGGGGTCAGCACCTCGATGCCGGCGGCCAGGGCACGCTCCTTGACCGGGCTCGGTCGCAGGGTGCGCCCACGGCCCGCGGGGGCGTCGGGACGGGTGAGGACGGCGACGACCTCGTGACGGGAGTCGAGCAGGGCGTCCAGGGCGGGCAGCGCCACCGCGGGCGTCCCGGCGAAGAGCAGGCGCATGGGGCCGATCCTAGGCGCTGGCGGGCAGCACCCCGTGCGCCACCAGGTCGGCACGCAGCGCGTCCGCTCCGGTGAACAGCACCGCCACGAGACCCTCGGCGGCACCCGCGGCCACGTTGCGCGGCGAGTCGTCGGCGAACAGCGTGCGGCCCGGGTCCAGCCCGAACCGGGTGACCAGCAGCCGGAAGATCGCCGGGTCCGGCTTGACCACCCCCTCCCGCCCGGAGACCAGCACCTCCTCCAGCAGCCCGATCGCCGGAGCCGCCGGCACCGCGTGGTGGAACGTCTCCGCGGACCAGTTCGTCAGCCCGAGCAGCCGCACGCCGGCATCCCGCAGCTCCGCGACCAGCGCCGCCGTTCCCGGCACCGGCCCCGGCAGCGCGTCCGCGAACCGCGCGACGTACCGGTCCAGCGCGGCGACGTGCTCCGGATGGCTGCGGGCGACCTCCGCGCGGGCCTGCGCCCAGGGCCGGCCGGCGTCCTGCGCGAGGTTCAGCGCCGGGAAGTCCAGGTCGTCGAACAGCCGGCGCACCTGCGCGGCGCTGAGGTGGCCGGCGAACGGCAGCGTGGGGTCCCAGCGCACCAGGACGTTGCCGAGGTCCAGCACGACGGTGTCGATCCGGGCCGGCTGGTCGACCGGTACGGGCCCGGCGCCCGTGCTGCTCACAGCATCTCCCCGGGGTCGAGCCGGACACGGAGGCTGCCGCCCTCCCGGTGCGCGCTGCGCACGGCGAGCGAGGCGGCCAGCGACCGCGCGAGGCGGCGCCCCTCGGAGGTCGGCACCCGGACCAGGGTGCGCACCGGCGGGTCCAGCGTCTCCTGCACCCCGCCGGCCGCTCCCCCGGAGCCCTTGCCAGCTCCGGAGGCCGGCGCGCGCCGCTCGGGCAGCGGCACCGGCCCGAGCACGTCCGCACCGGGCGGCAGCTGCACCCGGGCCAGCACGCCGGCCACCACCTCGCGCGTGCCGGTCAGCTCGGCGACCCGCACCGCGGGCGGCAGCCGCACCTCCTGGCGCTCGGCCAGCTCGCGGGCGGCGAGCCCGACCGGGTCCCAGCGGACCAGTGCCTGGGTGGGCCGCTCCGCGCCGTCGCCGACCAGCAGCACCACGCCGCCGTCCGGACCGGGGCGGACCAGGGCGGCTGCGGCCAGCCAGCGCCGCAACGCCTCCTCGGTGGCGCGCAGCGCGGTGGAACCGGTGGTCACGGCCGCGTCCAGCAGCACCGCCGCGGCGTACCCGGCCGCGGCGACCGGCTCCGCGCCGACGGTCGCGACCACCAGCGCCGGCCGGTCCGGCACGGTCGCGAGCACGCCGGTGCCGGAGCGGGCGCCCGAGCTGCGCACCGTGACGCCGGTGAACGCCCGGCCCAGCTCCTCGGCGGTGCGGTCCGAGCCGACCGCCACCGAGCGGAACGACCCGTGCCCGCACTCCTCGCAGCGCCACCGGGTGGCCAGCCGTCCGCACCAGCCGCACTGCGCGGTCGCGTCGCCGCCGGGCAGCTGCAGCGGGCCGTGGCAGGTGGTGCACCGGGCCACCGCACGGCAGCGCGCGCATGCCACCGCCGGCAGGTAGCCGGCCCGCGGCACCTGCACCAGCACCGGCCCGTCCGCCAGGCGGTCCCGGATGGTGCGCCAGGCGGCGCCGGGCAGCCGGGCCGAGGCGGCGGCACCCTCGCTGGCCAGCTCCGCGGTGGTGAGCGCCCGGACCCGCGGGGCCAGCCGGCGCACCTCGGCGCGATCCGCGCCGACCTCGCGAACCCAGCCGGACGCCGCCAGCGCCTGCACCTCGACCGAGCGGGCGTGCGCGGCGAGCAGCAGCGCGCAGCCCTCCAGCTCGGCGCGCAGGGACAGCACCTCGCGCACGTGCGGGTACGGCGCGCGCGGCTCGGCGTGCAGGTCGTCGCCGTCGTCCCAGCACACCGCGAGGCCCAGGTCCGCCACCGGGGCGAACGCCGCCGCCCGGGTGCCGACCACCACCCGGGCGTCCCCGCGCAGCGCGGCGAGGAACGCCCGGTACCGTCGGGACGGCCCGTCGTCCGCGGTCAGCCGGACGTACGACCCCCGCGGGCCGCCCTCGGTCCACTCCGGCACCCCGGCGTCCGCCAGCGCCGTGCACGCCCGGTCCACGTCCCGCGCGTCGGGCAGCACCAGCACCGCGCCGCGGCCGCCGAGCAGGCAGGCCGCGACCGCCTGGGCGACCGCGTCCGGCCACCGGGCGCCGGGCGGTCCGGGCAGCGCGCACCAGGCCGCGCGGGGCGCGCCGCCGGCGGCCAGGTGTGCGAGGAAGGCCGGCCCGCCGCGGTACGGCAGCCAGGCGGAGCCGTGCACGGTGCCGGGTGCCAGGTCGTCGGCCGGCGGCAGGTCGTCGGCCGACCGCGGCTCGACGCCGGCAGCCGTCTCGTCGGTGGGGCCCGGCACCGGCACCGCAGCCTCCGTGCGGGCGTGCCGGGGCGGCACGGCGAGGCGCAGCACGTCGGCCAGCGTCCCGGCGTAGTGGTCGGCGACCGCACGGGCCAGCCGGGCGACCGCCGGGCTGAGCACCGGTTCCGCGGACACGACCCGGCGCAGCGGCAGCAGGGCGCCGTCGTGCTCGGCCTCGGCCACCCGCTCCAGCAGGTAGCCGTCGACGTCCTGCCCGCCGAACCGCACCTTGACCCGTACGCCGGGCCGGGCGGTCGCGGCCATCGCGGCCGGCACCAGGTACTCGAACGGCCGGTCCAGGTGCGGCGGGGAGAGCTCGACGGCGACCCGGGCGACCGGCAGCTCCGCGGCGGGCTCGACCTCGGCGTCCCGGGCCCGGGCACGACGACGCCGGGCACCGGAGGCGCCGCCGACCTCGGACAGGCCGGCGAGGGTGGGCTGCTCCGGGCCCGGCGCGGTCACCTCGGGCACACCGGACGCGCTCAGGCGAGCGCCGCGCGCAGCGCCTCCACCCGGTCGGTGCGCTCCCAGGTGAAGTCGGGCAGCTCGCGACCGAAGTGGCCGTACGCGGCGGTCTGGGCGTAGATCGGGCGCTTGAGGTCGAGATCACGGATGATCGCGGCCGGGCGCAGGTCGAAGACCTGGTTGATCGCGTCGGCGATCTTGTCCGGGTGGACGGTCTCGGTGCCGAACGTCTCGATGAACAGCCCGACCGGCTCGGCCTTGCCGATGGCGTAGGCGACCTGGACCTCGCAGCGCGAGGCGAGCCCGGCGGCGACGACGTTCTTGGCGACCCAGCGCATGGCGTACGCGGCGGAGCGGTCGACCTTCGACGGGTCCTTGCCCGAGAAGGCGCCGCCGCCGTGGCGGGCCATGCCGCCGTAGGTGTCGACGATGATCTTGCGGCCGGTGAGGCCGGCGTCGCCCATCGGGCCGCCGATGACGAAGCGGCCGGTCGGATTGACGAGCAGCCGGTAGTCGGCGATGTCGATGTCGAGCGTGGCCAGTACGGGCCGCACGACGTGCTCCTCGATGTCGGGCTTGAGCAAGGTGTCGAGGTCGATGTCGTCGGCGTGCTGGCTGGACACCACGACGGTGTCGAGACGCGTGGGCTTGCCGTCGACGTACTCGATGGTGACCTGGGTCTTGCCGTCGGGTCGCAGGTAGGGGACGGTGCCGTTCTTGCGGACCTCGGTCAGCTTCTCGGACAGCCGGTGCGCCAGCCAGATCGGCAGCGGCATCAGCTCGGGAGTGTCGTCGTTGGCGTAACCGAACATCAGGCCCTGGTCACCGGCACCTTGCAGGTCCAGCGGGTCGACGCCGGACTCCACCCGCGACTCGTACGCGGTGTCGGCACCCTGCGCGATGTCCGGTGACTGCGAGCCGATCGAGATCTCCACGCCACACGAGTTACCGTCGAACCCCTTGGTCGAGGAGTCGTAGCCGATGTCCAGGATCGTCTTGCGGACGATCGCCGGGATGTCCACGTAGGCCTTGGTCGTCACCTCGCCGGCGACATGCACCAGACCCGTGGTGACCAGCGTCTCGACCGCGACCCGGCTGCGCGGATCCTGCGCGAGCAGGCCATCGAGGATGGCGTCACTGATCTGGTCACAGATC
>DASWPG010000007.1:0-9651 GCA_036404115.1 Cellulomonas sp.
GGGCAGCGCGCTGTTCGACGCACCGCTCGAAGACTTCTTCTCGATCCAGACGTGGCTGCTCGCGATCGTCGGATCCATCGTCGTGCTCGTGATCTACGGCCTCCTGACCGGCCGCAAGGGAGCCCGAGCCTGAGGCCCAGCGCCCGGGACCAGACAGCAACGACGAAGCCCCCGTCCTCCTCGACCTTCGGGTCGGGAGGGCGGGGGCTCGTTGTCGCGATCTAGAGGAAGACCACCCGATCTGCGAACCACACGGCGGCTTGGTGAGCATCGAACTCGTGAACTACGACGCCGAGCACGAACTCGGTCGCATCGTCGTCGGACGCCTCGACACCCATGCCGCACGTTCCGAGGTAGGTGATCGCCGGGTCCCATGCGGTTCGCTTGTTGCCCTGACGAAACGGGTGCGCCTGAGCCAAGCCGTCGAGTAGTGCGCCAACCCTCTGAACGACGGTCGGGAACACTTCGTACCCATCGAACGTCGCCAGCGGACGGCCTAGCGCGCCCAGCAGCCCGTTGCGGTTCACGACCTCGTGCGGCTCACCAGTCACGGCAACGTGCTCGCGGTCGATCTGAATGACAACCTCAGGATCGAGGCAGTGATTCACGCAGGCGCCAGCCGCTCATGGACCACCGACCAGCGCGCCCGGTGTAGGCGCGAGGTGTCCAGAACATCAGCCACACTGCGCGGCCCGCACACGAGTCCAACTGGTGCCTTCGGTGTCGACTCCGGCTCAACCAGTGCAAGTCGGGAGTAGTGCCGAAGGATGAGTGCGGGGTCGAGTTCGACCTCGCAGTGAGCCGCCGAGGAATAGCCCTCGCGCGCCGCCTCCCACGCGCTGTCGTGACTCAACTCCTTGATCCGCTCAGTGCGCATCGGCGAGTAGAAGCCCACGACTGCCCGGAGGATCTCCTCCTCCTGCGGCTCCATCCTCGACGTGTCTGCTCCGATGATGGTGCCTGCCGCATCGCGGTCGTACGTCTCAGCGGCCCACAGAGGGCGAACCACTGGGCCGTTCGGCCATGCTTCGATGCGCGCCTCGAAGAGAGGCCGCCCCACCCACGCGAACGACCACGCCTGAGCGAAGTATGCGAGCTTCACGTGGCGCAAGTTGCCGGTCTGGCGCCCGCGGTCCTGGTAGATCCACTGACCGACGTCCTTGATGTCCGCCATGATCCCGACTCCCAGGGACTTGACCGCCGGTGACCGGCAAATGCCACTGACCGGCATGAACATCGTGTGCGCCTGGGCAGATTCGAACTGCCGACACCCGCTTTAGGAGAGCGGTGCTCTATCCCCTGAGCTACAGGCGCCCGGGACCGACCGCAGATGAGCCCGACCCCGTGGGGCTGTGCTGGGCGTTCTCGTCGGCCTCGTGCGTCGCCGGTCGGCCCGGTGGGGGTCGATCGGCGCGGAGTCAGCCTACCGGTGCCGGGATCGGAGACGCGCCGGAGGACGCCCAGATCGCGATGGCGCTCGTCGAACCCGATCGGCCGCCCCGATCCGGGAAGATTCCCGATGAATCCGGGTGACCAGGTCGACGCCCGTCCACCGAGGTCGATCAGCGCTGCTCGCGCGACAGCCTCTTGCCCGATCGCCTTCCTGACACTGATGTTCCGATGTCGGAACATCAGTGTCATGGCGACCGTGCCGGAGGCGGCGGCACGCACCGGCCTGCCCGATCGCCGGATCCGGGCGCTGGTCGCCGATGGGGCACTGCCTGCCACGAAGGTCAACGCGGGCTACCTGCTCTCGGTGCAGACGGGACGAACGCCTTCCGACTGGTGGTCGCGGCCGACCTGCTCGCACAGGGCGATCCTCGGCCGACCGTCGCCGGCAAGACCCTGCTCCACGCCGTGCCCGATGATGCGCGGAGGCTGCGCGTGTGAGCGACACGACCGCGACGTGAGTGCAGATCGTGACCACTTTGACGCCCATCGACACCGGCACGGCGACCGTCGCGCTGAGGGCGGGAAGCACCGACGGGGAGCACGACCTCGCGATGTCCGCCCTGAAGAACCTGGTGCGGCAGGCTCCGGCCACGGCCGCCGACCGGACTCGCCCGCCCCGGCTCCTGACCGACGTCAGCGAGACTGCGAGCACGGCGTCACTGCTGGCCGCTGCCGAGCTCCTGCGCAGGAACCCGCCACGGTTCCCCGAGCGCCCCGGAGCGGTCGTGCCGCCCGCGCGCGATCCACTGCTGAGCGAGACCTTCTTCCGTGCTCCAGCAGCTCGACGCGGTCGCCGAGCCCTGGACAGCCGTGGGCGGCCACCTGTCGTCCCGATGGTCAGGCGAGAGGATCTCGATCGATCTGCTCGTCCCGGGACGGGTCGACGAGCAGCAGACGGCTCCCGTCACGACCACGCGGCTACCAGCGGTCGAGCTCCCGGGAGCACAGCAGGCCCTCGCCCGGTCCGAACGCGTCACGGTCCGGCTCGCCGACGGCCGCTCCGGGCCGGTTCGGCGACCCGACCTGCTCGGCGCCCTGACGATCAAGGCCCCGGCCGCGACCAGTGACCGTCGAGACCCCGGCCGGCATCTCGGCGGCCTGGTGACGCATCCTGGATGCGCTCGCCGCGTCCGGCCAGGTCGTCCGCCATGTCGCAGACGCACGCGCCAAGGACCCGGCCCGCACGCCCGCCGGTCACACCGCCGGGTACCCGCCGTCCACCTGGTGCAGGCTCCCGGTGATGAACGACGCCTCGTCGCTGAGCAGGAAGGCCACCAGCGCGGCGACCTCCTCCGGGCGGCCGATCCGGCCGATCGGGTGCTTGGCGGTGATCGCGTCGATCTGCTCCTGCGGCAGCGCGGCCATCAACGGCGTCCAGATGTTGCCCGGCGCGACCGCGTTCACCCGCACCCCGCGGGTGCCATACTCCACGGCGGCGTTCTTGGTCAGCCCGTTGATCGCGTGCTTGGACGCGACGTACGCCGAGTTGCCCGGCGCGGCCACCAGGGCGTGCATCGAGGCCATGTTCACGATCGCCCCGCCGCCGGCCGTCTCGATGGCGGGCAGCTGGTACCGCAGCCCGTACAGCACGCCGTTGAGGTTGATGTCGATCACCCGGCGCCAGTCGGCGTCCAGGTCGAGCTCCCCGGTGGGCAGCTGGTGGCGCGCGGCGATCCCGGCGTTGTTGACCGCGAGGTGCAGCGCTCCGTAGGTCTCCTGGGCGAACTGCACGGCGGCGAGCGACTGGTCCGCCTCGGCGGTGTCCTGCTGGAACGCCGTCGCGGCGCCGCCGGTCGCGGTGATCGCGTCGGCCACCCGCTGCGCGGCGTCCAGCCGGATGTCGGTCAGCACCACCGAGGCGCCGTCCGCAGCGAGCCGGGTCGCCACCGCCGCACCGATCCCGCTGCCACCGCCTGTCACCAGGGCCACCTTGCCGTCGAACCGTGCCATCGCCCGTCACTCCTCGATCACGTCCAGCACCGCCGTGCGCGGTACTTGACGTTTCAACATCTTTCGGGCGGTGGGTCATGGCGCAGCTCGCTGTCTCACTGCTCACAGCGCCCGGGGCGGACCGCCGCCGACCTCGGCGACCGGCGCCGGGCACCCGCAGCGCTGCCGCCCGGATCACCGCACGGGCCGCCACCCTGTCGGCGTCGTCACCAGCACCCGCCGGCCGATCATGCCCGGGTCGGTGACGACCTGCAGCAGCGCGCGGGCAGCGGCGTCGAACGGCAGCGTCGGGACGCCCGGGACAGCACCGACCTCGTCCAGGTCCACCACGGTCGCGGAGGCCGGCGCCGTGGCGTCCTTGAGGTTGACCGGGTAGACGATCGTCCAGTCCAGGTCGGTCCCCGCCAGCACCGTGTCGGCGGCGTCCTTGTCGGCGAAGAACGTGCCGAGCACCGTGTGGTAGGCGAGCCGCATGAACCAGGCGGCCTTCTCGGCGGTGCCACCGGCCCCGAACGCGGAGACCAGCACGACCCGCCGCACGCCCGCCTGCTGCGCGGCCCGGATCACCGGCGGCAGGGTGCGCTGCATGAACGTGGCGTCCTTGGTGGAACCGGTGATCGAGACCAGCAGTGCGTCGGCGCCGGTCGCAGCGGCGGTCAGGGCGGCGGTGTCCGCCGCCTCGCCCGGCACGACGCGCACCCCGGCGTGCGGCGGCACGGCCTCCGGGCGGCGGACGAACGCCACGACCTCGTGCCCGTCGGCGACGGCCTCGGTCAGGAAGCGGGAACCGACGTGGCCGGTGGCTCCCAGGACGACGATCTTCATGGCTGCTCCTCGTGGTGCGGGTGATCGGGACGGTCCGGGCGGGTGCACGCAGTCACGGGAAGGGGTGGCCCGTGGCGGTGCGCAGCGCGTCGGTGCACAGGTCGAGCGCGTCGCGGCGCGACAGGTCGGGCTCGTCCACGGCATGCCGGGCGACCTGCTCGACGAAGGCCAGCCACGCCCCGATGGCGACCCGGGTGCGGGCAGAGTCGGCGAGGGCGAGCGCCTCGCGCACCCGCTGGACCTGCAACCCGTGGTTCTCGGTCGTCAGCTCCCAGACCACCGCGGGACTGGTCGCGTGCGGACGGTAGAGGTCGCGCAGGCCACCGGCGGCGGCAGCGAAGTGGTCGAGGTAGGCGTCCACCGCACGCTCGACGTTCTGCCGCGGGGTGGCGGCCGGGTCGGGTGCGGTCGCGCGCAGCAGCGCGTCCGACTCGCGCCGCAGGACGGCTTCGAGCAGCGCGCTCTTGCCCGGGAAGTAGTGGTGGACCAGCGCCCGCGTCACCCCGACCTCACCCGCGATCGCGCCGATCGACGCGCCGTCGTAGCCGTGCCGCTCGAGGTGGGCCGAGGCGACGACCAGGATCTGCTCCCGGCGCTCGTCGGGGGTCAGCCGACGGGCCCCGGACGTGTTTGACATGCGTCAAACAGTAGGCAGGGCATCCGGGGCGGTCAAGGCGGACGGGCCCCGGTGGCGGTCCTGGTCTGGTGGGTGGGGGTGGTCAGCTGAAGCCGATGGTGCGCTGGGCGACCCGGTAGGCCAGCAACGACACCCGCCGCCCGGCCGGCCCGGGCAGGTTGGAGATCTGCCCCAGCACGGACCACCGCACCCGCCGGTACAACCACGGGTCGGACGCCCGCAACCGCGACCACAACCGGTCCTTCTCCGCCAGCGCCTGCGCCGTCCCGGACCGGATCAGCAGGATCGAGGACACCGCGCAGATGATCTCCAGGTAGTGCAACCGGTACCGACGCAACCGCCGATCCCCCACCGGGGTCCGCGAGACGTGCTCGAGCATCGACCAGTTCACCCGCAGCTGCTGATCCAGCCGGCGCAGCATCACCGGCTCCTGCACCGACTGGTCCGCCCGCCCGATGAAGTACCGGTACAGGTCCACGTCCAGGTAGAACAGGGTCCGCACCCGCGCCAACGGCACCAGCGCATACAGGTTGTCCACGTAGAACGTGTGCTCCGGCAGCCGCAGCCCGCACTCACGCAGCACCGCGGTGCGATACGTCAACGCGTGCATCATCAGGTACTGCCGCTTGGCGAACCGCCGTGTCTGGCACCACCCGATCACCCGACCACGCGGCAGCGCACCGGCATACCGCACCACCGTCTTGGTGCGCTTGCCGACCTTCTCGTACACGAAGTTCGACACCAGCAGATCCACCGGCGAACCACCCGCGACCTGCACCCGCAACGTGTCCAGCACCGCACCCAGCGCATCACGGTCCAACCAGTCGTCCGCGTCCACGACCTTCAGATACGCACCACGCGCGTGCGCCAGACCGGTGTTGATCGCCGAACCATGCCCCCCGTTCACCTGCCGCAGCAGCCGCACCCCGCTACCAGGCCGGTCGACGTACTCGCGCGCCAGCGCGCCCGTGCCGTCCGTCGACCCGTCATCCACCACCAGGACCTCGACCTCGGACCCGAAACCCACCAACGAGTCCAGAGCACGAGCCAGATACGCCTCCGCATTGAACGCAGGAACCACCACGGACAACAACGGGCTCATGCGGGCCGCGCCCCCCCGGTGCTCTCGTCCGCGGCAGCCTCCGCTGCCGGTGTCTCGGGGGTGGACCGGAAGATGACCTTGAAGATCGGGAAGAACACCCAGAACGAGATCGCCGAGTTGATGATCATCGTGACGAAGTCTGCCAGGGTCTCCCCCGTGCCTCCGAGGTCCCAGGTGTCGATGAACAGGTCGTAGATCGGCGTCTTGTACAGGCCCTGTGCGGCCGCGGCGATCAGGGTGATCACGACATACGCGATCGCGTACCAGGCGGCGGCCTTGCCGACCGACGAGCTCGACTTGAACGTGATGTTCCGCTGCGCGAAGAAGTTGATCACCTGGGCGATCAGCAGGGTGATCTGCACCGCCAGGAAGTACGCCAGGCCCCCGCCACCGGCCGGCAGCGCCCCGGCCGCGTAGTCGAACACGAAATACTGCGAGCCGTCCGGGTTCGCCCCGACCGGCCAGACCTGAAACGCGGTGTCCACCAGGGACGTCAGCCCGAACACCCACTTCAGCGCCGGCATCAGGGCCAGCTGCAGCACCGTGATCCCGTTGCTGAGCACGAAGAACACGACGAACTGGGCGACGCCAGGTCGCTTCTCGGCGAACCGACGCCAGGCGGCGCGCAGGCGGGTGATCATGAGGTCTCTCTTGTCCGTGAGCAGGGTCAGGTGCGGTCAGGCGTCGCCGCGCAGCGCGCGGGCGGTCGCGCGGTCGGCGCGACGGTTGCGGACGAACGCGCGCAGGGTGGCGCCCGTCCCGGTGAAGAAGTGCCCGTTCACGATCCGGACGATCCCGTCGACCATCTCGGCGTTGACCATGCCGCCGGTCATCTTCCCGATGGCCCGCAGCGGCATGTTGAGCAGGAACAGGATGTTGAGGTCGGGCTTGCCCTTCGCCTCCGCGGCGTCCCGGCGCCGGGCCAGCACCCGGTAGCCGAGGCGGGCCAGCGGCGAGCGGGCCTCGGCCATCCGGCCGAGGGCGTCGTTCACGGTCAGCGGCCCCGACCGGTCCGACACCGGCAGCGGACGGCCCAGCAGCGCGGCGAAGTCCTCGTCCGGCACCGCACGGACGGCCCCGGTCCGGTACACCTCCGGCAGGTCCTCGACCCGCGCCGGCACGGTCCCGCTCACCTGGACCGGCGCGCTCAGCGGCAGGTCGTCGACGTGCCCGCCGGCCAGCACCGTCCAGGCGCCCTGCTCGACCTGCCACGCACCCGTGGTCACGTCCCAGTGCCGGAACGCGGCGTCGCCGAGCGGGACGGTGACGGTCGCCGACCCGCCCGGGGCGAGCTCGACCCGGGCGAAGCCCGCCAGGGTGCGCACCGGACGGTGCACGCCGGGCGAGGTGCGCGACACGTACACCTGCACGACGTCCGCGCCCGCGACCGCCCCGGTGTTCGTCACCGTGACCGTGGCCTGCCCGGCGTCGGCGTGCAGGTCGCCGTAGCCGAAGGTGGTGTACGACAGCCCGAACCCGAACGGGAACGCCACGGGCACGCCTGCGGTCGTGTAGTAGCGGTAGCCGACGAACAGGCCCTCGCGATACTCCGCGGTGCGGCCGGTCGCCGGGAACAGCCCCGCCGTCGGGCTGTCCGCCAGCGCGACGGGCAGCGTCTCGGCGAGCCGGGCCGAGGGGTTCACCACCCCGGTCAGCACGTCCAGCAGCCCACCCGCACCGGCCTGGCCGGACAGGTAGCCGTGCAGCAGCGCGCGGGCCGAGCCCAGCCACGGAGTCTCGATCGCGCCACCGCCGGCCAGCACGACCACGGTGCACGGGTTCACCTCCGCGACGGCGCGCAGCGTCTCGACCTGCGCGGGGTGCAGCGCCAGCGTCGAGCGGTCCAGGCCCTCGGACTCCGCGATCTCGTCCAGGCCGAGGAAGAGCAGCACCACGTCCGCGTCCCGCACCACCTCGACCGCCTGTGCGCGCAACGCGGGGTCCGCGGTCCCGTCCCGTCGGAAGCCGGGGGCGAAGTCCGTCAGCACCAGGCCGGACGACCCGATCAGGTCCAGCACCGAGTCCAGCCGGGTCGGGTTCACCGCCGACGACCCCGAGCCCTGGTAGCGCGGGGTCTGCGCGAAGTCACCGACCACCGCCACCCGCGTCCCGGCGGCCAGCGGCAGGATCGCCCCGTCGTTCTTCAGCAGCACGGCGCTGCGGGCCGCGACCTCTCGGGCCAGCGCGTGGTGCGCGGCGTCGTCCACCGCGGGCGCCGTCCCCGGCTCGCGGGCCTCGGCCACCAGCCTGAGGACCTCGGCCGCGCGGGCGTCCAGGTCCGCCTCGGCGAGCCGGCCGGACCGGACCGCGGCGACCAGCTGACGCGCGGAGTCCAGCCCCGCCGCCGGCATCTCCAGCGTCCCGCCCGCGGCCGCCGCCGCGACGATGTCGTTCGACCCGCCCCAGTCCGAGACCACCGGGCCCGTGAAGCCCCACTCACCACGCAGCACGTCCGTGAGCAGGAACGGGTTCTCGTGCGCGTAGACCCCGTTGACCCGGTTGTACGCCGACATGACGGTCCGTGGGGCCGCCTCGGCCACCACGATGCCGAACGCGCTCAGATAGATCTCGCGCAGGGTGCGCTCGTCGACCACGGAGTCCGAGACCATCCGACGCAGCTCCTGGGAGTTCGCCGCGTAGTGCTTCGGGCAGGCCGCCACCCCCTGCGACTGGATCCCCCGCACATACCCGGCAGCCATCCGACCCGCCAGCAGCGGATCCTCCGAGAAGTACTCGAAGCTGCGCCCGCCCAACGGGGACCGCTTGATGTTCAGACCCGGCCCCAGCAGCACGTCCACGTCCTGCGCCGCTGCCTCCGCCCCCAGCGCCCGACCGACCCGTTCGGCCAGCTCCACGTCCCACGAGCTCGCCACCGCAGCAGCCGTCGGGAAGCACGTCGCCGGCTCCGACGCGTGCAGACCCAGATGATCGGCCGAACCGACCTGCTTGCGCACCCCGTGCGGACCGTCCGCCAACCACACCGACCGCACACCATGGCGCGGCAGCTCGTGCGTCTGCCACACCGACCTGCCGGTCAGCAGCGCAGCCTTCTCCAGCAGGGACAGGTTCTCGATCATGACGTCCTCGATCGTGCGGCGGCCCGGTCGGCCGGGGAGAGGACCCCGCGCGGCGGCGCATCGCTGTGCAGCGGCACGGTCTCTCCTTCGAATCGTGTGGGGCGACCTCGTCGCCCATGACAGCTCGCTCGCGGGGCACGCGGACTGCCCCACCAGAAGGCTGCCGGTGCGCCAGGGCCGGCGGAGCCCGTGGCGTACAAACAGTCGCCTTTCGCGCATGATCGGTCGTTCCCGTCCGCGCGGGGGACCCCTGGCGAGCCCGTCGAGCCGTCCGCCGCCGTCCCGTCCGACGCGTCGGGGACAGCAAGGATGGCGCGTCGGGCGTGGTCCGGACCACGCCCGACGCACCGCCCGCTACCGAGAAGTGGTGATCTCCTCCTCGGCCTCCGGACCGGCCGGCACCGCACCGCGGTACCGGCGGACCCGGCGGGTGACCATGAGCGTGCCGGCCAGCACCAGCAGGCCGAGCAGCACCGACCCGCCGATCTGCAGGTAGACCCAGGTGGGCGGCGTGTAGGACACCGTCGCGCCGGGGGCCAGGCCGTTCATGGCGTTGGAGTTCGCGACCGTGAACAGGATGTGGTGGGTCGCGCTGCGGATGTCCGTGA
>DASWPG010000008.1:0-35911 GCA_036404115.1 Cellulomonas sp.
GCCAGGGGCGCACGGTGGACTTCCGGAACGTCATCCTGATCCTGACGTCGAACCTCGGGTCGCAGTTCCTGGTGGACCCGACCCTGGCCGAGGACGTGAAGCGGGACGCGGTGCTGACCGAGGTCCGGCAGGCGTTCAAGCCGGAGTTCTTGAACCGGCTGGACGACACCGTGGTGTTCGATCCGCTGTCGGTGGACGAGCTGACCCGGATCGTCGACCTGCAGGTGGACCACCTGGCCGGCCGGGTGCGAGACCGGCGGATCACGCTGGACGTCACCCCGGCCGCGCGCGAGTGGCTGGCGATCGAGGGCTTCGACCCGGCGTACGGCGCCCGGCCGCTGCGCCGGCTGGTGCAGCGCGAGATCGGCGACCGGCTGGCCCGGATGATCCTGGCCGGCGAGCTGCACGACGGCGACACCGTGCTGGTGGACCGGATCGAGGACGACCAGCGGCTCACCCTCGCGCGGGTCTGACGCCGGGCCCGGGTCCGGAACCGGCTCGAGGATCCGACGAGGACCCGCTCGGACCAGCACCGAACGGCGGGTGCGCAGCCACTGGCTGCGCACCCGCCGTTCGTCGTCCCGCTGCCGGACACCTTCACATCTGCTCTGACTAAGGCTAGGCTTTCCTTCGGTGTTGACCGCACGCTCGCCCCGCCGTTCGGCACTGCCCGGAGCAGCCCTGCGAGCGCTGCGCCGGACCTCACGCCCAGTACTGCGGCGCGAACGGCAATCGGAGGCGATGACGAGGTGCACAGCACGAACCGGTCGATGACGGCCCGGCGGCGCGAGGTGCGCCGGTGACCGGCACCCGCCGGGCGACCCTGGCCGGGATCCTGGTCCTGGCCCTGGCGTCCCTGACCGGCTGCGGCTCCGGCGACCCGGAAGCGGCAGCGTCCTCCACCGGATCCGACCAGTCCGCCTACGGCATCGCGCTCGGTGACGAGGGGGTGGCCGACGGCATCCCCGGGCTGGAGGACGGCACGGCGGTCCGGGTGATCGAGGACGTGAACCACGACGCGGTCGCGGTGCCGTCCGACCCGCAGCGCGTGGTCACGCTGTCCGAGCCTCCGCTGGACGGGGCGCTCGCGCTCGGCGTGACACCGATCGGCTCGGTGAACGGCCGCGGGCAGTCCACCATGCCGAACTACCTGATGGACGTCGCGAGCGACATCACCAGCGTGGGCAGCGTCTCGGAGTTCAACTACGAGGCGATCGCCGCCCTGGAGCCGGACCTGATCCTCACCTACGCCACCACCGGTACCAACGAGGAGGTCGTCTCGATCCTGGAGGCGATCGCGCCGGTCTATTTCACCGGGTATGCGGGCGCGGAGTGGAAGACCACGTTCCGCAACGTCGCGGACGCGCTGAACCAGAGCGAGGCGGCCGAGGAGGTGCTGGACGACTTCGACACGTACGCGGCCGAGGTGAAGCAGGAGCTCGCCGACGCCGGGTACGCGGACAAGACGTTCTCGATCGTGCGCTGGCAGGGCTCGAACGCCTCGCTGATCCTCAAGGAGCTGCCGCCGGGGATGGCGCTGGAGGCGATCGGCCTGCAACGCCCCGAGGCGCAGGACCGGGAGGGCAGCGGCCACTCCGAACCGATCTCGTTGGAGAACCTCGAGGACGCCGACGCCGACTACATGTTCTTCGGCACGCTCGGCGGCTCGAGCGTGGACAACCCGGAAGCGGGCGGCACCGCGGACCTCACCGGCGCGCAGGCCGCGCTGGACGAGGCGGTCACCGTGCCCGGGTTCACCGAGCTCACGGCCTACCAAGAGGGTCACGTGATCCTCGTGGACGGGTCGCTGTGGACCTCGACGGGGGGCCCGATCTTGATGCAGAAGATCGTGGAGTTCGTCGAGCAGACCCTGCTCTAACACACCGATAGAAGGGGACGAACGACGATGGCACCTGCAACACTCGATTTCCCGAGAGCGCATCGGAACAGGGTCCTGGCCGGAGCGACGATCGCGGCGCTCGCGGTCGCCGGCCTGTCCGTCGCGGGCGCGACCGGCGCCAGCGCGACACCGATCGCGGGCACCGTGGACGTGGTCACGTCGGCGGTGAACCCAGACGGCACCGTCTGGTTCGAGCTGGAGGACTTCACCAGCACGCCGAGCACCACGCACACCGTCACGCTGGTGCGTGGCAGCACGTCCTACGGATCGACCACCGTCATCACGGACGCCAGCGGCGACACCGCGCTGGCGGACTCCTGGATCCGGGTCTCGGCCAGCGCGCCGGAGGCGACGGACTACCACCTGGTGGTGACCAACCCGCTCACGCCCGGCACGGACGACGTGACCAGCGCGGCGGTCACCATCGACGACACCCTCACGCAGGTCACCAACCCCGGTGACCACGCCGGCGGCGACGAGTCGATCGTGGTGCACCAGGGCGGCGTGTGGACGTTCAACGCCGAGGGCTTCGACACCACCGACGGCCAGCTGACCGCGACCGTCGCGGGCAGCAGCACCCAGCTCTCCGGGGTGGGCCAGGTCGACGGCACCACCTACTGGGAGCTCGACGCCACCGGCGCCACCACGCCGCTGACCCGGGTCAAGATCCCGAGCGGCACCGCCACCGGCACGCTGGACCTGGTGTTCTCCGACGGCACCACCTCGGTCACCCGCACGCTGGTGATCGACGCGGCGACCACCGCCACGGCGACCATCGTCAGCACCGAGGACACCCCGGCGGACGAGGTCTGGGTCTCCGGGACCGGCTGGACCACCGACATCGTCGGCTACCGGGGATCGGCGGTCGCGGTGAAGATCGACGACGGCGCCTACTCGCGGATCTCCGGGTACCCGGCGACCTGGTATGAGAACGGTGATCCGCAGACTGTGGCGAACCTGACCGTGTGGGCGGTGCTGGTGGCCGACGCGAACGGGGACTTCGCAGACGCGTCCTACGTGGACGACTTCGGCGACACCGTCTACTACTCGGTCATCTCGCTGCCGGACGGCACGACCGCCGGTGAGAACGGCTCGTCTCCGGCGTTCAGCGGTACCGGCCACACCCTGCGGCTGCTCTCCGGCAACGTCGGCGGCGACCCGAGCCGGACGCTGCTGGCCAGCGGGACGTTCTGACCCGCCCCGTGTGACCAGCTCGACCTGACCAGCTCCACCCGGTCGGGGCTGCCCGGCGCGTCCACCGTGACGCGCCGGGCAGCGCCCCGACCTCGACCCGCCCCGGTGCGCCGGGGCCCGACCCTTCCCGAGGCCGCCCGCTCATGTCAGCCGCACCGCGCCGCACGGCGCACCCCCGCTCGCGCTCGCTCCTGACGAGCCTGCTCGCCGTGGCCCTGGCGGTGGTCGGCCTGACCGCCGCAGCGCCGGCGGCGACGGCCGAGGAGACCGCCGCTCCGGTGGTGACCGTCGAGACCACCGAGGTCAGCGCGGTGGTCGGCGAGACCGCCACCCTCACTGCCGTGGTCGAGGGCGCGGACGCCCTGCAGTGGCAGTCGCTGACCGGGGTGGACACCAGCGGCGAGACGCCGGTGGTCGTCGAGGGCACGGTCGCGACCGACGTCGCGGACGCGACCGGCACCGAGTACGCGCCGGACACCACCGCGGTGGGCACGACCTACTACCGGCTGAGCGCGACCGGTACCGGCGGCAGCGCGACCTCACCGGTCGTCACCCTCACGGTCACCGAGGCCGAGACCTCGACGGACAGCATCACGACCGACAGCACGACGACCGACGAGACGACGACCGATGTGACGGCCGCCGACAGCTCGGCCACCGAGACCGGGGACACCGCGAGCACCGAGCAGACCGACGAGGAAGCCGCGAGCACGGCCGACGAGGAGGCCACGGACACCGCCCAGGCGGAGACGACCTCGCTGCTCGTCGACACCCTGCCCGCGGTCACCACCACCGTGGACCGCACGTCCACGGGCACCACGATCTTGGCGTTCCAGGTGCGGTTCCGCGCCGGCACCGGGGTGAGCGCGCAGTGGTCGTACGTGCTCGGCAACGGCAACGCCGGCAACGCGACGACGATCACGACCATCCCGCCGACCACCGGCGGCAAGCAGTACACCTCCGCGCCGGACGCCGACGGCTACGCCACCACGACGATGTGGATGAACTACGCCCTGTCCACCTGGGCCACTCAGCACGGCTCCGTGTTCACCGTCACGGTCACCGACGCCACCACCGGGGTCGTGGAGCAGAGCAGCACCACCTGGTCGCTCGACCTGGACCGGGTGACGACGCAGCCGGTCAGCCGGAGCGTGGCCGAGGGCACGGCCGTGTCGCTGTCCGCCGCGGTGACCGGCGCACCCGGTGCCCAGCTGCAGTGGCAGGTCAGCCGGGACGGCGGGACCAGCTGGGCGGACGCCGGGCTGACGCCGAGCGAGGTGACGACGACCGGCAGCAAGAACACCGTGGTGACCAGCACGGTGAGCCTGACGGCGACCATGGCGGACAGCGGGTCGCAGTACCGGCTCGCGGCGACCTCGGCGCTGGGCGGCACGTTCCAGAGCGACGCGGCGACCCTGACCGTGCTCAGCGCGGACGGCGAGAGCGTCCCGGTGGTCCAGACCGACCCGTCGGACGTGACCGCGACGTCCGCCAGCCCGACGGTGCAGCTGACCGCCGAGGCGATCGCGAACCCCGCGCCGGACAGCGTGGTCTGGCAGGCCCGCCGGAGCGGCACCGACGAGTGGACCGACCTGCCGGCGTCGGCCGCGACGCTGACGTCCGCCGGTGGCACGGTGTACTCCTCGACGCTCACGGTGGGCTGGGACGACGCGGACACCGGTGCGTGGGCGGTCAGCGGCACCGAGTTCCGTGCCGTGTTCAGCAACGCCCTGGGCTCGGGGACCACCGCCGTGGCCACGCTGACCTCGACGGACACCCGGATCACCGTGCTGAGCGACTCGGCGGTGCTCGGCGGCACCATCGACGCCCGGGTGAACAACATCCCGGTCGGCACCTACTACCTGCGGCTGCTCACCGCCTCGGGTCAGTACGCGTTGACCAGCATCTTCTCGCCGGGCGGCTCCACGACGCTCGGCAGCACGACGGCCATCACCGCGGAGGCATCCGTGACTGCCGCACGGGTCTCCTACCTCGCCGCGCAGGGAACCAGCAACGATCCGATCCTGCTGCTCAGTGGGCAGGCGTCGCTCACCGTGGCGACCTCGGACACCGCGATCCCGATCGCGGTGTCCGAGCAGTTCGATCTGGTCGGGGCTCAGACCACCGCGCCGACGATCACCGCGCAGCCGGACTGGGCCGCCTACTCCGGCTCCGGCGCCTCGACGTTCAGCGTGACCGTGGCCAGCGACGAGCCGTACGCCGTGTACTGGGCGCTCAGCACCCGCGGCACCGAATACACCGGGGTGAGCACCTCCACCTACTACACGGCCGGCACCACCGACAGCTACTCGGCCACCTCCAGCTATCAGCCGCTCTCCAACCGCTATCGCGCCTACGTGGTGAACTCTGCGGGCATCGTGATCAGCGACGAGGTCGGGCGGGTCTCCTACCTGGCGACCGCGCTGGAGACCGACCTGCCGGCGACCGAGCTGGTCGGCGTCGGCGGGTCCACCACGCTGCAGGCGACCGCGACCGGATCGCCGAAGGCCACCGCGACCTGGTCGTACTCCGCGGACGGCACCACCTGGACGCCCCTGTCCGACGGCGTCGCCACCAGCACGGAGTTCCTGTCCTCCACCCAGGGCTGGCGGACCACCTCGACGTTCACGCTCGACGACGCCGCGCTGGCCGACACCGGGCAGTACAAGGTGTCCTTCACCGGGAACGGCACGAAGGAGTCCACCGCGACGGCGCTGACCGTCTCGGACTCCTCGGTCGGGGCCACGGTGACCACGCAACCGGTCTCGCAGTCCATCGAGTCCGGCGAGTCGGTGACGTTCACCGCCGCGGCGGTCGGCGTGCCGGCCCCGACGGTGCAGTGGCAGCGGTCCACCGACGACGGCGCGACCTGGTCGACGCTGCGCGGTGCGACCAGCACGTCGTACACGGTCGAGAGCGTGGACGAGGACATGGACGGCTGGCGGTACCGCGCGGTGTTCAGCAATGCCGCCTCGCCGGACGGGGTCGCGACCCAGGCCGCGACACTGACGGTGACCGCCCGGGAGAACGTCCGCACCACCTGCGGCACCTCGTACGGCCCGACCGGGTACGACGGCGACGAGTTCTGCTTCGAGGGGCCGGAGAAGCTGGTCTACGGCGAGGACATCGTGCTGCACGGCATCTCGGGCTACCTCTCCACGGACGACGTGACCGGCTCGGTGGTGAACTTCTTCCTGGACGCGCTCTACTCCGGCGACCCGGCCACGATCAGCTCGAAGCAGACGTTCACCAACCCCGCGACCGGCAAGGTCATCACCGACGCCCGGACCAGCGCGGTGGTGCAGGCCGCTGCGGACGGCAGCTGGACGGTCACGATCCCGTGGCCGACCACCGAGACCGTCGACCTGACCCAGGCGGAGATCGACGAGCTGTTCGCGGTGGGCACCACGCACTCGGTGCGCATCCTCACCGGCTCGCTGCTCACCTCGCCGGCCGACCGGCAGCGCGGCGCCAGCCAGTTCTTCACGATCGTGAACAGCCTGGACGACGAGGTCGAGGTGACCGAGCCGATCTACGAGCACTTCACCACCGATGTCGCGGCCGGTGACGACGCCGCGGTGGCGTGGATCCCGACCAGTGTGGACTCCGGCTCGAGCTTCGCGCTCACCGGCACCGGCTGGCTGACCAAGGACCAGGCCTGGGGCTCGACCGTCACCGTGCGGCTGCAGGACGAGACCGGCGCGTACTACCAGCACACCGGGCAGGACGACGACCCGTATCCCGACCCGGACGACCCGACCGTCTGGCAGGTGGTCCAGGCGGGCGAGGACGGGGTGATGGACACCGACGTCGCGGTGCCGCCCGGCGCGGTCGCGGGCGACTACCTGGCGGTGGAGCTGTCGACCACGGACGACGGCACCGACCTCGGCGACGTCGAGCGGTACTGGGTCTCCGAGTCGCTGAACATCGACGGCACGCCGTACGTGCCGGAGCTCAGCGACGACGCGACCTGCACGGCCGGCTCGGCGAGCTACACCTACGAGCTGGACCCGGACCGCACCACCGCTGCGGCCAACGTCGGCGGCACCATCCGTCTGACCGGCACCAGCTGGTGCAACCTGGTGGGCACCGGTTCGTTGATCGCGGTCAAGATCGACGCGGGCGGCTACTCGCACCTGAACTCCGAGACGGCGCAGCTCTACGACGCCCGGACGGGCACCTGGACGGGTGACTGCCCGGCCGGGATCTGCGAGACCAACAAGACGATCTGGGCCGTGATCCAGGCGGACGACACCGGCAGCTTCGACGTCGAGATCACCCTGCCGGACCGGACGAACTCGAAGCCGACCTTCGGCGAGGGCTCGTACACCCTGCAGCTGCTGACCCGCACGATCAGCGCGGACAGCTACTACGCGGGCACCGTGCCGGACCCGTCGCGCTCGGTGCAGACCCGGGAGTTCACCGTGGTCGCCGAGGGCGAGTCGCTGGACAACGTGACGCCCGGCGAGCCCGCTGCCGCACCCGACCCGCTGCACGTCACCCAGGACCTGACCGACTCGGCCACCGGCGGGGTGACCGTCGACCAGCAGGACGACCAGTGGGTGGTCACGGTGCCGGGCGCCGCGGCAGGCGACTGGGTCTACGTCGACGTGTACGACGGGTCCAGCCCACGGTTCCCCTGGGGCACCCAGTGGTTCCAGGTGGACGCGAACCATCAGGTGGTCCTCCCGCTCGCCGGCGCGGCGATACCTACCGGCACCAACAAGCTCTCGGTGCAGGACCGGTCGGGCGCCCTGCTCGGCTGGACCTGGGTCACCGTCGCGGAGGTGGTGGAGCAGACCGCCGCCGCGAGCTCGGGCGCTGCGGGGACCAGCACCGTGACCAGCTCCTCCGGTGTGAGCTACTACGCGCCCACCAGCACCACGGGCGAGCCGAAGCCCGGCACCACCCCGGACGCCCCGGTGGCGACCTACAGCGAGCTGGACGAGTCCAACGTCGGCGACCTCGCGGCCGTCACCCAGGACGGCAACCTGATCGTGACGATCCCCTCCGTCGAGGGCGGGCACTGGGTCTACCTGTACCTGTACACGCAGGACGGGCAGGTGATCGGCGTCGACTGGGTGCAGGTCGGCACCGACCACACCATCACGATCCAGATCGGCTCCCTGCCGGCGGGCACGCACAAGCTCGCGGTGCTGGACGAGGACGGCACCCTGCTCGGCTGGGTGACCGCGACCGGGTCCGAGGTGCTCGCCGCGTCCGACGACACGGACTCCGGCGCCGCCGCGGCCGGCACCGTCGAGGACTCCACCGCCGCCGCGGTGGCCGCGGCGCTCACCAGCGACCTGACCTGGACGCTCGTGCTGGTCGGCCTCGCGCTCCTGGTGCTGGCCGGCTCGATCACCGGGGTGGTCGTGCTGCGCACCCCGCCCCGCGCGCGGCGTACCGGCCGCCCGACGACCGCAGCGAACCAGGGATGAGGACGACGACCATGACCACGACAGCTCCCGCACACCGCGGTGTCTTCCGCACCGCGGCCGCGCTCCTGCTGACCGCCGGGCTGGCGCTCGGCGGGTCGACGGCGGCGCAGGCCCTGCCGCCGGACGGCCCGGGCGAGGACAGCGCGGGCACCTCCTCGTCGGTGTGGCCGACGACCGTCTCGCCGGGGGACACCCTCTACTTCGAGGTGTCCGGCTACCCGGCCGACGAGACCGTCTACATCAAGATCGACGACGGCACGATGTGCACCGACACCACGCACGGCGCGTGCGTCTACGCGACCCAGGCGCTGGACAGCAACGGGTACGCCACCGGCTCGATCGTGGTGCCCGACACGCTGGCCGAGGGCGCGCACTGGTTGCGGATGCTCGCCACCGGGGACGTGTTCGACTCCGAGAGCGGCGAGAAGCTCGGGTACCAGGGCTACACCCGGCGCGGCGGCAACGACTTCACCGTGGTCGCGGCGACCACGACCTCCGGCGACTCCGCCGGCACCGCGGCCGGTACGGACGGGTCGAGCAGCGGCTCCGTCTCGTCCGGATCCGGCACCACCAGCGCGGACGGCAGCATCGAGGGCGGCAGCGTCACGCTCGACCTCGGGGCGTCCGCGAGCCCGACCGCGGCGGCGACCGCGAGCACCATGGACGACCTGACCACGAACGCGGCCGAGGACGCCGACTCCAGCGCCGCGGAGAACGTCGGCGGCGCGGTGAGCGCCCAGGGCAGCACGAGCTCGGTGCCGGTGGTCGGCATCGGGGTGCTCGGCGGCGCCGTCCTGCTCGGCGGCGGTCTGCTCGCCTGGGCACTGGTGCGCCGGCGCCGGGTGCTCGCGACATCCGACGGGGGCGACCCGACGCCCGGTCACGAGGGATGACTGCCGACTCCACAGCGGTGACGGCCGGCACCCGCCCGGTCGTCACCGTGGGCACCCCCGAGATCCACCGGCCCGGCGCCGTCCGGGTCGCCGCGACCGTCGGGGCGCTGGTCGTGCTGGCCCTGGCGGTGCTGCTGTCCCTCTCGCTGGGCTCCAAGGACATCCCGCTGGCCCGGACCTGGGCGATCCTGCTCGCACCGGACGGCTCCGCCGACTCGACCGTGCTGCACGAGCTGCGGGTGCCGCGCACCGTGCTCGGCATCGTGGTCGGCGCCGCGCTCGGCGTCGCGGGCGCGCTGATGCAGTCGCTGACCCGCAACCCGCTGGCGGACCCCGGCATCCTCGGTGTGAACGCCGGCGCCTCGGTGGCGGTGGTGCTGGTGGTCGCGCTGACCGGAGTGAGCGGCATCGGGTTCTACCTCTGGTTCGCGTTCGCCGGTGCCGCGCTCGCGTCGTTGGCCACCTATGCGTTGGGCACCTCACGGCGGAACGCCGCCACCCCGGTGCGCCTCGCGCTGGCCGGGGTGGCGATCAGCGCGGCGCTGCAGGCCTTCGCCCAGACGGTGATCCTGGCGGACCAGACCGCCTACAACGAGTTCCGGTACTGGGTGTCCGGGTCGTTGGAGGGCCGGCTGTACCCGGTGCTGCTGGTGATTGCGCCGTTCGTCGCCATCGGGCTGGTGCTGGCGCTGCTGCTCGCTCCCGCGCTGAACGCTCTCGCCCTGGGCGCCGACAGCGGCAAGGCCCTGGGTGTGCGGGTCGGCCGCACCCGGGCGCTGACGATGGTCGCGATCACCCTGCTCTGCGGAGCCGCCACGGCGGCGGTCGGGCCGATCAGCTTCGTCGGGCTCGCGGTGCCGTTCGCCGCGCGGCGGATCGTCGGCAGCGACCAGCGCTGGGTGATCGTGTTCAGTGCGGTGCTCGGCCCGGTGTGGCTGCTGCTCGCCGACGTGCTCGGCCGGGTGCTGGTGCGGCCGGACGAGGTGCAGGCCGGCATCATCGCGGCCCTGATCGGTGCGCCGGTCTTCGTGCACATCGTGCGGCGGCGGAAGGTCGCGGCGCTGTGACGGCCGGAACACCTGCCGTGACGTCCGGCCCGGTGCTCCCGGCCGCAGGCCCGGACCGCGACCGGCTCGCCGCTCAGGTGCGGGCCAGCCTGCGCCGCGGGCACGTCACCGTCGGGCGCGGTCCGGTCCGGTTCCGGCTGGAGCGGCGCACCGCCGTGGTGTGCACGGTGCTCGCCCTGGTCGCGATCGCGGCGGGGATCACCGGCATCCTGATCGGCGACTACGGGATCAGCCTGCGCCAGGCGTTCGCGGCGCTGGCCGGGCAGGCGGACGACCGGCTCGCCCAGTACTTCGTCACCCAGGTGCGTCTGCCCCGGTCTGTCACCGGTCTGCTGGTCGGTGCGGCGCTGGGCATGTCCGGCGCGATCTTCCAGACCATCTCCGGCAACCCGCTCGGCAGCCCGGACGTGATCGGCTTCACCACCGGCGCCGCCACCGGGGCGCTGACCCAGATCATCCTGTTCGGCGGCGACACCCTGCAGATCGCGGTGGCCGCAGTGGTCGGCGGGCTGCTCACCGCCGCGGTGGTCTACGCCCTGGCCTGGCGCGCCGGGGTCGCCGGCTTCCGGCTGGTGCTGGTCGGGATCGGTATCGGGGCCGTGCTGTCGGCGGTGAACTCGCTGCTGGTGGTCAAGGCACCGCTGGAGGCTGCCCAGACCGCGTCCCAGTGGCTCGCCGGCTCGCTGAACAGCACGCTGTGGCCGGAGGCGGTCGCGGTCGCGGTCGCACTGGTCGTGCTGACCCCGGTCGCGGTCGTCTACGCCCGGCCGCTCGCCCAGCTGCCGCTGGGGGACGCGACGGCCACCGGGCTGGGCGTCCGGGTCGAGCGGAGCCGGCTGGTGCTGATCGTGGTCGGGGTCGCGCTGATGGCCGTGGCGACCGCCTCCACCGGACCGATCGCCTTCATCGCGCTCTCGGCGCCGCACCTGGTGCGCCGGCTGACCCGGACGCCGGGCATCGCACTGTTCGGGTCCGCGCTGATGGGCGGCGTGCTGGTGCTGGTCTCCGACCTGATCGCCCGTCGGCTGTTCGCACCGACCGAGCTCGCCGTGGGCGTGGTCACCGGCTCGCTCGGCGGGCTCTACCTGATCTACCTGCTGGCCGTGGAGAGGAAGCGACTGTGAGCCCGAGCACGAGTCCGAGCCCCGCCGTGCTGCCGGCGGCGCCCGGTGCGTCCCGGCTGCGCGGCGCGGCGCTGCGGGTCGGCTACGGCCCGCAGAGCGAGATCCTGCACGACGTGGACGTGGTGATCCCGGACGGGGAGCTCACCGTGATCGTCGGGCCGAACGCCTGCGGGAAGTCCACCCTGCTCAAAGCGCTCGCCCGGATGCTGCCCGCCCGGTCCGGCGAGGTGCTGCTGGACGGCCGGCCGATCGGGTCGCTGGCACCGAAGGCGGTCGCGCGCACGCTCGGGCTGCTGCCGCAGGGGCCGAGCGCCCCGGACGGCATCACGGTGTCCGACCTGGTCGCGCGCGGGCGCTACCCGCACCAGAACCTGCTGCGGCAGTGGTCGGGCGAGGACGAGCGCGCGGTGGTGGACGCCCTGCTCGCCGCGAACGTCGCCGACCTCGCGGACCGGAACGTGGACGAGCTGTCCGGCGGGCAGCGCCAGCGGGTGTGGATCGCGATGGCGCTGGCGCAGGAGACGGCGCTGCTGCTGCTCGACGAGCCGACCACCTACCTGGACATCGCGCACCAGGTGGAGGTGCTGAACCTGACCCGCCGGCTGCACCGCGCCGGGCGCACCGTGGTGCTCGTGCTGCACGAGCTGCACCTGGCGTTCCGGTACGCGACGCACCTGGTGGTGATGCGGGACGGCCGGGTGGTGGCCACCGGGACGCCGGAGGAGGTGGTGACCGCCGAGCTGATCGAGCAGGTCTACGACCTGCCGTGCCGGGTGGTGCCCGACCCCGTCACCGGGCGCCCGCTCGTGCTGCCGCTGGACGACGACCGGTTGTGAGCGGAGGCTGCCACCGCGCGGTCGGGAACCGTGAAGCCGGCCGCTCGCGCCGGCGGCTCGCGGTGATCGCGCTCACGGTGCTGGCGGTGGTGGCCACCTGCGTCGCCCTGGCCGGCGGCGGGCTGCTGGTCCGGTCGCTGTCCGCGGTGGACGCCGTGCCGCTCGTGGCCGCGAGCAGCGCCGGCCCGGCGCCCACCCTCACGTCCGCCACCCCCACGGTCTCCGCGACCACGGGCGCCGGTGTCGCGAGCCTGGTCGACGCCTCGTGGGTCGCCGAGACCGCTGAGGTCACCGGCATCCCGGCCCGGGCGCTCGCCGCCTACGCCGGGGTCGCGGTGCTGCTGCGCACCGAGCAGCCCGGCTGCGGGCTGGACTGGGCCACGCTCGCCGGGATCGGCGACGTCGAGTCCGTGCACGGCACGGTGGCCGGCGGCAGCATCGACGCCGACGGGCAGCAGACCCCCGCGCTGGTCGGCATCGCCCTGGACGGCACCGCGAGCGCGGCGATCGCGGACACCGACGAGGGCGCGCTGGACGGCGACACCACCTGGGACCGCGCCGTCGGCCCGATGCAGATCATCCCGGACACCTGGCGCCGGTACGCCGCCGACGGGAACGGCGACGGGACCGCCGACCCGCAGCAGATCGACGACGCGGCCCTCGCCGCGGGCCGCTACCTCTGCGTCGCCGCCGACGACCTCACGCAGCCGGACCGGTGGATCGCCGCTGTCGCCGCGTACAACGCCTCGGCCGACTACAACAACCTCGTCGCGGCCGCGACGGACCGGTACCGTGCGGCCGGCTGAGCCGGTGCGGGCGGTGCCGTCGCAGCAGTCGGCTGTGACAGGCTTGTCCCTGGTGGCGAGCGCGTCGGGCGTCGTCGAGGAGCGGAGGATCACCGTGCCCCAGGGACCGTCCGGGTCGAAGAAGGCCGTCGACACGTTCAACGCCCTGCGCCGGCGCATCATGACCGGCGAGTGGCCGATCAACTCCCGGATCCCGCGCGAGCCGGAGCTGATGGAGCTGCTGGGCGTCGGCAAGTCCACCGTCCGTGAGGCGGTCCGATCGCTGGCCAACCTCGGCATGCTGGAGACCGTCCGCGGGGTCGGCACGTTCGTGCGCTCCCGGGTGCCCGCCTCCGACGTCTTCCACGAGCAGCTGCTCGGCTACCCGCTGGCGGAGGTGCTGGACTACCGCAGCGCGCTGGAGATCGAGGCCGCTCAGCGAGCCGCCGCCCGGCGCTCCCCCGAGCAGCTGGCGCGGCTGCGGGCGGCGCTGGACCGGGACATCGCGGCCGGCCCGCAGGTGCCGCAGACCCCCGAGCGCGGCCGGACGCCCGGCAGCTTCCACCACCTGCTGGTCGAGGCCGCCGGGGTCAGCCTGCTCACCGACGTGTACACGGCCGTGATGAGCACGATCCGGCTCGCCGCGATCCGGGGCGACGTGGTGCACGGCGCCCCGCGCGAGCTCCGGCTGCGCGACCACGAGCTGATCTTCCGGGCGATCGAGGCGCAGGACATCGCCGGTGCGGCGCACGTCACGGCGCTGCACGTGGACAACGACCTGGTGCTGGGCACGGGGGAGTGCGGGTTCGAGGCCCGCGCCTCGCTGCTCCGGGCCGCGGGTGTCGGGTCGCCGGGCTGACCGCCGGACGCTCCGGCCGCCGGCACCGAAATTGCATACCGCTCGGTAGGTTTGTTGTACGGTCGGCGCACCGGACCGATGGCGCCGAGGTGCTCGCCGTCGCCGGCGGAGCCGTCCCGGGCGGGCCGGTCGAGAGGCGGAGCGAAGGAGTGCTGTGATGGACGAGCGCGAGCAGGAGGTCCGTCGTCGGATGGCCGTCCAGGAGCTGTACACGGACGTCGGCCCCGGGCTGGCGGCGCTGGAGGAGTCGCGGGTCCGCGGCAAGGAGCTCGCCCGCGAGCTGAACGACCTCGACCCGCGTGCCGTGGACGCGAGGCGGCGGGTCGTCGAGGAGCTGTTCGGCGCGGTCGGCTCCGAGGTCTGGATCGAGTCCCCGCTGCTCGTCGCCTACGGCGTGCACACCCGGATCGGCAGCCGCGTCTACGCCAACACCGGGCTGACCCTGGTGGACGACGGCGAGATCCGGATCGGCGACCGCGTGATGTTCGGACCGCACGTCACCATCACCTCGACCGGCCACCCGGTGCACCCGGCGGCCCGGGCGCAGGGCGAGCAGTTCTCCGCGCCGGTGGTGATCGAGGACGACGTGTGGATCGGCAGCGGCGTGACGATCCTGCCCGGGGTCACCGTCGGGCGCGGGTCGGTGGTGGGGGCCGGGTCGGTGGTCACCGCGAACGTGCCGCCGATGGTGGTGGTGGCCGGGGTGCCGGCCCGGGTGCTCCGGGCGATCACCGACGCCGACCTGGACTGGCGGTACCACGCGCCCGGCACGCTGACGGTCCCGGAGAGCGGCGAGCCGCCGCGCCGGTGAACGCGCGCCGGTGACCTCGCCCCCCGGCCGCCTGGCCGGAGCGGTGCTCCCGGGCCACGTCCCCGGGGTGGGGCCGCCGGGCGGGCCTGCGTAGGAACCCGCCCGGCGACGTCGTCAGCGGCCGCCGAGCAGCACGGCCGCGGCCTGGGGGTCGAGCAGGGCCCGCACCGCGGCGCGGCCGGCAGCGGCGTCGGGGGCGTCCAGCGCGGCCCGGGCCATCGCCTGGCACCGGGCCAGGGTGTGCCCGGCCAGGGCGTACCGCACCGCGGGCACGCGGCCGGTGGCCATGGACAGCGACGTGATGCCCAGCCCGGCCAGCACAAGGGCCATCAACGGGTCGCCGGCGGACTCGCCGCAGACCCCGACCGGACGACCGGTGCTGGTCCCGGCGGTCGCGGTGGCCGCGACCAGCTCCAGCACCGCGGGCTGCCAGGGATCGAGCAGGTCGGCGAGCTCCCCGCGCAGGCGGTCGGCGGCCATCGTGTACTGGGCGAGGTCGTTCGTGCCCAGCGAGACGAAGTCGACCTCGGCCAGGATCGCGGTCGCCCGCAGCGCGGCTGCCGGGACCTCGACCATCACGCCGACCGTGGTGATGCCGGCGGCGCGGGCGGCGGTCGCGAAGGCGCGGGCCTCGCCGGGGGTGGCGATCATCGGGGCCATCACCCACACGTCGCCGCGACGCTCGGCCGGCAGGGCCTGCACCACGGCGCCGAGGGCCTCGAGCTGGTGCGCCACGACGTCCGGCACGGAGCGCACCAGGCGGTAGCCGCGCACGCCGAGGGCGGGGTTCTCCTCGTCGGGCTGGGTGGCGAACGCCAGCGGCTTGTCGGCCCCGGCATCCAGGGTCCGGATCACGACCTTGCGCCCGGCGTAGGCGGCCACGACCTGGGAGTACAGATCGATCTGCGCGGCGACGGTCGGCTCGGTGCGGGCGTCCAGGAACAGCACCTCGGTGCGGAACAGGCCGATGCCCTCGGTGCTCGGGGCGCCGTGCCGGGCGTCGTCCGGCGTGCCGACGTTCGCGAGCAGCGGGACCGGGTGCCCGTCGCTGGTGGCCCCGGGGCCGGTCAGCGCGGTGATCGCCTGCTCGGCGAGCGCACGGCGGGCGATCTCGGCGGTGTCGGCCTCGGACGGGTTCGTGGTCAGGGTGCCGGCGGCCGCGTCGACCAGCACCGGGGTGCCGGCCGTCAGGGACGTCGCGCCGGCGACCCGGACCAGGCACGGCAGGGCCAGCTGGCCCGCGACGATCGCGGTGTGGCTGGTCGGCCCACCGAGCTCGGTCACGATCGCCACGACTTTCGACAGGTCCAGGCTCGCGGTGTCCGCCGGGGACAGGTCCTCCGCCACCACGACGGCGGGGCCGTCCAGCGCACCGAGCCCCGGCTCGGGCACACCGAGCAGCCGGGCGACGGCACGGTGCCGGACGGACCGCAGGTCGGTCGCGCGCTCCGCGAGATCGCCGCCGGCGGCGATGAACATCTCGGCGAAGCCCTCGACGGCCTGGTCGATCGCGGTCGCCGGTCCGGTGCCCGCCAGGATCCGGCGAGACGCCTCGGCGAGCAGGGCCGGGTCGGCGGCCATCGTCGCGGCGGCCTCCAGCATGTTCTGCAGATCGGTGTTGGCGGTGCCGGTCGCCCGGGTGCGCAGGTCGTCGCCGATCTCGGCGAGCACGGCGGTCAGCCGCGCGACGGCGGCCTCCGGGTCCTGCGGCGCGGGCTCGTCGGCGGGGACCACGGGGGCGGGTGCGACCCGGGCGACCGGCGCGACGGCGCAGCCGCGGCCGACACCGATGCCCGTCAGCACCACGGACCCTGCGGCGGTGGACGTGCTCACGGCTGCTCCACCAGGTCCAGATCGGTGGCCAGCAGGGCGGCCAGCTCGTCCAGCAGCGGCTCGGCGTCGTCGGACGGCGAGCTCAGCTCGACCTCCTCGCCGTGCGCCAGCTTCAGGCCCATCACCATCAGGATGCTGGACGCGTCCACGGCGGGCTGGCCCTCGCGGGCGATCTGCACCGGGTGACCGCCCTCGGCCACCCGGCGGGTGAGCAGGGCTGCGGGGCGGGCGTGCAGACCGGTGGTGGTGGCGACTCGTGCTCGTCGTCGAGGCATCGGACTTCCTCATCTCGTCGGCCGCCCGTCGTCGGACGGCAGGCCAGGGCAACAAAAAAGACCCGAGGCTCCGGCTCGCGCCGACGTACCTCAGGTCTTGCCTGAACCGCTCAGTAACAACCCTGGTGGGTGCAGTTGTACGACTGCGACGGCCGGGTCGTCAAACTGCGCCGGCGGGTCGCGCCCGGGGCGCCCAGGGGGACCGTCACCGGTCAGGAGGCGGCTTCAGCTCGCTGACCTGCACACTTGCGGATCTGGGTGCGACGGGAGCATGCTTCGCCGCGAAGTATCTGACTCATCACGGCCACAGGGTTGTTACTCCTCGGAGGCAAGATCGGTGGCCCGGCGCACGGTCTCGTGCGTCCGGGCCTGGGATCTCCCCTCCACCAGGACCGGACGGACGTTCCAGGTCCTGCGAGGACGACGTGGTCCCCTCGCCTCCCGCCCAGCGGCGGTGGCGCGGCCCTCTCACTCCCCGTCGAACCCGGGCGGCACCCGTGCCGCGGGCTCCCCCTGCCCACGGCATGTGCTGCCGTCCTCCGTGCCGCGCGCCGGTGCCCGACTGCGACGGAGCAGTCGCCCGTTCGTCGCCCGGCCGCCGGTCGGGTCGGATCCGTGCCGCGGCGTAGCGGACCGGACAGAGAGGAAGCGCCATGTACACCGAGTTCGCTCGCGTCACAGTCGACGCCGTGGGCGGCCCTGAGAACATCAGGCACGTCACGCACTGCGCCACGCGCCTGCGGTTCCAGCTCATCGACCCGTCCAAGGTCGACCGGCAGCGGATCGAGGAGCGTGCCGAGGCCGTCGGGGTCCTGGACTCCCAGGGCCAGTTCCAGGTCATCGTCGGCCCCGGGGTCCCGGACGCCTACAAGGCCGTCGCCGCGATCCCCGGCGTGCCGGGCGACGACGAGATCCGCAGCTCCGCGCCGGCCCCGGCCAGCGGCTCCGGCGACGGGGCGCCCGCCGGGCCCGCGGCGAAGTCCGGCTCCTGGCTGGACCGGCTGCTGGCGACGATCTCCGCGATCTTCACCCCCTACATCCCGGTGCTGGCCTCCGTCGGCATCATCAAGGGCCTGCTGGCCCTGTGCGTCCAGTTCAGCTGGATGGCGGACACCTCGAACACCTACGCGATCCTGGCCGCCGCCGGCAACGCGATGATCTACTTCTTCCCGATCCTGCTGGCCTTCACGGCGGCGCGGCAGTTCGGGGCGAACCCGTACATCGGCGCCACCATCGGTGCGGCGCTGATGGAGCCGAACCTCACGGCGATCAACATCACCGGCGATCACCTGAACTTCCTCGGCATCCCGTTCGTCGGGCAGTCGTTCGCGAGCACGGTGCTGCCGATCATCATCGGTATGTGGGCGTTCGCCTATCTGGAGCGCGGGCTGAAGAAGGTGCTGCCGCAGATCACGCACCTGCTGCTGGTCCCGGTGTTCTCGCTGATCGTGATGGTCCCGCTGATGCTGCTGGTGTTCGGCCCGATCGGGTTCGGCATCGCCAACGGCGTGGTGAACGGCTACAACTGGCTGGTCCAGTACCCGCTGATCCTCAGCCTGATCTTCGGTGGCTTCTTCGTGTTCGTCATCGCGATCGGCGCGCACTGGCTGATCACGCCGATCCTGCTGGCGATCCTGGCCGACCAGGGCAAGGAGTACGCGCTCGCGGCGGGCGGCATGGGCAACTACGCCATGCTCGGCGTGCTGCTGGCCGTGCTCGTGATCACGCGGGACAAGCCCACCCGGGCGCTCGCCGGATCCGCGGCCTTCGTGAACGGCATCGCCGGCATCACCGAGCCAGGTCTGTACGGCGTGATCCTGAAGAGCAAGAAGTATCTCGCCGCGGTGGTCGCCGGTGGTCTGGCCGGCGGCCTGGTCTGCGGCCTGTTCGACGTGTACGTCACCGCGTTCGCGTTCAGCGGCGTGCTCGGCGCTCCGGCCTTCCTGGCCTCCCCGCGCGCCGTGCCGTACTTCGTCGCGGTGTTCTGCGCCCTGGCCGTGGGCTTCGTGGCGACGCTGCTGCTCGACCGGAGCTGGCTGCGCCGTCGTGGTTCCGGCACGGTCGAGCCGGCCGGCGCCGCCCCCGCCGTGGAACCGGCCGCGGCGCACTGAGACGGCCGGTGGCGGGACGCCTTCCCCGCGGCGCCCCGCCACCGAGCCTCCGCCGTCCCGCGCGGACCTGGTCCGTGCACCCGAACCACCCCGGAAGGCGTCCCATGGACTACCCCCACCTGTTCTCGCCGCTGCGCATCAACCGGCTGATGACCAAGAACCGCATCGTGGCCACCCCGACCGGCGACTTCTTCGAGGACAAGGCGCTCGGCGGTGCGGGCATCGTGATCACCGGGCACGCGATCGTCGAGCCGGGGCGGTCCAGCTATGCCAGCCCGGACGAGCCGGACGCCTTCTTCAAGTACGAGGTCGAGGCCACCCGGCGCCGGGTGCTCCAGGTGCACCAGGCCGGCGCGAAGGCCTCGCTCGAGGTGTTCCACGGCGGGCTGCACGCCCGGGTGAAGGACTTCGCGCGGGGTCCGTCGTCGTTCGTCCGGGAGGACGGCGTCGAGGTGCGCGGCATGACCGAGGACGACATGACCGAGGTGCTCGAGCTGTGGGGCACCTGCGCCCGCAATGCCCGTGACCTGGGTTTCGACATGATCTTCCTGCACTTCGGGCACGGCTGGCTGCCGGCGCAGTTCCTGTCGCCGCGGACCAACTTCCGCACCGACGAGTACGGCGGATCGCTGGAGAACCGGTCCCGGTTCCCGCTGCGGATCCTGCAGGCGGTCCGGGAGGCCGTCGGCCCGGACTACCCGGTGGACATGCGGATCAGCGCGGTGGAGTGGATGGAGAACTCCATCCTGTTCGAGGACACCCTCGCCTTCATCCAGCAGGCGCAGCAGTACATCGACACCGTGCAGATCTCCGCCGGCGTGGACATCGGCATCCAGGGCAACGTGCACCTGGCCACCACCAACTTCGAGCCGCACATGCCGAACGTCGCCTGGGCGGCCCAGGTCAAGGCGGCCGTGGACATCCCGGTCAGCGTGGTCGGCGCGATCATGAACCCCGACGAGGCGGAGAACCTGATCGCAGGCGGGCTGGTCGACATGGTCGCGCTCGGCCGGCCGCTGATCGCCGACCCGGAGTGGCCGCGAAAGGCGCAGGAGGGCCGGGCGGACGAGATCGTCCCGTGCATCCGGTGCCTGCAGTGCTACCACATCTCCACCAACCGCCGGAACGTCGGCTGCTCGGTGAACCCGCGGTTCTGGAACGAGGACTTCATCCCGCGTCAGCTCACCATCACCCCGCGCCCGCGGCGCACCGTGGTGGTCGGCGGCGGCCCCGGTGGGATCACCGCCGCTCTGACCGCGGCCGAGCGCGGGCACGAGGTCGTGCTGCTGGAGCAGGAGGACGTGCTCGGCGGACAGCTGCAGTACGTCGCCCGCGAGTTCTACAAGAAGGACATCAAGGCCTACCTGACCTACCTGCTGCACCAGCTGGAGAGCAGCAAGGTCGACGTCCGCACCGGGGTCACCGCGACGCCGGAGCTGGTGCGGTCGCTCGCGCCGGACGCCCTGGTGATCGCGGTCGGCGCCACCGAGCTGGTGCCGCCGATCCCCGGCCTGGACTCCCCGCACGTGCTGACCGGCAACCAGGCGATCCTGCGCGAGGACGAGATCGGCCAGCGGGTGGTGGTGGTCGGCGCCGGCGCGATCGGCACCGAGATCGGCCTGGAGCTCGCCCAGCTGCACGGCAAGGACGTCACCATGGTCGACATCGGCCAGCGCTACGCCCCGCAGGGCAACACGCTGTACCGGGAGGCGCTGCGGCAGAAGATCGAGGACACCCCCACGCTGCGGTTCCAGCTCGGCAGCCGCTGCCTGCGGGTCGACCCCGACGGCGTGCTGGTCGCGGACGCCGAGGGGGTCGAGCAGCTGCTCCCGGCGGACAACGTGATCCTCTCGGTCGGGATGCGCGCGCGCACCGACCTGGCCCAGTCGTTCTACGGCATCACCCCGGAGACCGTGATGGTCGGCGACTGCGTCCGGCCTCGGATCATCATGGACGCCGTGTTCGAGGGCCACACCTACGCCATGAACCTCTGACGGCCCCCGCCGCCAGCCCCGCACGACAAGGAGAAGCGATGCCCACCAACGACGAGACCGTCTCGGACGCCCGGCGACCCCTCTGGGGCCTCGGTCGCCGTCGCGCGCAGCAGGAGGCCGTGCCCGCCGGGCCGCAGGTCGAGGTGCTGGGTGCCCCGGTCGACGGCACCGCCATCCCGCTGGCGGAGGTCGAGGACCCGGCGTTCTCCACCGGTCTGGTCGGCCCCGGCGCGGCGGTGCGCCCGGCCTCGGGCCTGGTCGTGGCCCCGGTCGCGGGCACCGTGCTCACCGCGATGCCGCACGCCTACGGGCTGCGCACCGCGTCGGGCGTCGAGGTGCTGGTGCACGTCGGCATCGACACGGTCTCCCTGGGCGGCCGGCACTTCGAGCCGGTGGTGACCGCCGGGCAGCAGGTGGCCGCGGGCGACCCGCTGGTGCGGGTGGACCTGGCGGCCGTGGCGGACGAGGGCTGCCCGACCACCGTGGTCGTCGTGGTGACCAACGCCGCCGGCCTGGGCGGGGTGCAGCCGCACGATCCCGGCCCGGTCGCGGCCGGCGGGCCGATCCTGACGGTCCAGGTCTGAGCGGGGCAGCCGTGCAGCACCGCAGCCTGCGTCCGTTCCCGCCGTCCTTCCTGTGGGGCGCGTCCACCTCGGCCTACCAGGTCGAGGGGGCCTGGGACACCGACGGCAAGGGACCGTCCGTGATCGACGCCCGCACCGACCGGCCGACCGGCATCGCCGACTACACCGTCGCGGCCGACCACTACCACCGGTTCGCCGAGGACGTCGCGCTGATGGCCGAGCTCGGCCTGCGGGCCTACCGGTTCTCGATCGCGTGGTCCCGGGTGGTCCCGGACGGCGACGGGCCGGTGAACCCGGCCGGCCTGGCGTTCTACCACCGGCTGATCGACGAGCTGCTCGCGCACGGCATCGAGCCGATCGTCACGATGTACCACTTCGACCTGCCGCAGGCGCTCGCCGAGCGCGGCGGCTGGTCCGACCGGGCCACCGTCGACGCGTTCGAGCGGTACGCCCGGGTGCTGGTGGCCGAGTTCGGTGACAAGGTCACCCGATGGCTGACCATCAACGAGCAGAACGTGATGATCCTGTTCGGGTCGGCGCTCGGCCTGGTGCCGCCGGCCACGGACGACCCGCAGCGCGAGCTCTACCAGCAGAACCACCACATGCTGGTGGCGCAGGCCCGCGCCATGCAGGCCGTGCACGAGGTGCCCGGCGCGCTGGTCGGCCCCGCCCCGAACATCGCCTGCGTGTACCCCGCCACCAGCGCCCCGCTGGACGTGGTGGCCGCCGAGGACTTCGCTGCGATCCGGAACTGGCTGTACCTGGACGCCGCGGTGCACGGCACCTACCACCCGACCGCCTGGGCCTACCTGGGTGAGCGTGGCTGGCGGCCGGAGATCCTGCCCGGCGACCTCGACGACCTGGCCGCCGGCGCCCCGGACTTCATCGCGTTCAACTACTACACCTCGCACACCGTGGGCGCCCCCGTCGCGGACGGTCCGGAGAAGGGCGGGTCCGCGGACCAGCACCTGCTGATCGGCGAGGCGGGCGTGTACCGCGGGGTCACCAACCCCTACCTGACCACCAGCGAGTTCGGCTGGGAGATGGACCCGGTCGGCTTCCGCACCACCTTCCGCCAGCTGTACGACCGGTACCGACTGCCGCTGCTCGTCACCGAGAACGGCCTGGGCGCCCCGGACGTGCTCGAGGCGGACGGCTCCGTGCACGACCCCTACCGGATCGCCTACCTGCGGGACCACGTCCAGCAGATCCAGGAGGCGGTCACCGACGGCGTCGAGGTGCTGGGCTACTGCCCGTGGTCGGCCCTGGACCTGGTCTCCACGCACCAGGGCATGCGCAAGCGGTACGGCTTCATCTACGTCGACCGGGACGAGGACGACCTGCACGGCCTGGCCCGGCACCGCAAGGACAGCTTCACCTGGTACCAGGGTGTCATCGCGACCAACGGGTTGGCACCATGACCACGACGATGGCGCCCTCGCCGGCGCTGATCTGGCCACAGGAGGCCACGTGCGAGTCAAGCAGGTCCTGAACAACAGCGTCGTGCTCGGCGTCGACCCCAACGGCACCGAGGTGATCCTGCTCGGCCCGGGACTGGGCTACCGCACGTCGCCCGGCGACGAGGTGGACCAGGGCGCCGTGCAGCGCACCTTCGTGCCGGACGGCATCGGTTCGCTGGAGCGGCTGGCCGCGATGGTCGAGGAGATCTCGATCGACGCGGTCGCCGCCTCCGAGGAGGTGATGCGGGCCGGGCGGGAGCGGCTCGGCCCGCACGTCACCGCCCGGGTGCTGATCCCGCTCGCGGACCACATCGGCTTCGCGCTGCGCCGGGTGCGCGAGGGGTCGGCGGTCGAGTACCCGCTGCGCTCCGAGCTGTCCTACCTGTACCCGGCCGAGCTGGAGTTCGGGCGCGAGGCGCTGGACATCGTCGAGCGGCGCACCGGGGTGCGGCTGCCCGCCTCCGAGGCGGTGCCGATCGCGATGCACTTCGTGAACGCCCAGTACGGCTCGGACGACATGCGCGAGTACGTCCGGATGACCGAGGCGCTGCAGCAGATCCTCACGATCATCGACGAGGAGTACGGCATCCGGTTCGACGACGCCTCGGTCGAGGTCGCCCGGTTCATCACCCACCTGCGGTTCCTGTTCGTGCGGGCGCGGCAGAAGCCGGAGACGCCGGGGTCCGACGGCCCGGCCGGTGCCGGTGCGGCCACGGCGACGGCGGGTGCCGCGGGTGGTGCCGCGGCCGTGGGCACGGTCGCGGCGGGCGGCGAGGCGGACATGCTGCTGGCCGCGGTGCGGGCCTCGAAGCCCCGGCAGTACGCCTCGGCCGTGCGGATCGGGGCGCTGCTGGAGGAGCTGTTCAGCTGGTCGGTGGACCAGGACGAGCTGCTGTACCTGAGCCTGCACGTGGCCCGGCTGACCGGGGGCGCGCCGGCCGCGGGCTGAGCGCGGGCAGGCCGGCGGGCACGGCGCGCGCGGGCGCTACAGCCAGGTGGTCGCCAGCCACGCCGCGACGCCGGCCAGCACCAGCAGCGCGACGTTCATGCCGAGCTGGCGCAGCTCGCCGCGCCGCACGTGCAGCGTGATCGCCCCGACCTGCACCAGCACCAGCCCGACCGCGGCCGCCAGCGCCAGCACGGGGGCCACGTCGGTCAGCGGCGGCAGCACCAGGCCGATCGCGCCCAGCACCTCCAGCGTGCCGATCGTGCGGACCAGCCCCAGCGGCACGGTGTCGATCCAGCCCATCATCGGCCGGAGCGCGTCCGGCGAGCGGAGCACCTTGATCCCGCTCGAGTACAGGTAGAACAGCGCGAGCAGCCCGGCGACCACCCAGTACGCGACGACCATGACGACCTCCCCCGGATCGGCGACCAGGCCCATGCTCGACCACGATCGCCCGATGCACAACGGGTCGGCGCGCCCGCGACCGGCCGGTGCCGGCGACCGGTCAGATCAGCCGGCGCCGCTCGACCTGCTCGAAGGTCGCCTCCGCGTCCTGCCGGCGGTCCCACAGCACCGCCTCGCCGGCCGCCAGCGAGGCGGGCACGTCGATCAGCCGCTGGTTGCTGCTGCCGCGGAACTGCAGCCGCAGGTCCTTGAGGTCCGCACGGAACCGGCCGTCCACCAGCACGTCCACCTCGCGCAGCAGCTCCAGCTTGTCCTCGGAGTCGACCAGCAGCTCCTCGAAGGTGTAGCCGGACCACGCCCACAGGTCCTTGCGGTGCCCGAGCTCGCGGCGCAGCCGGCCGACCAGCTCCAGGCACACCCCGGTGTTCAGGAACGGCTCACCGCCGAGCAGGGTCAGCCCCTGCACGTACGGCTGCGCCAGGTCGGCCAGGATCCGGTCCTCCAGCTCGGCGGTGTACGGCGTGCCGTAGCGGAAGCTCCACACCGCCTCGTTGAAGCAGCCCTCGCAGGCGAACAGGCAGCCCGACAGGTACAGGCTGCAGCGCACGCCCTCGCCGTCCACCATCACGAACGGCTTGTAGTCACCGACGTGCCGCTGGCTGACCTTCGCCGCCAGCCACTCCTTCGGCCGCGGGTCACGCACGGCGCGCCTCAGCCCAGGTCGGGCGCTGCGGGCGCTGCGGGGTCGGACCCCGTCTGCTGCGCCGGCACCGAGCCGGTGCTGCCGGCCATGTGCTTGACCCGCGACGAGATCTCCATGTGCCGGCCGTGCACCATCGGACGCTGCTGCGGGTTGCCGAGGTAGCCGCAGGTCCGCTTCACCACGTCGCAGGTGGTCGGGTCGGCGTTCCCGCAGCTCGGGCACTGGAAGCCGCGCTCGGTCGGCGTGAAGTCCCCGTGGAAGTCGCACCGCAGGCAGTGGTCGATCGGGGTGTTGGTGCCGAGGTAGCCCACGCGGTCGTAGGCGTAGTCCCAGACCGCCTCCAGCGCCTTCGGGTTCTGCTGCAGCACCGGGTACTCGCAGTAGTGGATGAACCCGCCCGAGGCGTACTGCGGGTAGTCCATCTCGAAGTCGAGCTTCTCGAACGGCGTGGGGCTCTTGCGCACGTCGTAGTGGAACGAGTTCGTGTAGTAGTCCTTGTCGGTGATGTCCGGCACCGAGCCGAACTTCGCCTTGTCCAGCCGGCAGAACCGGTCGGTCAGGCTCTCGCTCGGCGTGGAGTAGACGCTGAAGTGGTAGCCGTTCTCGGCCTTCCACTCCTTCGTCGCGGCGTGCATGTGCCGCAGGATCGCCAGGGTGAACTCCTTGGCCTCCGCGTCGCCCTCCCACGCGCCGCCGAAGAACGCCGCCGCGACCTCGTACAGCCCGATGTAGCCGAGCGAGACGGTCGCCCGGCCGTCCCGGAACAGCGTGTCCACCGAGTCCTCGGTGGTCAGGCGCTGGCCGAACGCGCCGTAGATGTACAGGATCGGCGCGTTCGCCGGCGTCGCCTGCTTGCACCGCTCGATCCGGTACAGCAGCGCGTCGTGCGCCGTGCTCAGCCGCTCGTCCAGGACCGACCAGAACCGCTCCGTGCTGCCCTGGGCCTCCAGCGCGATCCGGGGCAGGTTCAGCGTCACCACACCGAGGTTCATCCGGCCCTCGGAGACGTCCTCGCCGTCGGCGTCCGTCCAGCCCTGCAGGAACGAGCGGCACCCCATCGGCACCTTGAACGAGCCGGTGATCTCGACGATCTTGTCGTAGCTCAGGATGTCCGGGTACATCCGCTTGGTCGCGCACTCCACCGCGAGCTGCTTGATGTCGTAGTTCGGGTCCTGCGGGTCGAGGTTCAGGCCGCGCCTCAGCGTGAAGATCAGCTTCGGGAAGATCGCGGTGCGCTTCTCGCTGCCCAGGCCGTCGATCCGGATCCGCAGGATCGCCTTCTGGATCTCGCGCTCGAACCAGCTCGACCCGAGGCCGAAGCCCAGCGAGGTGAACGGCGTCTGCCCGTTCGAGGTGAACAGGGTGTTGATCTCGTACTCGAGCGACTGCATCGCGTCGTAGATGTCCTTGCGGGTGCGCTCCTCGGCGTACTCCTGGTGCCGCGCCTCGTCCGGGATCCACCGCTGCGCCTCGTCGAGGTGCTTGGCGAAGTTGCGCTCCGCGTACGGCGCCAGCAGCTCGTCGATCCGGTTCGCCGAGCAGCCGCCGTACTGGCTGGAGGACACGTTCGCGATGATCTGCGAGATCTGCGCCGTCGCCGTCTGGATCGACCGCGGCGGCTCCACCTCGGCGTTCCCGATCCGGAAGCCGCGGCTCAGCATCGTCTGGAAGTCGATCAGGCAGCAGTTCGTCATCGGCGCGTAGGGGTGGTAGTCGAGGTCGTGGTAGTGCAGGTCGCCCTTCTGGTGCGCGTTCGCCACGTGCGGGGGCAGCATCTTCAGGCCGATCGCCTTGCCCACCGCACCCGCGGTCAGGTCGCGCTGGGTGTTGAAGACGTCGCTGTCCTTGTTCGCGTTCTCGTTGACGACCGTCTCGTCCTTGCCGATCAGCCGGACGATCGAGTGGTTGATGTCGGTCGCCTTCGACCGGGAGAAGTCCCGCTGCACCCGGTAGCCGATGTACGCCTCCGCCACCGCGTACTCGTGGCTGTCCAGCAGCACGTGCTCCACGACGTTCTGGATCTCGTAGATCTTCACGTCGGTGATGAACCGGTCCTGGATCTCCCGGTCGATCCGGCTGACCAGGTCGCTCAGTGACCGGTGCGTCACCGGCGTGGGCTCGCCGTGCACCTCGTGGAACGCCTTCGCCAGCGCCGCGTAGATCCGCGCGTCGTCGAAGGGCAGCCGGCGGCCGTCCCGCTTGGCGACCATCAGTCCGTTCCGGGCCGTCGTGGCCGGAGCGGCCGACTTCTCGGAGGACTGGGTCTGCAGCATGGGGCGCGCCTTCCTTCGCCGCTCGAGGTCCCCGTCCACGCGCCGTGGGCACGTGCCCTGCCGGCGGCTCGCACGACCGCCGGGCACCGGTGGTGACGACGAGTGCACACCCCGGTCGTGCTCGTTCTCCGGTGCTGAGCCGGGGAGCGCACAGGGGGTGTGTGGGGAGTCTGACGACTAGATGTAGTAGTTCGAATGCACTGATGACCCTAGATGTGGTGCCTAGGACCAGGTTGGGCCAAAAGTCCCGGGTGACTGTCCACCACCCGTGGGGAGTGCTCGAACGTGTGACGAACCGGACCGCCCGGGCGGCGTGTCGCGTCGTGCCCGGCGTGTCGGCGGCTCAGCCCGCGGTCGGGTCGGCGTGGTCGAGCGCCCAGCCGAGGGCGAGGTCCGCGACCTCCTGCCAGCCGTCCTGGCTGACGATCCGATGGGTGCGGCCGGGGAGCTCCCGGTAGTCCACCACCGCCGGGCCGCCGCTCGCCCGATACCTCTTCACGATCGCGCGGCCGATCGCCGGCGGGACGACGTGGTCCCGCTGCCCGGTGAGGATCAGCAGCGGCGCGCGGTCGGGGCGCCCGTAGTCCACGTGGCTGACGCCGCCCTTCTCGTCGAACGCGCCCGCGACGCCCTCGAAGAACACCCGGTTGAACGAGGGGATCGCCTGCTCGGCCCAGATCGCGTCGGACTCGGCGCGGGGCAGGTCGTTGCCGAACGTGAAGTGGAAGTGCGAACGCGACAGCGGGGTGGCGCCGTGCCGGCGCAGCGGGTTGGACAGGATCGGCGTCCCGGTCCACAGGGTCGAGGCCGGCAGCGTGGTGATGCCCGCCGGCTGACCGGGCGTCACGCCGACACAGGCGCTGCCGAGCCCGCGGTCCGCGAGCATCTGGGTGAACAGCCCGCCGAACGAGTGACCCATGATGATCGGCCGGCGGGGCAGTGCCCGGACGATCGCGTCGTAGTGGTCCACGATCTGCCGGATGCCGATCCCCTTCAGCGCCGTCGGGTCCGCCCGGACCTCCGCCGGGGAGCGGTCGCCGATCCCCGGCCAGGCCGGCGTCAGCACCTCGTGCCCGAGCGCGCGGTAGCGGCCGGCCCAGGTGTCCCAGCTCTTCGGGGTCATCCACAGGCCGTGCACGAGGACGATCGTCGGCTTCTCGGTGGCGGGCATGGCGCGCTCCTGGCGTCGGGGGACCGGCTGGTGGCGCTACGGTAGACCGAACGTTCTATCTATGCAACGAGAGCCGGGCGCACCGCGCCGGATGGCACGATGAGGGGAGCCATGACCAGCACCCCCGCCCCGACCACCGCCCCCGCCGGCGGTGCACCCGCCCTGCCGCCGCGCGCCAGCGCCCGCGACCGCCTGGTCGCCGCCGCCATCCGGCTGTTCTACGCCGAGGGCATCCACGCCGTCGGCGTCGACCGCGTGATCGAGGAGGCCGGCGTCACCCGCGCCACCCTCTACAAGCAGTTCGCCGGCAAGGAAGGGCTGGTGCTCGCCTACCTCGACGCCCAGGACGCCGCCGTCCGATCCGTCTTTGCCGACGCCGCCGCCCGCACCGTGCCCGGCGACGCTCTCGTCGACGCCGTGCTCGCCGGGATCGCCGAGGACGTCCGTGAGCACCACACCCGCGGCTGCCCCTTCATCAACGCCGCCGCCGAGTACCCCGACGCCGACGGAGCCGTCCGCCGGCTGATCGCCCAGCACCGCACCTGGTTCCGCACCACCCTCGAGCAGGTCGCCGACCAGGCGCACCTCGCCCCGCCGGACCAGGTCGCCGCCTCCCTCGTCCTGCTCCGCGACGCCGCCCTCGTCGGCGGCTACCTGGACGGCGACGAGCTTGCCGAGGCCGCCTTCCTGCGCACCGCGCACGCCGTGCTGGACGCGCACCGCACGTCGGCGTGGTGAGACGGGCGTCGACCGCGCGTCGCGCCGGCTGCCGACCGGGCGCGATGGATCGGGTTTGGGCAGGACGGGCTCTGGCCTGTACGCTCTTCCTCGGCCCGGTTCGGGCCATGCGCCCGTAGCTCAATGGATAGAGCATCTGACTACGGATCAGAAGGTTGGGGGTTCGAGTCCCTTCGGGCGCACACAACAGGCAGAGGCCCAGCACCGCAACGGTGCTGGGCCTTCGTCATTCCGCCAGCAGGGGCGTTCCCGCAGATCGGCGACGTCGACCGCCCTGGTGGCCCGCGACGCCGAGGTCCCGTCGGTCGCGGCTCTCGACGCCGTCGCGCCCTCCTGCGTCCCGTTGCCCGGACACACGTCCGCGCACACCGGGACACAACCCGCCGGTCGCCCGCACACCTCCGGACCGGGTGCGCGTGAGCGCGGTGTGCGGCGATTGCCGCATGCGCCGGACCTCGGACCGGTCCGGTGCATGCCGCGACTGCCGCCCCCGAACATCACCGTCCGCACCCACCGAGGCCGGCTCCTGGAGCCGATGCCCGCCAGCCCGCTGATAGCCGGCATCCACCCCACCCGGTACCGCCCCGTCGCCCCGCGCACCCTGCGCCCGGCCACGCAGAGCGCCGCCGTGATGCCCGTGCCCGCCGGGTACGTGGACGCCGCGGTCGCGGCCCGCGCCCTGGACCGCCCCGAGGCGCTGCTGATCTATCGCGCCCAGCACCACCCCGAGCTGTTGCCGCCGCACGTCCTCGTGGACGGCCGCCCCCACTTCCGTCGCACCGACCTCCCCGGAGTGCCCGCATGAGCACCTGGTCCACCCCGTACCTGACCGTCACCGACGCCACCGGCCAGCGCCTCGACTGGACGCTGCCCGACCCGCTGCCGTTCCCCGCCGGCGCCTGCGCCGACGAGACCCTGCGCCACCCGGTCGACGTCGGCCTGCCCGCCGGCGGCACCCTGAAGGTCCGCTGGCGCACCCCGAAGCACGCCAACCCGCGGTCCTGCACGGCGTCGACCTGCGACACGCAGGCCATCGCCCTGGCCTGCGACGTGCAGCGCGCCGCCCGCGCCCGCGGCAACGGGTGGCTGCCCGACGACAACGGCTGGCCGCTGCACGTGCGCCCCGAACCCGCCGTGCGCACCCCGGTGCCCGCGGTGCCCGCACCGCTGCCGGAGACGCTGGCCGCGCCCATCGTCGGCGACCGCGCCATCGTCAGCCCCGCCAACGCCACCCTCGTCGACATCGCCGCCGGCCGGCTGCCGCTCGGTGCCACGGTCGCGCAGGTCGTGACCGCGATCCGCCGTGAACGGGAGATCACCTGGGAAGGCCCGCACAAGGTCAACATGCACAACATGCTCGACTTCCTCGAGCAGATCCTGGTCTACACCGAGCCGTACGAGGACGACGTCGACGCCGACCTGCCCGAGGTCGCCGCCTGGATGCGTGCCCGCCTCGCCCTGCCCGGCGTCGAGGTCGGCGGCTCCGTGCACATCGCCCTGCTGCTCGGCCCCGACCTCGGCCGGTCCATCGAGCACCGCCGCTACACCGACCGGCGCACCGAGCTGCTCAACGAGCAGGCCCGCAAGCGGCACCACGGCGCCTGGACCCGCTACGAGCAGGCCATCGCCCGCCGGGCGCAGAAGACCATGGGCGGGCACCCGCCGAAGCGACCCGACGACCTCGTGCTGCGCGCCCCGCAGGTCCCGGTCTCCGCCCGCACCGAGGAACTGTTCGCCACCGGCCTGGGCATGGTCCTCGGGTACGCCGAGCAGCACGGGCTGCTCGCCGGCCCGAACCCGTGGAAGGCGTTCTCCCGGCGCGGCGCCACCAGCACCGGGTACCGGCGCTCCGAGCACCTGCTGCCGCACCAGCGCAACGTGCCCCCGGTCGGGGCCATCCTCGACATCGCCGACGCCCTCGCCGGCCTCGGCCCGATCGACCCCGCCACCGGACGGCACGTCGGTCACCGGTTCCGCGCCCCGATCCTCGTCGGGCTGCTCGGCCCGCGCCCGTCCGAGATCGACGCGCTCGGCATCGGGGACTACGTGCCAGGTGAGCATCCCCGGCTGCTCGTCGCCAAGTCCGCCAGCACCGTGAACAAGCTCGCCAGCCAGAACGGCGGCAGCTTCGAGATCCGGGGCCGCCTGAAGAAGCGCGCCCCCGGCGACGCTCGCGTCCTGGACATGCCGCGCGTGATCGCCGGCGCGATCGACGAGCACATCGCCTGCGGGTACGCCACCGACGAGCACCTGTTCACCAGCGTCGAGGGCGGGCCGCTGCGCTGGGGCAACGTCGTGCCCACGTACTGGCGGTACGCCGTCCAGAAGGTCCTCGGCAGGTCCGGCGAGGCGATCCTGCGCGACATGCCCCGCAAGTGGATCCGCAAGAGCGCGGTCACCTGGATGCTGCGCTCCGGCCTGGCCGTCGAGCAGGTCGCCGAGCTCACCGGGCACGACCCGGTCCAGCTCTTCCACCACTACGCCGGATTCGTCGCCGGCTACCCCGACCGGCACACCTGGACCGGCTGGGACGACGCCTGGACGTGGGCCTCGCAGGAGCACCACGTGGACTGACCGCGACCGTCGAGAGCAGCTGGGCGGGCCCGTACAGGGGCCGGGACCCGCCCGGCGCAGGGGGAGTACCGATGGACATCAACGACACACCCGAGCCCGCCGGAGTCGACGAGCTGCATCTCAGCGTGGGCGGCATCTGGACCGTCCACAGCACCTCGGACACCGTCTACCGCCTCGACCTCGACCGCGGGCTGCTGCGCCGCGAACCCGGTGCTCGATCCAGCCGGGCAGCCGGCGACGACGAGTGGGTCGAGCTGTTCGACGTGCACGCCTACGTGGTGAACGACGACTACACCCTCACCCTCGACCTCGAGCACCCGAACATCATCACGGTGGGCAGGCGACACCTGTACACGCTGGACCCCAAGCCCGGCACACCCGAGCCGTACCGGTGGTGGCTCCAGCGGGTCGCCACCCACATCCGCCGAGCCGACGACGTGCACCGCGCCGGGCCCGCCACCTGAGTCCGCACCCGCGCTCTCCCGGGAACACGCCGGCCGGGTCGAGCACCGTGCAGCCTGTACGAGCCCGCGGAGGTGGGCATGGACATGGAACTGATCACCCAGGACCAGACCGGGGTCTGGCAGATCGTCACGATCACCCACCAGCACATCCTGCTGTTCCTGCCACCGGACGGGCGGGCCAGCATCATCCGGCTCGCCTCGTTCCGTGACCTGATCGAGGCCGCCTCCGGTTCCGTGGGACTGCCCTCGAGCGAGCTCGTCGCCTGGGGCAGCTACGGCGTGGTCGCCGGCATGAGCGGCGTCATCAAGGTCGGGCGGTCCGCCGTGCTGGTCCTCGAGCCGATCACCCGCAACGGCATCGCGACCGCCATCTTCACCGCGCCGATCGAGCGGATCGAGCACCTGCGATGAACCCGCACCGGCAAACAGCGCACGCTCTGCGGACCGGAATTCTGGGCAATGAACGGCGGACCAGGCGCACGGCCGCCGGTGATCGACATGGCGTGCCGCTCCGTCGAGCGGGGACGTGAAGTCCGAGTGCACCCACCGGGAGGGGGACGTCATGCGGAACGTCGTCGTGCTCGACCGTGTGGACTCCTCTGACCTGGAGGTACTACGCGCAGCGTTGGAGCTTCTTGACGAGCGCTCGGAGGTTCGCGCCGTCCTCTCTGAGGTCGTCGCGACCCTGGGCCGAGGCGTGGGCGTGGTGATGATCCTCTCCCCACCGATCGAGCATCCGCGATGAGCCCGCTGTGGGACGCCTCGTCGAGGCGGCGGTCCCACAGCGGGCTCCCCGGTTCTGGACGGACCGCGCGGAAGGATGTCGTCTCGCCAACGGGTCTGGGCCAAGAGTGTTCGAGCTCTAGCAGACCGTCACGGACGAAAGGGACAGGTAGGCCCGCGCAGCCCGGTTCCTCGCGCCCGCGAAGCACCAGGTCGCCGCCGGGGTTGGCAGTGGGAGCCGCGGCGAGGGTGAGGGAGACAATCGACCAGACGCGCACAGCGAGGAGGACCGAGCATGCCGATTGACTTCCGTCCTGCGGCCGTGCGTGTCGAGTTGGTCGATGGTGCGCTCGCCCTCGACGAGGCCCTACTGGACCGGCTCGTCGAGGACCTGACCACCGCCGCTGAGGGCCTGATGCCGCTGTTCGCTCCGCGGGCGGCTCAGTACGGTGCTCGCAAGGCCGAAGACCCCACGCTGGAAGACCGGAGGTGAGAAGCATGACCACGCAGGCAGACCTGCGGACCGTCGACGTCGACTTCACGCGGTGGAGCGGGGCGAGCCACATCACCACCCGCGTCTTCCCCCGCGTCTTCGCTGCGCTCCACGAGCGGCAGGAGGTCCTCGTCGCCGACGACACAGTCGACCCCGTGCGTGCGCGGGTGACCAAGATGCACGACGACGGTCAGACCATCGAGCTCACGCTGCTCGAGCGCTGAGCCCCGGTTCGCCGAGTTCACCCTGACCTACTTCGACCAGACGCACGTCGACGACCGTCGAGACGTCGAACTGCCGTCGCCGTCCGAGCCCGGCCTCGACGCACTGGATTCAGCCGCGCTCCGCGTCCTGGATTTCGCGCTGGTTGCGCGGGCTCTGCCTGCTCGAACGCACTGGATGCTCTCGTACACAGAGGATCCTGCAGAAGACGGCGGGGCTGGGACGTGCTGTGGGCTTGAGGTCTGGACTGCCCTACCCACACTGCACCGGGGTGTCGTTCGGGTCTGTTGCAAAGTCGATGCAACGAGGATCTCCCTCACCCAAGTCAGAGCGAGCGGTCCCGCGGGAACAGGAAACCGCGGGGTCGCTCGCTGCGGAAGTACAGGTGGTGTGCGGCGTCTCGCAGCCAGGGACCGCAGGCTGACGCGCGGCACAACCGCGGCGTCGCCCCGCGATGACGCGCCGTCAGTTCGGCTCGTGTCCATCGGACGCCGCCTTCGCAGATCCGGGTCGAGGCCGAGGTCGAGGCATGAACGGGATGCTCGGGCTCGGGATCGTGACCGGTCGTGCCCGCAGCTCCTGAGCTCGCGCGTCGTCGCGCTTGGCCTGCAGCACGGCGTGCGTGATCGAGGCTGCGCGTTGCTCCTGTGAGGGCTCGTCGTCCAGGCCCACGAGCCACACAAGCAGTGCGAGCGGCAGGTACACGGCGCCGAAGAGGGTCGTGACTAGCAGTCCGGCTGCTGGGTCCCACCACTCGCTCTTCTTGTTCAACCATGCGCGTAGCGCCCCTGCGACCACCCCTGCAATGAGCAGGACGAGGGACGGGATCGAGACCCGGTCAGCACCGGTCTGCTCCACCAGGGCGACGCACAGCCAGATCGTGGACCCGATCCTCGAGCCTGCCACCGCGCCCGCGCGCTGTGTGAGCAGGGAGAGGGCGATAGCGCAGGCCACAGCGACCACGCACACGGCGACGAGGGATGAGGCCGCCGTCAGCGCGTCAGCGAGTGGTCCGCTCAGCCACGCGCCGACCGCGCCGAGGCCGACCGCGGACAGGAGTCGGTCGGCTGTCACAAGAGGGGTCGTGTGCCAGAAGGAGGAGACGACCACGATCGCCGCCAGCGTCGAGCACACGGCCAGGTAGAGCGAGCTGAGGAACTTGTGACTGCGCAGTGCGTTGATGATGCCGGCCATGCGGCGCACGGTAGCGAGCGGGAGCTTTTGAGGGGGGTTCCCACGCTCGTGCCTTCGGTCCGCGATGACCGGCAGGTGCATCCTCAAGATCACTCGGCTGGTCTACCAAGCAGTGGGCGGCCGGCTGTCGCGGTGGCGCTCGTGCTAAGCGGGCGCTCGGCCGCGGACTGCGCCTCGCGCGCGACACTGGGGATGCCCGGCCGCTCGTCCCAGTCTGTTCGCGCGGCCGGGCACCGCTCGAACCGGGCGCCGCCCTGCCGGATAGGAGACTGTCGCCCGCTCCGGCGGCGGCGCGCTGTGCGGCCGCCGCCGTGTCGTCGAAGAGACCGCGCGGTCCGACACCGCCGTCATGGCCCAAGTCGCTCGTAGCGGCAGCACGAGCGCGCTCGACGAGGCGCACCAGCAGGCGCGCCACTGCCCGGCCCATCGTGCCGGGGCGAGGTCGTGTCATTGCGGGATCTGCGTCGCGAGCCCACGGGCGGCGGCATTTGGGTGAACTTCTCGTGTGCTCGTGCGGCGATACCGGGACGCTCCGCGCGACTCGGTCCTGGCGGACTCACAGTCCGCAATACTGCGCGCGGGCCGGTCCTCGGAGCCTTGACCGGCCGAAGGGGGGGCCGTGCGGATCCGACAGATCGAGATCACCAACTATGCCCGATTGGGCGACTGCGATTTGCAGGTGCGAGGCCATCTCGTGCTGGTCGGCGCGAACGACGTGGGGAAGACGTCGCTCTTGCGAGCGCTGAACCTGACGTTGGGACCGACCGCCGCGTTGTACCAGCAGCTCGGCGTGGCCGATCTGCGCGACCCGGACAAGCCCCTGGTTGTCGCGGTCACC
>DASWPG010000009.1:0-23090 GCA_036404115.1 Cellulomonas sp.
GGCCCGGGAGGACTGCGGCACGACGCCCACGCCGTGGGTGTGCGCCCCGTCGGCCGTCGCGCGGCTGTGGTCGGTCGACAGACCCGCCGGGGTCTGCTCGGTCTGTGCGGTGGTCGACATCAGCCGACGGCCCCTTCCATCTGCAGCTCGATCAGGCGGTTCAGCTCGAGGGCGTACTCCATCGGCAGCTCGCGTGCGATGGGCTCGACGAACCCGCGCACGATCATCGCCATGGCCTCGGTCTCGGTCATCCCCCGGGACATCAGGTAGAACAGCTGGTCCTCGGACACCCGGGAGACCGTGGCCTCGTGGCCCATCGACACGTCGTCCTCGCGGACGTCCACGTACGGGTAGGTGTCGGACCGGGAGATCTGGTCGACCAGCAGCGCGTCGCAGAGCACGTTGCTCGCGCTGTGCGAGGCGCCCTCGAGCACCTGCACCAGACCGCGGTAGGACGTGCGGCCACCGCCGCGCGCGACCGACTTCGACACGACCGACGAGGAGGTGTACGGCGCGGCGTGCACCATCTTGCAGCCGGCGTCCTGGTGCTGGCCCTCGCCCGCGAAGGCGATGGACAGCGTCTCGCCGCGGGCGTGCTCGCCGAGCAGGTAGATCGCCGGGTACTTCATGGTGACCTTGGAGCCGATGTTGCCGTCGACCCACTCCATCGTCGCGCCCTCGGCGGCGGTCGCCCGCTTGGTCACGAGGTTGTAGACGTTGTTCGACCAGTTCTGGATCGTCGTGTACCGCACGCGGGCGTTCTTCTTCACGATGATCTCGACCACCGCGGAGTGCAGCGAGTCGGACTGGTAGATCGGCGCGGTGCACCCCTCGACGTAGTGCACGTACGAGCCCTCGTCCGCGATGATCAGCGTCCGCTCGAACTGGCCCATGTTCTCGGTGTTGATCCGGAAGTAGGCCTGCAGCGGGATGTCCACGTGCACGCCCGGCGGCACGTAGACGAACGACCCGCCGGACCACACGGCGGTGTTGAGCGAGGCGAACTTGTTGTCGCCGGGCGGGATCACCGAGCCGAAGTACTGCTCGAACAGCTCCGGGTACTCGCGCAGCCCGGTGTCGGTGTCGACGAAGATGACGCCCTGCTCCGCCAGCGACTCCTGGATCTGGTGGTAGACCACCTCGGACTCGTACTGCGCGGCGACTCCGGCCACCAGCCGCTGCTTCTCGGCCTCCGGGATGCCCAGGCGGTCGTAGGTGCTCTTGATGTCGTCCGGGAGGTCGTCCCAGGAGGTCGCCTGCTTCTCGGTGGACCGGACGAAGTACTTGATGTTGTCGAAGTCGATGCCCGACAGGTCCGCGCCCCACCAGGGCATCGGCTTCTTGTCGAACAGCCGCAGCGCCTTGAGGCGGGTCTTGAGCATCCACTCGGGCTCGTCCTTCAGCCCCGAGATGTGCCGCACGACCGCCTCGGACAGGCCGCGCTGGGCCGAGGCGCCGGCGGCGTCCGCGTCGTGCCAGCCGTAGCCGTAGTGGCCGATCGAGGCGATCGCCTCGTCCTGGGACATCTGCTCCGCCGGCTGGGCGCCGGAGGTCTGGGTCGTCGGTGCTGTCATCGTCATCGTCCTTCCGCGAGATGCACGGGGCGGGGGCTGGTCTCGACGGCGACGGCGTGCGTGCCGGTCGTCGTCCTGGGCAGGTCGGGGGCCGTGCCCGGTGGTGGCGCGAGATCCGCGCCGGGGGTCGTCCCGACGGCGACCGGACGGCCGGCGGCCGACCCGGTCCGGACCGGGATGATCGGGATGTTGGTGGTGCAGACGTGCCCGCCGTGCGCCAGCGTGGCGAGCCGCTGCACGTGCACGCCGAGCATCCGGGAGAAGGCGTGCGCCTCCGCCTCGCACAGCTCGGGGAACTCGTTCGCGACGTCCTGCACGGGGCAGTGGCCCTGGCAGAGCTGGATCGCGGTGGCACCCGGCACCGGACGCGCGGTCGCGGCGTAGCCGTCCAGCGCCAGCGCCTCGGCGAGCACCCGGGCCCGGCGTGCGGTGTCGTCGCCGGCCTCGGCCAGCGCCTCGGCGTGCCGGTGCTCCAGCTCCAGCACGCGCCGCTCGGCGAAGTCCCGCACCGCGTCCACGCCGCCGATCTCCGCGACGAACCGCAGCGCCTGGCTGGCCAGCTCGGAGTACTGCTGGGTGAGGGCGGACTGCCCGTCGGAGGTGACCACGTACCGCTTGGCGGGCCGGCCGCGCCGCGCGGGCCCGACCGGGCCGGCCTCGTGCACGCCGATCAGGCCGTCGGTCTCCAGCACGGCCAGGTGCCGGCGGATCGCCGCGGCGGTCAGCCCGGTGTCGACGGCCAGCTCGGCCGCCGAGACGGGGCCGTCGCTGACGATCAGGTCGAGCACCCGCCGGCGGGTGCCGGCGTCGCTGTCGGTCCGGTCGTGACAGTCGGTGTCCGCGGGTGCGCCGGCGCTCGGCTGGGTCGATCTCATGCACACCTCCGACTCTCGCTGCGCCGCGGATCCGGTCCGCGGTCCCGGGGTGTCGCCGGGTGCAGGACCCGGACGCCCGGGGCGCCCGGCACAGGCGCCCGATATCGGCAACATCCTTGTTGCCGAATTCAGTCCTGGCAAGGAAGGTGAGCCTCACCACCACCCCCGCGGCGCGGTCGCTCCGGCTACGCTCGCGGGGTGCCCGGCCAGACCTCCACCCCGCCCGCCGTCGAGGTGCGCGACCTCGTCAAGCGGTACGACGGCCGGGCCGTCGTCGACGGCCTGCACCTCACGGCCTCCCCCGGACGGGTGACCGCCGTGCTCGGCCCGAACGGTGCCGGCAAGACCACCACCGTCGAGTGCTGCGAGGGCCTGCGCACCCCGGACGCCGGCACCGTGCGCGTGCTCGGGCTGGACCCGGTGGCCGACGCCCGCGTGCTGCGCCCCCGGGTCGGCGTCATGCTGCAGGACGGCGGGCTGCCCACCGGGGTGCCCGCCCTCGACGTCCTGCGGCACGTCGCCGCGATGTACGCCGCGCCGCGTCCGGTGGCCGAGCTGGTCGAGCGGCTGGGCCTCGCACCGTTCGCCCGGACCACCGTGCGCCGGCTGTCCGGCGGCCAGCGCCAGCGGCTCGCGCTGGCCACCGCCGTGGTCGGACGGCCCGAGGTGGTGTTCCTGGACGAGCCGTCCGCCGGCCTGGACCCGCAGTCCCGGCGCGCGGTCTGGTCCCTGGTGGACGAGCTGCGCGCCGACGGCGTGACGATCCTGCTCACCACGCACCTGATGGACGAGGCCGCCGCGCTCGCCGACCACGTGGCCGTGGTGGACGGCGGGCAGGTGATCGCGCAGGGCACCGTGCCCGAGCTGCTGCGCGGCGGGGCCCGGACGGTGACGTTCGACCTGGCCGGCGGCACGGTGGACGTGGACGACCTGGCCCGCGCCCTCGACCTGGCCGCCGGAGCGGTCGGCGCGACCGGCCACCCGGGGGCCGGCAGCTACCGGGTGGAGGCCGAGGCCACGCCCGCGCTGCTCGCCGCGCTGGCCGGCTGGTGCGCCCGGCACGACCTGCTGCTCACCCGGCTGGACGCCGGACGCCGCACCCTGGAGGACGTCTTCCTCGACCTGACCGGACGGAACCTGCGATGACCCTGGACGCCACCCCGCTCGGCGACGACGCCCCCGGGGGCCGGCGCGGCGCCGCGCCGGCCGGCCGACGGGTGCTCGCCCAGGCCGGGTTCGAGGCCAGGGCCGTGCTCCGCAACGGCGAGCAGCTGCTCGTCACGCTGATCATCCCGGTGGTCGTGCTGATCGGCCTCGGCCGGACCACCCTGGTGGACGTCACGGCCGGCGACGCCGCCCGGATCGACGTCGTCACCCCCGGCGTCCTCGGCCTGGCCGTGCTCGCCGGGTCGATGACCTCCCAGGCGATCGCCACCGCCTTCGACCGGCGCAACGGCGTGCTCCGGCTGCTGGCCACCACCCCGCTCGGGCGCGGCGGGCTGCTCGCCGGCAAGGCGCTCGCCGTGCTCGCGGTCGCCGCGCTCCAGGTCGTCGTGGTCGGCGGCGTGGGTCTGCTCGCCGGCTGGCGCCCGGCCCCCGCCGGCCTGCTGCCCGCGGCGCTGGCCCTGCTGCTCGGCGCCGCGGCCTGCACCGCGCTGGCGCTGCTGCTCGCCGGCACCCTGCGTGCCGAGGCCGTGCTCGCCGTCGCCAACCTGCTGCTCGTCGTGCTGGCCGTCGTCGGCGGCGTCGTGCTGCCGGTCGCCGACCTGCCCGGCTGGTGGGGCCGGATCGCCGAGCTGCTGCCGACCGGCGCCCTCGGCGAGGCGCTGCGCACCGCCCTGCTGCACGGCGGCTTCCCCGCCGTGCACCTCGCCGTGCTCACCGCGTGGACCCTGCTCCTCGCCGCCGCCGTCCGCCGCTGGTTCCGCTGGGACTGACCCCGCGGAGCACGGGCACCGGCGCCGGCGCACCCGTACCCTGAGCGCTGTGAGCCGTGACGTCAGCGCCGAGACCGACCAGAGGGCCGGCGCGGTGGCCGCCGTCCGCGCCGCCGTCGAGCGGCACCGGGACCGGCTGACCCGCTGGGTGCTGGTGGCGAACCTGGTCGCGCAGATCGGCATCGTCGTGACCGGCGGCGCCGTGCGGCTGACCGGCTCCGGCCTCGGCTGCTCCACCTGGCCGCAGTGCGAGCCCGGGCACTTCACCCCGGAGCTGCACGACGCCACCTCGATCCACCCGTACATCGAGTTCGGCAACCGCACCCTGACCGGCGTGCTCGGGGTGATCGCGGTCGCCGTGGCGCTGCTGGTCTGGACCGACCGGCGCCGCGCCCGCTCCTTCCGCGTGCTCGGCCTCGCGCCGCTGATCGGCGTGGCCGCGCAGGCGGTGCTCGGCGGCATCACCGTGCTGCTGGACCTGAACCCCGTCGCGGTCAGCCTGCACCTCCTGGTGTCCATGGGCCTGGTGATCGCCTCGGCCGCCCTGCTGCACCGCGGCGCAGAGGGTGACGGCCGCCCGGTCGCGGTGGTCGGTCCGCGCGCCCGCCGGCTGGTCCCGCTCACGTGGGTGACGCTCGCGGTGCTGCTGGTGCTCGGCACCGTCACCACCGGCGCCGGCCCGCACTCCGGGGACGACGAGGTCGGCTACCGGTTCGCCGTCGACCCGCTGCTGATGTCCCGGGTGCACGCGGCCGCCGCCTGGGCGTTCATCGCCGTGCTGGTCGCGCTGCTGGTGCTGAACCGCCGCCTCACCGGTCCGGTGCGCTCCCGGGGCACCGCGATGATCGTGCTGGTCGCGCTGCAGGCCGTGATCGGCTACGTCCAGGTGGCGACCGACCTGCCGGTGCTGCTGGTCCTGCTGCACATGCTCGGCGCCGCGCTGCTCGCCGCGGGAACCACCCGGTACCTGCTCACCTTCCGCACCCGGACGTGACGCGGCTGCCGGACGGGGCGCTGCTCGGTGCGACGCCGCCGCGCCGGATCAGCGGCTGACCCCGCGGTCGGCGACGGGCCGCGGCGCGCGCCGTCCCTTGCGGACGTACATCGCGTCGTCGGCCCGCCCGAGCAGGTCGCGCACGGTGTCCTGCGGCCCGGCGACCGCGACCCCGTGGCTCCAGGACGGCGCGTCGGACGGCGCCAGCAGCAGGGCCTTGTCCACCCAGTGCTGGGCGCCGGCTGATCCGCCGCCGACCAGCGCGATGGCGAACTCGTCCCCGCCGATCCGGCCGATCGCGTCCGCGCTGCCGAGCGCACCGCGCCAGGAGCCGACCAGCGCCCGCAGCACGTCGTCCCCCGCGAGGTGTCCCCGGGTGTCGTTGATCGCCTTGAAGCCGTCGACGTCCACGCAGACCACCGTGAGGGCACCGCCCGCACGCCGGGTCCGGTGCAGCAGCGCGGCGGTCTGCTCCTCGAACGCCGACCGGGTGAGGGCGCCGGTGAGGTCGTCGGTGGTCGCGAGCGCGCGCAGCCGGTCACCCAGATCGGCCACCAGCAGGCTGCTCACGCCGGTGGTCGCCGCGATCACCAGCCAGGTGGTCATGTCGAACGGCACCGACGAGACCGCCATCGCCACGCCGAGCACGACGAGCGCCAGCAGGAACACCCGCCGCACCACGCGACGATCGCCGATCAGCACCGCCGCCTGCCCCGCACCGATCATGCCGAGCGCGGTGGTGACCACCCCGGCCGCTGTGCGGCACGCCGCGACCAGCAACCCGCAGACCAGCACACCGAGCACGACGGCCACCACGGCGGTCCGACGGTGCTCCCGCAGCAGGTAGGTGCCGGTCGCCACCACGGCGAGCACCCCCGAGGCCGCGTACCAGAACCCGACCCGGGCCGTCTCGATCGGCGGCCAGACCGCACCGACCAGCGCCAGGACCGCGCACACGCCGAGGGCAGCGGCGACGTGCCGCGCGGCCAGGAAGAGCCGCGCGTCATCCGCTGCGGAGGAGACCCGCGCCTGGCGCTGCACACGGGTCCCATCGGGCGCGGTCGATCTCCCGTGACAGGTCCCGGCGGAGTTCCACCAGATGGCCGACACCCGGTGGTGGACCCGTCGGGGCTGGTCAGACCGTGCGCAGCGTGGACCAGCCGAGGTTCCGGGCCGCCGCGGCGGCGAGCACGCCGACCACGGCGGTCGGGCTGTGCAGCCGACCGGCGAGCACGGCCTCGACCGCCTCGTCCAGCGGCACCCAGCGCGGGACCATCCCTGCCTCCTCGTCCTCCCGGACGAACCGCTCGTCCACCGGCACCGGCGAGACGTCCCGGGCCAGGTAGACCAGGATCTGCTCGTCCGACCCGCCGGGCGTGGTGCAGAGCTCGGTGAGCAGGTGCCAGGTGGCGGCCCGCAGGTCCGCCTCCTCGGCGAGCTCGCGCGCGGCGGTCAGGTGCGGCGGCTCGCCGGCGACGTCGCGCAGGCCGGCGGGCGGCTCCCACAGCTCGGCGCGCACCGGGTGCCGGTACTGCCGGAGCAGCAGCACCCGGTCGGCCTCGTCCAGCACGATCACCGCGACGGCGCCGGGGTGCGCGACGAACTCCCGCACCACCTGGGTCTCACCCAGGTCGACCGTCTCGGAGACCAGGTCCCAGACCCGGCCGTGGTGCAGGTCGGTGTGCGCCAGCACCGGGCGCGGGGCGGACCGGTCGACCAGCGCGTCGCTGACGGCGCCGTCCGCCGCGGCCGGGGCCACCGGCTCAGGCCTTCTTCCGGCCCGAGGCGACCGGCTCGCCCTGGCGCGCGGCGAGCGCGGCACCGATCAGCCCGGCGAACAGCGGGTGCGCCCGGGTCGGCCGGGACTTGAACTCCGGGTGCGCCTGCGTCGCGACGAAGTACGGGTGCTCCGAGCGCGGCAGCTCGACGAACTCCACCAGCGAGGAGTCCGGGGAGACGCCCGAGATCACCAGGCCGGCCTCCTCCAGGCGCGCCCGGTAGGAGTTGTTCACCTCGTACCGGTGCCGGTGCCGTTCGGACACCCGGGTGCTGCCGTACGCCTCGGCCACGACGGAGCCCTCGGCGAGCACGGCGTCGTAGGCGCCCAGACGCATCGTGCCGCCCAGGTCGCCGTCGCCGCCCACGATCGCGAGCTGCTCGGCCATCGTCGCGACCACCGGGTCGGTCGGGTCGGCGTCGAACTCCGAGGAGGACGCCCCCGGCAGGTCCAGCACGTTGCGCGCGTACTCGATCACCATGCACTGCAGGCCGAGGCAGATGCCGAGCGTCGGCACCTTGTTCTCCCGCGCCCAGCGCAGCGCACCGAGCTTGCCCTCGATGCCGCGCACGCCGAAGCCGCCGGGCACCAGCACCGCGTCCACCCCGCTGAGCGTCCGCCGGGCGCCCTCGGGCGTCTGGCAGTCGTCGGAGGTGACCCAGCGCAGCTGCACCTTGGCGTTGTGGTGGAAGCCGCCGGCGCGCAGCGCCTCGGTCACCGAGAGGTAGGCGTCGGGCAGGTCGATGTACTTGCCGACCAGCGCCACCTCGACGTGGTGCTCCGGCTGGTGCACCCGCTGCAGCAGGTCGTCCCAGCCGCTCCAGTCCACGTCGCGGAACTGCAGGCCGAGCCGCTGCACCACGTAGGCGTCCAGCCCCTCGGAGTGCAGCACGCGCGGGATGTCGTAGATGCTCGGCGCGTCCTTGCAGGAGATGACGCCCTGGGTGTCCACGTCGCACATCAGGGCGATCTTCGCCTTGATCGACTCCGGGACCTCGCGGTCGGAGCGCAGCACGATCGCGTCCGGCTGGATGCCGATGCTGCGCAGCGCGGCCACCGAGTGCTGGGTCGGCTTGGTCTTCAGCTCGCCCGACGGGCCGATGTACGGCACCAGGGAGACGTGCAGGAAGAACACGTTGTCCCGGCCGAGCTCGTGCCGCACCTGACGGGCGGCCTCCAGGAACGGCTGGGACTCGATGTCGCCGACCGTGCCGCCGATCTCGGTGATGATGATGTCGACGTCGTCGGCGGCCTGCGAGCGCATCCGCGACCTGATCTCGTCGGTGATGTGCGGGATCACCTGCACCGTGTCGCCGAGGTACTCCCCGCGCCGCTCCTTGGCGATCACCTGGGAGTAGACCTGGCCGGTGGTGACGTTGGCCGAGCCGACCAGGTTCACGTCCAGGAACCGCTCGTAGTGCCCGACGTCCAGGTCGGTCTCGGCGCCGTCCTCGGTGACGAAGACCTCACCGTGCTGGAACGGGTTCATCGTGCCGGGATCGACGTTGAGGTAGGGGTCGAGCTTCTGCATGGTGACCCGCAGACCGCGGGACCGCAGGAGACGACCGAGGCTGCTGGCGGTCAGGCCCTTGCCCAGTGAGGAGGCGACGCCTCCCGTGACGAAGATGTGCCGGGTCGTGGAATCCGACCGCCCGGAGAGTCGGTGTACGCGCTCTGCCACGGGCTTCCACACTACCGCACGCGAGCCGTCCGTGCTGCCCGTCCGGCCGATGTCGGGGCGAGCCGCGGGCAGGCGGCGGGCGAGCGGCGGGCGAGCGGCGGGCAGGGACCTGCTCCCCCGGGCGGCGGTCCGCCGCCCGTCCGGCGACGGTCAGGCGTACACGCGCGCGAGCTGGTCCAGCACGTCCTGCGAGGTCGGGAGCCCGGCGGCCCGCCGGACGGCGGCGGCGGCCAGCGCGGCCCGCCGGTCCGGGTCGGTCAGCAGCCCCTGCACGGCCGCGGCGATCCCGGGCCCGTCGCCGACCGGCACCAGCACGGCCGCGTCCCCGGTCACCTCGCGGGTGCCGCCCGCGTCGGTCGCGACGATCGCGGCCCCGAGCGCCAGCGCCTCCTGCACGGCGAGCGGCTGTCCCTCCCAGACCGCGGTGGAGGCGACGACGTCGGCCGCGGCCATCAGGTCGGCGACGTCCTCCCGGCGCCCGAGCAGCCGGACCGGGGCGCCGATCGCCACGGCCCGTTCGGTCAGCACGTCCAGCAGCGGCCCGTCGCCCGCCACCAGCCAGCACAGCGTCGGCCGCTGCTCCGCCACCAGCACGGCGGCGTCCAGCAGCGTCTCCAGGCCCTTCTGCGGGGCCAGCCGGGCCACCGTCACCACCAGGTCGTCGTCGGCGGCCAGGCCGAGACCGGCGCGGGTCCCCGCGCGGTCGGGCGCCGCTCCCGGACCGCCGGACGCACGACGCACCGGGGCGGGGACCAGCGCGCGCTCCGCGGCCCGCGCACCCTGCGCACGGGCCAGCGCGACCAGGTCGCCCGAGACGCCGAGCACCACGTCCGCTCCGCGCGCCACCACCGTGCCGAGCGCCGTGGACACCGCCCGGACCGCCGCCTCGCCGACCGGCAGGTTGTGCAGCGTCACCACGACCCGCGGCCGTGCGCCCGGCCGCCGGGGGGTGCACCGCACCGCCAGCACCGCCAGCGCGCCGGCCCGCAGACCGTGCGCGTGCACCACGTCCGCCCTGCGCGCCAGCCCGGCGAGCCGCGCCACCGCCGCCAGGTCGGACAGGTGCGGCCGGTCCGCGATCCGCACAGCGGCCGAACCGACCCCGGAGCCCGCCGGCGCGACGGTGCCGGCCAGCGCCGCCGGGCCGGCCACCACCACCCGGTCGCCCTGCGCGGCCAGCGCGGCGGCCACCTGGGCCACGTGCCGGGCGACCCCGCCCGCGCTCGACCCCAGCACCTGCAGCACCCGTCGCGTCACGGCGCGTCCCCCGTCCTGTCCGTCGTCGTGGCTGGGCTCGGGGCTGTGCTCGCAGCCGGGCTCGCTGCCGGGCCGCCGCGCCGGCCCAGCAGCCCGGTGATCGCCGAGCGGTCCAGCGCCCACACGAGCGCCAGCACCACCACCAGCACGAGCGCGCCGCCGCCCGCCGCGGCGGCGACCGCACCCGCGGCGCCGCCCCCGGCGATCCCCTCGAACGCGTCCACCGTCCAGCGCCCGGCCACCGCGGCCGCGCCGCCGCCGAGCAGCAGCACCACCAGCGTGCGCGGCAGCCCGGCCACAGCCTCCGGCCCGGCGGCGTACCGGAGCACCAGGACCAGCGCGACCCCGGCCACCAGCATCCCGATCGTGTTCCCGGCGGCCAGGGCCCGCACCGTGGCCGGCCCGTCGCCGCCGGCCGGCACGGTGACGGCGCAGACCACCCAGGAGGAGACCATCACGGTCGCCCAGCCGAGGCTGGTGGCCAGCACCGCCAGCCGGCCCCGCTCCAGGGCGTACAGCGCGCGCGAGACGTGGAAGATCAGCCCGAGCCCGAGCAGCCCCGGTGCCATCAGGGTCAGCGCGTCGGTGAGCGTCGCGATCACCTCGGCGTCCCCCCGGCCGACGGCGGAGAACACCGTGGTCGCCGCCGGAGCGACCGCCACCAGCACGGCGGCACCGAGCGCCCCGGACATCAGCACGCCGCGGGTGGTCTGCGCGGCGAGCGGCGCGTAGCCCGGCCGGCCCGGTCGCGCGGCCCGTTCGGCGAGCCGGGGGAACGTGCTGGTCGCCAGCGGCACCGAGAGCACCGCGTACGGCAGCATGTACACGGCCTGCACCATGCTCTGGTAGCCGGAGAGCGCCCCCGCCGTGCCGTAGCGGTCGGCCAGCCACAGGGTGAACAGCACGGCGAGCTGCTGGGCGGCCAGCGCACCGATGCCGGCCAGGGCCAGCCCGCGGGCGCGCGCACCGACCCCCGCCGGGAACCGCAGGGTCGGCCGCAGCCGCACCCCGGACCGCGCGACCGGGACCAGCAGCGGCACCCCCATCACGACCACACCGGCCGTGGTGCCCCAGGCGAGCAGCGCGGCGGCACCGGCGGGCAGCTCGCCCGGGCCCGGCACCGTCGCCGAGCCGAGGCCGACCGTCCGCCCGTAGGCGACGTAGGTCCCGATCACCACCAGGCTGGACAGCACCGGCACGAACGCCGGCCAGAAGAACCGGCGCTGCGCCTGCAGCACCCCGGACAGCACCACCGCCAGGCCGTACAGCGGCACCTGCACCGCGAACACCCGGACGAAGAACACCACCAGGTCGCGCGCGGCCCCCGCGTCCTGCACCAGCAGCGCCGCGACCGGCTCGGCCACCGCCACCAGCAGCAGGGCCAGCGCGGTCAGCACGGCGAGCGCCCAGCCGAGCATCGCCGAGGCGATCCGGGACACGTCCTCGCGCATCCCCCGGGCGAGCGGCCCGGCGATCACCGGGATCAGCGCGCCCGCCAGCGCGCCGCCCGCCGCGACCTCGAACAGCACGTTCGGCAGCGTGTTGGCCGCCTGGTAGGCGTCGCCGACCGCCGCGTAGCCGACCGCACGGCCGAACACCAGCGTCCGGACGAAGCCCAGCAGCCGGCTCACGACCGTCACGGCCGCGATCATGGCCGCAGCGCCCGCCAGACCGGTCAGGACGCCCCGCCGGGTCACGTCGTCGGCGCCCCGTCGTCCGGCGCGGGCCGCCGGCCCCAGGCGTCCAGCTCGCGCAGCACCGGCGTGCGGGCGATCACCGCGGTGAAGCTCACCCGCTCCGAGGCGAGGGTCAGGCCGACCACCCCGGCGAGCAGCGCGAGGCGCACCGGCCGCGAGCAGCGCTGCACGGCCACCATCCCGAGCGTCGCGCCGAGGGCGTTGGCCCCCGAGTCGCCGAGCATGTCCCGCTCGGCCAGGTCGTCCGGCAGCTCGGCCAGCACCGCACCGGCCACCGCCGCCGCCGCGCCCTCGCCCCGGCCGCCGAGCAGCGCCGCCGGGCCGGCCACGACCGCCGCCGCCTTCAGCGCCCGCCCGGGTCGCAGGTCGAGCAGGTTCACCAGGTTCGCCGACGCCGCCACCAGCGCGCCGTCGACGGCCACGTCCACCAGTCGGCCGGCCACCCGGGCCGCACCGGTGCGGGCGGTCGGGTGCGGGCGGCTCAGCGCCGCGGCGAGCAGCGCACCCGCGCCGATGCCGAGCACCTTCAGCCCGCCGGTGGTCAGCTCGCCGTGCGCCAGCGCACCGAGATGACCGCGCAGCCCCTTGGCCTGCGTGCCGTCCCGCTGCTCGGCCAGGTCGTCGACCAGCCCGAACGCCCCGGCCGACCCGGTGGCCACGGCGGCGCCCAGCGCGTCGCGCACCGAGGGCGCGCCCACGACCCCGCCGGCCAGCAGGCCGATCGCGACCGCGGGGCCGCCGAGCAGGCTCACCTGCTCGCCCCGGTGGTTGGTGCGTTCCCACTGCTGCGGCCCGCCCGGGGGCTCGTCGTCCAGCAGCCCGCGCGCCACGGTCGTCGCGACGCGTGCGGTGACACCGGCCGCGAGCCGGCGCAGCGCACTCACCCCTCGGTCCCGCCGTCCGTGGCCTCCTGGGTGCCCGCGTCGGTGGCGGAGTCGTCGGTGGCGGTCCGGTCCACCGCCGGCAGCGTGACCGCGGTCGGCAGCGTGGTGAGGTCGTCGCCGATGCCGTAGTGGCCGTTCGTCCCGCCGATCCGGGCGTTCAGCGCCAGCGGCACCGACACCTGCCCGGAGATCAGGTCGGCCCCGCTGACCGTGGTGACCGAGGACGCGGCGTCGTCGTCGGCGAGGATCCCGGCGACCAGCGATCCGTCGTCGTCCGGGCCGTCCACCACGACCGCACCCTCGGTCCGGTCCTGGGCGACCACGGCCAGCGCGATCTGCGCGTCCAGCGCGGCCTGCTCCTCGTCCTCGTCCGGCGTGGCGTCGCTCGCGGTGTCGTCGACCAGGACGTCCGGGGAGATCAGCACGATCGCGTCCGCCGGGACGGTGATGCTGTCGCCATAGGTGACCAGCGGGTCGTCCCCGGAGTTCAGCAGGCTGAGCAGCGTGCTCGCCGAGGTGCTGAGCTGGTCCGGGTTCGCCGGGTCGGCGCTGGACAGGCCCTGCACCAGCGCCTCCGCCATCGACGTCTCCAGCGAGGCGTCGGACGCCGGCTGCGGGTCCAGGTATTCCAGCAGGTTCGCGACCAGGGCCTGCCGGAAGCTGCGCTGGTCGGTCGAGGACCAGGTGTCGGCCAGCGTGGCGCTCGCCGTGATGGTGGCGCCCGCGGACGTGATCTGCGCCTCGATGGCGGTCACCGTGTCGGCGTCCACCTCGCCGAGCAGCACCACGGCCACCCGACGGTCGGTGAGCGTGCCGTCGACCAGCGACGGGGCGGCGGCCGCGATGTAGCTCTGGCTGTCCGCCAGGTCCGAGGCCGACGCGTCGAGCTCGGTGCGCAGGGCGTCCTTCTCCGAACGGAGCTGGTCCACCTGGCCGGTCAGGGTGTCGCCGATGCTCTCCTTGAGCGGTCCGGCGCCGAGCGCGATGCCCACGGCCAGCGCCAGGAACACCGAGATCAGGGAGACGAGGTGGTAACGGAAGTCGATCACGGCAGAAGCTCTCGGTCAGGGGCGCCGGACGCGGTCGGCGCGGCGTCGTGCAGGGCGGTCGAGGTCGTCGGAGCACCGGTCACGGCGTGCCCCCGAACAGCGCGCGGACCCAGGACAGCAGGTCGTCCCAGCGGGCACCGACCAGACCGATGATCGTCTGCCCGGCCGTGGTCGACGCCAGCGCGACCCCGAGCGCGAGCAGGCCCGCCAGCACCAGCAGCGTGAGCTGCAGGTTGGAGATCCGGTTCCGGTACAGCCGGGACACGCCCTTGGCGTCCACCAGCTTGCTGCCGACCCGCAGCCGGGTCAGGAAGGTGCTGGCCATGCCGGAGCGCCCCTTGTCCAGGAACTCCACCAGGGTGGCGTGCGTGCCGACCGCCACGATCAGCTCCGCACCCTTGTCGTCGGCCAGCAGCATCGCGACGTCCTCGCTGGTGCCGGTGGCCGGGAAGACGATGTGCGGCACACCGAGCTGGTCCACCCGGCTCAGGCCCGGCGCCCGTCCGTCGCGGTAGGCGTGCACCACGACCTCGGCACCGCAGCGCAGCGCCCGGTCGGACACCGAGTCCATGTCGCCGACGATCATGTCCGGCGTCCAGCCGGCCTCGAGGATCGCGTCCGCGCCGCCGTCCACGCCGATCAGCACCGGCCGGTACTCCCGGATGTACGAGCGCAGCGTGACCAGGTCGTCCTTGTAGTGGTACCCGCGCACCACGATCAGCACCTGCCGACCGTCGATCGCCGTGGTGATGTCCGGCACGCCCACGCCGTCGAGCAGCAGGTCGCGCTCCCGGCGCAGGTAGTCCATCGTGTTCGCCGCGAACGACTCCAGCTGCACCGACAGGCCCTCGCGCGCGGCGGCCTGGTCCGTGGCCACCGTCTGCGGGGTCTGCACCACGCCCTCGGCCACCAGCCGGTCGCCCTCGCGCACCGCGCCGTCCACCACCTGCAGCGTGCGGCCCTCGCGGACCGTCATCACGTCCGGGCCGAGGTCGTCGACCAGCGGGATGCCCGCCTGCACCAGGATGTCCGGGCCGAGGTTCGGGTAGCGGCCGGAGGTCGAGCGAGCGGCGTTCAGCACCGCGGCGGGCCGGCAGGCGGCGAGCGCCTCGGCCGACACCCGGTCGATGTCGACGTGGTCGATCACGGCGATGTCCCCGGGCCGCAGCCGCTTGGTCAACGACTTGGTCCTGGGGTCGACCCGGGCGGGTCCGGCGATCTCGCCCCCGAGGGGCGCGGCGGAGCGTCTACGCAGCGGCAGCAGTTTCATCGCCGTTCATCGTGCCACGTCTGCCGCCGCCAGGAGCTCTGCCGCATGTGCGCGCGCCGTGTCGGACTCGTCCTGGCCGGACAGCATCCGGGCCAGCTCGCGCACCCGGTCCTCGCCCTCGACCGCCCGCACGTCGGACGCCGTGACCACCTCGCCGCCGCCGGCCCGGGTCTTGGTGACCACCAGGTGCCGGTCCGCGAACGCCGCCACCTGGGCCAGGTGGGTCACCACCAGCACCTGCGCACCCTGGGCCAGCGCCGCGAGACGACGGCCCACCTCGGTCGCCGCACGTCCGCCGACGCCCGCGTCCACCTCGTCGAAGACGAACGTGCCCGGTCGGTGCTCGCCCGCGTCCGGCGAGGTCGCCAGCGCCACCTCCAGCGCCAGCATCACCCGGGACAGCTCACCGCCGGAGGCACCCTTGCCCAGCGGCCGGGCCGGTGCACCTGCATGCGGCACCAGCAGCATCTCCACGAGATCTCCACCGTGCGGTCCGAGCCCGGGCGCGTCGTCCACCTGCACCTGCAGGCTCGCACCCGCCATCGCGAGCCCGGCCAGCTCGGCCGAGACGGTCGCCGCCAGCCGCGCGCCGGCCTCCCGACGGGTGCCGCCCAGCGTCGCCGCCAGCCTCGCCAGCCGGCTGTCCAGGGCGTCGCGCTGCTCGACCAGCTCCGCCAGCCGCTCGTCCCCGCCGTCGATCGCCAGCAGCCGGCGCGACCCCTCGTCCGCCCAGCGCAGCACCGCGGCGACGTCCTCGCCGTACGACCGGGTCAGCCCCGCCAGCTCGGCCCGGCGGGCCTGCGCCGCCTCCAGCCGCAGCGGGTCGGCCTGCAGGTCCTGCAGGTAGGAGGCAAGCTCGGCCGCCACGTCCGCCAGCAGGTAGCCGGCCTCGCGCACCCGGTCCCGCAGCGCGGACAGCCGGGCGTCGTGCGCACCGGCCTGGTCCAGCAGCCGGCGGGCCTGCTCCAGCACGGCCGCCGCGCTGGCGTCCACCTCGCCGTCGTCGTCGCCGGCCAGCGCCGTGTGCGCCCCGGCTGCGGCCGACCGCAGGTCCTCGGCGTGCGACAGCCGTTCGACCTCCGCGGCCAGGGCCGCGTCCTCCCCCGGCTGCGGCGCGACCCGCTCCACCTCGGCCAGCCCCAGCCGCAGCAGCTCGGCTTCCCGGGCCAGCTCCTGGCGGCGACCGGTCAGATCCTCGATCCGAGCCTGCAGCTCGCCGCGCGCGGTCCACGCCCCCCGGTACTCGGCGAGCACGGCGGCGTGCGCCTGGCCCGCGAAGGCGTCCAGCGCCTCACGCTGCCGGGCGGGCGAGCGCAGCCGGGCCTGGTCCTGCTGGCCGTGCACCGTGACCAGGTGCTCCGCCAGCTCGGCCAGCACCGCCTGCGGCACCGACCGGCCGCCCAGGTGCGCCCGGGAGCGGCCGGGCGAGGAGTCCGTGGCCGCACCCACCGTGCGGACCAGCAGCAGCCCGCCGTCGTCGTCCAGCGCGGCACCGGCCTCCTCGGCCCGGTCCAGCACCGGCGAGCCCGCGGGCACCAGCACCCGGCCCTCGACGACCGCGGCCGCGGCACCGGTGCGCACCACGGCGGGATCGGCCCGGCCGCCGAGCAGCAGGTCCAGCCCGGTCAGCACCATGGTCTTGCCCGCACCGGTCTCGCCCGTCAGCACGGTCAGCCCCGGGTGCAGCCTGACCTGCGCCGTCGTGATGACGCCCAGGTCGGTGATCGAGATCTCCTCCAGCACGCGGTCAGTCCCCCCGGTCCTCGACGTTGCGACGGTCCTCGGACGGCCGGCCGCGCCAGCCGACCACCGGCAGCCGGAACTTGTTCACCAGCCGGTCGGTGAACGGTGCCCGGGTCAGGCGGGCCAGCCGCACCGGCACCGGACTGCGCCGCACCTCGACCCGCGACCCCGCCGGCACGTCGATCCGGCGGCGGCCGTCGCACACCACCACCGCCGCCGACGGCGACCGGGTCAGCACCTCCACCGCGACCACCGCACGCGGACCGACCACCAGCGGCCGGGCGAACAGCGCGTGCGCCGACAGCGGCACCACGATCATCGAGTCCACGTCCGGCCACACCACCGGCCCGCCCGCAGAGAACGCGTGCGCCGTGGAGCCGGTCGAGGTGGCCAGCACCACCCCGTCGCAGCCGAAGCTGGACAGCGGCCGGTCATCGACCTCGATCACCACCTCGACCATCCGGGCGACCTCGGTCTTCTCCAGCGCGGCCTCGTTCAGCGCCCAGCCGGTGACCGGATCCTGCCGCCCGGGAACCTGCACCTGGACCTGGAGCGTCGTGCGCTCCTCCACGGTGTAGTCGCCGGCCGCGATCCGCCGGACCGCCTCGCCGATGTCGTCCCGCTCGCTCTCCGCGAGGAAGCCGACGTGGCCCAGGTTGATGCCGAGCAGCGGTGCCCCGGCCGCACGGGCCAGCTCCGCGGCGCGCAGGATCGTGCCGTCGCCACCGAGCACCACCGCCAGCTCGATGTCGTGGAACGTCAGCCCCGGCACGTCCTCGCCCGCCAGCACCGGGGTGAACCCGGACGCCTCCAGCGCCGACACCGCCTCCTGCGTCGCCGTGACCGCCTCCGCGCGCCCGCTGTGCGTGACGACCAGCACCCGCTTGCTCATCGCTGCTCTCCTCCAGCTGCTCCGTCCGGCACGTCCCCACCCTGCACGAGACTGCCCTGCACGCCACCGCCCTGCACGACCGATCGCACCAGGTCCTCCAGCTGCACCGACGGTACCGGCGCTCCGTCCGCGTCCCGGCGCAGCCGCAGGAAGTACTCCACGTTGCCGCTCGGCCCGGGCAGCGGGCTCTGCACCACACCGGCGACCGCCAGCCCGAGGTCGAGGGCGCACCGGGCCACGACCAGCACCGTCTCCACCCGCTGCTCGGCGCTGCGCACCACCCCGCTCGACCCCAGACGCTCCCGCCCGAGCTCGAACTGCGGCTTGACCATCACCACCAGCTCGGCCCGCGGCGCCGCGACCGCCACCAGGGCGGGCAGCACCAGCGTCAGGCTGATGAACGACAGGTCCGCGACCACCAGCGTCGGCGGCGGCTCGAGGTCACCGGCGACCAGCCCCCGCACGTTCACCCCCTCGCGGACGTCCACCCGCGGGTCGGCGCGCAGCCGCTCGACCAGCTGGTCGTGTCCGACGTCCATCGCCACCACGTGCCGGGCGCCACGGCGCAGCAGCACGTCGGTGAAGCCCCCGGTGCTCGCGCCGGCGTCCAGGCACTCGCGACCGGCGACGTCCAGGCCCGCGAACGCGTCCAGCGCACCGAGCAGCTTGTACGCCCCCCGCGAGGCGTAGTCGCCGTCCCCGGCCGGGTCGGCCGCCACCGCGAGCTCCGCACCCTCGGTCATCCCGCTCGACGAGCGCAGCACCGCCCGGCCACCGATCGTCACCCGACCGGCCGCGATCAGCTCTGCCGCGTGCCGGCGCGACCGGGCCAGCCCCGCCTGCACCAGCGCCGCGTCGACCCGCGCCGTGGCTCAGCCCTCCGCGTCGGCGAGGCGGTCCTGCAGCGCGGTGTGCACGGCGTCGAACACGGCCAGCTGCTCGCGCAGCCCCAGCTCCGTGACCTCGGCGAGACGGCTCAGCGCCTCGTCCACCGCCTGGTCGCCCGTCGGTTCCACCACGTCGCTCCTCTCGCTGCTGGTCGTGCCCGATCTCGGTCGTGCTCGCTGCCCACGGTCACGCTACCGGCCGGGCCCCCGACGGGCCGCAGACGGGCCGCCGAAGAGACACTGCCGAGGCGCTGCCGGGGGCGTCAGCCGAGGTCGGTGAGCAGCGCCGGCACCGACGAGGCGTCCAGCGCCCCGCCGCTGTCGACGGTGTCCCACGCGGCCGCGCAGGCCGCCCGCACCGCGTCCACCCGGCGGTCCAGCGCCTGCGCCGACCCGGCCTCACCGCCGACCGCGTCACGCTCGTGCAGCTCGAGCCGGCCGTCCACCACCCGGGCGGCAGCGTCCCGACAGGTCCACCAGCCGTCCGCCGCGCGCTGCGGCAGCGGGTGCGGCAGCAGCAGCCCGCGCAGGTCCGCCGCGACGTAGTGCGGCCGGAAGCCCGGCTCCGCCAGCACGTCGTCCCGTGCGGTCGAGACCCCCGTCAGCACGTGCAGCCCGGCGAACCCGCCCGACCGGGCGCCCGCCAGGTCGGTGTCGAGCCGGTCGCCCACGACCAGCGGCTCCCGGCCGCCGACCCGTGCCACCGCCAGCTCGTACATGGTCGAGGCAGGCTTCCCCGCACTGTCCGGCACCACACCGGTCGCCGCCTGCACCGCGCGGACCAGCGCACCGTTGCCCGGCGCGAACCCCCGCGCCGTCGGCAGGCTCAGGTCGAGGTTGCTCGCCACGAACCAAGCACCGCCCGCCACCGCGTAGGCGGCCTCGGCGAGCTGCGCCCAGCCGACCTCGGGCGCGAAGCCCTGCGCCACCGCCTCCGGCTCGTCCAGCGCCGAGGTCACCACGGTGAACCCGGCCTCCCGGACCGCCGACAGCATCCCGGCACCGCCGACGACCAGCACCTTGGCGCCCGGCTGCAACCGGGTGCTGAGCAGCTGGGCCGCCGCCTGGGCCGCCGTCATCACGTCGTCGGGACCGGTGGGGATGTCCAGCTCGGTCAGCTGGGCCGCCACGGACCCCGGCTCGCGGGAGGCGTTGTTCGTCACGAACACCAGGTGCATCCCTGCCGCACGCGCCCCGGCCAGCCCCGCCGAGGCGCCGGCGATCGGCTCGTGCCCCTTGTAGGCGACCCCGTCCAGGTCCACCAGCGCCAGGTCGTAGCGCGCGGACAGCGGGATGTCGCTGCCGAGCAGGTGTGCGTCGCTCACTCGTCCTCCGTGCCGGTCGTGGGTGCATCGGTCGGCTCGGCCGCGGCGGGCTCGGCCGCGGTCGGGTCCGCAGGATCGTCCTCGGCGTCGCCGGCGTCCTCGATCGCCGGGTCGTCCGCGTCGTCCAGGGCCTCCTCGTCGTCCAGGTCGAACAGGACGACGTCGTCCTCCTCCTCGACCTCGCCGGACGCCTCGGCCAGCACCGTCGCCGAGAAGCCCTCCAGCGCGGCGTCCGCCTCGGCCTCCCGGCTGCCGGCCCGCAGCGCCTCGGCACGTGCCTGGGCCACCCGGGCCGCGAGCAGTCCCCGCGCCGGGCCGGTCTCCACGCCGGAGAGCACGGCCAGCGCCGCGTCCGGGTCCCCGAGGTCGAGCCGCGCACCGCTGACCACCATCGCCAGCTCCGTCCGCGCGTAGGCGTCCAGCTCGTCCGCCTCCGGTGACGCCGCCAGCGCCACCGCGCGCTCCGGACGACCGAGCCCGCGCTCGCAGTCCGCCATGATCGCCAGGTGCTCCGACGAGCCGTTCAGCCGCCGGACCGTCCGCAGCTCGCGCAGCGCCTCCGCGAACCGCCCGGTGCGATAGGCAGCGAGCCCCGCAGCCTCCCGCACCACGTCCACCCGACCGCCCCGGCGCACGGCAGCCTGGGCGTGCTCGTAGGCCAGCTCCGGGTCGGAGTCGAGCAGCCGGCCCGCCATCACCAGGTGCCGGCCGACCATGTCGGCGTTGTCCTTGCTCAGCGTGCGCAGCCGCGCCCGGACCTCACGGTCCAGCGCGCCGAACACCACGTCCTCCGCGATCTCCGGTCCCGGCACCCGCGCCTGCTGCGGCGGACGGCTCGGACGCCGGTCGTCGTCCCCGCCCCGCGGACCGAACCCGCCGCGCAGCGGTGCGTCGCGCCGATCAGTCGACCGGGGGCCGCTGCCCCGACGGTCGCCGGCCCCGCCGTCACGGGAGCGGTCGTCACGAGAGCGGTCGCCTCGCGGGCGGTCACCACCCCGGTAGACCGGGCGGTCACCACGGTCGTCGCGCGGGCGGTCACCACGGTCGTCGCGGCGGAAGCCCCCCGTGCGCGGGCGGTCGCCACGATCCTCACGAGGCCGGTCACCGCCGCGGGAGGCCGGGCGGTCGCCCGCGGCACGCTCGCCGCCGGCACGCTCTCCGCCCCGGAACCCCGGGCGGTCACCACGGTCGTCGCGGCGCGGGGCGCCACGGTCGTCGCGCGGGCGGTCGCCACGGTAGACCTGCCGCTCGCCGGCGCGGTCGTCGCGGCGGAAGCCACCTCGTTCCTCGCGCGGACCGTCGCCCCGGTACGGAGGACGGTCGCCGCCCGAGGACGGGCGATCGCCGCGGGAGGACGGGCCGTCCCCGCGGTAGGAATGCCGGCCTGCACCGTTCGAAGGACGGTCCCCGCCGTAGGACGGACGGCTGCCGCGCTCGCCACGGTCATCGCGCCGTGCGTCGCGGTCAGCGCCGCGGAAGCCGCCGTCGCGCGGCCCGCCGGAGCTCGGGCGTCCCTGCGACGAGCCGGTGCCCCATCGGTCGCCCGCGCGCGCTCCGCCCTGGTCGCCTGCCCGGCCGCCACGGTCGTCCCTGCGGAAGCCCGGGCGGTCGCCGCCGCGCTCATCGCGGCGGAAACCTCCACGGTCGTCGCCGCGGTAGGCCGGCCGGTCCCCTCGGTACGCAGGCCGGTCGTCGCGAGACGCCGGCCTGCCGCCGCGGTCATCGGAACGGAAACCGCGCGAACCGTCGCCGCTAGCGTCGCCCGTGCGGCCCCTGGCGTCCCGATCGCTCGGCGGCCGGCCTCCCGACGGTCGGCCCTGCCACGGCCGGTCGCCCTCGCCGGACCGGCCGCCGTCGCGACCGTCCGACCTGGACCCGCCCTGGCGAGCGCCGCCGGAGCCACCCGGCCAGACGCCGTCCCGGCGGTAGCCGCTCTGACCACTGCCCGACGACGGCCCGCGAGCCGATCCACCGCGCTCGTCCCGGCCGCCGGCACCGCGGTACGCCGGACGCTGCCCGCGGTCGTCGCCGCGGGGAGCGTCCTGGCCACCGCCCCGACCGCTACCGGTCCAGCCGCGTCCGTCCCGCTCGCCCGACGGGCGGCCCTGCCACGGACGCGCACCCGAACCCGAGCGCTCGGTCCCGTCGCCGCGCCTCGACCCGCTGTCACGTGACCCAGCCGGTCGTGGACCGCGCGGATCCGTGCTCCGGGAGCTGGACCGATCCGTGCTCCGTGCGCCGGACCGGTCCTGGTCGCCCCAGGAGGGTCGGCTGCGCTCCGACGCACCACCGCCCGCACCGCCGCGGCTCTCATCGCGCGCGCCGCTCCGGGACGGGCCGCGCTGACCCGCCACCCGAGGCGTACGCGCCGGACGCGCACCGCCGCCGTTGCCACCGACCGCGCGGCCGCCGAACCGGGTGGGTGCTCCTGGACGCCGGTCGCCGTCGCGGCCGCCGCTGGAACGGCGACCCCCGCCGTCCGTCGAACGCGGCTCGCGCTCGTCGCTGCTCATCTCGTGGTTCTCCTCGTCATTGGACCACCGACCATGGTCTCATCCCCCGCGGCCCCGCGGCTCCCGTGGTTCTCGTCCTCTGGGTCCTCCGGGCAGGAGCCCTCGATCGCAGCGAGGACCGACGCCGCAGGCGGCGGGTGTCGGAAGTCCGGGCGCCACGCATCGGGTATCGCACATCGGTTGCCCGATGCGTGGTCGTGAGTGTCCGGGAACGACGAAGAGCCACCCCGTCAGGGGTGGCTCTTCGTGAATGATTGTCCGGCGGCGTCCTACTCTCCCACACCCTGGCGAGTGCAGTACCATCGGCGCTGAAGGGCTTAGCTTCCGGGTTCGGAATGGGACCGGGCGTTTCCCCTTCGCTATGACCGCCGTAACACTATCGAACTGTCAAGCACAGGCCCCGCACGCCCCCCAACAGGGACGCACCAGGGTGCTCGCGGTTCGGGAACCGCACAGTGGACGCGTAGCAACAATGATGTTGTGGTGAAGTTGTCGGCTTATTAGTACCGGTCAGCTGCGAGGGTCTTGAGTCCCCTCTTCCACATCCGGCCTATCTACCCGGTGGTCTAGCCGGGAGCCTCTCAGGCCCGAAGACCCGTGGAAACCTCATCTCGAAGCAGGCTTCCCGCTTAGATGCTTTCAGCGGTTATCCCTTCCGAACGTAGCCAACCAGCCGTGCTCCTGGCGGAACAACTGGCACACCAGAGGTTCGTCCGTCCCGGTCCTCTCGTACTA
>DASWPG010000010.1:0-44899 GCA_036404115.1 Cellulomonas sp.
AACCGCGCGCAGACCAGGTTGACCATCGGTGCCAGCCGGACGGCCCGCACCCTGGCCCTGGTCGTGCTGGTGGTGGCGGCCGCCGCCTGGCTGCTGCCGCTGCTCTGGGGGCTGGACACCGCGCTGAAGACCGAGACGGACGCCACCAGCACCACGAGCTGGCTGCCTGCCGGCGGCTTCACCCTGGAGACGTTCCGCGAGGTGCTGGGCCGCGGCGACGTGCTGCGGTGGATGGCGAACAGCACGATCGTCGCCGTGGTCGTCACCGGCATCACGGTGCTGGTCTCCTCGATGGCCGCCTACGCCTTCTCCCGCACGATCTTCCGCGGACGGCGCGTGCTGATGGCGCTGACCGTGGCCTCGATCATGATCCCGCCGCAGATCCTCGTGGTCCCGCTGTTCCAGCAGATGCTGGCCCTGAACCTGGTGGACACCCTTGCGGCGGTGATCCTGCCGCAGGTGGTCGCCCCGATGATGGTGTTCATCCTCAAGCGGTTCTTCGACGCCGTGCCGCAGGAGATGCTGGACGCCGCCGCGATCGACGGAGCAGGCCCGTGGCGGACGTTCCAGACGATCGTGCTGCCGCTGTCCCGGTCGATCCTGGTCGCGGTCGCGATCTTCGTGTTCATCGGCGCGTGGAACAACTTCCTCTGGCCGTTCATCATCACCAACGACCCGGACCTGATGACGCTGCCGGTCGGTCTGGCCACCGTCAAGAGCGCCTACGGCGTCCAGTACGCGCAGACGATGGCCGCCGCGATGATCGCCGCGCTGCCGCTGCTGGTGGTGTTCATGCTGTTCCAGCGCCGGATCGTGCAGGGCGTCGCCACCACCGGTCTGGGCGGGCAGTAGCCGGCCACCGGATCGGCCGCCTCAGGCCGGCTCGGGCACCGACTCGATCAGCAGCGTCACCGGCCCGTCGTTCACCAGCTCGACCGCCATGTCCGCCCCGAACACCCCGGTGCCCACGGTCAGCCCGCGCGCCCGCAGCGCCTCGACCACGGCCGCGACCAGCGGCTCGGCCACCGGCCCGGGGGCGGCGGCGTTCCAGGTCGGTCGGCGGCCCTTGCGGGTGTCGCCGTACAGAGTGAACTGGCTGACCACCAGCACCGGGGCCTCCGCCTCGGCGGCGGACCGCTCGCCGCGCAGGATCCGCAGCTCCGCGATCTTGCGGGCGACCAGCTCGACCTGCGCCGGCCCGTCGCCGGGGGTCACGCCGAGCAGCACCACCAGCCCCGGCCCGTCGAACGCGCCGACCACCGCGCCGTCGACCGTGACCGACGCCCGGGAGGCGCGCTGGACGACCGCCCTCACGCGGCACCCGCACCGAAGGTGGGCAGCACCGCCCCGACCCGTTCGCCGTGCCCGAGCACCGCGGTGCGTCCGAGCTCGTCGAGCGCGGCCAGGTCGACCCCAGGCACCTGCGCGGCACCGGCCACCAGCAGCGCGGCGACCAGCACCGCCGGCCGCGGGCGCGGGCTGCCGTCGGCGATCTTGACCGCGATCGCCGACCCGTCCGGCAGCGCAGCGGCGTACATGCCGTCGGCGCCGTCCTTGGCGACCAGCCCCGGCACGGCCCGCATCACCCGGGTGACGTCCCGTCCGGTGCCGCCGACCCGGTCGGGGTGGCCGGACATCGCCCGGGCCACCCGGGCCTCGGCGCTGCCGGGCTCGCGGGCCGGCGCGGTGGCCAGCCGGGCGAACGCACGGGCCAGGCCGATCAGCGAGGTGGAGAACAGCGCGGCGCCGCAGCCGTCGACCGCGGTGTGCCGGACCGGCTCGCCGGTCAGCTCGGCGAGGGTGGTCCGCACCGCGACCTGCACCGGGTGCCCCGGCTCCCGGTAGCCGGCCGTGGTCCAGCCGTCGCCGGCGCGTGCGACGCAGGTCGCGAGCATCGCGGCGTGCTTGCCGGAGCAGTTCTGCGCGATCGGCTCCGGGCCGTGGCCCTGCGACCGCCAGGCGAACGCGGCGGCGGGGTCCAGCGGCAGGTCGGGGGTGTTGTCCAGGGCGCTCTCGTCCAGCCCGGCACCGGCCAGGATCTCGCGGACGGCCGCCAGGTGCACCGGCTCGCCGCTGTGGCTCGCGCAGGCCAGCGCCAGGTGCTCGGCGTCGAGGTCCAGCCCGGCGCGCAGCATCGCGACCGCCTGCAACGGCTTGAGCGAGGAGCGGGCCAGCACGGTGACCTCGGGGTCGCCGAGCGCGAGCCGCACCCCGCCGTCCGGCCCGAGCACCACCAGGTGCCCGCTGTGCACGGACTCCACCAGGTCGCCGCGCAGCACCCGGGCGAGCGGCACCGCGGCCGCGGCCACGTCGGTGCCCGCCGTCTCGGTGCCCGCCGCGCCGCCGATGCCCGCGGCCCGCACCCGGCCGGCGATCAGCGGCCCGTCGGCCCGGCGCCCCGGCACCGTCACCACCCGCCCGGACGCGTCGGGCCGCCACCCCCGCGTCGCCCGGAGTACGGCGCGACCGCCGGCTTCACGTCCACCAGGTAGACGACCGCGGCGACCGCGGAGAGCAGCGCCAGGAACCCGAGCTTGCCGATCCCGATCGGGTACGGCAGCGCGACGAACGACACCGCCGTCGCGGCCACCAGGATGAGCGTCCAGCGCTGCTTGGTCTGCTTGCCCGCGGACAGGAACGCGGTGGCCGGCCGGCGCAGCGAGTCCACCAGGGCCCACACGGACAGCGCGAAGATCACCAGGTAGAACGCCAGGTAGATCAAGGTCTGCAGCAGCATGATCACGCCGCACAGCCTACGGGCCGCCGGTCCGTCCCGCCGAGACCCGTCCGTCCGGTGCCCGCCCACGGCCGCAGGCCCGACGGCGCTCAGATCTCCGGCAGCGCCTCGCGGGCCTCGCCCGGATCGACGCCGGACGCCTCCAGCAGGTCCACCACCAGCGAGCGGAGCAGCAGCACCAGGCTCTGCACCTGCCAGTCGTCCGGCGCCAGCGTGAACGGGTCGAGCTCACCGGCCAGCACCAGCAGCTCGCCGCGCGCCCGCAACGGCTCGACGCCGGAGCCGAGCGCACCGGCGAGCGCGTCCGCCGCCAGCGCGACCCGGTCGACCGCGTCCGCCACCGGTGCGAGCGCCTCCTGGTGCCCGGCCTCGACCACCGAGACGGTGCGCCGGGCGAGCACCCGGGCGTTGCGCACCGCGCGGTCCACCCGCACGGCGGACTGGCCGATCCAGGCGAGCTCGGTGCGGTGCCGGCGCGCGGCCGGCGAGACCCGTGCCAGGTCCCGGGCGGCGGTCGCGGCCTCCTGCCACTCCTCCAGCGCGGGCTGGGTCGCGCGGCCGTGCACCAGGGCGTCCTCCACCACCGCGACCCGGCGCTCGCGCATCCCGCGCCCGAGCAGCCGGAGCATCCCGGCCAGCTCCTCGACGGCGGTCCGGCCCTGGGCGCGCGGGCGCCTGCGCGGGTCGCTCGGCGTGAGCGCGGCCACCGCCAGCGCCACGGCGCCACCGACCAGCGCGTCGGTCCACCGCCCGACCACCCCGCCGGCCGCGGCCCCGACGGCGGGCATCCCGACGATCACGATCGCCTGCACCCCGGCCTGGGTGGTGAGCATCGGCCCGCGGTCCAGGAACCGGGCCACCAGCGCCGCGACCGCGAGCACCAGCGCGATCTGCCACGGCCCGGTACCGATCCCGCGCACCACCAGATCACCCAGCCCGACACCGAGCGCGACCCCGACCGCGAGCTCGGCCACCCGGCGCAGGTCGCGGTCCGCGCTGAAGCCCAGGGCGATCCACGCGCTGACCGGCGCGAAGAACGGCGTGCTGTGCCCGAGCAGGTGGTACGCCACCCAGTAGGCGAGGCCGGCGGCGATCACCGCCTGCGCGATCGGCCCCAACGAGGAGCGCACCCGCGACCAGCCCTGCCGGACGCGGGCCTCGGCCTGCACCCGCACCGAGGAGGGCCCGCGACGCGCGCTCACAGCATCGGGTGGCCGCCGAGGCCGCGGGTGAGCGGCCCGTGCGCGGCCGGCCGGTCGACGGACACGCCGTCGCCGGGCACCACGACCTCCTGGCCCGCGGTCACCGCCCCGCCCTCGCAGTCCACCACCAGCTCGACGTCCTGCGGGGCGGACCGCTTGACCACCGCCAGGGCGACCGGCCCCAGCTCGTGGTGCCGGACCAGACTGGTCACCCGGCCGACCTCACGACCGGGCTCGCCACCGGAGCGCAGCTCGCCCGGCTCGCGGACCACGGCGCCGGCCTCGGGCAGCAGGTGCCCCGACCCGTCCAGGTGCAGCAGGACCAGCCGGCGCGGCGGCCGGCCCATGTTGTGCACCCGCGCGATGGTCTCCTGCCCGCGGTAGCAGCCCTTGTGCAGGTGCACGGCGGTGCGCAGCCAGTCCAGCTCGTGCGGGATCGTGCGATGGTCCACCTCGTGGATCGCCCGGGGGCGCCATGCCTCGACCCGCGCAGCCTCGCTCGCCCAGGTGCCGACCAGCGGCCAGCCGGCGGCCTGGCGCGCCCGCACCTGCTCGACCAGCTCGGCCCGCGGCACCAGCACCAGCCGCCAGGGCCGGTCGGCCCCGGGGTGCTCGTCGTCGGCCGGCCCGTACCGGGTGCCGCCGGGCGCGGTCCGTGGCCACGGGTCGCGCCAGGTCACCGGCTCGTCCGGGCCGCCCTCGGCGTCCACCGGCTCGCCGATCGCCGCCCACTCGTCGGTCGCGTCGGCGACCTCGACCCGCAGCATGAACCGCATCCGGTCCAGCCAGGCCGCGAGCGCCGGCGCCGACTCGGTGATCAGCCAGGTGGTCGTGCCGTCGTCCACCACCGCCAGCGCGTGCTCGATGTGCCCGTGCGGGCTGAGCACCAGAGTCTCGGTCGAGGTGCGCACCGGCAGGTCGTCGAGCTGCTGGGAGGTGATCGAGTGCAGCCAGGTCAGCCGGTCCGGCCCGGTCACGGTCACCACGCCCAGGTGCGACTGGTCCACCACGGCGCCGCCGCGGGCCAGGGCACGCTGCTCGGCGGTCGGGTCGCCGTAGTGCCAGGCGACGCCCGCGTCCGGCCCGGATCCGGCCACCGCGCCGTGCACGCCCAGCAGCGGGCTGCGGTGCCGGGGCCCGGTCTCGTCCGCCGTCGGCTCCGCCGGGAGGTGCCCGGTCGGGATGGGCTCGACGCTCATCTCAGCCCTCGACCCGTGCGAGGCGCGCGGAGGCGTAGGACTGCATCGGCTGGCCGAACGCCGCCAGGTCGTGCGCCCACATCAGGTCGCCCTGCACCAGGCCGTACAGCCGCTTGCCGGCGGTCACCTCGGCACCGGTGGCGGTCCGGGCGATCAGGTCGCTGACCAGGTCGATCCGACCGTTGCCGCTGGCCCCCACGTACACCGCGACGTGCCCGGACGGGTCCGCCAGCAGCAGCTCGACCGGCACGAGGTCCGAGCCCAGGCCGTCCGGCCGCTCCGGCGGGATCCGCCAGTAGCCCTGCTCGGTGGACCACACCGGCCCCGGCCCGTCGGCCCGGGCGTCCGGCGCGGCGGACGCGTCCCCGTCGATCGCCGAGGCGTCGTCCGGCGCGACCACCAGGCGGATCGTGGCGGTGTACGACAGGTACGGGCCGCCGTCGTGGGCGAACACGACGTCCTGGGTGAACGGTGCCTCCTCGACGCCGGGATACCCGACGACGCCCTCACCGTGCCAGCGGCCGACCAGCCAGGCCAGCGGGTACATCTCGGGGGCGAGGCCCTCGGGCAGCGTGAACGCCATGTGTGTCCTTGAAGCTCGACGGGTCAGCGAGGCGTCAGCGCTGCCCCTTGTACAGCCGGTGCACCACGAAGAACGCGAACCATCCGATCGCGATCGACGCAGCGACGAGCAGCCCGATGAAGACCACCTCGAGTGCCTGCATCCACCGATCCTAACGACACCACCGGTCGATGCGCCCCCTGCGCGCCCCCTGCGCGCCGCCGTGGCCGGGGTCGCCAGGCCCCGGTGGCGGGACGGTGCCTTGCCGGCGCGGCGTCCAGGTCCGCGCCGGCGAGGTTCACCCGCGCCGGTAGCGCAGCCCGTGCCCGAACCGGAACACCGGGTCGGCCGTGTCGAACGGCACGTCCTCCCGGCTGGCCTCGATCGCCGCCATCGAGCGGGGCAGGTCGAACGGCAGGGCACCGCGCGGCTCGTCCCGACCGAGCAGCACCTCGAGCAGCGCCTCGTCCGCCGCCCCGTAGTCGGCGACGATCGCGGCCGCGTGGTCCACCAGGTCGGCGAGCAGCGCGGGCCGGTCGAGATAGACGTCCAGCACCGTCGGCACCGTGCCGCACAGCGCGACCAGCCGGTCTCGCTCAGCGGCCGGGAAGGCCAGCGAACCGGCATGGAAGAACGCCTCGAACGCACCCGGGCGCGGCTCGTACGGCGCCTTCAGCCGCACCACGGCGACGTCCGCCCGGGCCGGGTCGGTCACCACCCGGGCGTACCGGGCCGCGACCGCCGGGTCCACGCCCTCGACGTACAGCGTGACGCCCGCCGCGAGCGGCAGGACCGGCGCGCCGCCGGGGACGGTCTCCCGGTTGGTCAGCAGGGTGAGCGAGGCGCGCTGCGCGGCCTGCCCCTCGGCGCGCAGGTCGGCGCGCCCGACCACGGCGTCCGCGGCGCCCGGGTCGACGTACGGCTGGTCCACCAGGCCCAGGGCGAACTTCTGACGCAGCAGCCGGCGCACCGAGGTGTCGATCCGCTGCTCGGTCACGGCGCCCGTGCGGACCAGGTCCACCACGACCTCCGGGCAGAGCTCGCCGCCGAACTGGTCCACGCCGGCCTCCAGCGCGGTGCGGGCGCGGTCGGGCCGGGACAGGTGCTCCACGCCCCAGGCCCGGGCCGGCAGCGGCTGCCCCATCACCTGCCCGTCGGTGAGCAGCCCCCAGTCGGTGCAGACGATCCCGTCGAAGCCGAACCGCTCGCGCAGCAGCCCGGTGATCACAGACCGGTTGAAGCCGAAGCCGACCTCCTCGTACGGCGTCCCGACCGGCATCCCGTAGTACGGCATGATCTCGGCGCAGCCGGCGGCGATCGCGGCCGCGAACGGGCGCAGGTGGTGCTCGAACATCCCGCCGGGGTAGACCTGCTCGCGGCCGTAGGCGAAGTGCGGGTCCTCGCCGTCCTTCTGCGGGCCGCCCCCGGGGAAGTGCTTGACCATGGTGGCCACCGACCCCGGGCCGAGCGCGTCGCCCTGGAACCCGCGGACGTAGGCGACCGCGAGCGCCGCGGTCAGGGTGGCGTCCTCGCCGAACGTGCCGCCGGCCCGGCTCCACCGCGGCTCGGTCGCCAGGTCGATCTGCGGGTGCAGCGCGACGCGCAGGCCCACGGCCAGGTACTCCTGGCGGGCGATGTCGGCGAACCGCCGGGTGACCTCCGGGTCCCGGATCGCCGCCAGGCCCAGCGTCTCCGGCCACTGCGAGAACGGCCCCGCCATCATCGCCGTGCCGGGGTTGTCCGAGAACGCGTGCCGCGGGTCGGTGGAGAAGGTGACCGGGATGCCGAGCCGGGTGCCGGCGGCGACCCGCTGCACCGCGTTCTGCCACTCGGCGAGCTCGCGACCGGTGGGAGCGGCGCCGAGCACGTTGAAGTGGGTCAGGTGCCGGTCCACCACCATCGACCGCAGCGCGGGCAGCCCGAACGCCGAGCTGGCCTGGTCGATCTCGCCGGCCGGGGTCATCTGGTGGAACAGCTGGCCGGCCTTCTCCGCCAGCGTCATCCGGGACAGCAGGTCCTCGACCCGCTGGTCGATCGGCAGGGTCGGGTCGCGGAACGGCAGGTCCGCCGGGCGGTGCTCGGTCATGTCACGTCGCTTTCTCGGTCGTGACGACCAGGATGCCGCCTGCGGCGCCGGTGCGGGGCGATCGGGGCCGGACGATCCGGGCGGGCCGGGCAGGTCGACCGGGCCGACGGGTCAGGCCGACCGGCTCTCAGGCCGGGCGGCGGCCCTCAGGCGGCCGGGCGGGCGCGCAGCCGGGCGCCGAGCAGGTACAGCTCGCAGCCGAGGCACAGGCCGAACGCGGAGTTCAGCACGGCCGCCACCAGCGCCAGCACCGCCGCGACCGGCACGGCCCCGGACACCCCGAGCAGACCGAGCACCGCTCCCGCACCCGTGATCACCAGGCCGACGCCCTGGGCGAACCGCGGCGGGCGCGGGTCCTCCAGCTCGGTCGGGGGCGCCAGGCGGGGGCGCACCAGGCGCCGGTACAGCTGGCCCTGCACGCTGCCCTGCGCGCCCCGCGCGGTGCCGACCGCGAACAGCAGGGCGATCACCAGCAGCGCGACGGTGGCGGCGGCGTCCGGCAGCAGCAGCACGACGACCAGCAGCACGGCGGTGATCCCGGCGCCGACCCGGGGGCCGCGCGGATCGATCCCGGGTGGCACCACCCGCTCGGACGGTGCGTTCGAGGGCGGGGCCGGGCTCACGGAGGGGCCGGACGGGGTGGCGGACATGGGCTGCTCCTGGAGGAAGCTGGGCGGGGAGAACGGGTGGGGAGAGCTGAGCGGGGAGAACGGGGTGGGGAGAGCTGGGCGCGCAGGACGGGGGGTGAGCCCGGGTGCTGGAGCGAGGGTGCGCCCGGTGCGGACGCGCGGTGCGGGACCGGGCCTGGGCAGCGGCGCTGCTCAGCGGGCGCCGACCGCGCCGGGACACGCGTCCCGGACGACGGGCACCGGCGTCGGCGAGGCCAGCACGGCGTCCAGCGCGGCACGGGCCTGCACCGGGGTCGTGGCGCCGGAGAACCGCCCCCGCACCGCCCCGGCGGGGTCCAGCACGAGCACGGTGGGGGTGCGCAGCACACCGAACCGTCGCACCAGGTCGATCCGGTCGGCCGCGTCCAGCTCGACGTGCAGCACCCCCGGCTCGGCGGTGCTCAGGTCACGCAGCACGGCAGCCGTGCGGCGGCAGGGCGCGCAGGCCTCGGAGGACAGCTGGACGAACGTCGCCCGCGCCCCGAGCGGGGCGCCCAGGTCGACGGCCCCGAGCAGCGCAGCAGCGGGGGCGTCAGGGACGGACGACCGGTCCGCGACGAACCGACCGTTGCGCGCACGCCAGAGCAGGCCGAGCGCGACCGCGGCTGCGAGCGCGCCGACCACCAGCAGCACCCGCAGCTCCACGGCTCACCCCACGAGGACTCGTCCGACGACGTAGACCAGGATGCCGGTGACGGCGACCGGCAGCACAGCCACTGCCCACCCAGCGAGACGATGTTCCAGGGTGGGCAACCGGTCGAACAGCACGTCCGCGGCGGCCAGCAGGATGCCGACCGCGAGGCCGAGCAGCAGGCCGGACAGGGCGCCGATGGGCGCGAACGCCGCACCCGCCGCCCCACCGCCCGCGGCGGAGACCCCGAGGGTGACGGCCGTGCCGACCCAGCCGCGCAGCGGGAACGCCGCGACCGCGGAGCCGACCGCGAGGGCCACCGCGCCGACCACCACCACCTGGTCGCCGGCCGGGGTGCGCTCCGCCGCCAGCCAGCCGGCCGCGCACACCGCCACCAGCGTGCCGGCCACGGTGCCGGTCACGGACTCCACCAGCCGGGTGCGCCCGTCCCGCCGCACCAGCTCGGCCACGAAGGCGAGCAGCACGGCGCCGGCGAACACCAGCGGCAGGTCACCGAGCAGCGGCTCGGACGTGGTCAGGGCCACGACGCCGATCGCCCCGAGCCCGCCGAGACCGACCACGGCCGCGCTGCCGCGCGCGGCGGGCAGCCCGGCCACCTCGGACCAGCCGAGGGCGAACAGGACGACCAGCACGGCGAGCAGCCCGGCGAGCACCAGCCCGTCGTAGCCGGCGAGGGAGATGTCGGCGAGCACGCCGGCGACCGCCACCAGCGTCGCCAGCACCGCCGTGGTCACGGCACGATTCGACGCCTGCACGAGCCAATCCTCGCAGACGTGCGACGGCCCCCCGGCCAGATCCGGCCCACCGTCCGATGCGCACCGCGAGATCGTGTGACGTCCATGTAACGCGAGCACGAAGCATCGACGCGGTAGCGTGTGCCCCACTCAGACCGGAGAAGGGGTGGAGCGATGGCTGATCTCTTGCTGCTCACGCCCGCGTCCGGCGGCTCCTCGCAGGTGCTCCCGGCGCTCGGGCTGCTGTCGCACCGCGTGCGGGTGCTCCCGGTGGAGCCCTCCGCGCTGGTGGACGCCCCCGACGCGGACATCGTGGTGCTGGACGCCCGTCGCGACCTGGTGACCGCACGCACGACCTGCCGCCTGCTGCGGGCGACCGGGCTGACCGTGCCGCTGGTGCTGGTGCTGACCGAGGGCGGCCTGACGGTCGTCACCGCCGAGTGGGGCGCGGACGACATCGTGCTGGAGAACGCCACCCCGGCCGAGGTCGAGACCCGGTTCCGGCTGGTGATGGAGCGCGCGGCCACCTCGTCCTACGACGACGCCCCGCAGGAGATCTCGTCCGGCGAGCTGATGATCGACGCCGGCGGGTACACCGCCCGGCTGCGCGGCCGACCGCTCGACCTCACCTACAAGGAGTTCGAGCTGCTGAAGTACCTGGTGCAGCACCCGGGCCGCGTGTTCACCCGGGCCCAGCTGCTGCAGGAGGTCTGGGGCTACGACTACTACGGGGGCACCCGCACGGTGGACGTGCACGTGCGACGGCTGCGCGCCAAGCTCGGGCCCGAGCACGAGCAGCTGATCGGCACGGTGCGCAACGTCGGCTACCGGTTCGACCCCCCGAAGGACCGGCGCGGCGACGGCCCGGCCGCCTCCTCCCCCGCCGAGGTCTCCGCGGACGTCTGAGCCGGGCCCGCCCGACCCGTGACCTGACCGGTACGCTGCTGCACGGTGTGCCGGGAAGCCTGGTCGGCGTCTCGTCGTCGACCTGTCGGAGCCGTCACCGTGCCGCACCCCGCCCCTCGCACCACCTCCCGGTCCGCCGCACCGCGCAGCGCCGGGCTGCGCTCCCTGCCGGGCCCGCTGCTGGGCGCCCTGCCGGACCGGCTGCGCGGCGACCGCACCGGCGGCGTGCTGCTGCTGGCCGGGACGCTCGTGGCGCTGGTCTGGGCCGGCTCCCCCTGGGCGAGCGCCTACCGGGCGGTCTCCGAGACCGTGGTCGGACCGGCCGCGCTGCACCTGGACCTGTCGCTGTCCGCGTGGGCGACCGACGGGCTGCTCGCGGTCTTCTTCTTCGTGGTCGGTCTGGAGCTCAAGCGCGAGGTCGTCGCGGGCGGGCTCCGGCGGATCGGGACCGCCGTCGTGCCGGTGGTCGCCGCGGTCGGCGGGATGCTGGTGCCCGCGCTGCTCTACCTGCTGGTCGCCGCGGTCGCGACCGGCGGACCGGCCCGGGGGTGGGCGGTGCCGACCGCCACCGACATCGCCTTCGCGCTGGCGGTGCTCTCCGTGGTGGGTCGCGGCCTGCCCACCACGCTGCGCGTCTTCCTGCTCACCCTCGCGGTGGTGGACGACCTGCTCGGCGTCGTCGTGATCGCGGTGGTCTACGCCGACGGGCTGCACCCGCTCCCGCTCGCGGGCGCCCTCGCCGCGGTCGCGCTGTTCGGCCTCCTGCTGCGCACCCGGCGGCGGCACCCGGTCCCGCTGGCGCTGGTCGCGGTGACCGCCTGGGCGCTGATGCACGCCTCGGGGGTGCACGCCACCATCGCCGGGGTACTGCTCGGCCTGACCGCACCGGCGATCGCACCGCCCGGCGGGGGCCTCTCGGTGGCGGAGCGGCTGGAGCACCGCTGGCGACCGCTGTCCGCCGGGTTCGCGGTACCGGTGTTCGCGCTCTTCGCCGCCGGGATCCCGCTGGACGGCACCGTGCTGGCCGGCGCGCTGCACGACCCGGTCGCCCAGGGGGTCGCGCTCGGGCTGGTGCTCGGCAAGCCGCTCGGCATCGTGGCGGCCGCCTGGCTGGTCACCCGGTGCACCCGGGCCGCCCTGGCCCCCGGCCTGCGCTGGGCCGACATCGCGGCGGTGGGGGCGGTCGGCGGGATCGGGTTCACCGTGTCGCTGCTGATCGGGCGGCTGGCGTTCGGGTCCGGCAGCGCGCACGGCACGCACGTCACCGTCGCCGTGCTGCTGGCCTCGACCACGGCGGCGCTGCTCGGCGGGACGGCGCTCGCGCTGCGCGCCCGGGTGCACCGCGCCCTCGACCCCGGCACGCCGGGCGCCGGTCGGCAGCCCGACGAGCGGTCGGGACCGGACCGCCCCGGACCGTCGACCTGCCCTGGCGACGCAGGGAGGAGGTAGGTTCGCCTCGATGACCGTCGACTCCTCCGCCCTGCTGCTGGACGGCCCGTGGCGGCACCACTTCGTGGCCGCGAACGGGGCCCGGTTCCACGTGGCCGTCGCCGGTCCGGACGACCGGGACGCCCCGCTCGTGGTGCTGCTGCACGGCCTGCCCGGCCTGTGGTGGTCCTGGCGGCACCAGCTCCCGGCCCTGGCCGAGGAGGGCTACCGGGTGGTCGCGATGGACCTGCGCGGCACCGGCGGCTCGGACAAGCCGCCGATCGGCTACGACGTGCCGATGCTGACCCGGGACGTGGCCGGCGTGGTGCGCTCGCTGGGCTGCGAGCACGCCGTGGTGGTCGGGCACGGCATCGGCGGCGGCGACGTCGCCTGGGCGATGCCCGCCTACCACCCCGACCTGACCCGCGCCGTCGCCGCGCTGGGTGCCCCGCACCCGCTGGTGCGCCGGGCCGACCCCCGCTCGGGGCTGCGGGCCCGCGCCGCGCAGCGGATGGCCGAGTTCCAGGTGCCGTACGTGCCCGAGCGCTCCCTGACCCGCGGCGACCTGGTCGCCAAGCTGCTCCGCGAGTGGGGCGGCTCACGCTGGCCGGACCCCGCCGCCCTCGCGGTGCACCGCCGCGCCGCGCAGGTGCCGTTCGCGGCGCACTCCGCGATGGAGCAGGTCCGCTGGCTGTACCGGTCCGGGGTACGGGCCGACGGCCGCCGGTACGCCGCCGACCTGCGCGAGGCCGGCCCCGTGCCGGTGCTGCAGGTGCACGGCGGCGCGGACGGCTGCTACTCGGTCGTCCGGGCGATGGCCACCGGACCGGTGGCGCGGCGGCTCGGCAGCCAGTACCGGTTCGAGATGATGGCCGGCGCCGGGCACTTCCTGCCCGAGGAGGAGCCCGTCCGGGTCACCGGCCTGCTGCTGGACTGGCTGCGCGAGCTCGGCTGACCGGGCCGGCCGGCAGCCGCACCAGCGCCGACGGGCATTCCCGGGTGACCGGGCAGGCCGCGCAGTCGGGCCGCCGGGCGTGGCAGATCCGCCGGCCGTGGAAGATCAGCCGGTGGCTGAGCAGCGTCCACTGCGCCCGGGGCACCAGCGCGGCGATGTCCCGCTCCACCCGCACCGGGTCGTCCTCCTGCGTCCAGCCGAGCCGCCGGGCGAGCCGCCCGACGTGCGTGTCCACCGTGATGCCGGGGACACCGAACGCGTCGCCCAGCACCACGTTCGCCGTCTTGCGCCCCACCCCCGGCAGGGTGACCAGGTCGTCCAGCCGGGCCGGCACCTCGCCGTCGAACCGCTGCACCAGCGCGACGCCTATCCCGTGCAGCGAGCGCGCCTTCGCCCGGAAGAACCCGGTCGGACGGATCAGCGCCTCCACCTCGGCGAGGTCCGCACCGGCGTAGGCGGCGGCGTCCGGGTACCGGGCGAACAGGGCGGGCGTCACCGAGTTCACCCGCACGTCGGTGGTCTGCGCCGACAGCACCGTGGCCACCAGCAGCTCCAGCGGCGTGCGGAAGTCGAGCTCGCACCGGGCGTCCGGCCAGCGCTCCGCCAGCACCCGGTTCACCCGGCGGGCCCGTCTGACCAGTGCGAGCTCCGGGCGCGACGCCGGGCCGCCGACCGGGACGCCGGGACCGTCGCCAGGATTGCTCATCCCGGCAGGGTAGGTCCTGTCGGGGGAACAGCGCTCCTCCCGGAGAGTGACCCGCGCAGGTCCACCTGCGGCACGGCTCAAGTCCGAGGTCCTGCGCGTCGAACGATGACCCAGGCCCCGCGCCGGTCGAGGCCGCGGCAGCAGAGAGGCGGCACGCAGCATGACGCAGGTCGACAGCGGCCCCCGGCTCGTCGAGCTGCGGCGGCAGCGCCGGGCCCTGCGTCTCGAGCACCAGCACGTGGTGCGGTGGCGCCGACTGGTCCGCGGACGCCTCGAGCTCGCGGTCGCCGCCGCCGCGCCGCCGCTGGTCCCCGGCGAGGACCTGGAGGTCCGGGCGCTGCTGGTCTGCCCGGACGACATCCCGCCGGCCGCCGAGCTCGCCTCCGCCGTGCGGGGCGCCCTGCCGATCGCGGAGATGCACGAGCTGCCGCACCTGCGCGACCTGGACCTGCGGCTGGCCCGGTACGAGCTGCGGCTCGACGAGGCGCTGCGCGTGCTGACCGACCAGTACATCGCGCAGCTGTCCCGGGACGTCACGGAAGGCTGCCTGATCGAGCTCGGCGAACCCGGTCGGCGCGCGATGAGGCACACTGTCTGACGTCACATCCCGAGCTCAGAAGGTGAGGTTCCGGCGTGGAGGACGACGTCGTGCTCACGGCGCCCCTGTTCGTCAACATGGATCCCGGGGCCTCGCGCACGCTGCTCGCGTCGATGGTGCCGGTCCAGGTGGCGCGGGGCGAGGTGCTCTTCCACGAGGGAGAGCCCGGTGACCGCCTCTACGTGATCCGGTCCGGCAAGATCAAGCTCGGCCGGCGGTCCGGCGACGGCCGGGAGAACCTGCTCGCCGTGCTCGGCCCCGGCGAGATGTTCGGTGAGCTCTCGCTGTTCGACCCGGGCCCCCGCACCGCGACCGCCACCGGCGTGTCCGACGCGGTGGTGATGGAGCTCGGCCACCACGACCTGATCCCGTGGCTGGAGCAGAACCCGACGGTCGCCAAGCACCTGCTCGGCGCGTTGGGTCGCCGGCTGCGCCGCACCAACGAGGCGCTGGCCGACCTGGTCTTCTCCGACGTGCCCGGCCGGGTCGCCAAGGCGCTGCTCGACCTGTCCACCCGGTTCGGCCAGCAGACCGACGAGGGCGTCCGGGTGGCGCACGACCTCACGCAGGAGGAGCTGGCCCAGCTGGTCGGCGCCAGTCGCGAGACCGTGAACAAGGCGCTCGCCGACTTCGCCGCCCGCGGCTGGGTGCGGCGCGAGGGGCGCGCGATCGTGCTGCTCGACCTGGACCGCCTGGAGCGCCGCGCCCGCTGAGCGCGGCCCCGCCACCGGTCGCCGCCCGCGACCCGGTCCTCCGCGGGGCGGGGTGACCGTGGTGCGGGGTGACGCCCGTGCGGCGGGCCGCCGGCCGTCAGACCTCGGGGGCGACCTCGACCACGATCTCGACCTCGACCGGCGAGTCCAGCGGCAGCACCGCGACGCCGACCGCCGACCGGGCGTGCACGCCCGCCTCGCCCAGGACCTCCTGCAGCAGGGTGCTGGCCCCGTTGATCACGGCGGGCTGCCCGGTGAACGACGGGTCGCTCGCCACGAAGCCGACCACCTTCACCACCCGGACCACCCGGTCCAGGTCCCCGACCAGCGAGGCCACCGCGGCGAGCGCGTTCAGCGCGGCGACCCGGGCCAGGTCCTGCGCGGTCTCGGGCGCCACGAGCCCCGGGCCGGTGCCGACCTTGCCCGTCACCGGCAGCGCGCCGCCGACGAACGGCAGCTGGCCCGAGGTGTGCACGTGCACGCCGCTGCGCACCGCGGGCACGTAGGCGGCGACCGGGGCGGCGACCTCGGGCAGCTCGAGGCCGAGCTCCGCCAGGCGGGACGCGACGCGGCCGGCGCTCACGCGTCACCGCCGGTCGGGCGCTTGAGGTAGGCGACAAGACCGGTCTCGGACTGGAGCACCTGGACGAGCTCCCAGCCGTCCGAGCCCCACTGGTCGAGGATCGCCTTGGTCGCGTGGACGATGAGGGGCACGGTCGCGTACTCCCACGTGGTGGTGGCCATGCCGGTCAGCCTAGCCGTCCGTCCCGGTCAGCCCAGGGCGGCCTGGCCCGGGTCGGCACCCACCAGCTCCTTGTACCAGGACCGCACCTCCGGGCGACGACGCAGCAGCGCCCGCCGTTCCCGCTCGGTCATCCCGCCCCACACCCCGAAGTCGGCCCGGGAGTCCAGCGCGTCCGCCAGGCACTCCAGGCGCACGACGCACGCCCCGCACACCGACCGCGCCTCCCGCTGCGCCGCGCCCTCGACGAAGAGGGCGTCCGGCGCCACCTTGCCGAGGCCGCACGCCGCTCTCGCGGTCCAGTGACCATCCACCGCAGTCATCGAGCTGCGTCTCCCTCGTCCCGGTACCTCGGGGACGGGCGACGAGGGCCCCGCACGTATGCGGCACCCTCGCAGCATCCCCCCTGCCCGGCGACCGTACCGCCGGTCCACCACCCCGTCATCCTCCGTTCGGGTAGAACCGGTCGGAAAGGCCGCGCACAGGGCCGTGTGCAGGTACCGTGCAGGTCCGCCGCGCGCACCACGCGCGCTCCCGCGGTCCGAGGTCTCTCCCGTACCCTGGCGGCCATGCCCAGCTCTCCGCCGCGCCGTGGTCGGCAGGTGACGGTCGGCCAGACCGTCGCGCTGCTGATGGCCTTCGTCCTGACCGCCGGGGTCGGTGGCCTGCTGACCGCCGGCCTCGTGCTGCCCGTCGTCGCGGCCGCCTCGACAGCGACCGACCTCTCCGTGCAGGCGTTCGACGACCTGCCCTCCGAGCTCGAACCGACGACGCTGTCGGAGAAGTCCACCCTGCTCGCCTCCGACGGCACCGTGCTCGCGGAGTTCTACAGCGAGAACCGCGTGGTCGTCTCGATCGACGCCGTGTCCTCGATCATGCAGAGCGCCGTGATCGCCACCGAGGACAAGCGGTTCTACCAGCACGGCGGCATCGACCCGTCCGGCATGGTGCGCGCCGCGGTGCAGACCCTGCTCGGCAACACCCAGGGCGCCTCCACCCTGACCCAGCAGTACGTGAAGAACGTGCTGATCGAGACCGCCGTGCAGGACGGCGACCTCGCCGCCGCCGAGGCCGCCAAGGAGACCGAGGGCGCCGAGGGCTACGCGCGCAAGCTGCGGGAGGCCAAGCTGGCCATCTCCGTCGAGAAGACGATGACGAAGGACCAGATCCTCGAGGCCTACCTCAACATCGCCCAGTTCGGCGTGGCGACCTACGGCGTGGAGTCCGCGGCGGAGCGGTACTTCAGCATCTCGGCCGCCGACCTGAACTACCTGCAGGCAGCGACGATCGCCGGCATCACCAAGAGCCCGACCGCCTACGACCCGGTGAAGAACCCCGAGGCGTCCGAGGGCCGGCGCAACACGGTGCTCAAGCTCATGCTGGAGCAGGACTACATCACGCAGGAGGAGTACGACACCGGCATCGCGACGCCGATCGCGGACACGTTGAACGTCAGCGAGTCCAACAGCGGCTGCATGGCCGCCGGCGACGTGGTGGCCGGCTCCGGCTACTTCTGCGACTACGTCACCCAGGTGATCCGGAACGACTCGGCGTTCGGCGAGACCGCCGACGAGCGCGAGGAGCTGCTGTACCGCGGCGGCCTGACCATCACCACCACGCTCGACCCGACCCAGCAGACGATCGCCGACACCGAGGTCAAGGCCGGTGTCCCGGTCGACGACTCCTCGGGGGTGGCCTCCGCGATATCCGTGGTCGAACCGGGCACGGGCGAGATCAAAGCCATGGCCCAGAACCGGATCTACAACAACACGTCCGAGGCGGGCGACCGAGAGACATCGGTCAACTACAACGTCTCGTACGACTACGGCGGATCCACCGGGTTCGCGCCCGGCTCGCTCTTCAAACCCTTCACCCTGCTCGAATGGCTGCGCCAGGGGCACAGCCTGACCGAGAAGGTGAACGGCTCGGTGCGCACACTGAACCTGAACCAGTTCACCTCGTGCGGGACGACCTACGCGAACCAGTCGTGGAGCCCGGGCAACTCCGAGGGCGGCTCCGGCACGATGACGGTGCTGGACGCCACCAAGAACTCGGTGAACCTCGCCTACCTCTCGATGGCGATGGAGCTCGACCTGTGCAACATCATGGACGGCGCCGCGGACCTGGGCGTCGTCAAGGCAGGCGGCTCCTCGGGCACCGGCGCGTTCCAGGCGTCCCCGGCGAACGTGCTCGGCTCGGACTCGACCACCCCGCTCGCCCTGGCCGGCGCCTACGCGGCCTTCGCCTCGGGCGGCACCTACTGCGAGCCGATCGCGATCACCTCGGTGCAGGACTCCGACGGCAACGAGCTGGCGGTCCCGTCGGCGAACTGCACACAGGTGATCGACTCCGACACGGCCGCGGCGATCAACTACGCCCTGAGCAACGTGTGGACCGGTACCGGCAAGTCGATCGGCACCCCGACCTACACCGCGTCCGGCAAGACCGGTACCACCAGCGAGAACGAGTACACCTGGTTCGCGGGCTACACCCCGCGGCTGGCCGCGGTGGTCTGGGTCGGCTACTCGGACTCGATGACGCCGGTGCAGAAGATGACGATCAACGGCACCTACTACAAGGCCGTGTACGGATCGTCGATCGCCGGTCCGACATGGAAACGCTTCATGGACCAGGCGCTCGCCGACGGCCAGGAGAACCCGGACTTCACCAGTCCGACCTCCGAGGACGTCTACGGCGCAGAGGTGTCGATACCGTCGGTCGTCGGGCTGGACCAGGCGACAGCGACCTCGACGCTGGAGAGCGCCGGGTTCGTGGTGGCCATCGGCACACCGGTGGACTCCGACCTGTCGGCGGGCGCCGTCGTCAGCCAGGACCTCACCGGGACAGCGGTGGCCGGCACCACGGTCACCCTGGTGACATCCACCGGGGTGTCCGAGAGCAGCGGCGCCACCGACGACTCCACCAGCACCACGACAGGTGCAGGCACAGGTACCGACACCGGATCGGGCAGCATCGGCGGGAGCCCGTGACGTCGAACCGCGGCGTGCGGACGCTCGCCGGAGCCGGGCTGGCCTCGGCGGGCGCCCTCACGTGGGCGCTCGTCGAGGCCGGCCGGTACGCGCTCCGGCAGGTCACCGTGCCGGTGCTCCCGCCGGGGCAGCCGTCGCTGCGGATCCTGCACCTGTCCGACCTGCACCTGACCCCCGGGCAGCACCGCAAGATCGACTGGGTGCGCGACCTCGGCACCCTGGACGTCGACCTCGTGGTCGACACCGGCGACAACTGGGCGTCGATCGATGCGATGCCCGCGCTGCTGCACGCCCTGGAGCCGCACCTGCAGCGGCCGGGTGCGTTCGTCTGGGGCTCGAACGACTTCTTCGCGCCGAGCCCGAAGAACCCGGCCCGGTACCTGCTCCGGGACGCCCGCACCCGACCGGCCGAGCCGCCGGTCGAGCTGGCGTGGCGCGAGCTCGGCCGACGCCTCACCTCGGCGGGCTGGGTCGACCTGACCGACGCCCGCGGGGTGGTCGAGACCGCGGGCCGGCGGATCTCGCTGGTCGGCACGAACGACGCCCACCTCGACCTCGACCGGTTCCCCGCCGCGGGCGGCCCGGACGACGCGCGACCGGCGGTGGTCCCGGACGAGGGCACCGGGCTGCGCCGCGCCGATGGCGGCGAGGTGGACCTGCACCTCGGGGTCACCCACGCCCCGTACCGTCGCGTGCTGGACGCGATGCTGGCCGACGACGCCGACCTGGTGCTGGCCGGTCATACCCACGGCGGACAGCTCGCGGTGCCGCTCTACGGCGCCCTGGTGACGAACTGCGACCTCGACCGGGGACGGGCGAAGGGGCTGCACGGCTGGCCCGGCGCCCGCCCGGACGCCCCGGGCGGTGCCGGCTCGACCTGGCTGCACGTCTCCGGCGGGCTGGGCACCTCGCCCTACGCGCCCGTGCGGTTCGCCTGCCGGCCCGAGGCGACGCTGCTCACCCTGGTCTGAGCCGGACGACCGGCGGACCGGTTACCGAGCACGGCCACACCTCGGCTATGCTGGGCAGGCTTCACCGGGGTGTGGCGCAGCTTGGTAGCGCGCCTCGTTCGGGACGAGGAGGTCGTGGGTTCGAATCCCGCCACCCCGACCAGTGGATGCACGACAGGCCGGACCCGTACGGGTCCGGCCTGTCGCACGTCCCGGGCCCCGCGGGGACGCGCGGCGGGGCTCCGACCGCGCCCGCAGGACCGAGCCACCGGCCCGAGAGCCGCGGGGCCCGGCCGGTCACGGACGGCTGCGTGCCCCGCGCCGAGGGGCCGGACCGGCCGACAGCCGTCGCACCGCGAGCGGCTCGGTCGCGAGCCAGAACCGGTCCCGGCCGGCCGCCTTGGCCCGGTACAGAGCGACGTCGGCGGCGGCCAGCGCGCTGCGCGGCGGCATCCCGGCCGCGATCATGGCCACCCCGGCGGAGAAGGTCACCCCGGTGGTCTCCTCCGCCCACTCGGAGCGCAGGGCGCGCAGCATGTGCATCGCCTGCACCGGCTGGGTGCGCGGCAGGATCAGCACGAACTCCTCGCCGCCGTACCGGGCGGCGTAGTCGCGCCGACGCAGGTGCTGGTCCACGGTGTGGCCGAACCGCTCCAGCACGGCGTCTCCGGCCGCGTGCCCGAACGTGTCGTTCACCCGCTTGAAGTGGTCCAGGTCGCACAGCACCACGCAGTCACCCGGGACCGCGTCGGCGAGCCGGTCCTCCAGGTCGCGCCGGTTCGCCAGCGAGGTGAGCATGTCGGTCCGTGCGTCGAACCGCAGGCGCCGGTTGATGTCGTGCTGGTACTGGGCGCTCAGGGCGAGCACCTGGGCCGTGGCCCACCAGGCCAGCCCGTAGATGAACAGCCGCACCCCGGCCTGGTTGTCGAGCACGGGGACCATGGCGAGGTAGGCGGCGCAGGCCAGCGGCAGCAGCAGCAGGGCCGACCGGCCGCGGTGGAACAGACCGGTGTACACGAAGGTGAGCGGGATCAGGCCGATGTAGGCGCCCCACAGCCCCTCGGTGGTCAGGCCGATCACGCCCAGACCGACCAGGACGGCGGCGGGGAAGGCGAGCGTCCCGACCGCCCGTGGTCCCCAGGGGACCCGCAGGCTCAGCACCACCAGGAGCACCATCGCCGCGGCGGTCGCCGCGACCGACCGCCACTGCGTGCCGGTCAGGTCGAGGAACAGCGCCCCGAACGTCACCGCCACCGCGGTGAACAGCAGCAGCAGCCGGCCGCCGGCCGCCGCATAGCCACCGCCCCGCAGCCAGCCGGGGGTGAGCTCGAGCAGCCGCACGATCGTCGATGGCTCGACGTCGCGCAGTCGGCGGGAGCCAGACGGGTCGGCGGTCATCTCCTGACGATCGGCGAGCACCCCCCTCCTCTCAAGGAACTCGTTGACACTTCCACTGAATCTGCCCGATTCCTTGTGGTTCGTCCCGGCGCACAGGCTCAGGGACGCAGCTGCACCAGGGCCCAGCACACCGGCGGGAGGTCGATCGCGACCCGACCGGCCCCGAGGTCCCGGACGGCCAGCGGCCGGGGCCGCACCCGGTCCGGGTCCTGGACGGTGCAGGTGGCCGACGGGTCGTCGTCCCACAGCCCGACGGCCTCGACCGACCCCCGCGACGGCAGGCCGGCGAGGTCGAGCTCGACCAGGGCGGGCCGGTCGGTGGCACGGTTGACGAGCAGCACGACACCGGTCCGGTCGGTCTCGTCCCAGGTGCTGACGGCGTGCACCAGCGGCGCCGGCCCGTGCGCCGTCTCCTGCGCGGCCACCTCGGTGCGGGTGCGCAGCACCTGGCCGCGCGCGTGCCGGGCGGTGAGCGCGAACGGGTGGAAGGTCGCCTGGCGCCACGCCGGTCCACCGGTCACGGTGCGGATCGGTGCGATGGCGTTCACCAGCTGCGCGAGGCTGGCCGCGGCGACCCGGTCGGCGTGCTCCAGCAGGGTCATCAGGAGGTCGCCCACCACGACGGCATCAGCCACCGTGTAGGCGTCCTCGAACAGCGGCGGAGCCACCGGCCAGCCACGGTCGCCGTCCCGGTCCGCCGCCGCGGCCTCGGCCTCCTGCGCCAGCTGTCCGTCGTGGTACCAGACGTTCCACTCGTCGACGGACAGCAGGATGTCCTTGGTGCCGCCCCGGGCGGCCTTCACCTCGTCGGCGATGGCGCCGAGCCGGGAGACCACCGCCGACAGGTCGAGCGCCGACGCCAGGAAGGTGGGCAGGTCCCCGTCGCGCAGCTCGTAGTACGCGTGCGCGGACAGCAGGTCCACCTGGTCGTAGGTGTGCTCCAGCACGGTGCGGTCCCAGGTGCCGAAGGTCGCCATGCCGGAGTCCGACGAGCCGACCGCCACCAGCTCGAGGTGCGGGTCGGCCATCCGCATCGCGGCGGCGGTCCGGGCCGCGAGGGTGCCGTACGCCTCGGCGGACAGGTGGCCGACCTGCCAGGTGCCGTCCATCTCGTTGCCGAGGCACCAGATCCGCACCCCGTGCGGGTCGTCGCGACCGGTGGCCGCCACCCGGCGGTCGGCCCAGGTGGTGCCCGGGCGGCCGTTCACGTACTCCAGCAGCTCGACGGCCTCGAGCACGCCGCGCGTGCCCAGGTTGACCGCCATCATCAGCTCGATGCCGAGGTCCCGGGCCCAGGCGGCGAGCTCGTCCGTGCCGACCTCGTTGGTCTCCGTGGAGTGCCAGGCCAGGTCCCGGCGGCGCGGACGCAGCTCGCGCGGGCCGACGCCGTCCTCCCAGCGGTAGCCGGAGACGAAGTTGCCGCCCGGGTACCGCACCACGGTGACGCCGAGCTCGCGGACCAGGTCCGCCACGTCCTGCCGGAAGCCGGCGGCGTCGGCGCTCGGGTGCGACGGGTCGTGCAGCCCGCCGTACACGCACCGCCCGAGGTGCTCCACGAACGCGCCGAAGACCCGGCGGCGCACCGGGCCGACCACGTCGCCCGCCAGGACGTGCACGACGGCGGGGACGGGACCGGTAGGCACCGGGCCGGCAGCGACCGTCGGGGTGGGCGCGCTCACCCGCGCACCTGCGGGTCGAGGTCGACCGTGAGCAGCAGCCGCACGGAGGCGGGCCGGGCATGCAGCACGTACCGGGGCAGCACGCCGGGCCCGCAGGTCGCGGTGCCGACCCCGGACTGGCCGAGGTCGAGCGAGACGTGGCTCCGCCCGTCGGCGCGCACCTCGTGGGCGTGCCGGGCCGCGGCGAGGTCGGCCCGGTCCAGCGGCAGCACCGTGACGGCCAGCCCGGGTCCGCCGGGTGCGCGCGGGTGCAGCGGGTCCCCGCCGACGACGTCGATGCCGAGCGTGCCGGCCGCGGTCCGCAGCACGGCCGCCAGGGTGCCGGGCCGGGCGGCCTGCTCCTGCGGCCGCACGTGCGGGACCAGCAGCGCGTCCGCGTCGAGCTGGTGCCACCCCGTGCGGGCACCGGCACCGGTGTCCGGGGCCGAGGGCTGCGGGCCGCGGCCGGCGACGCGCAGCCCGAGCGGCGCCGCGTCCAGCACCAGGTCGATGCCGAGCCGGGCCAGCGGCACCTCCCAGCGCCCCACCGGTTCGAGGTCCACGTCGAGCAGCACGGCGGTCGGGGAGACCGCGCGCCAGGTCCAGGTGGCGTCGATCGCGGCCGCGTGCATCGGCCCGGCGGTGCGGGTCCGGACCACCAGGGCACCGTCCCGCTCGGCGACGTCGAGCACGCGGCGCACCGCGCGGTCCAGCCCCGCCTGCTCCCACCGCTCGGACCACGAGGGCAGGTCGGCCTCGGCCCAGGCGCGGGCCCGGTCGTTGTCGGTGGGCGCACGCCACAGCCCGACCGTCGGCCCCTGGGCCGCGACGCCGCCGAGCGTGAGCAGGTCGCCGGTCAGCGGGTCCAGCAGCGCCGGCCCTGCGGACCAGCCGTCGGTGCCGCGCAGCACAGGCACGGTCGGCGGGACCACCGGGCGGCCGACCCGCACGTCCTCGCCGAACGCCAGCTCGTGCCCCGCCGCCGCCCACGGGGCGTCGTCGGCGAGCACCGCGAGGACGGTCAGGACGTCCGCGACCCGGCTCGGTACGGGGTCGCCCGCCGCGTCGGGCAGCGCGACGTCCGCGGAGCTGCGCGGGCCGAGCTCCGGCACCGGCAGGTCGCCCGAGGCGACGACGGTCCCGTCGACGGTGCGGGACCAGGACAGGCGCACGTGCGACAGGTCGAGGGCGTCGTAGCGGTTCTCGACCGCCACCCGGTCACGGACAAGCGTGGGCCGCAGCCGCACCGGGGCCATCACCGCCTTGACGTCCAGCAGCGCGGGGCGCGGTTCACGGTCCGGGCTGACCAGGCCGTCGATCACGAAGTTGCCGTCGTGCACGCGCTCGCCGTGGTCGCCGCCGTAGGTGAGCGTGCGCCGGCCGGACTCGTCCACGACGGCCAGTCCGTGCTCCACCCACTCCCAGACGAACGCCCCTGCGATGCGCGGGTACCGGTCGAAGATCTCCTCGTACTCCACCAGGCCGCCCGGTCCGTGCCCCATGGCGTGCGCGTACTCGCACTGCAGGTACGGCAGGGTGCGCCGGTGCAGCTGCGCCGCGGTGACGTCCTCGCCGGGCGGCACGGCGAGCTCGCCGCCGATCGCCTCGACCTCGTCCGGCGGGGCGTACATCTGGGAGTAGACGTCGACGTACGTGCTCTGCGGGTCGCCCTCGTAGTGCACCAGCCGGCTCGGGTCGAACGCGTGCACCCAGCGTGCGGTCGCCTCCAGGTTGCAGCCGGTGCCGGCCTCGTTGCCCAGGGACCACATCACGATGCTGGCGTGGTTCTTGTCCCGGTGCACCGTGCGCGCGATCCGGTCCAGGTACGCCTCGCGCCACACCGGGTCGTCGCTCGGGTTGCGCTGCCACCCCTCCAGCTCGAACCCGTGCGTCTCCAGGTCGTTCTCGAGGATCACCCAGAAGCCCAGCTCGTCGGTCAGCTCCAGCAGCTCCGGGTGCGGCGGGTAGTGCGAGGTGCGGATGGCGTTGATGTTGTGCTGCTTCATCGCCAGCAGCTCCGCCCGCGCCCAGGCGAGGTCGTGCACCCGGCCCCGCTCGGGGTGGTGCTCGTGCCGGTTCACCCCGGCCAGCCGGATCGGTGCGCCGTTCACCAGCAGCACCGCCGCGCGCACCTCGACCCGGCGGAACCCGAGCCGCAGGCGCACCGTCTCGGTCGGGGTCGACACGGTGGCTTCGTACAGCCGCGGGTGCTCCGCGGACCACGGCTCGACCGCTCCGACCGGGATCACCCCGTCCGCCGGGGCCTGCACTCCCAGCTCCGGCACCCGCAGCACCGCGCCGCCGGGCGCGTCGGTGCGGGCCGTCACGGTCAGGGAGCCCAGCCCGGTCTGCGGGTCGAGGTCGGCACGGACCCACACGTCCGGCACGCCGCCCGAGGGAGCGGCGAGCAGGGTGACCGAACGGAAGATCCCGGGCAGCCACCACATGTCCTGGTCCTCGAGGTAGGACGCGTCGCTGAACTGCGCCACCCGGACCGCCAGCCGGTTGCCGTGCGGGCGCAGCAGCGCGGTGACGTCGAACTCGTGCGTCAACCGGCTGCCCCGCGTGCTGCCGACCCAGGTCCCGTTCAGCGTGATCTCCGCCGCCGACTCGACGCCGTCGAACCGCAGCAGCGCCCGACCGCCCGCGATCGCGTCCGCACCCTGCGGCCCGACCCACGGGAGCAGGTCCGCGTCGACGTCGAAGGTCAGCCGGTGGTCACCCACCGGGTTGTCCTCCGGCGGGAACGGCGGGTCCACCGGGAACGGGAACTGGACGTTCGAGTACGCCGGGGCGCCGTGGCCCTCGAGCACCCAGTGGCTCGGCACCGGGATCGTGGTCCAGCCGTCGGAGGGGTCCAGCCGCTCGGCCACCTCCCAGCCGTCGTCCGGGGCGTGCCGCGGGGACGGGCTGACCCGGAACGACCAGGTGCCGTCCAGGGACTGCTCCGGGGCGTCGGTGCGGAGCCGGGCGCGCGGGGCGAGGGCGCCGGTGCCAGGTCCGGGTCGGGCGATGTCCACGAGTACCTCCGGGAGTGGGCGAGCGAGCAGGGACGACGGAGGCTCAGGCGCCGGCGGGCTGCCGTGCGGCGCCGGCGGCGAGCGAGGCCGGGCCGAGCAGCGCTGCGGCCGCCGGGTCCAGCACCAGTGTGACGTCGGGGTGCCGCTGCAGGGCCGACGCCGGCAGATCCGCGGTGACCGGGCCCTCGACCGCACGGGCCACGGCCGACGCCTTCTCCGCGCCGGCGGCGAGCACGACCAGGCGCCGTGCCGCCAGCACGGTGCCGACACCCTGCGTGAGCGCGTGCGTCGGCACCGCGGCCACCGAGCCGCCGAAGAACCGGGCGTTGTCCTGCCGGGTCTGCTCGGTCAGCCGGACCACCCGCGTGCGGGAGTCGAGGGCGGAGCCGGGCTCGTTGAAGGCGAGGTGCCCGTTGCCGCCGATCCCGAGCACCTGGACGTCCACCCCGCCGGCTGCGGCGATCGTCACCTCGTACCGCACGGCGGCAGCCGGCACGTCCGCGGCGGTGGCCGGCGGCACGTGCACGGCGGCGGGGTCCAGCCGCAGCGGGACCCGGACGTCGCGGTCCACCACGGCGCGGTACGACTCGGGGTGGCCCTCGGGCAGCCCCAGGTACTCGTCCAGGGCGAACGCCGTCCAGCCGGGCGGGTCCGCGCGCCCGGCGAGCTGCGCGGCGAGCTGCTCGTACAGCGGCAGCGGCGAGGAGCCGGTGGCGACGCCGAGCACCGGCGACCGCCCGGCGGGGACGTCCGCCAGCGCCGCCAGCACCAGCCGGGCCGCCGCACGGCCCCGGTCGTCGCGGTCGGGGAGCACGAGGATCCGCATCAGGGGCAGTCCTTCCGGTCGAGGATCAGATCGAGGTCGGCGTGCAGCGGCTCCTCCGGAGCCAGCCCGAGCACGTCGGCCACCGCGATGGCGGCCAGCTGCAGCGGGACCACCGCGGGCACAGCGGCCAGCGAGGGCGGCACGGGGCCGACGGAGAGCGGCGCGGGGCCAGGGCCGGGGTCGCGCGGGTCGTCGGGCCCGGTGCGCAGGTGCAGCAGGTGCGCGCCGGCCGAGCGGAGCCAGCGCGGCAGTGCCGGCGGCACGTCGCCCAGGCCGGAGTCCAGCAGGACGACCGGCGTCCCCGGGGCCACGCGTCGGTGCGGGCCGTGCACCAGCTCCTCCACGTCCCACGCCTGCGCCCCCACCCGTGCGATCTCCTGCACCTTGAGCGCGCCCTCGGCGGCCGCGGCGAGCAGCGCACAGTCGGCGGCGAGCAGCACCCCGCTGCGCGGGTCCGGCAGCCGCCGCGCCCAGTCGCGCACGGCGCCCTCGTGGTCGAGCGCACGAGCCACCGCCGCGACGGCCCCGTCCAGTCCCGCCGGTCGCGGCGCACCGGCGAGCGCCGCGACCACCTGGTGCAGCGTGGTCACGGTCGCGGTCCAGCCCTTGGTGGTGGCGCCGACCAGCTCCGGTCCGACCCGGACGTCCACCACCAGGTCGGCCACGCCCTGGCCCCGGACCCGGTCGCCGGTGACCAACACGGTCGCGACGCCCAGCGCACGGGCCCGCGCGAGGACGTCGCGCACCCGTCGGCTGCGGCCGGACTGCGACACCGCGACCAGCACGTCGACCGTCCCGGAGGTGAGCGGCCGCTCGTGCAGCACGTCCAGCGGCACGCGCACGTCGGCGTCCAGACCGAGCGCGGCGGCAGCGCCGAGCACCGCTCGGGCCGCCGTGGCCGAGCTGCCCGAGCCGACCAGCAGCACGCGGGTGCCGGTCGGGGTGCCGGTCCGCGAGCCGGCCCGGGTGCCGAGGACGGCCAGCGCGTCGGCCGCGTCGAGCGGGGCGGCGGCCCGGAGCAGCACCTCGGGCTGGTCCCGGAGGTAGCCGAGCACGGTGGGGGCGGAGGGCACGCGCACTTGTCTATCGATGTGATGGCAAACTGTCAATGAAATCGGCTCGGCTCGTGCTTAGATGTGGTCGGCCATCCCCCTGACCGAGAAGGACTTCTGTGCCCGCACGCATCGGCCCGCCGCGCACGGCGACCACCCGCGTGGTCACGCAGATCAACCGCACCGCGATCCTGGACGCGGTCCGCGAGCACGGCCCGCTCACCCGCCGGCAGATCTGCGAGCGCACCGGGCTGAGCAGCGCGACGGTCGAACGGCTCTGCGGGGCGCTGATCACAGCGGGCTCGCTGATCCCCGACGGCCAGGACGGCTCCGCCGGCGGCCGCCCGTCGACGCTGCTGCGGTACTCGGGCGCGGCCCAGCTCGTGCTGGCGGCCGAGGTGGGCGCCTCGATCGCCCGGGCACGCCTGGTGGACCTGGACGGCCGGCACGTCGCCGAGCAGATCGTCGAGCTCGACGCGGACGAGACCGAGATCGGCGGACCCGCGCGGGTCGAGGCCCTGCTCACGGCGATCGAGGCGGCGCTCGCCGACGCGAGCACCGCCAACCGGCCCTGCCGGGCGATCGGCGTGGTGGTGCCCGGGCTCGTGCACGACGGCCACGTGACCAAGACCGCCGAGCTCGGCTGGCGGGACGTCCCGCTGGCCGCGATCGTGGCGGGCCGCACCGGCATCCCCACCACGGTGGAGAACGACGCGAACGCGATCGCGTACGGCGAGCACGTCGCCGGGGCGGCGCGCGGCGCCTCGACCGTGGCGGCCTACGTGCTCGGCGTCGGAGCCGGCTGCGGTCTGGTCACCGGCGGGCAGATCCTGCGCGGCGCCCGGTCGGCCGCGGGCGAGGTCGGCTTCCTCTTCGCCGACAGCAGCGCCCTGAGCCGGTGGTTCACCGAGGAGGGCGACGTCGAGCTGCGGATCGGCGCGGCAGCCCGGCAGGGCGCCGGGGCGGACGTGCCGGCCGTGCGGGCGGCCGGCGAGCTGATCCGGCGCAGCGCTGCCGGCGACCCGGCGGCCGAGGCCGCCGCCCACGAGCTCTTCGACCTGATCGCGTTCTCGCTCGGCGCGGTGTGCGCCGTGGTCGACCCGGAGGTGGTCGTGCTCGCCGGCGCGCTGGTGCAGGACAGCGAGCACGTGCTGCACGAGCTGCACCGCCGGCTGACCGGCCGCCTCCCGTTCGAGCCCCGGCTGGTCACGGCCGAGAACGGGTCGGACGCCGCGCTCGTCGGGGTCAGCGAGCTCGTGATCCAGCAGGTCCGGGGCGCGACCTACCTGTCCTGAGGGACGGCCCCGGGCACGGCAGGCCAGGCACGACCGACCGACGCACGGCCGGGGCACGTCCCTGGCGCGGCCCGGCAACGCTCGGCCCTGGTCATGTTGCGGGTAGGTAACGCCGTGTCACGATCGCGCAAAATCCGCCTGCACGGGGCCACGGTTCTGTTGACTTGATTGCCATCGCATTGATATGAAACTCGCACCTGGCCGCCGTTCGTGCCCCTCGCGACGTCGCGACGACCGGGCAGACGCACCCCTGCCCCCGACGGCTCGCGGACGAGACCGCGGACCGTCCGTCACAGAAGGAGAACCCGTGAAGCTCTCGAAGCTCGCCGCCGGACTGGCCGCCGCGGGCGTGGTCGCGACACTCGGTGCCTGCAGCACCGACAGCTCGGCCTCGTCCGACACACAGACCCTGAAGCTCTGGATGCCGCCCTACACGAGCAGCGACGTCTCGGACGAGGACGAGTGGGACACGATCCTGGCCGACTTCGAGGAGGAGAACGACGTCGACGTCGAGGTCACGATCGTCCCCTGGGAGAGCTACGAGGAGAAGATCCTCACCGGCATGTCCAGCGGCGAAGGCCCCGACGTCACTCTGATGTGGGCCTCGATGATGGGCGACTACATGGCCTCCGGCGCCATCACGTCGCTCGACGACTACATCGCCGACGAGGACACCAGCGACTACCTGTACCTCGACAAGGGCGTGTTCGACGGCCAGCAGTGGGCCGTGCCGTTCATGGTCGGCGGCGCCCGCGTGATGTTCTACAACCAGGACCTGCTCACCCAGGCCGGCGTCACCGAGGTGCCGACCACCTGGGACGAGTTCCTGGACGCCTGCGCCAAGCTCAAGGCCGCCGGCATCACCGCGGTCATCCAGACCTGGGGCGACACCTCCGGCAGCCTGAACGACACGTTCATGCCGCTGCTGTGGCAGGCGGACGGCGATCTCCTGAACGACGACAACACGGCCACCGCCTGGGACTCGGACGCCGGTGTCGAGGCCGCGACCTTCATCAACACCCTCGCCACCGAGGGCTACCTGCCGGCCAACTCGCTCAGCCTCACCGCCGAGCAGGGCGTCGACATGTTCACCAGCGGCGAGGCGGCGTTCTTCGTCCAGGTCGACTCCACGGTCGGCTACCTCGACGACGTCGACTTCGAGTGGGGCTGGACCGACTCGCTGAGCAACGAGCAGAAGGCGGTCTGGGTGGCCGCCGACGCCCTGGTGATGTCCTCCGCGTGCGAGGACAAGGAGCTCTGCATGGACCTGATCTCCTACATGAGCGCGGCGCCGCAGGCCGAGCAGTTCCACGAGTTCGCCAGCTATCCGCCGATCAACGAGTCCGAGGCATGGACCACCGACGAGGAGTTCCAGTCGGTCTACGCGGACGCCGAGATCCAGTACAGCGTGCCGGGCGCACCGGGCGAGGGCACAGCGCTCGAGTCCCTCTGGGAGAACCTGCAGCAGATGGTCGCAGGTGACAAGACGCCCGAAGAGGCGATGGCGGACTCCGCGGCAGCGGGCGACCAGGCGATCTCCGAGGCCAGCGAATGAGCGCGGCCGGCGGGCGCGCAGGCGGGGCGCTGGACGCCCCGCACCGGCGGGCCCGACGCCGCCGTGCGCCCGTCGGCCTCGTCTTCATCCTGCCGAGCGCCCTGGTGATCGCGGTCGTGGTGGTGTGGCCGATCATCGCCACGACCTACCTGGGTTTCACCGACTACTCGATGTTCGGCGCGCCGGAGTGGACCGGGCTGGACAACCTGACCCGGCTCGTGCAGGACCCGGACGTGCGCCGCGCGGTCTGGATCACCGTGCTCTACACCGTGATCTCGGTGCCGCTGCAGACCGTCCTCGCGATGCTGCTGGCCGACATCCTGGCGCGCCGGTTCCGCAACCGGCTCGGCAGCTGGGCCCGCTCGATCCTGTTCATCCCCGTGATGGCCTCGCTCGTGCTGACCGGCACCGTCTGGCGATACCTGCTGGCCTACGACGGCCCGGTCAACCAGGTGCTCGGCTGGTTCGGCGTGCCGCAGACCGACTGGCTGGGCGACAGCTCCTGGGTCGTGGTCGTGATCGCCCTAGTCACCGCGTGGAAGAACATCGGCTACTTCCTGGTGATCTACTACGCCGGGATCATGGACGTGCCCGGGGACGTCTACGAGGCTGCCGCGCTGGACGGCGCCGGCCCGTGGCACCTGTTCTGGCGGATCACGCTGCCGATCCTGCGACCGGTCACGCTGCTGGTCGTGATCCTGGGGACGATCTGGTCGTTCCAGGTGTTCGACCTCGTCTACACGATGACCAACGGGGGCCCCGGCGGCGCCTCGACCACGCTGGTCTACCTGATCTACCAGGCCGCCTTCAAGAGCTTCAAGATGGGCTACGCCTCCGCGCTGTCCGTCGTGCTGTTCCTGGCGATCCTGGTGATCTCGATCGTGCAGCGCCGTGCGCTGCGGGAGGGCTGAACGGTGCTGCGACGTCTCGCGCGCATCCCCGGGAACCTGTTCGTGCTGGTCATGGTGCTGCTGGCCGTACTGCCGTTCCTCTACATGGTGTCCACCTCGGTGCAGTCCGGCGCGACGCGCCTGGTGCTCTGGCCCGACTGGTCGGCGTTCGACCTGTCCGCCTACACCCGCCTGTTCACCACCTACGGCTTCGGGCGGGCGCTCGGGATCAGCGTCGTGGTGGTCACCCTCGCCTGCGCCGCCAACCTGGTGGTCTGCTCCCTCGCCGCCTACGCGTTCGCCAAGCGCCCGTTCCGTGGGTCCGAGGTCCTGTACTGGGTGTACGTCGCGACCATGATGGTGCCCACCCAGGTCACGCTGATCCCGCTGTACCGGCTGATGCGGGACCTCGGGCTGCTGAACACCACCGTCGCCCTGTTCCTGCCGGCGGTGAACGCGTTCGGCGTCTTCCTGATCCGCCAGTTCCTGGACGCGGTGCCCGACGACATCATCGAGGCGGCCCGGATCGACGGCGCCGGCGACCTGCGGATCTTCTGGCAGATCGTGCTGCCGCTGATCCGCCCCGTGGTGGTCACGCTGACCGTGTTCACGTTCATCAGCACCTGGAACGACTTCCTCTGGCCGCTGGTGGTGACGTCCGACTCCGCGATGAACACCGTCACGCTGGCCGCCGCCCAGCTGCAGGGCCGGTTCACCACGGACTACGGGCTGGTGATGGCGGGCGCGACCGTCGCGTTCCTGATCCCGTTCCTGATGTACGTCCTGCTGCAGCGGCACTTCGTCCAGGGCATCGCGTCGAGCGGGCTCAAGTGAGCGCCGCGCGCACCCCGGTCACCTCGGTCGGCATCGACATCGGCGGCACCAAGACCCGGATCGTCGCGACCGGGGACGGCCCGACGATCGACCTGACCTTCGCGTCGGCCAGCTGGCGCGGCAGCGCCACGTTCCCCGACGCGCAGAACGTCGTCCGCCTCGCCCGGCTGGTGCACGAGCACCTGGCCGTCGACGGCAGCACCCGGATGGCGGTCGGCCTGCACGGCGGCGACACCGCCGAGATCCTCGACACGACGCGACGCGTCCTGACCGCCGAGCTCGGCGCCGAGGTCCTGGTGGTCAACGACGCCGAGCTGCTCGGGCCGGCAGCCGGTGAGCGGCACTGCATCCGGATGATCGCCGGCACCGGCGCCGTCGTGCTCGGCACCCGCGCGGACGGCTCGGTGCTGTCCGCCGACGGCTACTCGTGGCTGCTCGGCGACTTCGGCAGCGGGGCCGGGCTGGTGCGCGAGTCGCTGCGCGCGGTGCTTGAGGGGTACGACGCCGGGACGCTCGGCGGCGACCCGCTGCTGCGGCTGCTCCTGCAGGCGTTCGAGGCGCACGACCCCGCGCACCTGTCCGTGCGGGCGACCCAGCACGCCGGCGCGGACGCCTGGGGTGCGCACGCCCCGCAGGTGTTCACCGCCTGGCACCAGGGATCGGCCACGGCGGACCGGGTGATCGAGGCGGCCGCTGCCCGGCTGGCGACCGGCGTCGCCGGCGTGCTCGGCCGCGGCGCCGTCGCGACCTCGATCGTCGCCGCCGGCGGGGTGGTGGTGCACCAGCCCGCGTTCGTCGAGCGGGTGCGCAGCGCACTGGCCGTGCGCGAGGTGGACCTGCCCCTGGTGGTGCTGACCGCCGCCCCGGTGGTCGGGGCGCTGCGCCTGGCCGGCGACGCCCGCACCGTGATCGCCGGCACGGTGCCCGAGCCCGCGCTGCCCGCCGTCTGAGCCCCGCCCGTCCGAACCCGTCGAGGAGAAGATCCGATGCCATCCGAGGCCACCGCCGCCCTGCCCCCGATGGGCTGGAACAGCTGGGACTGCTACGGCACCACCGTCACCGAGGCGGAGGTGCTGGCGAACGCCCGGTTCATGGCCGAGCACCTGCTGCCGTTCGGCTGGGACACGGTGGTGGTGGACATCGACTGGTCGGATCCGACCGCCCGGGCGCACGGCTACAACGACCGCGCCCCGCTCACGATGGACGACGGCGGGCGGCTCGTCCCCGATCCCGGGCGCTTCCCCAGCTCCGCCGGCGGCGCGGGCTTCCGGCCGCTGGCCGACCAGGTGCACGCGCTCGGGCTGCGGTTCGGCATCCACACGATGCGCGGCATCCCGCGTCGGGCCGTCGAGCTCGGCACCCCGGTCCCGGGCACGACCAGCCGCGCCGGGGACATCGCGGACCGCGCCGACGTCTGCGAGTGGAACCCGGACATGTTCGGGCTGGACCTCACGCACCCGGACGCGCAGGCGTACTACGACGCGACCTGCGCCCTGTACGCCGGCTGGGGCGTCGACTTCATCAAGGCCGACGACATGCTGTGGCCGTACCGCGCGGCGGACATCGAGGCGTACGCCACCGCGATCCGCCGGACCGGCCGGGCGATCACCCTGAGCCTGTCCCCCGGTCGCGACCTGTCCCTCACCCGGCTGCCGCACCTGCGGGAGCACGCCACGATGTGGCGGATCTGCGACGACCTGTGGGACGACTGGGCGGACGTCGCCGCCAACTTCGCCCGGTTCGCCCGCTGGGCACCGCACGCGGCACCCGGCGGGTGGCCCGACGGCGACATGCTGCCGCTGGGCCGGATCGGCCTGCGGGCCGAGCGCGGCGAACCGCGCGACGACCGGCTCACCCCGGCCGAGCGGACCACGCTGATCACCCTCTGGCTGGTCGCGCGGTCGCCGCTGATGATCGGCGGTGACCTGCCGACCACCGACCCGGCCACGATCGCGCTGCTCACCAACGCCGACGCCCTGGCGCTGCGGTCCGGCACCGGCAGCCGCGAGCTGTGGCACGAGGACGACCTGGTGGTGTGGACCGCGGACGGCCGAGCGGGCGAGCGGTACGCGGCGGTGTTCAACCTCGCGGACCGGCCCCGGTCGCTGACGCTGGACGCCGAGAACCTCGCCCTGCCCCGCCGGGTGCCGCCGGGCGGGCTGCTCGACGTCTGGGCCGGACAGCCGGCCGCCACCTGGACGTCCGCGACCGGCGACCTCCGGTCCCGCGGGGTCGCGCCCGGCGGGACCGCCGTCCCGCTCGACCTGGCCGCGCACGGTGCGGTGCTGCTGCGCTGCCCGGCGACCGACGGGGCCACCGGGCCCGAGGCGGTCTGACCGCGCGGCCGGCTCAGGCCGTCGTGCTGCCCACCCGCTGCGCCAGCAGCTCGGCGATCTGCACCGCGTTCAGCGCCGCGCCCTTGCGCAGGTTGTCGTTCGAGATGAACAGCGCCAGCCCGCGACCGTCTGGAGCGCCCGGGTCCTGCCGGATCCGGCCGACCAGCGACGGGTCGGCCCCGGCGGCTTGCAGCGGGGTGGGCACGTCCGCGAGCTGCACGCCGGGAGCGCCCGACAGCACCTCGTAGGCCCGCTGCGGGGTGATCGGCCGGTCGAACTCGGCGTTGATCGACAGCGAGTGGCCGGTGTACACCGGCACCCGGACGCACGTGCCGGACACCAGCAGGTCCGGCAGGCCGAGGATCTTGCGCGACTCGTTGCGGAGCTTCTGCTCCTCGTCGGTCTCCAGGCTGCCGTCGTCCACGAGGTTGCCGGCCAGCGGGATCACGTTGAACGCGATCGGGGCGACGTACTTCACCGGCTCCGGGAACGTCACGGCCGACCCGTCGTGCACCAGCGCCAGGGTGTCCTGCTGCACGGCGGCACGCACCTGGTCGTCCAGCTCGCGCGCGCCGGCCAGCCCGCTGCCGGACACCGCCTGGTAGGTGGACACGATCAGCCGGCGCAGACCGGCCTCCTCGTGCAGCGCCCGCAGCACCGGCATCGCGGCCATGGTGGTGCAGTTCGGGTTCGCGACGATGCCGGTGCGGATCCCGTCCAGCGCGCCCGGGTTCACCTCGGACACCACCAGCGGCACGTCCGGGTCGCCCCGCCACGCGGAGGAGTTGTCCACCACGGTGACGCCCGCGGCGGCGAACCGCGGCGCCTGGGCCTTCGAGGTCGCGCCGCCCGCGGAGAACAGCGCGATGTCCAGGCCGGTCGGGTCGGCGGTCGCGGCGTCCTCGACCACGACCTGCCGGCCACGCCACTCCAGGGTGCTGCCTGCGGAGCGTGCCGAGGCGAAGAACCGGATCTCCGCCACCGGGAAGTCCCGCTCGTCCAGCAGCCGGCGCATCACGGCACCGACCTGACCGGTCGCGCCGACCACGCCGACCCGCAGGCCACGCACGTCCTCGGCTGAGCTCATCGTCCTGTCCCTCCGTAGACCACGGCCTGCTCGTCGGTGCTGTCCAGCTCGAACGCGCTGTGCACGGCGCGCACCGCCGCGTCGAGCTGGTCCGCCCGCGTGACGACCGAGATCCGGATCTCCGAGGTGGAGATCATCTCGATGTTGATGCCGGCCTCGGACAGCGCGGAGAACAGCTGCGCGGACACCCCGGGGTGCGACTTCATCCCGGCGCCGATCAGCGACAGCTTGCCGATCGTGTCGTCGTACTGCAGCGACGAGTAGCCGATGTCCGGCTGGTGCTCGGTCAGTGCGGCGGTGGCGGCGGCGCCGTCGGCCGCCGGCAGCGTGAACGAGATGTCCGTGCGGCCGGTCGCGGCGGCGGAGACGTTCTGCACGATCATGTCGAGGTTCACGCCGGCACCGGCGACCACCTCGAAGATCCGGGCCGCCTTGCCCGGCACGTCCGGCACGTCGACCACGGTGATCTTGGCCTCGCTCCGGTCGTGCGCGACGCCGGAGATGATCGGCTGCTCCTTCACTGCTGCTCCTTCTTCGGGATCGGCCGGGACGTCGGTGACCAGGGTGCCGGTGCGGGTGGAGAACGACGAGCGGACGTGCACCGGCACGGCGTACCGGCGGGCGTACTCGACGCAGCGCAGCATCAGCACCTTGGCACCGCTGGCCGCCATCTCCAACATCTCGTCGTAGGAGATCCGGTCGATCCGGCGGGCGGTCGGCACGATCCGCGGGTCCGCGGTGTAGACGCCGTCCACGTCGGTGTAGATCTCGCAGACGTCGGCGTGCAGCGCCGCGGCCAGCGCGACCGCGGTGGTGTCCGAGCCGCCGCGGCCGAGGGTGGTCACGTCGTTGGTGTGCTGGGTGACGCCCTGGAACCCGGCGACGATCGCCACCGCACCGCCGTCGATCGCGGCCTGGATCCGGCTCGGCGTCACGTCGATGATCCGGGCGCGACCGTGCACCTCGTCGGTGATCACGCCGGCCTGCTGCCCGGTGAAGGACTGCGCCTCCACGCCGAGGTTGGAGATCGCCATCGCCAGCAGCGACATCGAGATCCGCTCCCCGGCGGTCAGCAGGATGTCCATCTCGCGCGACGGCGGCAGCGGCGTGACCTGCTGCGCGAGGTCGATCAGCTCGTCCGTGGTGTCACCCATCGCGGAGACCACGACCACCACGTCCTCGCCGGCGCGCTTCGCCTCGGTGATCCGCTTCGCGACACGCTTGATGCTGTCGGCGTCGGCGACCGACGAACCGCCGTACTTCTGCACGATGAGGGCCACAGGTGGGTCTTTCCGTGTGCGACTGGGACGCGGGACGACGCCGCACGGCGACCGGGCGGCGTCGGCAGGCAGTCTAGGTCCCCGGCGCGTGCGCCCTCACAGACGCCCAGATCGCGGGACCGGCCGGCGCCGGGGTGCCGCCGGGACGGATCGGCGGCTGCCGGGCAGGCCGGTGGCTGCCGGGCTGACCGGTGGCTCCCGGGAGGACCGGCGTCAGAGCACCTCGGTGCCGAGCCGGACCACCAGGGCCGCCACCACCACCAGGAACACCACCCGCACGAAGCCGCTGCCCCGGGCCACCGCGGTGCGCGCGCCGAGGTAGGAGCCGGCGACGTTGGCCGCGCCGACCAGCAGCCCGAGCCGCCACAGCGGGGCGTCCTGCACGGCGAACACCACGAGCGCGCCCAGGTTGGTCGCGGTGTTGACGATCTTGGCCTGGGCGGAGGCCGCCAGGAAGGCGTACCCGAGCACCCCGACCAGCGCGATCACCAGGAAGCTGCCGGTGCCGGGGCCGAGCAGCCCGTCGTAGAAGCCGATCCCCGCACCCAGCCCGAGCGCGACCAGCAGGTGCGTCCGGCCCTGCCAGCGCAGCGCGGTCGCGCGACCCACCCGCGGCCGGGCCACCGTGTAGACCGCGACCGCGACCAGTGCGATCAGGATCACCGGCAGGAACACGTCCTCGGGCAGGGAGGAGGCCAGCGCCGCCCCACCGCCCGCACCCAGCAGCGCGGCCACCGCCATCGGCCCGGCCGTGCCCAGACCGGGCTGCACCCGCCGGTAGTAGGTCGCCGCGCTGACCGAGGTGCCGAGCACGCCCGCAAGCTTGTTCGTGGCGAGCGCCTGCACCGGGCTGATCCCGGGGACCAGCAGCAGCGCCGGCAGCTGGACCAGGCCGCCGCCGCCCACCACGGCGTCCACCCAGCCCGCCGCGAATCCCGCCAGCACGAGCAGCAGCACGGTGCCGACCGTGAGGTCCAGCCCGGAGACGGTCACCCGCCGGCCGGGGCGCCGGGCACGTCCCCCGTACCAGGGGTCGGGGCGCGGTGGCCGGCGACGATCGCGGTCCCGGCGCGGTCCAGGGCGGCGGCGACGACCTCCGGGCTGCCGACGTAGCCGGCGACCATCGCGCCGTCCCGCAGCATCACCAGCTCGGCGGCGGTCGCGGCCGGGTCGTCGACGTCGAGGCCGGCAAGCAGCGTCGCCACGGTGCCGGTCAGCCAGCCGCGGTGCTCGGCGACGACGGCGCGCACCGGGTGGTCCGGGTCGGCGTACTCGGCGGCCGCGTTGATGAACGCGCAGCCGCGGAACCCGGGAGCGCAGGACTCCCGGCCGATCGTCGCGGCGTAGCCACGCAGCACGGTGGCCGGGTCGTCCGGGTGCGCATCGACGCTCGCGGCGACCGCCTCGCGCTCGGACTGCGAGACCGCGGTGAGGTAGGCGACCACCAGCGCGTCCTTGGTCGGATAGTGCCGGTAGAAGGTCACCTTGCTGACCCCGGCCTCGGCGATCACCCGGTCCGCGCTGACGGCACGGATGCCGTCGGCGTAGAACAGCCGGGAGGCGGCGCTCAGGATGCGGGCCGCCACGGGAGAGGCCGGCAGGGCGGAGGTGGCGGGCACGGCCAGCCGGGTCGGTGCGGGCATGGTGGCGCTCCTCTCCTCTCCTCGTCCGGCCCGGGACAAGGGTCGGCGCTGTCGCAGTCTGGCACGAGCGGTCGACAGGTGCTCTAATAGACGTACTAGTTAGTCTACCTGGAGGTCCCATCATGAGCGCCCTGTACACCGCCACCGCGACGTCCACCGGGAACGGCCGCGCCGGAGGCCAGGCCGTGAGCAGCGACGGGGTGCTGGACGTCACCCTCGCGATCCCGACCGAGATGGGCGGCCCCGGCGGCGGCACCAACCCTGAGCAGCTGTTCGCCGCGGGCTACGCCGCCTGCTTCCACTCCGCGCTGAAGGCCGTCGCCGCCGCGGAGAAGATCACCATCGCCGACTCCGCCGTGATCGCGGACATCGGCATCAGCCCGAACGGCCAGGGCGGCTACCAGCTGTCGGCCGCGCTGCACGTGGAGCTCGGCGGCCTGGACCAGGCGGTCGCGGAGAAGCTGGTCGAGCAGGCCCACCAGGTCTGCCCCTACTCCAACGCCACCCGCGGCAACATCGAGGTCACCCTGGAGACCACGGTCGCCTGACCCCGCGCGCCGCCCGCGCACCCCGCACCGCACCCGCGGCACGCGGGAGATTCGTCGAGCGGGCAGCTCTTGTCGTCCGATGTCCGATCTGGGCGACACGAGCTGCCCGCTCGACGGCGTACCGGGGGTGCCGGGAGGGTCAGGGCTGCAGGGCGTCGTACTCTGCTTCGGTGGCGACGTCGTCGTCGACGTCCAGGCGCAGGTGGCCCAGCAGGGACTGCAACGTCCGCAGCACGCTGGACGCCCGCTCGCCCCAGGTGGACAGGTAGGAGAACTGCCACCACCAGAGCGCCTCGAGCACGTGCCCGTTCGCGTGGTGCCGCAGCCCCTGCACCAGCGCGCCGGCCACCGACACCAGGTCGCCGGACAACGAGGACGCGCCGACCTGCGGGCCGAGCACCGGGTCGACCACCTCGACGTAGTCGTCCAGGCCCTCCAGCACGTTCGCCAGGGCGGCGCGCAGCGGTTCGACGTCCGGGTCCGGGCCGACGTCCGGCTCGTACCGCTCGCTCGGCACCACGTCCACGATCGCGCCCAGCCGAGCACCCACCGCGAGCACGTCCGACACCGCGAGCAGCAGCAGCGGGATCGCCGCCTCCGGGTTCGCGCCGGCGCCGACCTCGGTGACGGTGCTGAGGAAGCTCCGGGCCTCCCGCGCGACCGACTCCGCGACGGCGTGCAGGTCCGCGAGCTCGGCGTCGCCGCCCGGTCGACCGGGGTCCACGTCGGTCATGCCGCCCTCCCCTGCTCCGTGCGCCGCCCGGCGCCCCGCCTGCCCGTCGACCGTACCGTCGACGTCCCCGATCAGGCGCTGATCCGCCGGCGCCCCTCGAACGCACGCCCCAGCGTGACCTCGTCGGCGTACTCCAGGTCGCCGCCCACCGGCAGGCCGGACGCCAGCCGGCTCACCGTCAGACCCATCGGCACCAGCAGCCGGGACAGGTAGGTCGCGGTCGCCTCGCCCTCGACGTTCGGGTCGGTCGCGAGGATCACCTCGGAGACCGTGCCGTCGGCCAGCCGGGTGAGCAGGTCCTTGATCCGCAGGTCGTCCGGGCCGATCCCCGCGATCGGGTTGATCGCGCCGCCGAGCACGTGGTACTTCCCGCGGAACTCCCGGGTGCGCTCGACCGCGACGACGTCCTTCGGCTCCTCGACCACGCAGATCACCGCGACCGAGCGGCGCGGGTCGCGGCAGATCCGGCAGAGGTCCTCCTCGGACACGTTGCCGCACACCTCGCAGAACCGGACCCGGGCCTTGACCTCGGTCAGCGCGTCCACCAGCCGACGCACGTCGGTCGGGTCCGCCGCGAGGATGTGGAACGCGATGCGCTGCGCGCTCTTGGGACCGACGCCGGGCAGCCGCCCGAGCTCGTCGATCAGGTCCTGGACCGCACCCTCGTACACGGGGGCCAGCCTACGGTCTCGCTGTGACAGGGACGGCCCCGGCGCGCACACGGCACCGCGGGCTTCCCCCGCCCGACCCGGAGCAGCGCGGCAGCGGTCCCGGCGCAGACTCCGCAGCGACCCTGGCACGCACCCGGCAGCGGTCCCGGCGCAGACACGGCAGCGCGAGCAGGCACGCGGTCACGAACGGGGCGTGCTGCTCGCTCGACGCCGATCGATCGGGCGCGCGGTCAGAACGCCTCGGGGTGCAGCTCTTCGATGACGGTGGCGTCGAGGACCTGGACGAGCAGCGGGACGCCGGACAGCGCGGTCGCCCCGATGTCGGGGTCGTCCATCGACGGCTCGTCGTCGGACCAGCGGCCGTCACCCGCCGGCGCGGGCTGCGTCCCGGATCCCGCGGCAGCCAGCCGGGCAGCGGCACGCACCCGGTCTGCTCCGCTCAACGTGCCGGCTGCGGGGCCGGCCGAGGTCGCGGAAGCGGTGCCGGTACGAGCGGCGGCGGGACCGGAGCCGTCGCGGCCCGGAGCAGCAGCGGCGCCGACCCCGGACGGGCGAGCGGCGGAGGGCCGGGAGGAGGGGCGCCAGGACGGCGGCCCGTCCTCCTCAGGCGGCTCGGTCGGGCCCGGGTCGTCCGGGTCGTGGCCGATGCCGTCCCAGCCGGGAGCGCCGCCAGGGTGCGGCACGGACGAACCCTCGGCGGCGGAACCTGGCTGCGCGCCCACGACCCGGTCGAGGACGGGGCCGGGGACGGTGGCCGAGCGGGTGCCGACGGCCGGGCCGGGAGCGGTGGACGGGCCGGGGACGGTGGTGGGGCCGGGAGCGATGGCAGGGCTGCCCTCGACCGACGACCTCTCGCCCCCTGCCTCGTCGGCGTCATGGGTCTCGCCGGGTCGGTCGAGGTCGCCGGGACGGTCGAGGTCGCCCTGGTGGCCCGCGTCACCTGCGTGGTCGGCCGCGCCCAGACGATCGGCATCGCCCGGGCGATCGACCCGATCCGGACGGTCGGCCCCATCCGGACGGTCGAGGGCGTCGGGGAGGTCGACACGGTCGGGCTCGTCGGACGCGGGTGCGATCACGGCGACGTCGACCCACGGGTCGGCGGCGGCACCCGGCGCGGTGACCGGCGCGTCCGCCCAGGGATCGGCGGTGGGGTCTGTCTCACCGTCCTGACCGGACGCGTCACCCCCGACGGGCCCGGCAGCGGGGTGCGGGGCACCGGCACCGTGCTCGCGGGCACGCTGCGGGGCGCCGTCCGCCGGTCCGGGGTCCGCGGTCGCGCCGGCGCCCGGCACGTCCCACGATGCGGCGGCCTGCGCGGTCGAGGGGGTCCGCGCTCGAGCACCGGCAGCGGTCTCCGTGGCCTGCGGGGCGGGGGCCGACGCACCGGCTCCGGCCAGCACGCCCTCGACCCGGACGTCGAAGCCGAGCGTCTCCCGCACCGCCTGGCGCACCAGCTCACCGTGCGGACCGGACCGGAACGCAGAGGCGAGGCCGGGGGCCCCGAAGCCGAGCCGGAGGGTGGTGGCGTCCAGCTCCATCACCTGGGCGTTCTGGCTGATCAGCACCCAGGTGGCCTTCTTCAGCCGGTTGAGGGTGTCGAGCACCTCCGGCCAGCGGCGGCGCAGCATCTCGGTGTCCCCGCCACCCGCGCCGCCGGCCGGGCGCGGTGCTGGGGCCACCGGCTCGGCGGTCGGCACATCGTGCGCCGGAGCGTCGTGCGCCGAGACGTCGTGCATCGACCCGTCGTGCGTCGGCCGAGCAGGCGCGGGCACGTCGTGCGCCGACGGGAGGGATGCGTGCGGACCAGCATCCGGGTCCGGGTCCTGCACGGGCACGGTCCCCGGCGCCGGGGCCGGCTCCTGCGCGGGTGCGGGTGCCAGCGCACGTTCGGGCTCCGGCACGGCTGCGGGTCGCTCCGCCGCGGACGTCGCGGCGACGGCCCGCTCGTCGGAGGCCCGGCCCACGTCGGGCACGGGACCGGTCGCCGCACCGGGGTCGGCAGCGGCCGAGGTCGCGGAGGCCACGCGCTCCTCGTCGACGTCCCACGGCGGCGTGGACGCCTGCGCCGAGGCGGGCTCGGACCGAGCAGCAGACGCGGATCCCGGCACCGGACCGGTCACGGGCGGTGCCCCGGCGGGCGCGTGCACCGCACCGGGCACCGACGCCGAGCCCGGCACACGCTCGCCCGGCACGGCCCCCGCCGTCGCGCTCACCACCGCGGGCCCCGCACCGCCACCCGACGCGGCACCCCGGACCCCGTCGCGCTCCAGCCGGTCGATCCGTGCACCCAGACCGACCGCCGAGTCGTCCAGGGCGGGCAGCAGCAGCCGGGCCATCAGCAGCTCGAGGTGCAGCCGGGGCGAGGTGGCACCGGTCATCTCGGACAGCGCGGCGTTCACCAGGTCTGCGGACCGGGACAGCTCGGCGGCCCCGAGGTGCGCGGCCTGGGTCTGCATCCGGGTCAGCTGGTCGACGGGGACGTCGCGCAGCACGGCGGCCGCGGCCTCGCCGGAGGCGGCCAGCACGATCAGGTCGCGCAGCCGCTCCAGCAGGTCCTCGACGAACCGGCGCGGCTCGTGCCCGGTGGAGATCACGCGCTCGACCACCCGGAACGCGCTGGCCCCGTCGCGCGCCGCGATCGCGTCCACCAGGTCGTCCAGCAGCGAGGCGTGGGTGTAGCCGAGCAGGGCGACGGCGTCCTCGTAGACCAGGCCGTCCGGGCCGGAGCCGGCGATCAGCTGGTCCAGCACGGACAGCGAGTCGCGCACCGAGCCGCCACCGGCGCGCACGACCAGCGGCAGCACCCCGGAACCGGTCCGGACGCCCTCGGTGCGGCAGATCTGGTCGAGGTAGCCGGTCATCACGTCCGGCGGCACCAGACGGAACGGGTAGTGGTGCGTGCGGGACCGGATGGTGCCGATCACCTTGTCCGGCTCGGTGGTCGCGAAGATGAACTTCACGTGCTCCGGCGGCTCCTCGACGATCTTGAGCAGGGCGTTGAACCCCTGGGGGGAGACCATGTGCGCCTCGTCGAGGATGAACACCTTGTACCGGTCGCGCGCGGGGGCGAACGTGGCGCGCTCCCGCAGGTCGCGGGCGTCGTCCACGCCACCGTGGCTGGCCGCGTCGATCTCCACGACGTCGAGGCTGCCGGGGCCGCCGCGCGCGAGCTCGACGCAGGACGGGCAGACGCCGCACGGGGTGTCCGTCGGCCCCTCGGCGCAGTTCAGGCAGCGCGCGAGGATGCGCGCGGAGGTGGTCTTGCCGCAGCCGCGCGGGCCGGAGAACAGGTACGCGTGGTTGGTCTGGCCGCTGCGGAGCGCCTGGCGCAGAGGTGCGGTGACGTGGTCCTGGCCGACGACCTCGGCGAAGGTCTCGGGCCGGTAGCGGCGGTACAGGGCTGTCGTCACCCCGTGAACTCTAGAGGGGATCACCCACAGTGCGGTCTCCCGAGGGCGGGCCGGTCGCGACACCTGCCGGACACGTCGTCCCTCCTGCCGGACAGGACGTTCCACCGGTGGGGACCGCTGAGTAGCGTCCCGCCCACAGTGCCCGCACAGGGCAGCACCGCCCGGCCTGAGGAGATCGCACCGTGAGCAGCAGCCGACGCCCGCACGCCACGCGTGCCGCCGTCCGCGCGCTCGGGTGTCCCTCGCGCTGTCGGCACTGACCGCGCGACCGCAGCGGACCCGCTGAACGCCCCCGGCGCCCGAGCACCGGGTCGTCCGAGCCGGATGCTCCACCCCGGTGCGGATCAGCACCCCCGGACGATCGGCCCGGGCCCGGCCACGACCCGCCGTGCCCCCGGACGTCCGGCGGACCGACCCGGCCGACACCCCAGCACCCAGCACCACCCGTCGTGCCCGGCACCCGCCGGGCACCCTCCGAGAGGCCCTCATGAAGCGCAGACTGTCCGCCGCCCTCGCCGCCCTGGTCGTGACTGCGACGCTCGCTGCCTGCGGCAGCAGCTCGGATCCGACCGCCGACTCCTCGACCACGGCCGACGCCGACAACCCGGTGACCGTGCGGGTCGGCGTCACCGACATCTCCCAGGGGTACTGGACGACGTTCACCGACCTCGCCGCGGACGCCGGCATCGACGTGGAGCTGGTGAACTTCACCGACTACACGCAGCCGAACCCGATCCTCAGCGCCGGCGACCTGGAGCTGAACCAGTTCCAGCACCTGCTCTACCTGGCGAACTACAACGTCAGCGCCGACGACGACCTGGTGCCGATCGGCTCG